>NZ_LGAA01000001.1 GCF_001294465.1 Moellerella wisconsensis ATCC 35017
ACTTATTACGATTTTTATGCTTAGTTTAGTATGTATCAATCATTTTTCTATTGCGAAAGAGTGAGATATTACTAATATTGCAGCTAAATCGGATATATGCAAATCCGTGTAAATCAGGCGATTAAGGTACGGTAAGAACGTTTAAGCTCTCGACTATTAACACAAAGTGTTGCTCTGAAATGGAAGAAAAGATGATTGTCTCGTCTAGCAAAGCTAGATCATGGGATCTGCTTTAATCAAACAGGACATTTTAATAATGGTATATAATCCAACTATAGAGGTGCCAAATGAAAAACGAATTGCCCTTTCTTCTTTCTTGCTCCGGCAATGATTTTACCGTCTTTTCCCTTGCGATCTTCGATACGTTCAATTAAGTAAAGCTCAATAAGAGCTTTAACTGTCAATTTCGTTTCTAGTGGTTCTAACTGAACTTGCTTTTTATGCTGTTTTTCTTCTTTCATCTCTGTCGCGGGATATCGTCCTAATTGACGTAATTGTTTTAATTCTTGTAGCTTAACTCTCGCTTCACTCAACGATATTTGAGAAAAATTACCGATTTTTATCGGTACAAGTTTATGTGTAACTGGGCTACTATATCGATAAATAAATATCTTAATACCCGTCGCACCACAAGATACTCGTAAACCTGTATTTTCACCTGTATCAGTCCTAACATGACAATTAGGCTTCATCGCCTCAATAGCTTTTACAGATAAAGGCAAGGCCTCGCTTCTATTGTGTTTTTTGACCCATTGGTATTATCTTGTTTAGCGCTGGCTTTAAGATAATTAACGATTTTTCGTAAAAAGTGTAGGTTGATGCTTATCATGTCGAACTTATGCGATAATGCCCTTAGTAACCTACATTAAACCTTAATATGCGATATCGAATTCTGTGTTCTTCTAGATGATAAAATAAAATCCACTCAGTCACTTAACTCACAGAGTTCAATAAATCAAATAAATTCAATAAGTAAAAACAGACAACTTTATGACTGATAATCAAAATTTAGAATCCCACACACCAATGATGCAGCAGTATTTTAAATTGAAAGCTCAACATCCTGATATTTTGCTGTTTTATCGGATGGGTGATTTCTATGAGCTATTTTTTGACGATGCTAAAAAAGCCGCTCAATTACTGGATATTTCTCTTACTAAACGAGGTCAGTCAGCTGGACAACCGATTCCTATGGCCGGTGTTCCGCACCATGCAGCAGAAAACTATCTGGCAAAATTAGTCCAGCTAGGTGAGTCGGTTGCTATTTGTGAGCAAATTGGCGATCCAGCTACCAGTAAAGGCCCAGTCGAACGTAAAGTTGTCCGAATTTTAACCCCGGGAACGATTACTGATGAAGCCTTGCTAAATGAACGCCAAGATAATTTATTAGCAGCAATTTGGCAGGAGTCTCAAGGCTATGGATACGCCACTTTAGACCTCACGTCAGGTAGATTTATTGTCAGTGAAATTGTTTCGGATGAAGCACTGACTGCGGAATTACAGCGTACTCTCCCAGCAGAATTATTATATCCAGAGAATTTTGAAAGCCTCTACTTAATCGAAAATAGCAAAGGTCTGCGTCGTCGTCCTATTTGGGAATTTGAACTAGATACGGCTAAACAACAGCTTAATCTGCAATTTTCAACCAAAGATTTAATCGGCTTTGGGGTAGATAATGCCCATAAGGCCTTACGTGCTGCTGGCTGTTTACTGCAATATGTTAAAGATACCCAGCGGACATCGCTGCCTCATATCCGCAGTATTATCATGGAGAAGCAAACTGATTCTGTCATTTTAGATGCTGCGACCCGCCGTAATTTAGAATTGACACAGAATCTCTCTGGCGGTAGTGAGAATACCCTTGCCTCGATTCTTGATTTTTGTGTTACTCCGATGGGTAGCCGCATGTTAAAACGCTGGTTACATGCGCCACTACGTAACATTAAAATACTGACTAACCGACAGCAGGCAATCCAAGCATTGCAATCTTCGGGTGATGCATTACAGCCATTATTGCGGCAGATTGGTGATTTAGAACGCGTATTAGCTCGTTTGGCTTTACGTACCGCGCGACCTCGTGATCTCGCTCGTATGCGTCATGCTTTTCAGCATTATCAGGATATTCATTCTATTATTGAGCAGCTAGATGCCCCTTATCTGCAAGATATTAAACGACGGATTGGGCTGTTTGATGAATTACAATTATTACTGGAGCAATCAATTGTTGAATCTCCCCCGGTTTTAGTGCGGGATGGCGGTGTTATCGCCACAGGATATAATGCCGAATTAGATGAATGGCGGGCATTAGCAGACGGTGCTAGTGATTATCTGGAGAAATTAGAGATCCGCGAACGAGAAAAACTGGGTATTGAAAGCTTAAAAGTCGGTTTCAATGGAGTTCATGGCTATTTTATTCAAGTCAGCCGTGGACAAAGCCATTTAGTACCTATCCACTATGTGCGCCGCCAAACCTTAAAAAATGCAGAACGTTATATTATTCCTGAATTAAAAGAATATGAAGATAAGGTTTTGACCTCCAAGGGAAAAGCCTTAGCTATTGAGAAATCGCTGTACGATCAGTTATTTGATATGTTACTGCCCCATTTAGCCGCGCTGCAAACCAGTGCCGAGGCACTGGCTGAGCTTGATGTGTTAAATAATCTGGCTGAACGCGCGGATACCTTACAATATTGCTGTCCGCAAATGACTGAAAAAGTAGGCATCCAGATAGTTGCAGGCCGCCATCCGGTAGTCGAGCAAGTACTTTCCGAACCTTTTATTGCTAACCCATTATCGCTATCACCACAAAGACGTATGCTGATCATTACTGGTCCCAATATGGGAGGTAAAAGTACTTATATGCGGCAAACCGCGTTAATTACTTTATTGGCTTATATTGGTAGTTTTGTTCCTGCCGAGAAAGCAATAATTGGTCCAGTAGATAGAATATTCACTCGAGTTGGTGCTTCTGATGATTTAGCCTCAGGTCGTTCAACTTTTATGGTAGAGATGACAGAAACCGCTAATATTCTGCATAATGCGACTGAGCAAAGTTTAGTTTTAATGGATGAAATAGGCCGAGGAACATCAACTTACGATGGGTTATCTCTAGCTTGGGCTTGTGCTGAAAATTTGGTTAATCGTATTAAAGCCATGACCTTATTTGCCACTCATTATTTTGAATTGACCCATCTGCCAGAAAAACTAGAAGGTGCCGTCAATATCCATTTAGATGCACTAGAGCACGAAGAAACTATTGCTTTTATGCATAACGTACAAGAAGGTGCAGCAAGTAAAAGCTATGGCTTAGCCGTTGCCTCACTGGCAGGCGTGCCTAAAGATGTGATTAAACGCGCAAAACAGAAACTGAAAGAATTAGAGACTCTATCTAATAATTCATCAGTAAGTCATGTCGATACGCCTCAATTAACCTTTTTAACTGAAGAATCGCCATCACCTGTAATTGAAATGTTAGATAACATAAATCCGGATACTCTAACTCCACGCCAAGCGCTAGAGTGGATTTATCGTTTAAAAGAAGCGGCGAATTAATCTCTGCATATTAGGATAAAATAGATCGAAAAAAGCGGAGAACATTCTCCGCTTTAACTTAGCCAATAGTTATATTTTAAACAGCGACTCAAGGGTTAATTCTTGGCCTTGTAAAATATCCTTTAATCTTTTCAAGCCTTCAACTTGGATTTGACGCACACGCTCCCGCGTTAAGCCGATCTCTTTGCCTACTTCTTCTAATGTTTCTGGTTCATAGCCTAAAAGACCAAAACGGCGAGCTAGAACTTCACGCTGTTTAGCGTTTAATTCAAACAACCATTTAACTATATTTTCTTTTAGATTATTGTCTTGCAGCGTGGTTTCTGGCGTAGATTCATTTTCATCTGTCAATATTTCGAGTAAAGACTTCTCTGAATCTCCAGCAATCGGAGTATCAACAGAAGAGATCCGTTCATTTAACCGCAGCATGCGACTGACATCTTCAACGGGCTTATCCAGTTGTTCGGCAATCTCTTCTGCACTTGGCTCGTGATCTAGTTTTTGGGCCAGTTCACGGGCTGTTCTTAGATAAATGTTCAGTTCTTTGACAATATGAATTGGCAAACGAATAGTCCGGGTTTGATTCATTATCGCCCGTTCTATGGTTTGGCGTATCCACCAGGTGGCATAAGTTGAAAAACGGAAGCCTTTTTCAGGATCAAACTTTTCGACAGCTCGAATAAGGCCGAGATTTCCTTCTTCAATAAGATCGAGCAGCGCCAGGCCTCGATTACTATAACGACGTGAGATTTTAACCACCAAGCGAAGATTGCTTTCAATCATTCGTTGACGTGATGCTATATCCCCACGTAAAGCACGTCTGGCAAAAAACACTTCTTCTTCAGCAGTTAATAAAGGAGAGAACCCAATTTCACTGAGATAGAGTTGCGTGGCATCAAGAACACGTTGATTGACATTCTTTGCTAGCTCCACATCATCATCAACTTCAGTGATGGGCTCTTCTTCCTTTAATGCACTTTCGTCAAAAACCTCTTCTTCAAGCTGGCTTTCGTCGGCAAAGTGGTATAACTCGTTAACTTTCAGCGAACTTTGGCTCATCAGTGACTCCTACCCTAGATAATGAGGGCAGAATATCAATGTATTCCGCCCAGTTTATCGCTGCGGAAGGTAACGCAACGGGTTTACTGATTTTCCCTTATAACGAATTTCAAAATGTAATCTAACGGAGCTAGTTCCGGTGCTACCCATAGAGGCAATCTTTTGCCCTGCTTTTACATCCTGTTGATCACGCACTAACAATGTATCATTGTGTGCATAAGCACTGAGGTAGTCATCGTTATGTTTTATTATTATAAGATTTCCATATCCGCGCAGTGCATTTCCTGCGTAAACAACTTTTCCAGGCGCGGTAGCAAATACCGGTTGTCCTCGCGTTCCTGCAATATCAACACCTTTGTTTCCACCTTCCGCATCAGAGAAACCTTCAATAGTTTTCCCTTCAGCAGGCCATCTCCAGCTGATTGCTGAACCATTACCACTGTTTTTAGCCACCGAGGTGCTTGAAGTGCTTGGTACAGTCGTCACGGCTGTCGCGGTAGTAGTCACATTTGTGGTAGGCTTATTATTCGGTAACATTTTACCTGAATTTTGACTACCACTTGCAGCAGGATACTCATTAACTGGACGATAATCAACCGCTTGTTTTTCCTTATTCGATGTATTTACTGCGAGCTGACCAGCAGAATTTGCATTTCCACCAGAAATATTAATTACCTGACCCACATTTAAACTGTATGGTTCATCGATATTATTACGTTGTGCTAACTCACGGAAATCATTACCAGAGATCCATGCAATATAAAATAGAGTGTCACCACGTTTAACCGTATAGGTATTCCCGTTATAGCTCCCTTTTTGAATACTCTCATAATTACGATTATAGGCTATTCTATCCTGTGCACTAGACGCGATAGAATTGACCTGCCGCTGACTATTCGTCGAAATATTGGTAGGAGATGAAGGCAAGGCACTGCTATTTCCACCCGCAGAAGTTATCCGTGAATTACTTGATTGGCTAGCCTGGCTATCATTAACACTAGAAATAGGTGCAGCAGGATGATAAGGGGTTGAACAACCGACTAAAAATCCTGAAAATGAAAAAATGACCGCCCATCGAATTTTGTTTATTGGGCTAATAATTTTCATGCTTCTTCTCCCATGAAGGTAACGCTGGCAGGACAAAACTGTTTATAAAAATGTCAGCAAAAACAGTAGCAACTAAAATATTTCGCTTATTAAAGCAGAAATATTAGTGAATAGAAAAGTGTATTACTTCAAATATAGCAATTTAAGATTTTGACTCAATCCATAAAATTTATTTTGATTATAATTTTCATTCTTTAACTCAATAAAATAATTAAGCTAATTCTCCGGGAATTAAAGGAACAAATCTTACCTTCTCGATCACATTAGTATGAAAATCATTTCCTCTGCGGACAATTAATTTTAAAGTTTGAGAATCTCCGCCAACCGGTAATATTAAACGCCCGTCGGGTTTTAATTGTTGTAATAAAGTCATCGGAATCTCAGCTGGAGCAGCAGTGACAATAATCGCATCGAAAGGTCCTTTTGAGGCCCAACCTTGCCAGCCATCACCATGACGGGTTGAAATATTATGTAAATCCAATTGTTTAAAACGTCGTTTAGCATTCCATTGTAAAACTTTAACCCGCTCAACCGAATAAATATGGCGGGCTAAATGTGCCAAAATAGCAGTTTGGTAGCCAGAACCCGTGCCAATTTCGAGGACATCATCGGTTGGCTGTAATGCTAATAACGCCGTCATTTTAGCGACAATATAAGGTTGAGATATCGTTTGCCCATGACCAATAGGCAAAGGCATATTATCGTATGCCTTATGTGCTAGCGCCTCATCGACAAAACGCTCACGAGGGACCTGAGATATTGCCTCTAGCAACCGTTCATCGTTAATACCTTGTTGATGCAACTGAGCTAATAATTCTCTCATGCCCCCGCTGATCATTCTTGCTTTACCTCAACGTTTTCTAACCATTCTTCAATCAAAGAATGTGCTTTATACGCTGTTAAATCGACTTGTAATGGCGTTATCGAAACGTATCCTTGCTCAACCGCCTCAAAATCAGTTCCCGGGCCGGCATCACGAATTTCACCGACCGGGCCTAGCCAATACAGCATATTACCTTTTGGATCTTCTAAACTATAGACTTCAGAAGCTGCATGACGACTGCCACAACGAGTCACTCGATAGCCTTTAATCTGTTCATAAGGAATATCAGGCACATTAATATTAAGTATATTACCGGCGCGTAATGGGCTTTTCTGTAATCGTTTTAACAAATCACACGTTACTTTCGCCGCCGTTTCGTAATGCGTATCACCATCTAATGATACGGCAATCGAAGGTAATCCTAAATGACGCCCTTCCATCGCTGCGGCAACCGTCCCAGAATAAATTACATCATCGCCCAAATTAGGCCCGCGATTAATGCCAGAAACCACAATATCAGGACGTGGACGATATAATTTATTCACTCCAAGATAAACGCAATCGGTCGGCGTACCTTCTTGAACAGACCAATCCCCATTATCTAGTGTATTAACTCTCAATGGCTTATCTAGCGTCAGCGCATTTGAAGCCCCACTACGATTACGATCAGGAGCGATAACTTGTACATGATAAAACTCGCGTAACACAGCCGCTAATGTTTGGATCCCCGGAGCGGTAACGCCATCATCATTACTCAGTAAAATATTTAGCAAGAACTCACCTATTTTCAATAAATCAATTTTCTCGAGCGAACCCAAAACCACATTATTAGCGCGATAATCGTTGAATCAATACTTATCAACCCGCAGTTATCATACGATAATCGACGCATGCATCACAATCGCATAATAATATCATGACCCTACAGCAACCCAAGCGATAGATAACATAAAGGCATTAAATACAAAAAAAAAGCGAGCAGAATATCTGATCGCCTCTTTTCTGATTATTTATCGATAATACTATTCAGATAAATCACTATTACCGTCGGCATTATCTTGATTAATTAACTCTCTGACTAAACTTGTCGCAAAACTTCCCGCCGGCAAAGTAAATTCGATAATCAAGGTCTGTTGATCTTGCCACTGCCACGCCATATTTTGTGGGATCACTTTAATAGCCCGGCGCGTATTAGAGACTTTTTCACGCTGCATCAGTGCCATAAATGCGGCATAATCGGCTAAACAATGCTGTTCAAAGGCTTTTGCATCATCTTCAGTGCCTAATTCACCATCGCCCGGCAAAGGTGCTGTAATGCTCAATTCATGGCTATCAACACGCGGTTGTAATGCAGTGAATTCATCCTGTTTAGCAACAAACCAGCTACCCCGCCCGGTTAATTGCAGTGCATCGCCCAATAACACTTGGTTAGCGATATTTTGCATCAAACGCGCACTTGCCACAGTATTGAACATTGCGCTGCGTGCAGCAGAAAGATAAAAACTACGCTTATTACGCTCTCGAACGTTAATCTCATTATTCGCCCAACGCAGTGCCTGCGTGAGATTATTACCCTCACGGCCAAAACGTTGCTCGCCAAAATAATTAGGAAATCCTTGGGCAGCTATCAACTGTAAACGTGATTCAACATCTGCTTGATTATCAATATTACGAAGCGTCAATACAAAGTCGTTTCCTTTCAATGTACCAATACGTAATTTTCTTTTTTGGCGCGTAGTAGCTAAAACTTCACAACCGTCTACTGTCCATTGGCTAAAGTCAGGATCATCTTTACCCGGTAAATGCAGACAAAACCATTGTTCAGTCACGGCATGTCTGTCTTTAAGTCCTGCATAACTAACAGAACGGGCGGAGATACGTGCAAATTTAGCCAGTTGTTCTGCTACAAATTGGGTATTGCAGCCCGTTTTACGAACACGAACCATTAAATGTTCGCCTTCTCCATCCAATTCAAAGCCTAAATCTTCTCTAACAATAAAATCTTCGGCCGTTGATCTCAAGGTTCCAGAAGATAACGGTTTACCATGCTGCCACTCTAAAATCATTTTTTTCATTACCATTTTCTTTTATTAATAGCACAACGGCTTCGCATGCAATCCCTTCTTTACGCCCGACAAAACCTAATTTTTCAGTCGTAGTGGCTTTCACATTAATATCATCCATATGACATTGCAGATCTTCAGCAATATTAATCCGCATTTGGGCAATATGAGGCAGCATTTTAGGGGCCTGTGCAATAATGGTAATATCTAAGTTACCGATGCGATAGCCTTTTTCCAAGACCCGACGATAGGCTTCTTTTAATAACTCGCGGCTATCTGCGCCTTTAAATGCCGGATCGGTATCTGGAAATAATTTACCAATATCGCCTAAAGCGGCAGCACCAAGAATAGCATCGGTCGCTGCATGTAATGCAACATCACCATCGGAATGGGCTAATAATCCTTGTTCATAAGGGATGCGAACGCCAGCGATAATAATAGGACCTTCTCCACCAAATTTATGTACGTCAAATCCGTGTCCGATTCTCATTATTTTATTCCTTATTCATTCGAGAAAGGTAAAATTCTGCCAGCGCTAAATCTTCGGGCTGGGTCACTTTAAGATTGTCTGCGCGGCCAGTAACTAAGGTGGGTTGATAACCACAATATTCCAAAGCTGAAGCTTCGTCGGTAATAATCGCGTGTTCACTCAATGCCTTGTTTAGGCACTTTCGTAATAAATAGAGCGGAAAAACTTGCGGTGTTAATGCATGCCATAATGCACTTCTATCAACGGTATGATCAATCACGCTTCGATTTTGCATGCTACGCTTCATGGTATCTCTGACCGGAGAGGCCAAAATGCCACCACAACAATTATCAATATCAACTAATTGAATAATGTTATTCAAATCATCCTGATGTAAACAAGGGCGTGCTGCATCGTGGACTAATACCCAGGTATTTTCGCTATTTTCAGCTACCGCCAAAGCATCTAGCCCTGCTAATACCGAATCTGCCCGTTGCTTTCCTCCAATCACCGTAGTTATCCGTGGATTGTTAGCCACTGCCAGCTTCGAAAACAGTTCATCCTCTGGGCTAAGGGCAATAATAATTTGGCTAATTCTAGGATTCAGCAACAATGCAGACAGCGTATGCTCAATAATGGTTTGACCCGCGACGGTTAGATATTGCTTTGGGTTAGCCGTTTTCATGCGGCTACCTATACCCGCAGCAGGAATTAACGCCACAATACGTGTATCAGAATCAGTTAATTGGTTACTCATTGATTTTAAATTTAGTCATAATAAATAAGTTAGGAAAATAGCGTGCTTCATTAACACATATCGTCATTAATATACATTGAGCCTAGCAAAAATGACCACTGCGATTAATTTTGCCCACGATTCTCTTTAATCGTACGATAAAATGATTCCCCTGGTCTTATCATACCTAATTCCGTGCGTGCCCGCTCTTCCAAGGCTTCTTGACCATCATTTAAATCGTCAATTTCAGCAAATAATTGCTCATTACGCAGTTTTAGACGGGTATTTGCCGTTTCTTGCGCCGCAACTTCATCTTTAATTCGAACATAATCATGGATACCGTTTTTCCCCAGCCACAATGAATACTGCAGCCAAGCCAGTACCGCAATTAATAAAAGCGTTAGTTTGCCCATCTCGGCCCCCTGAAATGATCTGCTAATCATCCCATAACTCTGCGCGTGACGCTACTCCCCTGGAATATAAACCGCTGACAATTAGATGAATAAACCAAAGATAACAATAAATAAATTAAAGTATAAATAAATAATGCTGAGGAACAAATAAAAAACCGCCAGTGAAAATATCACTCGCGGTTAAGACGCTACTTAAATTAAAATCTTTCCTTTTCCCCTTAAAAATTTAACTAATTAGCTATTCATTATTTTTAACAGTTTGAGATAATCTATAATTTGCGCCACCGATTGGGCTAATGGTTGTTCGCCCTTAATATACAGCTCTGGCGAAATTGGTGGTTCATAAGGGGAATCAATACCGGTAAAGTTGGCTATTTCACCGGCTCGGGCTTTACTATATAAACCTTTTGGATCGCGCTGTTCACAGATATAAAGCGGAGTATCAACATAAATTTCAATAAATTGATCGTCTGAAAATAACTCGCGGACCCGCTGCCGATCAGCGCGATAAGGTGAAATAAATGCTGTCGATACGACCAGCCCTGCATCGACCATCAATTTAGCTACCTCACCAATTCGACGCATATTCTCTTGTCTATCAGACTCATTAAATCCGAGATCATGGCATAATCCATGACGAACATTATCGCCATCTAATAGATAGGTTTGTATATTAGCCGCAAATAATTGCCTTTCTACTGCATCAGCTAATGTCGATTTTCCTGAGCCAGATAGCCCAGTAAACCACAATACCGCCGCTTTATGACCATTTTTTGTCTCCCGCTGTGTACGTTCAATCGCATGTTGATGCCACACAATATTTAGCTCGGTAGGTGACAAAGAACCCAGGGATTTTAGCTCCGCCATGGACTATTTTCCTCCCAGTAAATCACGCGCTCCCCAATGAGGAAAATGACGACGAACCAGCTGATTTAATTCAAGTTCAAATGGACTAAATTCTCCTTGAGATGGTATCGCATCATGCTGAATTTCACGGACTAATCCGGCTCCCACCGTCACATTGGTTAGTCTATCGATCAATATCATGCCACCGGTATCTGCATTTAACTGATAGCTTTCTAACAATAATGGCTCATCAAAAGAGAGCTCAACTGAACCGATTGCATTTAAAGGTAGCTCTGTGGCTACTTTTTGTACAAGATTATTGACATCAACTTGGTAGCGAATATTTTCTACGCGAGCACGACTTTTTTTACCGGCGACTTTTACTTCGATTGACTGCCCTTGAGCCAGAGGCTGCTCCGACATCCACACAATATCCACCAGCGCATTGTGGGTCGCTTGTAATGATTCGCTCTCGCTAACTAGCAAATCACCGCGACTAATATCAATTTCATCATTCAAAACGATCGTAATCGCTTCGCCAGGCACTGCATATTCTAAATCACCATCAAAAGTGACAATACGAGCAATTTGAGAAGTCACTCCCGAGGGTAATACTTTAATTTGTTGCCCCCGACGTAAAATCCCACTCGATAACGTACCGCTATATCCTCTAAAATCAATATTAGGACGATTTACATACTGAACAGGAAAGCGTAACGGCTGAGTTGACGCTTTTTCTCGAACATTGGCAGTTTCAAGAATCTCTAATAGCGTATCACCTTGATACCAAGGTATATTGTCACTTGGTTTAACAATATTATCGCCATCCAGTGCAGAAATCGGCACAAACCAAATTTGTAAATCGTCGGGTAACTGAGTTGAAAAACGCAAATAGTCCTGCTTAATTTGCTCAAATGTAGCTTGCTGATAATCGACTAAATCCATTTTGTTTACAGCTACAATAAGATGACGAATTCCTAATAATGTACTAATAAAACTGTGGCGGCAGGTCTGTTCTTGTACCCCTTTACGCGCATCAATCAATAAAATAGATAACTGACTGGTCGAGGCTCCCGTCGCCATATTGCGAGTATATTGTTCGTGTCCCGGGGTGTCGGCAATAATAAATTTACGTTTTTCTGTTGAGAAATAACGGTAAGCAACATCAATAGTGATCCCTTGCTCTCGTTCAGCCGCCAAACCATCAACCAATAATGCGAGATCGAGTTTTTCACCCTGCGTACCGATCCGTTTGCTATCGCTCTGTAATACGGATAACTGATCTTCGTAGATCTGTCGGGTATCATGCAATAAACGCCCAATTAAGGTACTTTTGCCATCATCGACATTACCGCAAGTGAGAAAACGTAACATTCCTTTTTGCTGCTGAGCTTGTAAATATTGTTCGACGCCGCCCTGCTGTTTTATCTGAGCCGCAATAATATCGTTGTATGCTAAATCAGCCATTTTCTCCCCCTTAAAAGTAACCTTGGCGTTTTTTCAATTCCATTGATGCACTCTGATCGCTGTCGATCAATCGTCCTTGGCGCTCACTAGTCGTGGATATCAGCATTTCTTCTATAATCTCAGGCAATGTTTCAGCCTCAGATTGCACCGCTCCCGTCAGCGGCCAGCAGCCCAGTGTTCTAAATCGAACTTTTCGCTGCTGAACTACCTCGCCAGGCGTTAACTCGATACGATCATCATCGACCATCAATAGGGTGCCGTTACGCTCAATTACAGGCCTGTGTTTCGCAAAATACAGTGGAACAATATCGATATTTTCTAAATAGATATATTGCCAAATATCTTGCTCTGTCCAGTTAGATAGGGGGAATACGCGGATACTTTCGCCTTTATTAACCTCACTATTATAGTTATGCCATAACTCAGGACGCTGATTTTTAGGATCCCATCGATGAGCCCTGTCACGAAAAGAGTAAATTCGCTCCTTAGCTCGCGATTTCTCTTCATCGCGGCGTGCACCACCAAACGCGGCATCAAAACCATATTTATCCAACGCTTGTTTTAGCCCTTCTGTTTTCATGATGTCGGTATGTTTAGCGCTACCGTGCACAAAAGGATTGATACCCAATTCTGCACCTTGTGGATTTTTATGGATCAATAATTCAAAACCATAATTTTTGGCAGTTTTATCTCGAAACTGATACATTTCTTTGAATTTCCAACCGGTATCCACATGCAATAATGGAAAAGGTAGTTTTCCCGGATAAAAGGCTTTACGTGCCAAATGCAACATCACCGAGGAATCTTTACCGATAGAATACAACATCACAGGATTAGAAAATTCTGCCGCTACTTCGCGAATAATATGAATACTTTCAGCTTCTAATTGCTGAAGATGGGTTAATCTTTTTTCGTTCATAAAACATATCCTTATTAAGCCAGTTCCAGCACCGCTGAACGTAACGTTTCTGCCGTAGCTGATTGACCAAACCAGCCAATTTGATGATGAAGCGCTGTCACTTCACCGATAACTAATAATGCCGGGGTTGGTGCTTGCTGAGCTAGCGACTCTAATTCCCCCAAGGTTCCAGTGATAACCTGCTGATTATGGCGAGTTCCACAGCCGATCACCGCAACAGGGGTCTGTGCATCACGACCATATTTAATCAATTGCTGGCTAATAAATGCTGATTTCACTGTACCCATATAAATTGCTAATGTTTGATGTCCTTTCGCCAATGCTGGCCAATCAAGATCAGCTCCGTTTTCTCGGCAATGCCCAGTAATAAAGGTGACACTTTGAGAATATTCACGATGTGTTAATGGAATTCCGGCGTACGCAGTTGCTCCGATGGCAGCGGTGATCCCCGGGACGACTTGGAACGGAATATTAGCTTCTGCGGCGACTTGTAATTCTTCGCCTCCTCGACCAAAAATAAACGGATCGCCACCTTTTAAGCGTACGACTTTTTTGCCTTGCTGCGCGAGTTGTACTATCAATAAGTTAGTTTGTTCTTGTGAAACAGAATGCAGCCCAGCACGTTTACCGACACAAATTTTGTCCGCATCTCGACGAACTAAATCCAGTATCTCGTCACTGACTAAATAGTCGTAAAGTACCACATCGGCATTTTGTAATACCTGCAATCCCTTGAGCGTTAATAACCCCGGATCACCAGGGCCTGCACCAACTAAAGTCAATTCACCGGCGCTATCTTGTTGTTTAAGCTGTAATTCAAGCTGACTTTCAGCCTCAATTATTTTTCCATTCGCGACCAAAGAAGCAAAACGACCATTGAAGCTTTTTTCCCAAAATCGACGCCGTTCAGTCATGGTATGTAAGTTGTGTTTAACTTTATTGCGCCAGCGCCCAGCAATTGTAGCCATTTTCCCTAAGCTGCTGGGTAATAAGGCTTCCAGTTTCTCACGCAATAGACGCACCAAAACTGGGGCTTTTCCCGCTGAGGAAATAGCCACAACCACAGGCGAGCGATCAATAATCGAAGGAAAGATAAAGGAACAACGCGGTTGATCGTCAACTACATTAACCAATTTTTGACGTTGGTTAGCATCTTGAAAAATGCGCTCATTCAGTTTGTCGCTATTAGTTGCGGCAATGACTAAAAAAACGTTATCTAATAATTGTGGATAATATTCTTTGGCTACCCATATTAATTTTTGTTGGCTATAACACTGCTGTAATTCTGAACACAGTGTTGGAGATACCACCGTTAACTCAGCACCCGCACGCAACAATAAACTGGCTTTACGCGCAGCAATATCTCCGCCACCGACCAATAATACCGGTCGATTTTTCAGTTCTACGAATAATGGTAGGTAGTCCATAATTGATATCACCCAATATTTATAACAATTTTCTTCTCAATATTAGAAAAGACTATATGGGTGTGTGGAATACTTATGAAAGCTCAAAAAGCTATTAGTTGTAACTGAAAGGAATAACGAGCCTTTGTCCCCTGATATATCAGGTTAATTTTCTGAGAATATTTTGATTGTCGTTAAAATAATTCAATCTATGCAACTAAAATCCGAAAAAATCAATAGATACTCTGTCATTTTCAGATAACCGTTTAAATTAATTATTATCTATTGACTCAATAATAATTAATCGAGCCACTTATTATAATAAGTAGCTCGATGAGATATTTTTTAATATTTACGGATTAAAATCGATTATTTTAAATCAGCAAAGAATGGTTAAGTCATAAACCTGACTCACCATTCAAGATTAACACCCATATTATAACTTACTCCACTCGGATCACCGGCATTAACCGCAACCGCTGCTTTAGCGGCAAAATTTTCATTAAATCGATATCCCGAGCCCAATGCCATCGCAGTAGATGAATCATAGCCACCAAGCGCTGCTGTTATATTAAATTTACCAATATTATACGGTTGAAAAAGTCCATTAAGAGCAGATTGTGCAGCAAGCCCTTGTTCAATTTTAGCATCTAATTTTTGGAATTTTTCACGTACACTTTTATTGATCATTGAAATGCTTTTTTCCATCGCTTTATTGCGTAACTCGATTCGACTTATATCTGACTTATTTTTATAAATATCATTGTAGTGAGTATGTAATTTATTTTCTACCTCAGTATTTTTCTTGTCTTGCTTGGTCAATATAACTTTTTGTTTTGCTACATTTTTTTCATTTTGTTCTATTTTACCGCTGTTTGTTTTAACCGCTTTATCGATAAGACCTAAATTATGCTTATTTATGTGTGCAACAAAGCCATTTTTTCTGATCTCTTTGTCATTAAATTCAATATTTCTTTGATTTTTTTCTACTTTATCACTATTTAAGCGATTAACTAATAAATCAGCGAGTCCTTTCGCTGTGCTTAGCTCAAAGTCACTCGATAAATCATCGTCTGGTTGACCATTTGGTTTTAAAACCCCCCTATATTTTGAATCATAATCCCATACAGCCTGAGAACCTGCTGTATATTGTGGTTCACCTTCAGAATCTAATATCGGTAGATTATTATCATCAGTTAATAAAACCGGTGGGGAATAAGGTTCAATTAATTTACACACAGCGAAAGGTAATGAACACTCATGCGGTGTATCTGAACCAGGTATGGGCTCAAACTTAGGCATTTGTGGCTTCGACTCACTATCTGCTAACGAGAAAAAATCAATAAAATCAAGCTGTGTTTGATATATAAATGGAACATATACTCCGGCTAACTTAGGTTGTCTCTCTGCTGGAGGACGCGGTTGATGGGAACCATTAAGCTCGGCCTTCCCTCCCGTTACCCCCCCGGTGGGACTCATCGGTTTTGCACTAGGCGTAGAGTGTGTATGATTTAATGATTCAGTTTTTGAAGGTGTAGAATCTAGATTAGGCGACATTCCTGAGCCTATATTAGCAAAAGCAGAATGAATAGATCCTAACGCTAGTGTCGTGGTGATTATAATCAATGAGATTTTATTAATCTTCATTTTGAATATCCTTATTCAATTGTTATCGATAAATAAAAAGATGAATAAGACTACCTAAAAAAATAATAAAAAGCCATTAATTAAATCATTAGTAATATTAAATTAAAAATAAATTAAAAATTATTTATTAATTATAATATATAACCAATAGTGAATTATTAATATTAAATATATAACAAATAATAGGTAATTGATTATTAATTAATATCGAATATAAAAGCAGGGATATCTTCCCTGCTATCAATTAATTTTCATGTAAACCACATTCTCGTTTTAAACCAAAGAAACGCGTTTCTTCTTCGCTCATTCCAGGCTGCCATTGACGAGTTGTATGAGTATCACCGACAGATAAATATCCTTGTTCCCATAAAGGATGATAAGGCAAATTATGCTGCTTAAAATATTGATATATATCTCGGTTATTCCAATCAATTACTGGCAATATTTTAAATATGCCTTTACCTATACCTAAAACCGGTAACGATGAACGACTGGTGGATTGTTCTCGGCGTAAACCTGAAAACCACGTTTGTGCCTGTAATTCAGCTAGCGCTTGCGCTAGCGGTTCAACTTTATTGATCTGATTATAATGCGCTATTCCCTCAACACCTTGTTCCCATAATTTACCGTAGCGAGCCTCTTGCCAAGCTGGTGTTTGTTTCGCTCGATATACCTGCAAATTTAGTTTTAGACGTTTGGTTAATAAATCAATAAATTGATAGGTTTCTGGAAATAAATATCCAGTATCAGTCAAAATTACTGGAATATCAGGATATTCACTCGTTACAAGGTGCAACATAAGCGCGGCTTGAATACCAAAACTTGAGGTCAGAACATGCTGGCTGGGAAGATGTTCCAGCGCCCAACGAACTCGCTGTTGGGCATTCATATTTTCAAGCATCTGATTAGTTTCAAACAAAGCTGCCTGCTGTTCTAACGCTGGCAAGCCGGTAATATGTATTAAATCGAGTCGACTCATACCGCCTCCTGTACCTGATAAAAATCAACCGCAGAATTAATCACCGGTTTAACAATATCAGCTCTAATCAAGAAATCACCGAAACCTTCATTTTCAGTACGTTCTTTCCCCCAACGAGCAATCAATGGCGTTAAAATAGTCAGAATTTCCGCGGAGCTAATATTTTCTCGATACAATCGTGGGATACGACTCCCTATTCGATTGCCACCTAAATAAAGGTTATAGCGATCAAGCGCTTTACCCACCAGCCCAACTTCTGCCAACATCGCTCGGCCGCAGCCATTAGGGCATCCAGTGACTCGTAAAACAATGTGTTCATCGCCTAGGCCTTGCATAGCAAGGATATTATCTACTTCGCTGACAAACTGCGGCAGAAAACGCTCCGCTTCAGCCATTGCCAATGGGCATGTCGGAAAGGATACACAAGCCATTGAATTTTCACGCTGTGATGATACTTCATCACTAATAAGCCCATGTTGACGAGCAATTTGTTCTATAGCGTGTTTTTCTGCTTCTGCAATTCCCGCAACAATCAGATTCTGATTAGCGGTTAAACGAAAATCACCTTGATGGATCGCCGCTATTTTAGCGACACCGGTTTTTAAGGCACGCTGCGGATAATCAATTAAGCGACCATTTTCAACAAATAAGGTTAAATGCCATTTATTATCAATGCCTTTGAGCCAGCCTATCTGATCACCTCGGTGAGTAAACTGATAGGGGCGGATCTCCTCAAATTTAACCCCTGCACGGCGCTCAACTTCTTGTTTGAATGTCTCGATACCGACGCGCTCTAAGGTGTATTTAGTCTTAGCATTTTTGCGTTCAGTACGATTTCCCCAATCGCGCTGGGTAGTCACAATTGCTTCGGCGATCGCTAAGGTATCTTCTAAGGCAATATAACCGAACTCACTGGCCAAACGCGGGAAGGTATTGGTGTCACCATGGGTCATCGCCAACCCCCCACCGACTAATACATTAAAACCAATCAATTTCCCATGCTGCTCAATCGCCACAAAATTCATATCGTTAGCATGGAGATCAACATCATTTAATGGTGGGATCACCACCGTAGTTTTAAATTTACGCGGTAAATAAGTCGTACCTAAAATAGGTTCTTCATCTGTCGAATCAATTTTTTCTTTATCTAACCAAATTTCGGCATAAGCCCGAGTGCGAGGCAATAAATGTTCTGAAATTTTCTTCGCCCATTCATAGGCTTGCTGATGCAATTCAGATTGTACCGGGTTTGAGGTACATAGCACATTGCGGTTAACATCATTCGCTGTCGCTAGAGCATCCAAACCAACATGCGCCAACATTTGATGTGCAGGCTTAACATCGCCTTTAAGAATTCCATGAAACTGAAACGTTTGGCGATTAGTGATACGGATACTGCCATATAACGTATGTTCACTGGCAAATTTATCGATATCTAACCACTGTTTCGGCGTAATAACGCCACCAGGCAAGCGACAACGCAGCATCATGGCATGGCGAGGCTCCAGTTTCTGCTCCATTCGCTCGGCGCGAATATCACGATCATCTTGCTGATACATACCATGGAAACGGATCAGTAAAAAATTGTCGCCTTCAAATCCACCTGTCAGGCCATTCTTTAGATCTTGCGCGATCGTTCCTCGCAAAAAATTACTTTGCAGTTTCATTCGCTCACTATCAGCTAGTTTGCCTTCGACAATTAAAGGGCCCTGTTGTTTTTTGCTCATTAGTAGACATCCCTCTGATAACGGCGCTCAACGCGCAATTCACTTAAATATTCATCTGCCAGTTCTTTGTCCATCGCACCATAAGTAGCAATGATTTCTAATAACGTTTCTTCGACATCTTTTGCCATTCGATTAGCATCACCACAGACATAAATATGAGCACCTTGTTGTATCCAGCGCCAAACTTCTTCGCCCTGTTCACGCAATTTATCTTGCACATAAACTTTTTCAGCTTGATCTCGTGACCAAGCTAAATCAATCCGAGTCAATAATCCTTGTTTGACATAACGCTGCCATTCTACTTGATACAAAAAGTCTTCAACAAAATGAGGATTCCCAAACAATAACCAATTTTTGCCTGTCGCCCCTTCATTGTCACGTTGCTGTAAAAAAGCGCGGAAAGGTGCGATCCCCGTACCAGGACCAATCATAATGACTGGAGTTTCGGGCGAACTTGGTAAACGGAAATTTTCGTTATGCTCAATGAAAATCTTGATTTCATCGTCTTCTTGTAAGCGATCAGCGAGAAAACCAGAGGCTCCACCGGTACGCTCTCGCCCATCGATAGAATATCTCACTACGCCGAGCGTTAGATGCACTTCGTTATCAACTTCTGCCTGTGAAGAAGCGATAGAATATAAACGCGGAGTCAGCGGACGTAATATATCAACCCATGCCTGAGCCTCCGGCTGAGCCGCAAACTGGCGTACCATATCGACAATCGGTACATCGGCGGCATATTGTTGTAACGCCGACTTGTCACTTAGCAGGGATAAGAGGAATTCGTCATTAGATAAATGCGCATATTTTTCAACAATTAAATGCGTATTTTGGGTTAATTCAAGATGATAAGTTAATGCATCGCGTAGGCTATATTGCTGCTGCGCAATAGTGACTATTTCATCACCTTGTAGCCATAATAAACCAATTAATTCATCAACTAACTGGGGATCATTGCTAAACCATACGCCAAGAGCATCTCCCGGCTGATAACGCAACCCGGAATCGGCTAAATCAATTTCAAGATGTCGAACATCTTTGTCTGAGTTACGCCCAGTAATTTTTTGATTTACTGACAGTGTTGCACTCAATGGTGAGGTTTTGCTGTAAGGTGAACGCGTTATTTCATCTAAACTGCCGGATTGTTCTTGGGCTAATTGAGCTGTCGACTGTACCGGCATACGCTGCTTAAGCACCTGAGTTATCTGCTCAATCCATGCCTTCGCAGCCTCTTGATAATCAACATCTGCATCTACCCGCTCCGCCAAGCGTTGCGCGCCTAATTCACTTAATCGCTGATCAAAGTCTTTTCCCGCTTGGCAATATTTATCGTAAGAGCTATCGCCTAAACCGAAAACTGCAAAATGTGTATGGGATAAATTAGGTGCTTTTTTAGAATATAGATATTTATACAATGCGACGGCTTCTTCTGCGGGTTCACCTTCGCCTTGTGTCGATGCCACAATAATAACCGCTGTTTCTTGAGCTATCTGCTTAAACTTATAATCTCCGGCATTTTTCAACTTCACATTAAGTTTTTCAGCCACCAGCCTATCCCGAAGCTGCTCGGCTAATCGCCGGGCATTGCCTGTTTGAGAGGCTGAAATTATCGTGATCGTTTCTGCGGCAGGGATCGCGGGTATCGTCGTATTATCTACGGTGCTATTTTGCTCAGACTTACCCCAAAAATAACCTGACAGCCACGCTAATTGATGTGGAGAAAAATCATTCACAGTCGCTTGTAAACGACTTAATTGCTCTGAAGATAAAGGTAATATAGCTGTAGGTGGCTGTTTCGTTGTCATTGTCCTGATAACCTCAAAATGATGTATTCCATCTTTATACCCCAACAAAACTTAACGCGGAGCTTACATAAGTAAACGATGTCGATATTTAGATAGCTGCACAGTAGGTTATAACACCGCAAACTACAGGGATAAGAAACGATAGCCATAACTCATAACTAAACGAACTAAACAAAATGATTGATTAGTGATACCAGCAAAACTGGTTAATTAGAATTTATTAATAAATAGCGAAAACAACCGCAATTGAAGTAGAATACACCGCTAAGCTATATCAAAGGAGACGATAATGAGTACGACAATATTTAAAGATTTTCATTTTGAGGCTGCTCACCGTCTTCCTCATGTCCCTGAAGATCACAAATGCGGGCGCCTACATGGACATTCTTTCATGGTACGCCTTGAATTAACTGGGGAAGTCGATAGCAAAAGTGGATGGCTTGTGGATTTTAGCGATGTAAAAAGGATCTTTAAGCCGATTTGGCAACAGCTAGATCATCATTATCTCAATGAGATAGAAGGATTAGAAAATCCAACCAGTGAAGTATTAGCTCAGTGGATTTGGCATAAAACTAAACCTTTGTTGCCATTACTTAGCGCCGTCATGGTACAAGAAACCTGTAATGCGGGTTGTATCTATCGTGGAGATGCCGGGTAATTCAATCTTTATGAAGCAATAGCGCTAATTACATTGCGATAATTAGCGCCAATAATTAATGCACTCGCTTTATCGATGTTGATACCATAATTTCTACAACAACAATAATTTCTACAATAACAATAATTTCTAGAACAATAATAAATAACTCAGCCGTTAAGCAATATTTAAATATTTATGTGTCTGAACGGATAAACGCCAATTACGCGCAATACAGGTTTCAATACATAATTTAGTGGCGGATAACTTCTGGCTAATCGGTTGTAATGAAACGGTCAAATCACTGATATTATCTCTTAATAACAGTAAGTGATCTAAAGCCTCAATATCTTTCTCTCTTGCTACCGGATGCTTTATCTCATTAGCGCGGTCAATCGCCTCTTTTAATACCTTTAATCCACCTTTCATACCGACTTTTGGCGAAACTGTAACCCAAGTATTCTCTGAACACTGAATAGGATAGGTTCCACTAGTCTCTATTTGGCAGCGATATCCGCGAGCTTCAAGCCCTTGGGTCAATATCCGTAAATCATAAATACAAGGTTCACCACCGGTAATGGCAATATGACGGGCAGTGTAATTCTGTTGCTCAAAACGTTGAATAATTTCATCGACCGAAGCAAAAGCCCATTCATCGTTTTCAACCTGCTTGATTAAGATATCCCCCAAAGAGCGCTGTTTCTGTGGCTCTTGCTGCCAAGTATGTTTGGTATCACACCAACTGCAACCCACCGGGCAACCTTGTAAACGGACAAATATTGCGGGGACGCCAGTAAAAACACCTTCACCTTGTAACGTTTGAAAAATTTCATTAATTGGATATTGCATAACCTTCTCTACGGCATTAAGTTCAGCCAGCATTATATACTCAAAGTAGACCAAATACAGAAAGATGAGATAACGGGTATTCAATCAACTAATTAGTACTAATAATAATATCGTTAGCTGATAGAGATATCTGCCGCTTTAAAGAATGACATAGAATTTGTAGATATCTATCCCGTGATTCCTCAACTTTATGATAATGTAAGCATCTTGCGTACATAGGACTGTTCCTATGTTCTTAAATAAACCGGGACAATATCCGGTACATCATGACAGATATGGGAAATGATATGCAAAGTAGTAATCAAAATCAGCTCAGAAAGGGGTTGAGTGTCCGGCATATTCGCTTTATGGCGTTAGGTTCAGCGATTGGTACCGGATTATTTTATGGTTCAGCATCGGCAATTCAGGCTGCCGGCCCTGCGGTACTGATAGCTTATATGATTGGTGGTGCCGCAGTATTTATGGTCATGCGCGCATTGGGAGAAATGGCAGTCCATCATCCTGTGCCGGGATCATTTGCCCATTACGCTAGCCATTATATGGGGCCATTAGCCGGCTTCTTAACCGGCTGGAATTATGTTTTTGAAATGCTGGTGGTATGTCTCGCCGATATTACGGCCTTCGGCGCCTATATGGGATTCTGGTTCCCCCATGTTGAACCGTGGATTTGGGTATTAAGTGTCGTTTTAATTATTGGCGCTCTAAATTTATGCCATGTTAAAATTTTTGGTGAAATGGAATTCTGGCTATCTATCATCAAAGTAAGTGCTATTATCGCAATGATTGTCGGTGGCGCATTCTTGATGTTTTATGGTTTTGGCCAAGAAACCGCGCATTCAACAGGGATAAGTAATCTCTGGGAATACGGTGGATTTATGCCTAATGGGGTTACAGGGGTTATAGCCTCGCTCGCCATTGTCATGTTTGCTTTTGGTGGAATTGAAGTTATCGGTATTACTGCCAGTGAAGCTAAAGATCCTGAAAAAACCATCCCGAAAGCTATCAATGCTGTACCTATTCGTATCTTATTATTCTATGGATTAACCCTTTTTGTTCTGATGTGCATCTATCCATGGAATCAAATTGGCTTATCTGGCAGCCCGTTTGTGCAAATTTTTTCCAGCCTAAATATTAGTTCAGCCGCAAATATCTTAAATATTGTCGTTATCACCGCGGCTATTTCCGCGATTAACAGCGATATTTTCGGTGCCGGAAGAATGATGTACGGGATGGCTAATGAAGGACAAGCACCGAAAGCATTCACCAAACTAAGCCGTAATGGTGTGCCATGGGTTACCGTACTGGTAATGTCAGTCGTGATGTTAATCGGGGTTTATCTTAACTACCTTATCCCTGACCGTATTTTTGTTATTATCGCGTCTATTGCGACTTTTGCCACCGTCTGGGTTTGGTTAATGATCTTACTTTCTCAAGTTGCAATGCGCCGCAAAATGAGCCAAGAAGAAGTGAAAAAGCTCAAATTCCCAGTGCCTTTCTGGCCGGTAGGTCCACTACTGACCATCGCCTTCATGATTTTTGTCATTGCCCTGCTCGGCTTTTTTGAAAATACCCGAGTCGCTCTGATTGTAGGTATTGCCTGGGTTATCATATTATCATTAACTTATTTTATCTTCGTTAAAAAACAAACCAGTAAAAAATAAGCCAGTAAAAAAATCAATATCGACCGATATTATTATATTGAGTTAACAAAAAAGCCATTCAACTGATTACAGTGAATGGCTTTTTTATCATCAGAATCTAGCTTAATTTAACGCTATTTTTTTTCGCCTGCAGACTTATCATTAACGATAAAATGATGCATTGAACGTGCCCGAGGATGAATAAAGAAATGCCCTTTCGGCGCGTTATGTGACTGAATGGGTACCAAAGTCACATTGGTTGTTTTACCTTTTTTATTGTGTAGCCCGTAAATAATAAAAGGGATGGCTAATACAATAAGAAAACTGATTACCAAAGAGATCACATAGATTTCGTTACCTTCGCTTCCAGGTAATGAACTTGGTGGAAAGAAAGAAACCACAAATGCTAATACCGATACAATAAATCCAATTGACGCTATTAAAATCTTAACCCCATTACCGCCAGGTACATTAAAAGCGCGTTTTTTCTCTGGCTGTTTACGCACTAAATGAATATATCCGAGAAATAACATGAAATAACTGCATAAATAGATCACCACAGTCAAAGACAAGGCAATCAAGAAAGACATATTATTCCCACCGCCAGTATTTGTTAGAATAATCAGAGCAACAGTAGTAATAACCAATTGAGAAATAACCAGCGCAACAGGTACACCATTTTTATTCACTTTAGCTAAACATTGCGGCAAAATACCTTTTTGCGCGGTAACATACATTCCGCGAGAAGGTCCCACAATCCAAGAAGCGATTTCAGCTAATACGCCCAGCAACAATAATGCCGCGATAATTCGCACAGCCCATTCAAACCCTGCGCCATAATGAGCGATTAATACCTCAAAGGTTTGAACAACCCCAGCAGAGAGATTAATTTCAGCATGAGGGATCACCGATGCAACTGACAAGCCCCCAATAGAGCTCAAACAAATCGCCGCAATCATTAACATCAACATGGCCAACGGATAATCACGACCAGGATTTTTCATCTCATTAACGTGAGTCGCTGATGCTTCAACCCCCATATAGCTCAGAATAAATGCAACAAATACCACTAAAGTGCCTATCTGAGTAAAATCAGGGAAAAAAGTTGAGGCGTTCATTTCAATGGCAAGTGGAGCACCACTAAAAAGATAATTAATCGCTAATATAACTAAAATAATAGCGGGTAATAAAATACCTGCAAAGAAGCCAATCTTAGCAATTCGAGCCGTATATTTGGTGCCACTAAATTGAGTAATAGCCAAAACCCATAAAATAACTAAACCCGCAATAGTTTTAGTTATTGGGTCTTGATTTAATGCTGGCCAATTTAAAATATAAGACAATGCGCCGAGGACAAAATAAAGCATTGGAATAAAACCAATGGCTATCTGTAAATATCCAAATGAGATAGCGGCAAAACCCCATTTTTCGCCCAGTGTATTTGAAACCCAAGTAAAAACACCGCCTTCTTCCCAACCTTCCACGGTAGCCATTTCAGCCGCACATAAACCGACTGGAATAAACCATAATAATCCGCCTAGAAATAAGAAAAAAACTAAGCTAAAACCTGAAGTTGCAAAAGTTGGATATTCATAAACTGCCATAACCATCGATGCGGTTATTGCAAAGAATCCTAATAAAGATAATTGTTTTGGAACGGAGCTACTTTTTATATTAGCCATAACCATTCTCCTGAAAAACTCAACGATACACATCTACCGCCATTTAGTTAGAACAGAGAATAATAATTATCCTCTGTTCTACAAATTAAAATAATATGATCTTAAAATAGCGATAATAATTTAAGTAGTGAACGTAAATGATTAAATATAATTATTCCGATAATAAGAGAACTTCACCAATTTATAGCCAAGCTCCCTTTAATTTATATCACTAAAAAATTACCAATATCGCTATTATCCGTGATTGAAGCCACCTGCTTCTTCAGCAGATAATGGATTACTGACCGGATGTTTTTCAAAATAAGCCAGTGAACGTTTAATATCTTCAATGAGTAGGCTGCCTAAGTCATAGCTCACCCCATGACGAACAAGAATACGCTGAATGACTAAATCTTCGCGATGAGCAGGCATTGAATATGCAGGAACCTGCCATCCACGGCTACGCAATTTATCGGCTAAGTCATACAAGGTATACCCCCCAATAGCAGCATCTTGTTTTAATTTCCACGCTAATGCAGGGATACCTTTTTGGCTATCACCATCAAAAATAATCTCGAAAGGCCCTAATTTTTCAATTTCAGCGGCAAGATATTGTGCTGTCGCATAACAAGCATTATGGATCTTCGCATAACCTTCACGGCCTAAACGTAAAAAGTTATAATATTGAGCAATAATTTGTCCACCGGGACGAGAGAAGTTTAATGCAAACGTTGGCATATTACCGCCAAGATAATTGACATTAAATATTAATTCTTCTGGTAAATCAGAGGCTTCTCGCCATACAACCCAGCCTGCACCAAGAGGTGCCAACCCAAATTTATGCCCTGACGCATTAATTGATTTTACTCGAGGTAAACGGAAATCCCATTCAATATCCGGCGCACAGAATGGTGCCAAAAATCCACCACTAGCCCCATCGACATGGATAGGAATATCCAGACCGGTGTCTTTCTGTAACTTATCTAAGGCATCATGAACTGCTTTTACAGGCTCATATTGGCAGGTGAAAGTAACCCCCATAGTCGGGACTACACCGATAGTATTTTCATCCACACGCTTAAGAACTTCTTCTGGGCTCATGATCAGCCGATCCCCTTCAAGCGGGATTTCTCTCAATTCTACATCAAAATAACGTGCAAACTTATGCCAGCAAATTTGTACCGGTCCGCAGATTAAATTTGGCTTATCTGTTGATTTTCCTGCTGCTGCTTGTTTTTTCCTCCATTGCCATTTTAATGCTAGCCCACCCAGCATCGCTGCTTCAGATGATCCTATAGTTGAACAGCCTAAGGTTGTATCTGGAGTTGGTGAATTCCATAAATCCGCTAGCATTTTAACGCAGCGAGATTCTATTTCTGCGGTTTGTGGATATTCATCTTTATCAATCATATTCTTATCAATTGATAGATCCATTAACTCACGGATTTCATCATCAACCCACGTTTGGCAGAATGTGGCTAAATTTTGGCGGGAATTACCATCCAACATAAGTTCATCACGAACGGCACTAAACACATTGCGAGGATCTTTTTCTTTAAGTGGAAATTTTGATTTTGGCAATGAAGATGATAAATCAACTGATGCATATACATCATCTAATCCATCATAAGCGGGAGCAACTGATTTTTTATTCATGTTAAACCTCTTGTAATATGCCAAATTGAAACAAGCTTAGTTGTTTATTCGCTCAGATATTAAGTAAAATAGCCTTTATAAGATTATTTTTACTCTATGGATAAATAAATTCAGTATATACCTAGAAAAAAATTACATAGGTAATTAATAACCTCATAAAAAAGCATACTAACGATAATATTAGGACGATTAAATAAATATACAAGAGATAAATCAAATTAAATTAATTTAATTTGAAATAATCCAAACAAGATCAATAAAAACAATTTAAATTATAAAATTTAGTTAATCCTAAGTTTCTTAATTCGATTGATTTTAAATAAAAGATATTAATTCGGTTAAAACTAAGTTAATATTAAATAACAATCAAATAAATAAATCTTATTAAGATATTATTTATTATATTTTCATTACTATATAAAAATATAATTTTAAATATTGTTTATAAATTATAAGCTAAAAATTAAATGCCTGTTCCAAATCAGCGATCAAATCATCAGCTGATTCTAAGCCAATCGATAAACGAATTAATCCATCACTTATTCCGTGATGCAATCTTTCTTCTGGAGTATATGTTGAATGGGTCATACTTGCCGGATGCTGGGCTAATGATTCACAATCTCCTAAACTTACCGCACGCGAGAATAACTGTAATCGATTCAATAATTGTTTTCCACCTTCTAACCCACCGACAATTTCAAATGCGATCATACCACCAGGAAGTTCCATTTGCCGAGAAGCTAATTCATATTGAGGAAATGAGGCTAAGCCCGGATATAATAACTGCGTTACTTTTGGCTGTTGATTTAAATAATCAGCCACCTTCTGAGCATTAAAAACAATTCTATCCATGCGAATTGGCAGGGTTTTCATTCCTCTCAATATTAAAAAAGCATCATTTGGAGATAAACATGCTCCTGTCATATCCTTTAACCCACTGAAACGTATTTTTTCAGCCAACACATTTGATGTGGCCACTGCACCAGCTATAACATCACCATGACCACTCATATACTTAGTTAAAGAATGAATAACAATATCTGCACCAAAATTAATTGGCTTCTGAATATAAGGTGTGCAATAAGTATTATCGACCACGACTAAGGTATTATATTTTTTTGCTATCTGACTTATGGCTTGAATATCAACTAATTTCATATTGGGATTAGCTGGCGATTCACAGAATATCATTTTGGTATTATGGTTAATTGCTAATGAAAATAATTCAATATTATTAAAATCTACATGTCGTATTTTTACACCAAATCGCTCTAATCCATGATGAAAGAAAGAATAAGTACAACCATAAGTTGTCATATCAACTAACAGCTCATCTCCTGGATTTAATAAAGACCAACATACGGATGTTATTGCTCCCATGCCAGATGAAAATACAATACCAGCTTCAGCATTCTCTAAATTAGCTACTCGGCTTTCTAGCAAAGATAATGTAGGATTGTTTATTCGAGTATAAACATACCCCTGCTCTTTGCCATTAAAACATTCGCCAGCTTTTTCAACTGTCGAAAAAGTAAATGTTGATGATTGATATAATGGTGGAATCAATGACCCAAGGTGACTATCTGGTGAATAATTGTGATGAATAATTCGAGTATTAAAAGAAAGACTATTACTTTTTGACATAATAACTCCAAGTTAATATAATTTATCATTCAGAAGTTTTTTGTGTTCTCTGTGCCATTATTTGTAGCGTTCTTAATATAATAGAAATGCCTTTTAAGGTATCAGGATCTTTTAATAAAGAAAAAACTGTTCTTAGATTATATTTTTTATCTATATATGATAATTCCATTTTAGACATATTAAAGGCGTTAATTACTTCCCATACAGGAACCAATATATCCTCAAAACTATTTGATATTTTTTCTATAGTACTATTATCAATAATATCCACGAGATCAGATAATAGAGATAAAATATCTACTATATTATCTAATCTATTTAGTTTTAATAATGGTGTTATTTTTTCTAAAAAATGAGAAATACCTTCTGATAATTGAGTATCAATATTTTGATCGACTATCTTATCTATCATAAGATTAACCTTTTACATTAGACCGCGAACTGTTGCCCAATATAATCCACGATTAAAGCCATTACGGAACATCCCACCCAGTTTTGTGGCGGGTGTTGGTATAACATCATGCTTATAATCATACTGTAATGGCATTCCTGCATTAAGTCCCATTTGGGCAATAGCCTGTACTCTGCCATCATAGATTGCACTCGGATAACCATAAACTATTTGGCCATAAATATTATCAGCAACTACACCAGCCTGATTATGACAGCTTCCTCCCGCTTTACTAATCGGTAGATCGACCGTATCACCAAGAACATAAACATTATCAAGCCCATAAACCTGCAATGTTTCATGATCTGTTGGAAGCCAGCCTTCACCATTGTTATATTCACTTAAATTTGTATTAATAACAGCTTTTACAGCAGTTATCGGAGGAGTACTAATTAATATATCGAACGATTGCTTTTTTCCTTCTGAGGAAAAAGCAATTTTTTTATCCGGATCAACTTTTTCTAAAGTAAAGCCTCGCTGAAATTGTATATTTTTTAATTTAAATATTTCAGGAATAACCTCACATACAGGCTGTTGCATAAACAAGCAATTACGTAATAATTGTGAGGTTGTAGGATAAGTATAAATTATTTCAATTTTATCTCTAACTCTGCGCTTACGTAAAAATTCATCAAGCATTAAAGTAGTTTCTATAGGAGCGATACCACATTGGTGTGGTACATTTGGGGTTTTAGGAAAAGATACCGTAATAAATATTCGTCCTTTTTCTATCTTAGATATTTTATCTGCTAATTTTCTTGCTGCTTGATAAGAATAAAAATGATCTCCCGTATCCTGAAGACCTTCAATTTTATCTGGCCGAGGAACACATCCTGTAGCAAAAATCAGATAATCATAATTATATATTTTTTTAGATTCAGATAATATTTTTTTATTTTTAAAATCAAAAGAACAAGCCTTATCAATAACTAAATTTATTTCTGGTCTTAATAAAGAGCATTGTGGACGAGATAGTTCCTCTTTAAAAAATAAATTAAATGCAACATACATAAATGCGGGTTTATAATAATGCATAGGATTATCAGTAAGTAATGTTATTATTATTTTTTTTTGGGATATTTTACCATTTAATTTTCTAGCTAAAATATTAGCTAATATTGTCCCACCAGTACCACCGCCAAGAATGAAAATATGTAAGGGTTCCATATAGACTCATTAAATAGTAATATATAAGTATTGATAACTATAGAATGAAATAATGAAACTGCAAATTATTTTATTATTATTTTTAATGCCATACAGGTATTATTTTTAAAATAATAATATTTTTAGGTTATCATAATATATGTTAATTCATTTTAGGTAATCTAAATTTAATCTCTATTGGATTATGATCCGAAGCATTTGTTTTTATTATGTTAGATTTTTCAACCTGTAAGCCACGATAAAAAACATAATCAAGTGGCCTACCAAAAGCTAAAGTTCGTAGATCATCTAAGTAAGTTACCTCTTTTAATCCCACACTCCGAATGAATCGTTTTAGTGCATTAATTCGTTGGCGACTCCATGCATTAAAATCTCCACCTAAAATAACTGGTCCTCGATGTTTTTTTATATGAATCCCTAGCTTATTTAATTGCCGAGTATAAACATCAACACCAAAACTAAAATTAACTGCATGAACATTAACCACCATTAAATGCTGTCCATTAGGTAATGGATAAACCGTAATCAATGCAGATTTAGCTAATCTCAATAATGGCTCTTTTTCACGAAGAGGACAGCAATAAATGGGATGTGCAGTTGCCAGCGTCATAACACCCGCAGGATGGGGCGAAAAAGGTAAAGCTGGGACTTGATCGGCAATTAACTGAGCGCGTGCAGTGAAAGAAATTAGCTCAGGAGACATTTGTGCTTCCTGTAATAAAATTAATTTTTTTTCTGCCACTAGTTCATGAAGAACTTTCTGCCAGTTAGGCCGCTGCTGTTTATAAATATTCCAAATAAGTACATTCAGGTATTCTCCTCCTGAAAATAATGGCAAACCAACAGGCAGTGACTCATCCAACATATGTTCAGACATAGGTTGGATCCGTTGTACAGGCTCCCCTGCCACATATCTCATTGAGTAAGTTTTCTTAGCCATTATTTTTTCCTATATATTGCTCTATGAGCATGGCTATATCCTAACAAAATTTGAGTGCGAATAATTGATAAAAAACATAAATAAGAAAGAGGTCTATTTACTATCTATATTAGATATTTTTATAACTAGCTAATATATTTATTTAAAATAACATATTGAATTTAGTTGTTTTAAATAATAAATATTAATAACTGATGAAATATAAAGTGATGTAAATAATAGAAATGTAATGAAAAATAATATTTATAACAAAAAAGCCCCAAGAGAATATTCTCTTGGGGCTT
>NZ_LGAA01000002.1 GCF_001294465.1 Moellerella wisconsensis ATCC 35017
GATAACTCGTTAAGGTTCTTGCTGCGAGGTGGCGTATATTACTCTTTTCATTCAGGAAGTCAAGTATTTATTTTCAACTTTCTTTCCGAACTACTTTGACCATCACCTCAATCATCCCGCTGTTTTTCAAGGCGCTTACTACGCTTTGGAACTTTCAAACTCAACCGTTCGGCCGGTTTGTCGTGACAACGGAGCGCATTATAGGGGCTGAGATTTTTCTGGCAACTGTTTTTTTGAATTAATTTACTGTTCGCTGCTTTTACGCTCAAAATGATTATTTTTTGAGGTTTTTAAGTATCTCGGGTAGCTTCGCAATGCTATCAATCACTATATCCGCTTGAGCTTCAGCCTCTGGAGTAATCGCTTGTCCACTGCGAACTAAAATATTCATCCCCACTTTAGCTGCTTGACCCGCTTGAATATCAGCTAATTTATCACCGACCATAATAGAAGAAGACATATCTATAGCTAAATGCGCTTGTGCTTCTATTAACATACCAGCTTTTGGTTTGCGGCAATCACATTCTATACGGTATTCTTCTATTTCTGCTTCAGGATGATGAGGGCAATAATAAAGACCATCTAAATCGATACCACGGTCTGCTAATGACCAATCCATCCATTCTGATAGATGGAGGAACTGATCTTCTGAATAGATGCCTCTTCCAATACCTGATTGATTAGTCACAATCACTAGTGCGTAGCCCATTTTTTTCAGTTCAATCATTGCTTCTATAGCGCCATCGATAAATTCAAACTTATCGATTTCATGAACAAATCCGTGATCTATATTAATAGTGCCGTCTCTGTCTAAAAAAATAGCGGGGATACCTTGGTTCACCTGAATACTCCTAAAAATTAAATTCAAACTAGTATCTCATGAAATGAAAATAAATGAGAATCAAATAAAAGAAACAATCTTTATTGACTTAGACGTCTAGACGCCTTAACATCCATGATTATCTTAATGAGTGTTTTTAACCCATGGCTTTTATATTTAGAAGAAATAAATGATAAAATTATCTAACATTAATAAAGTCTTCCAACAAGGAAGCCGCAGCATACAGGCGCTGACTGATATCAGCCTACATGTACCTGCCGGGCAAGTTTATGGGGTCATTGGTACCTCTGGTGCGGGGAAAAGCACCCTAATTCGCTGTGTTAATATGCTTGAACGCCCGACTTCTGGTGAAGTTATTGTTGGCGGTCAAAATTTAACGTCACTTTCAGAGAAAGCACTGACTCGCGCACGCCGCAGTATTGGGATGATTTTCCAGCACTTTAACTTATTATCTTCGCGTAACGTATTTGGTAACGTGGCATTACCGCTTGAGTTAGATAATATGCCCAAAGAAGATATTAAAAAACGTGTTTTAGAATTATTGGAATTGGTAGGTTTATCAGATAAGAAAGATGCTTATCCCGCCAATTTATCCGGTGGACAAAAACAGCGTGTCGCTATCGCTCGCGCACTCGCTAATTCTCCACAAGTTTTATTATGTGATGAAGCGACAAGTGCATTAGACCCCGCAACGACACGCTCAATTTTAGAGCTATTAAAAGATATAAATCGTCGTTTAGGCTTAACGATCCTTCTTATTACGCACGAAATGGACGTTGTAAAACGTATCTGTGATCAAGTCGCTGTGATAAGTGACGGTAAATTAATCGAACAAGATAGTGTGAGTGCCGTATTTTCTCACCCTAAAACCCCTATTGCTCAGGATTTTATTAAATCAACGTTGGTTGTTGATATTCCTGAGGATTACAAAGAACGTTTACAGTCAGTTTCTGGACCGAATTTGTCACCATTATTAAAACTCGAATTTACCGGTCAGTCGGTTGATGCACCATTAATTTCAATGGTAGTACGTAAATTTGATATCGATATCAATATATTAAGCTCGCAGATTGATTATGCCGGCGGTGTGAAATTTGGCGTAATGTTAGCTGAAATACACGGCGTAAATGATGGTATTGAATCAACCATTGATTTTTTAACTGAGCATCATGTCAAAGTAGAGGTCCTAGGTTATGTCTGAGAAAATGATTGCACTATTAATTAGCGGAACCATCGACACGATCATTATGACCTTTGTTTCGGGTATTTTAGGATTTGTGTTGGGATTACCGATCGGTATTCTGCTTTATATCACTCGTCCTGGGCAAGTGATGGAAAATACCAGTATTTACCGGATTGTTTCTGCGGTAGTTAATATTTTCCGTTCTATTCCATTTATCATTTTACTGGTATGGATTATTCCATTCACTAAATTGTTAGTGGGGACATCAATTGGTATGCAAGCCGCGATTGTTCCTTTAACTATTGGTGCGGCACCGTTTATTGCCCGTATGGTTGAAAATACCTTATTAGAGATACCAAGCGGTCTTATTGAAGCTTCACGTTCCATGGGCGCTACACCAATCCAGATTATTACCAAAATTCTGTTACCAGAATCATTGTCAGGTTTAATCAATGCAGCAACGATTACTCTGATTATGTTGGTTGGTTATTCAGCCATGGGTGGTGCCGTTGGTTCCGGGGGACTAGGTCAGATTGCAATGCAATATGGTTACTACACCTATAATCCTGCAGTAATGAACACCGTACTTGTATTACTTATTATTTTAGTCTTCATTATTCAGTTCACCGGTGGACTCTTAATGAAACGAGTATCACGTAAATAATGGTGTATTTTTAATCATAAGTAACATTAAATATAAATAGCAGCGCCATTTATAGCCAGCATAAGTAACAGTGGTAACACGCAGTAATATTCTGCCTCAAAATATTCGAGGCATGACAATAACCGCAAAATAGATAATCGTTTATCTTGCCACTTAGCAAATGCCGAATATAGGTGCTTATAAAGTCAGTCTCCAAAGGGGTAAATAAATATGTCTATTAAGTTAAAATCTATTGCAGTTGTTGGCGCGCTATTAGGAACATTGGCTCTTACTGGTTGTGGCGAAAAGCAACAAGATCCAAACAGCATCAAAGTTGGTGTTATTATGGGCAAAGAGTTAGAAGTTGCTGAAGTGGCACAAAAAGTAGCGAAAGAGAATTATGGCCTAAATGTTGAACTCGTTGCCTTCAATGATTTCGTATTACCTAACGAAGCTCTAAGCAAAGGAGACATTGATGCCAATGCATTCCAGCATAAACCATATCTTGATCAACAAATTAAAGATCGTAATTACAAATTAGTCCCGGTTGGAAATACCTTCATTTATCCAATTGCGGCGTATTCTAAACAAATTAAATCTGTTGATGAGTTAGCGGATGGAGCACAAGTTGCTATTCCAAATGACCCAACAAACCTTGGTCGTTCATTATTATTGCTAGAAAAACAAGGGTTAATTACTTTAAAAGAGGGTGTTGGCCTATTACCTACTGTTTTAGATGTTACTGAAAATCCAAAAAATCTGAAATTTGTAGAATTAGAAGCACCGCAATTACCTCGTGCTTTAGATGATCAAAAAATTGCATTAGCAATTATCAACACTACTTGGGCGAGTAGCGCTACACCTAAATTAACTCCTGAAAGAGACGGTTTATTTGTTGAAGACAAAGACTCTCCTTATGTGAATGTTATTGTTACTCGTGAAGATAATAAAGATAGCGAGAATGTGAAGAAATTTATTCAAGCTTATCAATCAGATGAAGTATCTAATGCAGCAAACAAAGTGTTTGATGGTGGTGCTGTTAAAGGTTGGTAATCTTTTTTATTGATTAAAATAATATTAGAATGCTAGGCGGGCTATTTCCTCTGCCTAGCATTTTTTATTAATTTCATTCCAATTTAGAATAATTATATAAATACACTAACAACTACCAACAATCATTTCCCTATTTAGAGGAAACACTATTTATGAGAACGCTACTATTAGCTCTCACAGCATTAAGTTTATCTGGCTGCGGAATAAATCAATATATGCATAAAAATAGCCAACCTGATTTCACTGATATGAAACTAACCAAACCACAGACTCGAGTAGCGATACCAAAATCTCCTACGGTTAAATTATTTTCTAGCCCAGATGAACTATTAGGGAAACCATTCAAAGATTTAGGTGTTGTCTCTGGACAAACTTGCCGTGAAACAGTACAAAGTCCGCCAACTAATATTAAATTGGCGCAAATTCAAATGCTAAATAAAGCGGCTTATATTGCGGCTGATGCTGTATTGCTGCATCAATGCCAAACGATGTCAGCCGTAGGCTGTTATCAAGCGGCTATCTGTGAAGGTAGTGCATTACAGATTATAAACTAACATTATGAATACTGTTCAATTTGAGGTGATTGGTCATATTGAATCGCCTTATAAAGAAAAATTTGCCATCCCTCGTCAGCCTGGTCTGGTTCAGGATGGAGGCGGACGCTTAGTACTTCACTCTCCGTTTAGTCATCCGGATAGCGTGCGTGGATTAGAACAATTTAGCTATATTTGGGTGATTTTTGTTTTTCATCAAACCGCATCGGGAGGATGGAAACCGCTAGTTCGTCCTCCACGTTTAGGTGGAAACGCTAAAATCGGTGTTTTTGCAACACGTTCGACATTCAGGCCGAATCCTATCGGTATGTCATTGATTGAACTCAAAGGCGTGACTATTGAAAAGAATAGCGTTACTCTCGAACTGGGCAGCCTAGATTTAGTCGATGGAACACCCGTTATTGATATTAAACCTTACTTACCCTTTGCTGAATCCCACCCTGAGGCCAAAGCAGGTTTTGCCCAGTCGGCTCCCGCGAATGATATGGAAGTGATTTTTACATCACAGGCATCGGCACAACTTACCCAGTATCAAGCCAAATATCCGCAACTTGCTCGCTTTATCAGTCAAGTTTTGGCACAAGATCCCCGTCCAGCGTACAAAAAGCAATCTTGCGAAAACCGTGATTATGCGGTTCATCTGCTAGATTTTAATGTTTGCTGGCGAATAGTAAATAATATAACTGAAGTCTTCGCGGTTGACCTGCGCTAAAAAGTGGTTTTCCTCTTTTGGCAATCCTCAGTCACTGGTAGACTAGCTTTTTATCGTGCTGCTTTAGCAGCATAACGTTATTTTGACAGACTGATATTTTTTCAGTTTGCCGTGATTTGTTGTTCTAATGGAACCTTAACAATGCGTACAAGCCAATATTTGCTCTCAACTCTAAAAGAGACGCCTGCTGATGCTGAAGTTATTAGCCACCAGCTAATGCTACGTGCAGGCATGATCCGTAAACTTGCTTCTGGTCTTTATGACTGGTTACCTACTGGAGTCCGTGTTTTGCGTAAGGTCGAAAAGATCGTACGTGAAGAAATGGAAAATGCCGGTGCGATCGAAGTTTCTCTTCCCGTAGTTCAGCCTGCTGATTTATGGCAAGAAAGCGGTCGCTGGGAGCAATATGGCCCCGAATTATTACGTTTTGTTGATCGTGGCGAACGCCCTTTTGTTCTCGGCCCAACCCACGAAGAAGTCATTACTGATTTGATCCGTAATGAAATCACCTCATACAAACAATTGCCGCTGAATGTTTTCCAAATTCAGACTAAATTCCGTGACGAAGTCCGCCCACGTTTTGGCGTAATGCGTTCACGTGAATTTATCATGAAAGATGCTTATTCTTTTCATGTTAATCAGCAATCATTGCAAGAAACCTATGATGCAATGTACCAAGCCTATAGTAAAATTTTTAGCCGTATTGGGTTTGATTTCAGAGCGGTACAAGCTGATACCGGGTCTATTGGTGGCAGTGCATCGCACGAATTCCAAGTATTAGCAGATAGCGGCGAAGATGATATCGTTTTTTCAACTGAATCTGATTATGCTGCTAATATTGAATTTGCTGAAGCAATTGCTCCGACGACACCAAGAAGCGCACCATCTGAAGAGCTTACTCTGGTTGATACTCCTAATGCGAAAACTATTGCTGAATTAGTTGAGCAATTTGATTTAGCCATTGAAAAAACTGTTAAAACTCTTATTGTGCATGCCGCAGAACAAAGTGGACACACTCTCGTCGCATTATTAGTTCGTGGCGACCATGAGCTAAATGAGATTAAAGCTGAAAAACATCCACTGGTTGCTAGCCCATTAGTCTTTGCTTCTGAAGAAGAAATTCGTGCAGTTGTCAATGCAGGCCCGGGTTCTTTAGGTCCGATCAATCTGCCTCTCCCTATCGTGATTGACCGCAGTGTTGCTGTCATGAGTGATTTTGGCGCCGGTGCAAATATCGATGGTAAACACTATTTCGGTATTAACTGGGAAAGAGATTTGCCGATCCCTGAGATCTTTGATTTACGCAATGTGGTTAACGGCGATCCTAGCCCAGACGGAAAAGGTACACTGTTAATTAAACGGGGTATCGAAGTCGGCCATATCTTCCAATTAGGCACCAAATATTCTGAAGCGATGAAAGCATCAGTTCAGAATGAAGAAGGTCATAATCAAATCGTCACTATGGGCTGTTACGGTATCGGGATAACACGTATTGTTGCTGCCGCAATTGAACAAAGTCATGATGCGCGCGGTATTGTTTGGCCAGATTCAATTGCACCTTTCCAAATCGCAATTTTGCCAATGAATATGCATAAATCTTATCGTGTTAAAGAAGTGGCTGAAAAACTGTATGCTGATCTCAAAGCTAGTGGTCTAGAAGTTATTTTTGACGATCGTAAAGAGCGCCCAGGCGTGATGTTTGCTGATATGGAATTAATTGGCGTGCCATATACTATCGTTATTGGTGATAGAAACTTAGACAATGGGCAAGTTGAGTTTAAAGCTCGCCGTAGTGAAGAAAAATCACTGGTCGCTTTAGACAATGTTGTTAGCTTCCTGAAAGGCAAGTTAAATCAATAATCAGTGAGTTGCTAAATAGCAAGTTATCGACTAAAAAGCCCGACTTAATATCAAGCCGGGCTTTTTTAATTCAATCTATTTAAATATACGTTATTTAGTTGGGCAAGATTTCTCTTTGTTAAACAATATGCTGCCCGTTTGCACTAACGCGGGATCAAATAAACCATCTTCCATTGAAGGACGAATAGTGTAATAACCTTCAATTTCAGCATAGACAGGTGTACCACCGTTAACCCCTGTCGCACCATAATTTTTTTCTAATTCAATACCGCTAGCCGCATAATTACGCTTAGTACCACATTCAATAAATGTGGCAGCATCAGCCATATAGTGATACTCACCTATTTTTTTACTTGGAGTCACTTGCTTTAGCGTGTAATCAAATTGGGATTCAATCGCATTACCATCACTGTCTAGCATAGTGACGGATTTATCATCTGCTGAAGGTGAAAAATATGAACGCTCACCTTGGGTATTGGTTAAACGTAGTTTATCACCATCTTTTGCCCAGCTACCCGTTTCAAACATAGTTTGATCACCATCGCGAGTACCAAGATATGTCAGCTCTTCTACATAGCTACCATCTTGATTAAATAAAATCGTGGTTTCTATGCCCGAACAATCCGCACAAGGAAGCACCCCGGTAAACGCTCGATCGATATAACGAACTTCTGGCGCTGTGGTACTATTTTGACATCCCGCAAGCGTGATGACACCGGCCGCAGCTAATACCATTAAGAGTTTTTTATTCATCGGTTTCCCCTTAGATTTTGAATGCTTTCATACAGTTAATCTTTTATAAAACATCATAGCACTTTATTCTATAAAAAAGGGTGAGTATAGTCAGATTTCAGATTTTACTGAGTATAGTATAGATTATAATAATAGAAATGATTAAATGATACTCAACAAAAATGTTAAAAGCTAAGGGGCACTTATTATTGTTAAAATTACTGTGCTATGATATTGAAAACCCGATTTAGGTTAACGGGTAATGAGTTTCGTGACAAATGGGTTTAGTGACAAAATAATCATCGGCGGAAAAACCGCCACTAACATACATAGTGGTGAGGGATTATGTCTACAGATACTGAATATCAACCAATCAATTGTGATGATTACGAGTACTTGGAATTAGCTTGTCAGCGCCGACTAAAATTGCAAATCCAATTGCAAGATGGCAGTGAAATTGAAGTACAAGCAGAAGATCTCGTCACGCGCAAGAAAGTAGAGTACTTGATCGTGGGTACACCTGAAGGTGCGAAAGAATTACGCCTTGATCACATCAATACATTCAGCCACCCTGAGATCGGTACCATTGTTATCGATCACTCCCACTAGTCATCTGCTCGTCTCAACGAGAGATATCTCTTCTCCCCCTTATAATTAATGATCTTTATAAGGGGTTCCAATTCATGCGTTAATCGTTTCTATCCCAATGAATAGCGATTCCCTGCTTTCCTTCATCAACTAATCCTTGGCGAGTAACAAAACAACCTACCGCAGTAATTAGCTGTTCATTATAGTAAATTAATGGCGTACGCGCCCTCATCCACGGCGCGACTCCGAGCTCTTGCCAGATTTTCTTGCTGTGACGAGAATGCTCTCTACCCACAATATTAATTGTTTGCTGCAAACCAAACCGAATACTGACGACTTCGCCAGTTGCAGGCGGACGGATCTGTCCTTTACCGTGCATTACAACCAGACAGCCCAACGAATTGGGTAAAATATGTGGCGCGGGATAATCCCAAGTAAACTGTTGATTAACTAAAGATTTCATTCTACGAACTAACCATAAATAACCTTGGTAGCGCCGAATATCATAAGAGCCAAACTGAAAAATAGGCTCAGCATCTTGTCGTGCTAATGCCACCTCCTGCCAAATACGTTGTAATTGATGATATCCCGGCATCGTTAAATTATGATAACCAAACCACCGGCGGATCAGTGCATTACGCTTCTCGGCTGAACATGTTTGCAATACCTCAATAGAGAGCCCCCCTTGGTAATCTAACGCCTCTTGTAATGCGCTAGTTAATAATTCATCTAACAAGGATTCTTGCTCGGCGCATAATGCAGCACTGCGTGCGGCTGCACTGGCAAAATGTGGCCAGCGTTGATTTAATATAGGCATGACATGTAACCGTAAAAAATTACGGTCATAGCGATCGTCTTGATTACTATCATCTTCAATCCAACACAAAGTAAACTGTTGCGCATAATGATCTAACTGGGAACGACTTAAGGTTAATAATGGGCGCAATAACAGGCTATTTATTTTTTCACCGCTCTCAACATCAACATGCGTCATAAATGGCATCGATTCAGGCATTGCGGATAATCCTGCCGGGCCACTACCACGTTTTAATGCCAACATAAATGTTTCAGCCTGATCATCCAGATGCTGCGCCGTTACCATTACTTCATTAGGATAAATAACAGCACGATAAGCTTGATAACGTGCTTCTCGAGCCGCTGCTTCTTCCCCCTTTTTACTCGCATCAACTTCAACTCGACGGCAAATAAAAGGAATTTTCCACTCTAAACAAATTTGCTCACAATGCTGTACCCAATAATCCGCCTTTGGATTTAAGCCATGATGAATGTGTAATGCTCTAATTTGTAAATCAGGATAACGTTGTTCTCTGAGCTGATACAAACAATGCAGTAATACCGTTGAATCTAAGCCACCACTAAAGCCAACCAGAATATGCCGCTGGTGCTTTATTTTTTCTTCCACGGTATTTATTATTTGCATTGATAATTGACTCATTAAATTTTTCTCATTCATTTAGCTATTTTATTATCAGTTTCGTTCTGTGGTGATTTAAGGCATAGAATTCCAGAAATAATCACTAAAGCTAAGCCGATAACATACGCGATAACTAAAGCATCATTAAATATAGCCACCAGCCATAATACCGAAAGCACAGGAGACAAAAATACAATAGAAGCTATTTTTGCCGATTGACCGGTGCTCATCGCCTTAAACCACAGAATATATGATACGCCATTAATTAAAATACCATTAATTAATGTTGGCCATAATGCGGATTTATTAGGAAGCGAAAAGTTGCTAAAACAGATTAATAATACTGTCGATGCAGCGGTTGAAAAAATAAATAACCACAACGTACTAATATATGCATCAAGAGAAAATTGCTTAGATAATACCGACATAAGAGCAAAACAAAAGGCACCACCAAAGACTAATAATAAGGCTTGAGGATTTTCAATCTGCAATTGACTAATATTGCCTTGAGTAAAGGTAATAATAACCGCACAGAAACCAATAATAACCCCCAGCCACTGACGTAAATACAAATGTTCTTTTAATAAAACTATCGAGAGTAAAATAATAATTAGTGGCCAGCTATATTGGATCACTAGCACCGCTATACCATTCTCAATAGAATAACCATAATAAAGTAACAAATAGAATAAACAATCAAGTATACCAAGTACGCAAACTTGGAGAGTCTCTTTACGCGATAAAATAAATAATCTTCGCCAGCCACGGCCTGAGCATAGTGATACGGCCAATACCGCTATCGCCGAAAACAAATTTGACCAAAATAAAAATTGAAAGTTGTCCATCGTCGTCTGCCCAAAACGGGAAACAATCGGAATAAAGCTCCAAATAATCACACAAAGTAACGCATAGATTAAATAACTGTATTGTTTCATCGGCACCTTATTATTAATTAGAGTTGATTGTTCACCAACAAGACAAATTTAAATCATAAAAAAAGGAGAGTGACGATGCCATTCTCCTTTTTCTTTTAACTGATAAATAATGCGATCAGCAATAACCATATTCCATCAAACGTTGATAACGCCGATTTTTTAATGCTTCCGTATCAAATTCATCTAATTCATTTAGATCTTCAACAAGGCGCTCTTTTAATGATGCAGCTATCTCATCATAATTGCGATGAGCACCGCCCAAAGGTTCTGGCACCACATTATCAATCAATTTTAATTCTTTTAAACGCGGGGCAATTATACCCATTGCTTCTGCGGCCAGAGGCGCTTTATCCGCACTTTTCCACAGAATAGAAGCACAACCTTCTGGAGAAATAACCGAATAGGTGCTGTATTGCAGCATATTAACTTTATCACCAACCCCAATAGCTAATGCACCACCAGAGCCGCCCTCACCAATAACCGTACAAATAACTGGAACGGAAAGACGAGACATTTCACGTAAGTTACGAGCAATCGCTTCTGATTGACCACGCTCTTCCGCGCCCACGCCTGGATATGCTCCTGGAGTATCAATAAAAGTAATAATAGGTAATTTAAAGCGTTCAGCCATTTCCATCAGACGCAATGCTTTACGATAGCCTTCAGGGGCTGGCATACCAAAATTACGACGGATTTTCTCTTTCGTTTCACGTCCTTTTTGATGACCAATAACCATTACAGGTCGGCCATCGAGACGCGCTAGACCACCAACAATAGCTTTATCGTCAGCATAAGCACGATCGCCTGCTAACTCTTGGAAATCAGTAAAAATACGTTGGATATAATCCAAAGTATATGGGCGACGTGGATGGCGAGCCAGTTTAGCAATCTGCCAAGCACCAAGATCAGAGAAAATTTTACGGGTTAGCTCAAGGCTTTTTTCACGTAAACGGGCAACCTCTTCATCGAGATTGACTTCTAAGTTGTTATCTTGACGGCTGACTGCAGTCAGCGAATCAATTTTCGCTTCCAGCTCGGCAATCGGCTGTTCAAAATCAAGAAAATCCAGACTCATAATATTCCTATTTTAGTCAAATTCTAATTCTACCTGCTCAGTACCCAGCAGAGTTCGCAGATCAGTCAGAAGGGTATCGGTCGGCGTAATACGCCAAGCAACGCCAAATTTTAATCTAGCTCTAGCGTCTTCCCTCTGATAATACAAATGAACCGGAATAGTTCCTGAACGGTGTGGTTCAAGAGTGCTGCGAAGACGGTTCAATAATTGGTCATCAATTTGCCGGTCCGACAGTGAGATTGCGAGTCCACGCGCATATTTCTCACGGGCTTCGCTGATATCCATGAGTTCGCGCACTGTCATTTTATTGCCACCGTTAAAATCATCAAAGCTGACCTGTCCGGTAGCAATCAAAACACGATCTTGCTCTAGTAGATGTTGGTATTTTTCCAGTGCATCTGAAAATAGCATAATATCCAGCCGACCGGAACGATCATCGAGTGTACAAATACCGATTCGATTGCCCCGCTTGGTGGTAATAACTTTGGCTGAAAGTACTAAACCTACCACAGTTGTCATTTGACCACGAGGGGTAGGGTTCACATCTTTCAGCCTTAAGCCATTAGTATAGCGTTCAATTTCACGCAAATAACCTGTTATCGGGTGACCCGTTAAATAAAGGCCCAGCGTTTCGCGCTCACCATCCAGTACCACCTGATCCGGCCATTTTGGCACACTGGCATAAGAAAGTTCAACTTGCTCAGGCGCATCGGCCAATACCCCGAACATATCCCCTTGCCCTATTGCCTCGGCTTTCGCATGTTGATCCGCTGCTTTAAGCGCATCTTCTAAAGATGACATAAGTGCCGCACGATGCGGACCCAGGTGATCAAAAGCGCCCGCCATAACTAGCTTTTCCATCACTCGGCGACTTAATTTTTTTGTATCGACCCGAGCGCAGAGATCAAAAATTTCTTTGAAATGTCCGCCTTTTTGACGGGCTTCTAATATTGCTTCAATCGGACCTTCTCCGACCCCTTTAATAGCACCGATACCATACACGATTTCACCGTGGTCATTGACATGAAAATGATATAGGCCGCTATTTATATCTGGAGGCAATACTTTTAGACCCATCCGCCAACATTCATCGACGAGACCGACCACTTTCTCGGTATTATCCATATCAGCGGTCATCACGGCGGCCATAAATTCAGCCGGATAATGCGCTTTAAGCCACAGCGTCTGATAAGAAACTAAAGCATAAGCGGCGGAGTGTGATTTATTAAATCCATAACCGGCAAATTTCTCCACCAAGTCAAAGATTTTCATTGCCAATTCGCCGTCAATACCGTTTTTTATTGCACCATCTTGAAATATAGAACGCTGTTTAGCCATTTCTTCTGGCTTTTTCTTACCCATAGCACGGCGCAGCATATCCGCACCGCCCAGTGTATAACCCGCCAGTACCTGTGCAATCTGCATCACCTGTTCTTGGTAAAGAATAATGCCATACGTAGGTTCTAAAACAGGCTGCAAGGACTCATGTTGCCATTCAACATCAGGGTAAGAAATAGCTTCACGTCCATGTTTTCGGTCGATAAAATTATCTACCATCCCCGATTGCAAAGGACCGGGACGAAAAAGCGCCACTAACGCAATCATATCTTCAAAACTATCAGGACGAAGGCGCTTGATTAAGTCCTTCATACCACGCGATTCTAACTGAAAAACCGCGGTAGTTTCAGAGCGTTGCAGCATATCAAAACTTTTTTTATCTTGCAGAGGAATAGCAGCAATATCAATAGGTTCTAAGTTTTGTTTAGCTCGGCGCGCATTGATCATCTCTAGCGCCCAGTTGATAATCGTCAGTGTACGTAATCCGAGAAAGTCAAATTTGACTAATCCCGCATATTCGACGTCATTTTTATCAAACTGAGTAACTGGGTTTTTACCTTCGGCATCGCAATACAGCGGTGCAAAATCGGTAATTTTAGTCGGCGCAATAACGACCCCACCGGCATGTTTACCCGCATTTCGTGTGACACCCTCTAGTTTACGCGCCATATCAATTAGCGCCTTAACCTCTTCATCTGCTTCGTAAATTTCAGGCAATTGAGGTTCAGCTTCGAAAGCCTTTTCTAAGGTCATTCCGGGATCTGGCGGCACTAATTTAGAGATACGATCAACAAAACCGTATGGGTGGCCTAATACACGCCCCACGTCGCGAATGACTGCTTTTGCTGCCATCGTACCGAAGGTAATAATTTGCGAAACCGCATCGCGACCGTACATTTGGGCAACGTGATCAATCACTAAATCGCGTTTTTCCATACAGAAATCAACGTCAAAGTCAGGCATGGAAACACGTTCAGGATTAAGAAAACGTTCAAAAAGCAGATCGAATTCTAACGGATCAAGATCAGTAATTTTTAGCGCATAAGCAACTAAAGAACCGGCCCCCGAACCGCGGCCAGGCCCAACTGGTACGCCGTTATCTTTAGACCACTGAATAAATTCCATAACAATCAGGAAGTAACCAGGGAAACCCATTTGGTTAATAACGGTTAATTCAGTATCCAAACGTTCATCGTAAGGGGGTCGTTTTTCTGCTCGCTCTTTTTCATCGGGATACAAAAACTCTAATCGTTCTTCTAGTCCTTGTTTTGAACGCATGACCAGAAAATCTTCAGTTTTCATTTCCCCAGTTGGAAATTGAGGCAAGAAATATTCGCCGAGGCGGATGGTCACGTTACAACGCTTAGCAATTTCGACGCTATTTTCCAGTGCTTCGGGAATATCGGCAAACAGTTCGCACATTTCGGCTTCACTGCGTAAATATTGCTGAGGGCTGTATTTTTTCGGACGTTTAGGATCAGATAAAGTAAATCCATCATGAATAGCGACCCGAATTTCATGGGCATCAAAATCGTGACTAGCAATAAACCGTGCATCATTGGTCGCGACAACAGGTAAGCCATGCAAAGTGGCTAATTCTATCGCCGCATGTAAATAGTTCTCTTCATCTGGGCGACCTGTGCGGATAAGTTCGAGGTAATAGTTATCGGGAAAATGCGTTTCATAAAATGCAAGACACTCATTAACTAAAGCTTGATTACCCCGCAGTAAAAATTGACCAACATCACCCATCCGTCCACCAGAGAGTAGAATCAGTCCCTCTTTATACTTCGCTAACCACTCGCGTTTGATCGTGGGTCCAATAGGGCCATAGCCCTTTTGATAGGCTTCGGAAATTAATAATGTGAGGTTTTGATAGCCTTCATTATTGCGAGCCAACACGGTTAAATGGGCAATATCATCGCCAAGCATCTCACTTTCTACAAAGAAATCTGCACCAATAATCGGTTTTATACCGGCACTATGCGCTGAACCATAAAATTTCACTAAACCACATAAGTTAGTAAAATCAGTAATCGCAAATGCTGGCATGCCCATGGAGGCAGCTTTTTTAACTAATGGATTAATTTTGGCTAATCCATCAATCATTGAATAGTCGCTATGAACTCGAAGGTGTATAAAACGAGGATCTGACATGGTGATTATATCCGTTCTTTGATATTTAATGCACGACGGACCGGAGCAAAACTCTTACGATGAACTGCAATCGCACCATATTGCGCTAGTTTTTCAAGATGAAGTGCCGTTGGATAGCCTTTATGCTTGGCAAAACCATACTCAGGATATTGTTGATCTAAGACAACCATTTCTCTATCACGCGTAACTTTTGCCAAAATTGATGCAGCGCTTATTTCCTGCACTAGGCTGTCACCTTTGATAACAGATTGAGATGGCATAGATAATGCGGGGCAACGATTACCATCGATCAACACAAAATCCGGTTGAATCGATAAACCAGCTACCGCTCTTTGCATCGCTAACATTGTCGCTTGCAAGATATTGATATTATCAATTTCTTCCGGTTCAGCACGTCCAATACTCCAGCTTAACGCTTTTTCTTGAATTTCGATAAATAACTTTTCTCGGCGCTTTTCACTCAATTTTTTAGAGTCCATAAGCCCGATAATCGGATTATTAGGGTCAAGGATCACCGCCGCAGTAACCACCGCGCCGACTAAAGGCCCGCGACCTACTTCATCGACACCAGCAATTAAATTTGCTTGAGGATAAACAAATTCCATTAATTTTTTGCCAATTCTAATACCGCATCTGCTGCTTGTTGATCCGCGTTACAACGAATTTTTTCATGCAATTGCAAAAACGTATGTTTCAACTCATCAACCTGTTCTCCACCAGCTAACAGGGGTAATAATTTTTGGGCTAGTTTTTCAGGTTGACACTCATCTTGTAGTAATTCGCTAACTATCTCACGCCCAGCCAATAAATTAGGCAACGAGACATAAGGCGTTTTAATCAATTTTTTAGCTAGCCAAAAAGTAAAGGGCTTCATTCGATAGCCGACAACCATAGGGCATTTTGCTAGCATGCATTCAAGCGCCGCAGTACCAGAGGCTAATAATGTTGCATCTGCGGCAATCATCGCATCTCTAGCCTGACCATCCAGCAAAGAAACCGGCAAATCAGGAGCAACCTCACGTTTAATGGCTTCAAATTGTTCACGTCTTTTATGATTAATTAGCGGAACAATAATATGCAATTGACCCAGTTGCTGATAGAGACGTTGAGCGGTTATTAAAAAATCGGCACTGAGCATCTCCACTTCGGAATGCCGACTGCCGGGCAGCATAGCTAAGCAAATCGCATCTGCTGGAATATTTAACCGCTGACGAGCGGCCAGTTTGTCCGGCTGCAAGGGAATAGCATCCGCCATCGTATGGCCAATAAACCGACAAGGTACGGAAAAACGGTCATAAAATGCTTTTTCAAATGGTAAAAATGCCAGCACTAAATCGGTAGCTTTACCAATTTTGAATACTCTTTTTTGCCGCCAAGCCCAAACAGAAGGGCTAACATAGTGAATGGTTTTAATCCCTTTGGCTTTTAAACGACCTTCCAATGTGAGATTAAAATCAGGGGCATCAATACCAATAAAGACATCAGGTTGTAAATCAGTAAATCGGCGAGTAAGATCTTTTCGAATACTCAGAAGCCTTGGCAGTCGCCCTACGACTTCTACCACGCCCATCACTGCAAGCTCTTCCATTTCGTACCAAGCTTCACAGCCTTCGGCTTCCATCAATGGACCCGCAACGCCGACAAAACGAGCATCAGGCACGCTTTGCTTTAACGCACGGATTAATCCTGCGCCAAGAATGTCGCCAGAAGTTTCCCCAGCAACAATACCTATGGTAAGTGGACGTGATACCGCTGAGCCACTATTGACCATAGTTATCTCCTTTATTTAATTCCTGACAGCATTGACTGTCCATATCAATGAAGCACTAACGGATAATTCCGCGATTAGAGGCAGCTGAATTTTCAAGAAACTCACTAAACACGTTAACATGTTGGTTAGTTTTCGCCATTTCAGCGATTTCTACGCGCGCGTCTTCCAACGATTTACCACTACGATATAACACTTTATAAGCATTACGAATCGCATGCAGCGAAGCTTTATCAAATCCGCGACGTTTCAACCCCTCGATATTCAATCCAAATGGGGTGGCGTGGTTACCCTGCGCAACAACATACGGAGGAACATCCTGTGCAACGCCTGAACAGCCGCCAACCATAACATGTGCACCAATTTGACAAAATTGATGCACCGCCGTCATTCCGCCAATAATGGCGAAATCACCTAAGGTAACATGGCCGCCGAGCGTGCCGTTATTAGCAATAATACAGCGATTACCAATAATACAATCGTGAGCAATATGGACATTAACCATCAGCAAGTTATCGTTGCCAATTTTTGTTAATCCACCGCCTTGTTCTGTGCCACGATGAATAGTGACGCTTTCACGAATGCGGTTTCTATCACCAATCTCAACCCGCGTTGGTTCACCTTGATATTTTAAATCTTGGTTTATTTCACCAATGGTAGAAAATTGGAAAATTTGGTTATCACGACCAATTTTAGTGATCCCATTGATAACAATGTGGGATTTTAATTCAGTCCCTTCACCAATTTCAACTTGTGAACCAATATAACAAAAAGGGCCAATACGAACATTGGCGCCGATAATCGCCCCTTCTTCTATAATAGAAGAAGGGTGAATGCTGGCAGTTTTATCAATCATATTAGACCTCTCGACGACGGGCACACATCATCTCAGCTTCGCAAGCCACTTCTCCATCTACTTTGGCAACGCCTTTAAAGCGAGCAACACCGCGACGTTCTTTGATAAACTCAACTTCCAAGATCATTTGGTCCCCAGGTAATACAGGACGTTTAAAACGAGCATGGTCAATTGCAGCAAAATAATACAATTCACCCGGTTCTAATTTACCCACGCTTTTAAACGCCAAAATACCTGTTGCCTGAGCCATTGCTTCAAGGATTAATACACCAGGAAAAATGGGCTTGCCAGGGAAATGGCCTTGGAAAAAAGGTTCGTTAAAAGAGACATTTTTCACTGCACGCAGAGATTTGCCTTCTTCAAAATCCAATACACGATCAACCAAAAGGAATGGGTAACGGTGTGGCAGCAGCTCTAAAATCTCTTCTATATTCAGAGTATGATTATCACTCATCGAAATACTCTTCCTGTCTATAAATATAATTTATTAATGAATCGGCCTGCTATTAACCCAAACTTGGGCTAGATTGGCAGGCCGGAAAATAGATAACACAACAGGTCATTTTAACCTGAATAGTTAATTATTACTGATCTTTTTGATTTTTGCAGTCTAACGTACGTTCAACAGCTTTAAGGCGCTTACTCATGTCGTTAATATTCATGACTAAAGCCGCTGTTTTACGCCAATCTTTATTAGTCTGTAATGGAATACCAGAAGAGTATACACCAGGTTCTGTAATAGGTCGCATCACCATGCTCATGCCAGTAACCGTAACTTTATCACAGATTTCCATATGTCCATTAATCACACTTGCGCCACCAATCATACAATAACGCCCGATTTTCAGGCTACCGGCCATAATAACACCACCAGCAACGGCAGTATTGTCGCCAATAATAACGTTATGCGCTATTTGGCATTGGTTATCAATAATGACTCCATTACCGATTATTGTATTATCGAGAGCGCCGCGATCGATAGTGGTGCTGGCACCGATTTCTACGCGATCACCAATAATAACTGTGCCTAACTGAGGGATTTTTATCCAATTACCACGATCATTAGCATAACCAAAGCCATCGGCACCAATAATTGTCCCCGAATGGATTAAACAATGTTCGCCTATTTCGATCTTATGGTAAATAGTTACATTCGCCCATAAACGACTACCCGCACCTATTTTGGTCTCTTTACCAATAAAACATCCGGCGCCAATAATTACGTTATCGCCAAGCTCAACGCCGGTTTCAATCACAGCATTGGCTCCAATAGCAACATTGTTACCCAGCTTAACATCTTCAGCGATAACGGCTGAAGCATGAATATTTTCTGCGGGTGCTGGCGTTGTATCCAGAATCTGCGCCATTTTTGCATAGGCTAGATAAGGATTATCAACGACTAAAGCCGCGACTTTACACGCTGACAGATCACTGGCTTTTAATACCACCGCAGCGGCCTGACATTCGGCTAATTTTGAGCTATAGCGGCTGTCAGATAAAAAAGTAATCTGCTGGTTATTTGCTGAATACATTGGCGCGATACCGGTGATGACGATATCGCCATCACCGTGTAACTCTGCATTCAACTGCTGCGCTAGATCAGCTAAGCGAATTGAAGACATCTATTTATTTAACCTGTTTCTGAACCTGTTTAGTGATGTCTACGCTATCTTTAGCATAAGCAACTGCATTTGCATCGATAACAACATCGTAGCCTTCTTTCGCAGCGATAGTTTTAATTGAGGCCTGAATACGAGCAAGTATTTTGTTGCGCTCTTCCATATGACGACGACGATTGTCTTCTTCAAATTTTTGTGCTTTTTCAGCAAATTGGTCACGTTTAGCAATTAAGTCTTTCTCTTGCTTTTCGCGATCGCTTTGTTTCATGGTTGCACCGTCACGACGTAATTTTTCAACACGTGATTGCAGGTCTTTTTCCATATTTTGTAGTTCGGTTCCACGGCTCTTAAATTCACTTTCGAGCTGTTTAGCAACTGCGTCGCTAGCAGGCATATTTTGGAAAATTTCACCGACATTAACTACAGCAACTTTATCCGCATACGCACCCGCTGACATCGCTAAAGCTAAACTCATACCTGCCGCACATAACAATTTTTTCACACTAAACTCCTTAACCCATACTTATGGCTGGAAATTTTATTGCCCTTATCAAAATGTGTTATCAAGATGCATAAGGGCAATATTCTGGAAGACTCTAATAAATTACCACGTTCTACCGATATTAAACTGGAACTCTTCGGATTTGTCACCTTCGTAATCTTTAATTGGCTTCGCATATGAGAAGACCAAAGGACCGAGTGGAGACATCCATTGCAATGCAACCCCTGAAGAAACGCGCACATTGGTGGCTTTTCCGTAATCAGGCATATCTTTACGCCAATTAGCGTCAATACTGTTCCAATTGGTATCCCATACTGTACCCGCATCAACAAAGATTGAGGTTCTCACCGTATTAGAATATTTTTCGTCCAAGAATGGCGTTGGAGTAATTAATTCCAGTGACGCCGAATACATGGCATTACCACCGACCGCATCGTCTGATGGGCTGCCTGGTTTCGGAGTTACAGAACCATTATTTCCTTTTCGTTCTAAATACACCGCTTTCGGGCCGATATTATTTGAACGGAAACCACGGACAGAGCTCGCCCCACCGGCATAGAAGTTTTCATAGAAAGGCATCTGTTTATCGCCAAATCCATCACCATATCCTGCCTGTGCACGGCCTAATATTACCCAAGTTTCATCGCTGTCGATTGGATAATACTGCGCGGAATCAAAACGTAATTTATAATACTCATTATCTGATCCCGGAGCGGTAATTTTACCGGAGAAGCTAGTTTTATTACCTGAAGTCGGGAAGAACCCACGGTTTAGGTTGTTATATGTCCACCCTAGATTCAACGTGAAATCATCCGCTTTATAACTTTCTTTATTTGTTCCATCCGCATTAATCGGTGGATTTTGCCCTACTGACTGCAAATAATCCCACATTGCCGCTTGAGGACGCATATCAGATAACGAGTTATGGACATAACCCGCACCAAGGCGGAATGAGTTATTTTCATTGAATGGGAAACTTAAGAAACTATCTAAACCATAAGTTTTGTTAGTATATCCAGACAAATCAGCATCTTTAGCACGGAAATCATTATAGAAAACACGACCTCCGAGACTCACACCATTGACAGTGAAGTAAGGGTCAGTAAATGAGAATTCAGCATAAGTTGAATAATCATTTTTACTCGCGCTTACGCCGACCGAGTTACCAGTACCCATCCAGTTATCTTGCTGTACACCAACCTGGAAGCTCACGCCACTTTCAGTACCAAAGCCGACACCAAAGTTCATTGAACCGGTATTACGCTCTTTAACTTTATAAATGACATCGACCTGATCAGGCACACCTGGAATACGCTGAGTTTCAACATCAACGGTTTCAAAGAAACCAGTACGATTCAGACGTTCTTTACCTAATTCAACCTGATCATTACCTAGCCATGCACCTTCCATCTGGCGCATTTCACGACGTAGCACCGAATCTTTACTGGTGTCATTGCCTTGAAAACGAATTTGACGAACATAGAAACGATTACCAGCATCAATATTGACATGCAGTTTAACCGTTTTACCTTCATCATCAATTTCAGGCTGGGTCATTACGCGTGGATAAGCGTAGCCATACCGACCGAGCAGATCTTTTATCTGGTTTTCCATTTTGGTGACTTGCGCACCATTATAGAGTTCACCCGGAGTAATAGTAATAAGATCTTTAATTTCAGCTAAATGGCCTGCTGTTTCACCATTAACTTCGACATCGGAAATCTTATATTGATCGCCTTCAGTCACGTTAATTGTGATATAGATGCCTTTTTTATCTGGCGTCAGGCTTACATGCGTCGAATCAATATTAAAACGCGCATAGCCTCGATCAAGATAAAAACTGCGCAGAGTTTCTAAATCTCCCGCGAGTTTTTGTTTCTGATATTTTTGATCCGCGGCAACGTTCCACCAAGGAACATCATCACGCAGTTGGATTTTATTCACCAACTCCGCTGTCGTGAAGTCCTTGTTACCAACAACGTTAATCTGCTGAATTTTAGCTGATACGCCTTCTGAGAATACCAGTTTTAAATCAACACGATTTCGCGGTAGTGGAGTAACAACAGCCTGCACGGTGGCGTTATATTTACCCACACTGTAGTAAAAATCTTCCAGAGCTTTTTCGATATTAGAGAGCGTTGTGCGGTCTAGCGCCTCTCCAACTCGGACGTTGGATGCTTCAAGATTCTGCTTAAGCATGTCGTCTTTAACAGACTTATTGCCTGTAAAAGTAATACTTGCGATGGTTGGCCGCTCTTTCACCTGAACTATCAGCGTGTTTCCATCACGCAGGACCCTAACATCTTCAAAATTGCCGGTCGAAAAAAGTGAGCGGATCGAACGACCAATATCATCGTTATCAACCGAATCTCCCACCCTAACGGGCATATTTAATAATGCTGCACCAACGGCGACGCGTTGAAGACCTTCGAATCGAATGTCTTGAACTACGAATCCGTCTGAACTGTATGCAGTGGCGCTGCCAAAGAGCAGCGACGCTATGAGCAACTTTTTCATCGCCATCGTTGTTATGCGTATTCCTAACTGGTCCCTCACTTGCTAGTTCTAGAAGCGAGAGAAATCATTGAAAAGTGCAAGTCCCATTAATAATATCAGTGCCATAGCACCAATACGATAGCTGAAATCTTGTACTCGCTCAGACACCGGACTACCCTTGACCTTTTCAATGATCAAAAAGAGTAGGTGCCCCCCATCTAATACGGGCAATGGGAACAGATTAATAATTCCCAAATTCACGCTAATTAGCGCAATGAACATCAAATAATATACCAAGCCTGATTCAGCCGAAACACCCGCGCCTTTGGCGATAGATATTGGGCCACTCAAATTATTTAGCTTTACATCGCCAACAATTAGCTTGCCAATCATATTGACGGTTAACTTCATTAACTGCCAAGTTTTGTCGCTAGCCTGATAGAATGCAGAAAATGGCCCGTACTGCTGTACCATTTTATAATCATCCGCTAACGGTATCACTGAAAGTTCCACTCCCGCAAATCCAATTTGCTGTCCACGCTGCGCTTTTTTCGCATCGGGAGTCAGAGTGACAGAAATCATCTGACCTTGTCTATCGACAGTTAATTGTAACGGGATATTCGGACTATTCCTGATAAAAGCGTTAAACGGAGACCAAATATCGATAGTTTGCCCGTTAACTTTAACTATCCTATCCCCGGTTTGTAAACCCGCACGTTCAGCCGCTGAACCTTCATAGACCTTATGAACCACGGGATCTATCTGGGCTGAAACCGGCATAATTCCTACAGATAAAATAGGATCTTGGGTTTCTGGATCAAACTCCCACTGCTGCAGATCAAGGGTTTTAGTCACCGGATCAGCATAGCCTTGAGGCAGTACATTAGCGACGAGTTGCTTGTCACCGATTCGACTTACTAATGCTAAACGAATTGCATTCCAGTCAGGCGTTTCGATACCATCAATTGATTTTAGTTCCATTCCGGACTGTAAATTTGCTGCTGCCGCAATAGAATTTGGCTTTATATCGGCAATAATCGGCTTAACAGATGGGATACCTAACATAAAAATAACCCAATAAGCCAATATCGCTAAAATAAAATTTGCCAGTGGGCCAGCACTAATTACTGCCGCACGCTGCCCTACCGTTTTATTATTGAATGCCATATGACGCAGCTCTGGTGCAACCGGAGCCACTCGCTCATCCAGCATTTTGATATAGCCGCCTAAAGGAATAGCGGCGATAACAAACTCGGTTCCATGACGGTCAACTTTACGCCATAGCGCCTTACCAAAACCAATCGAAAAACGCTCAACATAAATACCGCAACGTCTGGCCACCCAAAAATGCCCAAACTCATGTACCGTTATTAACACCCCAAGAGCGATGATAAATGCGGCTAAACTCCAAAGAAATCCCATCATATTCCTTACAAGCCAAAACCACTAAAAATTAACAGGTTCATGCCAGCAAATACAGGAATTGCTGCGGTTAAACTATCAATACGATCCATTATTCCGCCGTGACCAGGAATTAGATGGCTACTATCTTTAATTCCTGATTGGCGTTTAAACATACTCTCAGTTAAATCACCAAATACCGAAACCACGACCACCACTGCCGATGTTAATAATAGATATTCAGGCATCATAGGAATAGGCGCATAAAGGCTAAATAACCAAGAAATAACCCCCGCGGTGATTAATCCTCCCACTAATCCTTCTAACGTTTTACCGGGAGAAACCTTCGGAGCCATTTTGTGACGCCCAAGAGTTCGGCCAAATAAATAGGCGCCAGAATCTGCGCCCCAAACTAAGAGCATGACATACAGTAGCCACCATGCACCGAAGGTGGTATCGGTATGGTAACCAACGGTTCTTAACGCCATCATACCGGCATAAAATGGAACAATGGTTAATACGCCAAATAATAGACGAATCAGCGTTGATTTTCCCCATAAAACTGCTGAGGCTGGATAACTAATAACCAGTAGTATCGCCGCTATCCACCACACTAATCCAGCCCATAAACTGTAAATAATTAATGGTTCATCAATTAAAACGGTGCTGTCTTGAAAGGTCGATTGCATTGCGAGTAAGCCAACGGCAAAAATAATAGCTAATCCAACACGCTTACCTTGTGTCATCCAGCCCGCAAATTGTGCCCATTCCCAAGCCGCTAAGGCCGAAATAGCAATTAAAACATAGCCAAAAATGGCTGGGGGTAATAAAAATAATGCTGCAATAACCAGCGGAATTAAAATAATGGCTGTTATCAGGCGATATTTCAGCAAAATAGGCTCCTGTTATTCAGTGAATTCATCGTCAGATTTAGCGCCACCGAAGCGTCGTTCACGCTTCCCAAACACCTCTATCGCTTGCTCAAACACTTGGTCATCAAAATCTGGCCACAGCACATCTGTAAAGAAAAATTCTGCATATGCAGATTGCCACAGTAAGAAATTGCTTATACGGTGTTCGCCGCCAGTTCGGATAACTAAATCAACTTCAGGTTGGTCGTGTAAACAAATATGAGCATTAACTGTTTCTTCAGTAATTTGCTCAATTGAGAGCTGATTATTTTTTACTTTTTCAGCAATTAAAGACAAGCTATTAATAATATCCCAGCGTCCACCATAATTTGCTGCAATATTTAATCGCAAACCCGTATTATTCGCCGTAAGCTGTTCAGATTTTTTTATACGTTTTTGTAAACGCTCACTAAAGCGGCTAATATCACCAATCACATTTAATTTTACATTGTGTTTATGAAGACTTTTTACTTCATTGTCTAAAGCAAATACAAACAGCTCCATTAATGAACTAACTTCTTTTTCTGGACGTCTCCAATTTTCACTACTAAATGCATAAAGTGTCAGTGACTTAACTTTATGTTTAACAGAAAAACGTACAGCATTACGAACAGATTCAACCCCTGCTCGGTGGCCAGAGATCCTGAGTTTACCCCGTTGTTTAGCCCAGCGCCCATTGCCATCCATAATGATAGCGACATGCTGTGGTACAACCATTCCGGTTAGGTTATCACTACTAGAATTCATCTAAAATCAATCCTTTAGGTCAACAGCATGAGATTTTTGTATTATAATAACGTGAATTTGTTGTATTACTGATAAGACACGTCTTTAAATTCTCATACTGGTATCATAATCACTATTTTTATAGTACATGCACTAAATAAGCGCATCATTTTACCGAAGAAAGCATAAACAAACTTACTATAAATTTATAGATAAGTTTCTGTCATCAACTGAACGGTATTCTCTCTGGCGATTCTATCGATTTCTAAGACCTCATCAATCGATTCAGGTTCAGATAAATCCATTTTTTGTAATATATCTTGGTTAATTTTAGCAATATCCGTAAATTTAATTTTTTCAGCTAAAAATGCAGCTACAGAAACTTCATTGGCGGCATTCAATACAGTAGTTGCAGCCTGACCTGCATGGCATGCTTCAATAGCTAATTTTAAACATGGATAACGTTGATAATCGGGTTTAGCAAATGTCAGAGAAGTTAACTCAGTAAAATCTAATGGTGCGGCACCAGAGTGAATACGCTCAGGATATGCCATACTGTATGATATCGGAGTGCACATATCAGGCGTTCCTAACTGTGCAATAACACTGCCATCTTTATAACGTACCATTGAATGGATCACGGATTGTGGATGCAATACTACTTCCATTTGCTCATTGTTGGCATTAAAAAAATAACAGGCTTCGATATATTCTAAGCCTTTATTCATCATCGTTGCAGAATCGACGGATATTTTACGTCCCATCGACCAATTAGGATGATTACAAGCCTCATCTGGTGTTACGTTATCTAAATAAGCCAGTGGTGTTTCACGAAAAGGGCCGCCAGAACCGGTCAAAATAATATTTGAAATACCATGAGTGGTTAAATCAGCAAAACCTAAATTATTTTGAATTTCACTCGGTAGACTTTGAAAAATAGCATTATGTTCACTATCAATAGGGAAAACACTGGCTTTATATTGACGAATAGCGTCAAAAAACAAACGTCCACTGGTTATCAGTGACTCTTTGTTCGCCAGCAGAATTCTTTTCCCTTTGCGGATAGCTGCTAAAGTTGGCGTAAGCCCAGCCACACCAGTAATCGCAGACATAACCTGATCAGCTTCATCTAGCCCAGCTAATTCGCTCGCTGCAGCTATTCCCGATAACACCTCGGTCTTGCAGCCCTGCTGTGATAATAGCAGACGCAAAGATTTAGCCGCGGCTTCATCGGTCATTGATACGTATTTAGGTTGGAATTCTAAGCATTGGCTTGCCATTTCAGTCACATTGGCGCCAGCAACTAAAGCAAGAATATTGAATTTTCCGGGGTTCTGCCTAACAACAGAAAGTGTACTTTTACCGATTGATCCTGTAGAACCCAGAATTGTAAGAGATTTCATAGTGATCAGATGCTCTGTATTTATTTAATACTGAGATTATATCAGCTTAGATAATGGGACGGGACTTTAATCATAGAAATGGAATAAATTAAGCCATACTAATTAGTTAATAATCTAAATAATATAGTATGGCTTATAAACAGAGCAGGATTAGAAATCCATCAGCTCAGCTTCTTTCTGTGCTAATGCTTCATCAATTTTTTTAATGAAACCATCAGTCAGCTTCTGGATATCATCCTGAGAACGGCGTTCTTCATCTTCGCTTATCTCTTTATCTTTCAGCAATGCTTTAATTTTATCATTAGCATCACGACGAACATTACGTACCGCAATACGTCCTTGTTCCGCTTCATTACGCACAACTTTGATCAAATCTTTACGACGTTCTTCCGTCAGTGCGGGTAATGGAACACGTAAAACAGTGCCAGCAGAAGAAGGATTTAATCCTAAATCAGATGACATGATGGCTTTTTCAATCGCTGGAGTCATGCTGCGATCGAAGACACTAATCGCTAAAGTACGCACATCTTCAACAGTAATGTTGGCTAATTGACGCAGAGGCGTAGCAGAACCATAGTATTCAACCATGATACCATCCAGCAAACTTGGAGAAGCACGGCCTGTGCGAATTTTGCTAATTTGATTTTTTAATGCTTCGACGCTTTTTTCCATGCGGTCTTTAGCATCTTTTTGGATTTCATTAATCACGTTATCAACCCTTGGGAACTGGTTATTTACAAGCCACTGAAAGTGACCTTCTAAAATTATATTGATTCTGACACCGATGATAGCGTCAAAATCATGCCATGTCTCTGAGTATTAATTGTGAGAAATTAACGTCCCTTCATTTTCACCCATTACAACGCGACGCAGTGCGCCCGGTTTGTTCATGTTGAACACACGAATAGGTAAGCTGTGGTCACGCGCCAAAGTAAAGGCCGCTAAATCCATCACTTTTAACTCACGCTCAAGAACATCTTGATAGTTTAATGTATCGTAAAGCACAGCATCGGGATGTTGCGCAGGATCAGCAGAGTAGACACCGTCAACTTTAGTTGCTTTTAATACAACATCAGCCTCAATCTCTATACCGCGCAAACATGCTGCCGAATCAGTGGTGAAGAAGGGATTTCCTGTTCCTGCCGCGAAAATAACTACGCGGCCATGGCGTAACAAGCTAATGGCTTCTGCCCAGCTATAATTATCACATACACCATTTAAAGGGATAGCCGACATCAATCGCGCATTAACATACGCACGATGTAACGCATCACGCATTGCCAGACCATTCATCACGGTAGCTAGCATCCCCATATGGTCACCGACCACACGGTTCATTCCTGCTTTTGCCAAACCCGCGCCACGAAACAGGTTACCACCGCCAATAACTACACCGACTTGTATGCCCAGTTCTATGAGTTCTTTGATTTCCTGAGCCATACGATCTAAAACGCTAGCATCGATACCAAAACCTTCTGCGCCTTGCAGGGCCTCGCCACTGAGTTTAAGCAGGATACGCTGATAAACGGGTTTTGCATTGGTTGCCATGGTGTTCTGTCCTACACAGATAGTTTATTGGGGTAACAACACTCAGAAAATTCTCTCAGTGTATAAATTATTTGTTTGATAAAACAGAGCCGCCAAGTTGGCGGCTCTGTTTAAATTAGCTGATTACTTACTCATTGCAGCAACTTCTGCTGCGAAGTCAGCTTCAACTTTCTCAATACCTTCGCCAACTTCAAAACGGATGAAGCCAGTTACTTTTGCATTGTGTTCTTTCAGCAGGTCGCCAACAGATTTGCTTGGTTCCATGATGAATGGTTGACCGGTCAGAGAAATCTCACCAGTGAATTTATTCATACGGCCAGTAACCATTTTTTCTGCAATTTCACGTGGCTTGCCAGATTGCATTGCAATGTCCAGCTGAATTTGGTGCTCATGAGCAACAACGTCAGCAGGCACTTGGTCTGGAGAAATATATTCTGGTTTGCTTGCAGCGATGTGCATAGCAATGTGTTTCAACAGTTCTTCATCAGCGCCTTCAGCAGCTACTAACACACCGATGCGAGCACCGTGCAGGTAACAACCTACTTTTTCGCCTTCCAGAACAGCTGCACGACGAACATTGATGTTCTCGCCGATTTTAGCTACCAGAGTAGTACGAGTTTCTTCGAATTTAGCTTTCAGTGGTTCGATATCAGAAGATTTGCATGCAACAACAGACGCCAGAACTTCTTTACCGAATGCCAGGAAACCAGCATCTTTAGCAACGAAATCAGTTTCACAGTTCAGTTCAACGATCGCACCAAATTTAGCATCCGCAGAAACTTCAGCCAGGATAACACCTTCAGCAGCAACACGACCGGCTTTTTTAGCCGCTTTTGCTTGACCTGATTTACGCATGTTATCAATAGCTAATTCGATATCACCATTAGCTTCAACCAGCGCTTTTTTACATTCCATCATACCTGCGCCAGTACGTTCACGCAGTTCTTTTACCAATGCAGCGGTAATTCCAGACATGTGATTTATTCCTCGATATATCTCGCGGGAGAAAATCCGCGTTGATAGTTCTGATTCAGATAGGTAAAAGGGGCCATAAGGCCCCTTTCTAACCAATATATAGCAATACCTGGTTAATAAGGGCTCTTAATAGAGCGGGCCTTATTATTCAGCTTCTACTAAGCCTTCTTCTGCTTGAACAGCCAGATCCTGAGAACGGGCTTCAGTAACAGCAGTAGCTACAGCACCCAGATACAATTTAATTGCACGAATTGCATCGTCGTTGCCTGGGATAATGAAGTCGATACCGTCTGGATCAGAGTTAGTATCAACGATAGCAAATACTGGGATACCCAAGTTGTTTGCTTCTTTGATAGCAATGTGTTCGTGTTCTGCATCGATAACGAACAGAGCGTCAGGTAAGCCGCCCATATCTTTGATACCGCCCAGGCTGTTTTCTAACTTACCAAGTTCACGAGTACGCATCAGCGCTTCTTTCTTGGTCAGTTTGTCAAAAGTACCATCTTGTGACTGAGCTTCCAGATCTTTCAGACGTTTGATTGATTGACGAACTGTTTTCCAGTTAGTCAGCATACCGCCTAACCAGCGATGGTTAACGAAATACTGATCACAGCTGTTCGCATATTCTTGGATTGCTTCACTTGCTGCACGCTTAGTACCGACAAACAGAATTTTGCCTTTACGAGAAGCGATTTTGTTCAGTTCAGCTAAAGCTGAGTTGAACATTGGAACAGTTTTTTCCAAGTTGATGATATGTACTTTGTTACGCGCGCCGAAAATGAAAGGTTTCATTTTAGGGTTCCAGTAACGAGTCTGGTGACCAAAGTGTACGCCCGCTTGCAGCATATCGCGCATGGAAACAGTTGCCATTTAATACCTCTATATTAGTAAGTTGGGGTTATGCCTCCACGGATCCCATACTACCGACTCCAAAGCTGCGATAAATCGCATAAGAGCACCCCGGTGTACGTGCCGACCCGTGTGTGTTATACACAATTGAGTTTAGTTTATGTCATCCCACGTTTCTTTAACCCTGTGTGTTCTCAAAGGAAAAGAAATATATGGAATGCCGGCGCGCTTTATATCATAAAACACGCTGATACGCCAACTATTGTTAAATTCTCATGGCGTTAAATTCGACTTAAAAACTTAATAATTCAATTAAAAATCAGTTAAATAATCAATCAACCGACATAAATAAAAATATTTCCAAACCATATTTTTCGTATTAATTTAACCTGTTAATAATTTCTACGTTTTGTTCTCAGGCTATTTTTGCAATTTGTGCTATAAATAAATCGATATAAAATGCTAATAAGTCGATAGCAACAGAAAATTAAGCCTCGGATCTCAATATGCTACTGGCGATTCACATTTCGCTATATTGCCGCTACTTAAGCTTATATAAACCTAAAACGTAGTAAAAATAGCTCAAATTGAACAAGTGCTCATCACTGGCTCACGTATTATTTAGACAATAAAGCTTATTCGACAACGGGTTTACGCCAGTTGGCAGAAAATACGATGACTGATACCATATTTACTATCAGTAGCAATTTGCAGTTTATTACGCTGCAATTTACTAATTTATCAATGTCGTATTATCCTTTTTACTAATTTATCAATGTCGTATATCTCTTGATTAAGGACATTCACAGGCAAAATTCATGGCTATTATCATTAAGACTGAAGAAGATATTCAGAAAATGCGTATTGCGGGTCGTTTGGCCGCCGAAGTATTAGAAATCATCGCTCCCCATGTTAAACCTGGGGTTAGCACAGGCGAACTAGATCGTATTTGCCATCAACATATTGTTGAAAAACAACAAGCTATTCCAGCTTGCTTAAATTATCACGGTTTCCCTAAATCAGTCTGTATTTCAGTCAATGATGTTATTTGCCATGGAATTCCGAGCGATGACAAGATCCTGAAAGACGGTGATGTGGTTAATATCGATGTTACTGTAATTAAAGACGGTTTCCACGGCGATACCTCAACCATGTTTATCGTGGGTAAATCAACTATCCAAGGTGAACGTCTGTGTAAAATCACTCAAGAAAGCCTGTATCTTGCCTTACGTATGGTAAAACCAGGAATTCGTCTGCGTACCTTGGGTAAAGCTATTCAGCAATATGTAGAAAGCCATGATTTATCGGTAGTTAGAGAATATTGCGGCCACGGTATCGGCGAAGGGTTCCACGAAGAACCACAAGTTCTGCATTATGATGCAGATGATAATGGTGTGGTTCTGCAAAAAGGCATGGCATTTACTATCGAGCCAATGGTCAATACTGGCGATTACCGTATTCGCACCATGAAAGATGGTTGGACGGTAAAAACCAAAGATCGCGGCTGGTCTGCTCAGTACGAACATACTCTGGTTGTCACTGATAATGGCTGTGAAATCATGACACTACGAGCAGAAGAATTACCTCATATTTCTGCCGTACTGATTAACGAATAAATTTTATCCTTTCGATTAGATAAAGATAATCCTCGTATTGTGAGGATTATCTTTCACTGTTCATTTGATCTCTTTCTCAGTAAGCTAAAATATATTAATACGCCGCCAAACTGAGCAGGAAAAGGATGAATAAACCACTTTCTTTACCACTTTCTCCAGAGTTATTTCACTCCGACGATTTACAGCTCGCCAAGTTAAAACAACATGTTGCTGATTTTCAACAGTGGTTGGAACAGGCTTTTTCTGCCAATATTGCCGTCAGCGAATTACTGTTGGCTCGTAGCAATTTTCTCGATCAATTACTTCAACGTTTATGGCATGAATTTCAGCTGGATAGCATTGAGGAACTGTCTCTCATTGCTGTAGGTGGCTATGGGCGCAAAGAGCTTCATCCACTGTCTGATATTGATCTGCTAATTTTAAGCCAACAACCGCTAGCCGAAGTACAATCAGCTCAAGTTGGACAATTTATCACTCTCCTGTGGGATTTACATTTTGATGTTGGCCACAGCGTTCGCTCGCTAGAAGAGTGTATAAATGCCGGGCTTTCTGATCTAACTATCGCCACCAACTTAATAGAATCACGCTTAATTTGTGGTAATACATCCTTATTTTCACAGCTGCAATCCTATGTTTTCAGTGATGAATTTTGGCCATCTGCTCAATTTTTTGCGGCGAAGTTAGAAGAGCAGAATGAGCGCCATCAACGTTATCATAGCACCGGCTATAATCTTGAACCGGATATCAAAAGTAGTCCTGGAGGGCTTAGAGATATTCATACCCTACTGTGGGTAGGACGGCGTCACTTTGGTGCCCCGACTGTACGGGAAATGGTGGAATTTAATTTCCTAACTGAAGAAGAATACCAAGAACTTAAAGAGTGTCTAAATTTTCTGTGGAAAATTCGCTTTGCAGTGCATTTAGTCGTGAAACGTTACGATAACCGTCTGCTGTTTGATAGACAATTTAGTGTGGCTCAGTTGTTAGGATATCGTGGCGAGCGCAATCAGCCGGTCGAACGAATGATGAAAGATTTTTATCGCGTTATGCGTCGTGTCCGGGAGCTTAATCAAATGTTATTGCAACTGTTTGATGATGCTATTCTCGCCTTAAATCCAGATGAAAAACCCCGCCCTTTAGATAATCAATTTCAATTACGCGGCGACCTTATTGACGTAATTGATGACAGCCTGTTTATAAATCATCCCGCGTCTATTATGCGAATGTTCTATCTCATGGCTCGTCATCCCAATATTAACGGCATTTATTCGACCACGCTGCGTCAATTGCGCTTCGCACGTAGAAATCTAACCCAGCCGTTGTGTGAACTTGCCGAAGCTCGCCATCTATTTATAAAAATACTGCGCCATCCTCGAGCCATTAAAGGCGCATTTGTGCCTATGCACCTGCACAGTGTTCTAAGCGCTTATACTCCATTATGGGCCAATATTGTCGGGCAAATGCAGTTTGATTTATTTCATGCTTATACTGTTGATGAGCATACGATCCGGGTGTTGCAAAAAATTGATAGTTTTAATAATGAGCAAAACCGAGTCTCGCATCCGCTATGTGTCAATGTGTATCCTAAATTACCTCAACCCGAGATCCTGCGATTAGCTGCTCTATTTCACGATATTGCCAAAGGACGTAATGGAGATCATTCAGAATTAGGCGCTGAATTCATTTTAGAATTTGCCCAACAACACGGTATTCCTCCACGCGATGCTGAGCTAGCCTCGTGGCTAGTTAAAGTGCATTTATTGATGTCCGTTACCGCGCAGCGACGAGATATCCAAGATCCCGATGTAATTAAGCAATTTGCTTTAGAAGTTAATAGCGTTAACCGCTTGAATTACTTGCTCTGTTTAACCGTTGCCGATATTTGTGCCACCAATAACACCTTATGGAATAGCTGGAAGCAAAGCCTAATCCGCGAACTCTATTTATCGACAGAACATCAGCTTAAGCAAGGTATGCATAACACGCCAGATTTAAGGGAGCGTATCCGCCATCACCGTAATCAGGCACTTTTATTACTGCGCCAAACAGATATAGATGAGCATAAATTACAAAAATTTTGGTCGCGCTGCCATGCAGATTATTTTTTACGCCATACGCCATCACAATTAGCTTGGCATGCGAGACATCTGCTAAAACATGATTTAACTGCTCCCATGGTACTGATAAGCACTAAATCCAAACATGGCGGTACCGAAATTTTTATCTGGTGCCCTGACCGACCGTTCCTGTTTGCCGCAGCAGCGGGTGAACTGGATAGACGTAATCTCAGTATACATAGTGCCCAAATTTTCACCCATAAAGATAATATGGCCATGGATACTTTTATTGTTCTGGAGCCTGATGGACGCCCATTATCCACAGATCGCTATACGCATGTTAAAAACTCTTTATTAGCGGTAATCAATGAGCCGCAAATACAATTGCCTCAAAGTAAAAAATTAGCCTCTAAATTGAAACATTTTACGGTACCAACTCGGGTTAACTTTCTAAGTTCTACTAATGAACGTCGTACCTATATGGAGCTTTTCGCCCTTGATCAACCCGGATTATTAGCCCGTATAGGTCATGTATTAGCCCAAATGGAAATCTCACTGCATGGCGCAAGGATCACCACTATAGGTGAAAAAGTAGAGGATTTTTTTGTGCTTGCTGATAAAGAAAACAGAGCATTAAATAAAAAATTACAACAAGAATTATCACAAAGGTTGACAGATACCCTAAACTCGAAGGATAAAATATAACGTATTTCGCTAATTTCACCCCCAAGCATCCTTAAAAGGAGAAGTAACTTTAATGCAACACTTACAAAATATTATTGAACAAGCTTTCGAACACAGAGCTGAAATTACTCCAGCAACTGCAAGTGCAGAACTTCGCCAAGCAGTTAATGACGCTATCGCTCTCTTAGATAGCGGAAAACTGCGTGTTGCAGAAAAAATTAATGGTGAATGGATTACTCATCAGTGGCTGAAAAAAGCGGTTTTATTATCTTTTCGTATTAATAACAATCAAGTTATCGAAGGCGCTGAAAGTCGCTATTTTGATAAAGTGCCGATGAAATTTGCTGATTATGATCAAGCCCGTTTTGAACGCGAAAGTATTCGTGTTGTTCCACCAGCGGCAGTACGCCAAGGTGCATATATTGCAAAAAACAGCGTGTTAATGCCATCTTATGTCAATATCGGGGCTTATGTCGATGAAGGCACAATGGTGGATACTTGGACTACCGTAGGCTCATGTGCCCAGATCGGCAAAAATGTACATTTATCAGGTGGTGTCGGTATTGGCGGCGTATTGGAGCCATTACAAGCTAATCCAACTATTATCGAAGATAATTGCTTTATTGGCGCGCGCTCAGAAATCGTCGAAGGGGTAATTATTGAAGAAGGCGCAGTTATTTCAATGGGCGTCTATATTGGCCAAAGTACCAAAATTTACGATCGTGAGACCGGCGAAATCCATTATGGCCGCGTCCCTGCCGGCTCGGTGGTCGTTTCCGGAAATTTACCATCCAAAGATGGGAGTTACAGCTTATATTGCGCCGTTATCGTGAAAAAAGTTGATGCCAAAACCCGAGCTAAAGTGGGCATCAATGAATTATTACGTTCTATCGATTAGTCCATCGCTTATCGATACGCCCAAATAGGCCATAAATACGGGGCTTAAACGGACAGTAATTACAGGCAGCTCACTCTATACCGTTTTATACGCTAGAATAATTAATTATTGGGTGATGGTTTTCAATCTTAATTAAAGTAAGCTGCCTGTGATTTTAAAAATATAATCGCCACCCCGCCATTTTTTATGCAACAGACGTTTGTCAATTAGGTTAAATCACGCATAATATCGAGTGTTCATTGTTACCTGAGTAGAGCCGCTTCTGCTTTTATTTGTTTTGAACGTCAAAAACAAAATAATACACCGGTTATATTAGCAATCGGCTATTATAACTCTCACTCTGTTCATCGTTTATATTCCCTTATTAGGTGGAAATTTATGTACGATAATCTGAAAAGTTTAGGCATCAGTAACCCTCAAGATATCGATCGCTATACCCTACGTCAGGAAGCCAATAACGATATTTTGAAAATTTATTTCCGCAAGGATAAAGGTGAGTTTTTTGCTAAAAGTGTAAAATTCAAATATCCACGCCAGCGTAAAACTATTGCCGCAACTGACGGATCTAATAATTATAAAGAAATAAATGAAATCAACTCTAATCTTCGTTATGCCATTGAAGAATTAGATAAAATTTGCATGCATGAAAAGATAGAAGTCGATTTGAAACACAAAATTCTCGACGATTTACGTCATTTAGAGCATGTTGTTTCAAACAAAATTGCAGAAATTGAAGCTGATCTCGAGAAACTGACGCGTCGCTAATTATCACGGTTACAAATTAGAGCCGGCTCTACACCGTGGCTTTTCTACGGTGTAGAATATTATCGTCGTCGATAACAACTAAATTAATTTGCCCCATGCCTGTAACCAAGGCTGTGCAAACTCTTCTGGCACTGGCTGTTCAATCGCATCAATCAATAATAATTCACCAACCTGTTTTGCGCTTTGCTCCTTTAATAACTCAGCAAAACGCTTACCCGCAGCGCAATAGTTATCATAACTACTGTCCCCTAAACCGATAATTCCATAACGTAAATTGGGTTGATAGCCTAGTTGTTCCTGAATTTCATAAAACAGTGGCGTGATAGAATCAGGTAAATCGCCTTGTCCCGTTGTCGAGGTAATAATCAACACCACATTATCGTCTTGATTATAATTTTGCCAATCGGTTAATTGAGGTTCATCAAAGATCACCACCTCATGCCCTTGTGCAACAAAGATAGTTTGCGCTTCTTCCGCTACAGCGAGCGAGTTGCCATATACCGTACCAACAAATATTCCTATTTTTGACATATCAGCCTCAGCTATTATCAATTATGGTTTCTAGTTGTTTTTCAATGCCTAGCCAACCGAATTGCTGGATCAATGTCATCCACTGTTGATCCCATTTAGCCTGTAATTTCAGAGGCTCATGGGTAATTGGATGCGTTAAATTAAGTTCACTGGCATGCAACATTAATCGTGAAGTCGAAAAATGTTGAGTAACGCCGCGATTCTGGCGTAAATCACCATGCTTAGAATCACCAATAATAGGATGCCGCAAATGTGACATATGACGCCGCAATTGATGTTTACGCCCTGTTTCTGGTTTCAACTCAATCAAACTAAAACGGGACGTAGGATAACGCCCAATCGCTACCGGGCACTCCACTTTAGCTAACGGACGATAATGCGTAACACATTCTTGAAGAACAGGCGCGCGCGTTGCATGTTTATCCGCAATTTTATCCAACTCTTCTAATAAGGGATAATCTAATCTTTCTGCCTGTTCGACATAACCTCTCACAATCGCATGATAGGTTTTTTCTAGCTGATGCAGCTCAAATTGTTCAGAGAGCAAACGTGCCACATCGCTTGATAGCGCCATCAATAACACCCCAGATGTAGGGCGGTCAAGACGATGAACCGGAAAAACATGCTGCCCAATTTGATCTCGTAGAGTTTGCATCACGAAAACAGTTTCATGGCTATCTAACCAACTGCGATGAACTAGCCAGCCTGCAGGTTTATTGATCGCCACCAAATATTCGTCTTGATATATAATTTCCAGCATTAATTAGCCTTAGTGAAGAATGCATCCAGTTCACGCAAATGCGTAAGCAAGTTCAAACAACGACTTTCATCCTCATATTTATATGCTTCTTCAAAATATGGCGCGATAGAAAATGAACTGGGTAATGTTCCATTCTGCTCAATCAGCGCATACATTCTAGGGATCAATATCCACTGCAACCATTCTGCAGGTTCCATAGTATCAAGCGCAAAAGGCTGCTCACTTTCAAAAGCTTCTGGTGCGGGTGGTGTTTCAGACCACAATTCAATAACTCTCATTTCGTGTTCTAGATGCTGTAATTTTTCTATAATCAATGTCTTCATGCTTTACCATTATTCTTACGCGATTTGATACAAGATTTTGAATATCAGACAAAATTTTGTATCCGAAAATTCTAACGATGTAATAAGAGTTCGAAAATCTTTCCTCTAATTCATCGCCTTACGTTAAGCAGATAATACAATATGGAGTCAATAGATCCCAAACGCAACTTAATCACCATAATGTATATGATGTGTAATGCGCTCAAATTATGAATCATTAATTATAATACGAGGATGAATAATTATAAAAATAAGCGAAAAATAGACTGAATTTATCCACGAAAAAGAGCCAGCCAAGAAATCTTGACTGGCTTATCTCATTATATCTAGATAGATATTTGCATCCTGCAATAACAGCATCCTGCTGTTTAACATCCGTTGTCGTTAAGATAGTTTTCCCAAGCTTATACTTGCTCTGGTTATCCTTAACCCTACCTTATTAATTTTTTTACTGTGGACGCTCTCGTCTTCAGCCACACAAGAATGCTATAAATCACCTAGCGAAACAACCTACCTAGAAAAACATTAAAAGCACAATAAAATCAGGATTGGATTAAAATAAAAACAACCTTTTGAAATTAAATGCTATTTAATGCATTGTAAAAAAAACAAATAACCAGTTGAGGTATAGATAAATTAATTTGTAAGTAATATCTCACATATCTATAGAGTGATATCGCAAGATTAACTTGTTACAACTGGGATCAATCCCACGATAAATGTCGCTAAATCAGGTGCAATAACTCGACGTTCTTTACTGCCAAATTTTTCTACAATAACTTCACCTGATATATTACATAAAGATACCATTTCTAAATCAGACTCCATGGTGGCAATAAATAACGTAGGTGGCAGCTTCAATCGCTTTTGAGTAACTAAATGACCAATCAGATTTTGTTGTAAGCGCGTAAAATCTTCTTCACTCCATACCTGAAGCAAATTAATCGACAATCCCTCAAATTCAGCCGCCATATCGCCCGCCAGCTGGGAGGTATAAAACGGATGGATATCCTCTTGTAATGTGATCTCTAACGCATTAGCTACACTCTGTAAGGTGGCATTTGCAATAGGAAAAGGTTGAGGCTCCCAATACACTGCTTCATCACCGGTACGAATAACACAAGGTGATGGAATACCGTATAATTCTGCGGAAACTGGAGGGAATCCAGTCTGTTGTTTCCAATTATTTATATAGGTTGATGTAAATTGTTCTAGTACTGATGATATTGTTGTTTTCATATCAATTAGAGGCTTATTTAAATAAATTCACGTAAAATTATCAGCAACCACCAAAGTCATAAACTATAGTCACCTAGTGTGGCTACTAACTACAGCGACTAACTATGGTCACTAACTATAAAATGCTATCATCGCAAGGCATCAGAGCTATAAAATCAGGTTCTGGCCGATACATTCTATTGATAGATTAATAAAATTAGACCGTATAACCCATATAAAAGGATTATGATGTCACAGTATCAGGATAACCCAGCGCTTAGCAATCTCACGCTAGGGAAAAAAACCGCTTATCACGATCAATATGAAGCTAACTTACTGCAAGCTGTTCCTCGTAGTTTGAATCGCCAGCCGCTAAATATTCATCCCGATAATCTTCCCTTTCATGGTGCTGATATTTGGACATTATATGAACTTTCATGGCTGAATTCACGCGGTGTACCACAGGTCGCCATCGGTCAGGTTAGTGTTGATGCTACCAGCCAAAATTTAATTGAATCCAAAAGTTTTAAATTATATTTAAACAGTTTTAATCAAACTCATTTTGATTCATGGGAAAAAGTGCGAACCACTTTGCAAAATGATTTAACCCACTGTGCTCAAGGTTTGGTTAGCGTTACACTGCATGCGCTGGATGAATTTACTCAACAGCCGATCGGAACATTTATAGGAGAATGTATTGATAATCAAGATATTAATATTGATGATTATCAATTCAATCGTGACTACTTAATTCACAGCATATCGGATAATGATATTAATAATGGTCATCAGCCCATTATTGAAGAAACACTGGTCAGTCACTTATTAAAATCGAACTGTCTCATCACCCATCAGCCAGATTGGGGATCCGTGCAAATTCATTATCGCGGTACCAAAATTGATCGTGAAAAGCTGTTACGTTATCTGGTTTCATTTAGGCACCATAATGAGTTTCACGAACAATGTGTTGAGCGTATATTCAATGATTTAATGGAATTTTGTCGCCCAGAATCGCTCACCGTCTATGCACGATATACACGGCGAGGGGGATTAGATATTAATCCATGGCGCAGTAATGAATCGTTCCAGCCTTCACTCGCTAGATTAGCTCGACAATAAACAATATTAGGCGGTTAATGTACCTGTATTTTATTTTATATTTCACTTTAATATAAAAAATAACCGTCGCAGTTCAGGACAAAGGAGCCCTACTTGATTACTCATATCAGTCCACTAGGATCTATGGATTTGCTGTCTCAGCTTGAAGTCGACATGCTCAAGCGTACTGCGAGCAGCCATTTATACCATTTATTCCGCAATTGCTCTCTGGCGGTTCTTAATTCGGGTAGCCAAACTGACAATAGTAAGGAATTACTGTCAAAATATACTGATTTTGACATCAACGTATTACGCCGTGAACGAGGGGTTAAACTTGAACTAATCAATCCCCCTGAAGATGCCTTTGTTGATGGTAAAATTATTCGATCCCTTCAAGCCAATCTGTTTGCTGTTCTACGCGATATCTTATTTGTTCATGCTCAAATCACCCATGCAGAGCGGGTTCATCATTTAAATATGGACAATGGTACGCATATTACCAATATGCTATTTTCTATTTTACGTAATGCCCGCGCACTGCATATTGATGAAGATCCGAGCATGATTGTCTGCTGGGGGGGCCACTCAATTAACGAAGTGGAATATCTTTACGGCCGTAAAGTCGGTAATGAATTAGGTCTTCGTGAATTAAATATTTGTACTGGTTGTGGCCCAGGGGCAATGGAAGCTCCGATGAAAGGCGCTGCCGTAGGGCATGCACAACAACGCTATAATAATAGCCGTTTCATTGGCTTAACTGAGCCTTCAATCATTGCCGCTGAACCACCTAATCCTCTGGTCAATGAATTGATTATTATGCCAGATATTGAAAAACGCTTAGAAAGCTTTGTACGTTTAGCTCACGGGATAATTATCTTCCCCGGCGGTGTAGGAACCGCAGAAGAATTATTGTATTTACTGGGTATTTTGATGGATCCAGAAAATAAACACCAAGTTCTTCCGCTGATCCTCACTGGGCCAAAAGAGAGTGCCGAATACTTTGAAGTTTTAGATGACTTTATTCAGCATACACTGGGTGACGAAGCCCGTAAGCATTATCAAATCATTATTGATGACCCACAAGAAGTGGCGAAAGTAATGAAAAAAAATATGCCTCTAGTTAAAGATAATCGTCGCAGTACCGGTGATGCTTATAGCTTCAATTGGTCAATCAAGATTAATCATCAACTTCAAATTCCTTTTGAACCAACACATGAAAATATGGCATCTTTAAATTTGTATCCCGGCCAATCACCAGAAAAATTAGCCTCTGATTTACGTAGAGCCTTCTCAGGTATTGTGGCAGGAAACGTAAAAGAAGTCGGAATGAAAGCGATAGAACAACATGGACCATTTAAAATTCATGGAGATGCTGAAATAATGCGTCGTATGGATACATTGTTACGTGGATTTGTTGATCAACATCGAATGAAACTCCCAGGCGGCACGGCTTATGAGCCTTGCTACGAAATCGTAAAATAATCAAACCGTACGCCAGGGATGGCAAGATACTCATGATCCATTTACTCATTATTGATGCATTAAATTTAATTCGTCGTATCCATGCCGTACAAGGTTCACCTTGTGCGACTACCTGCATGTCAGCAATTCAACAATTAATCACTCACGCCTCTCCCAGCCATATTGTGGCGGTATTTGATGAGGAAGATCGTCATAATAGTTGGCGCCACCAATTATTACCCGATTACAAAGCGGGTAGACAAGCAATGCCCGAAGATTTACAGCACGAATTAATAGCGATTAAACAGTTATTTGAGCAACAAGGTATTTGTTGCTGGCATTCTCAAGGTGATGAAGCCGATGATCTGGCTGCCACACTGGCCTGCAAAGTAACCTCAGCCGGCCATGCTGTCACCATTGTCTCGACAGATAAAGGCTATTGCCAATTATTGTCACCCGCAATTCAAATTAGAGACTATTTTCAAAAACGATGGTTAGACTTACCTTTTGTCACCAAAGAATTTGGGGTTGCTCCGCATCAATTGCCGGACTATTGGGGATTAACTGGTGTAAGTAGCAGTAAAATTCCCGGGGTAGCAGGTATAGGTCCCAAAAGCGCAATAGCATTACTCCAACAATATGAAACATTGGATAATCTGTTTGCTAATCTAGAGTCTGTAACAGATAAATGGCGTAAAAAACTAGAAAATCAATATGCTATCGCAGATATTTGCCGAAAAATATCAACCCTAAGAACCGATCTTCAACTCAACGGTAATTTAAAAGATCTAAGATATATCCCACCTACTAGCTCATAATACGGCTTATCTCTATATCGTTCTTGTCGAATATCATTTTTATCAAATAGTATCGTTTCCAATAAATTACAAAATTGATCACTATCGATTGATAGTAATATAAAAAAACGACCCAAAGGTCGTTTTTTTATATTCGAACTCACTATATTTAGATTTGTATGCTCAATAAGTGATATTCAATAAGTTGATAAATCAGTCACGTTTAGGGGCAGCCGCCCAAATACGCTGTACATGCACAGTCACTTCTTCACGATCATGATATAATTGCTTGGCTTGAATACGGGAATTAATACCGTTTTCTTTCAGCTGAATTTCCATCTTATTTAAGATATGGGAAACTTCTTCATAGCGTTTTTTCATCGGTAATTTAAGATTGAAAATAGCTTCACGGCACCAACCTTGAACTAACCACTCGGTCATCAACGCCGCTACTTTTGCTGGTTTTTCAACCATATCACAGACTAACCAAGTAATGTTATTTACTAATGGCTGAAATTTGAAACCATCAAGGCGGTGATGTCTAACCTGGCCAGTATCCATTAAGCTCTGAGCCATCGGGCCATTATCTACCGCATGCACCATCATACTGCGCTTAACTAATTGATAGGTCCATCCACCAGGACAAGCGCCTAAATCAACTGCTTTCATCCCGCTGGCCAAACGTTCTTCCCACTCATCGTGAGGAATAAAAACATGAAAGGCTTCTTCCAGTTTTAGCGTTGAACGGCTTGGCGCATCAGAAGGAAACTTCAGACGCGGTATCCCCATATAGAATGTAGAGTTATTAGTGCTGTAAGAATATCCTGTATAACAACAACCGGGAGCTATAAAAAATACATGGATCACCGGACGTTTCAGGTTTTCTTTGGCTAATAATATTTTTTCTTGACGCAATGCATTACGCAGTGGAACCGTAAATTTACGACAAAAATTCAATAACTCTTTACTTTCATTGGTATCTGGAACTTCAACACGAACTTCACCAGCACGCTCTATTTGCGTTTTTAGCGCAGCAACAACCGGAGTAATACGATCATCTGCTGGTAAATCTTTTAACAGATCGCCAACTACAATCATCTGACGAGCAAAAATCAACTCAGAAAATGGGATCTCTTTCGCAAGACGATCCGCATTTCCAGCTTCATAGCACTCGAACAAGACATAGCCGCTGTTCTCTTTTACTCGAGCAAAACCAAAAATTTCTTTCTGACTTGCTTTATCTGTTATTTCTGACGCACATTCTTTTTCAAAGCCTTGGCGACAATATAATGCAATTTTATTATTCATGGCGTAACGCCGATTTCCTTAGACGCGTAGCGCCGATAACCACTAACAGCCAGCCGATCAGAAAGCAAACTCCACCAATCGGCGTAAAATACGCGAAGTATTTTACCTGCAATAAGGCCATACAATAAAGGCTACCACTGAAAAGGAGAATACCTATAGCGAAAAATATCCCGCACCAGTAAAACCAAAGCACAACTTTACGGATTAAAATGGCGCCAAGGGCCATTAGAGCAGCAGTATGCATCATCTGATAACGCAAACCTGTATCAATCCACTCCATTTGATGGGAGCTCATGACTGGCGACAATAAATGCGAACCTACCGCACCGAATGCCACACAAAAAAAACCACTGATCCCAGCAAAAATTAGCATCAAACGACTATTCACAGTAATACCCTTTATTTCTGTTTTATCTTTTTAATTACTGCCCAGGTAGTGTAGTTTCTTGATCGCCGGTGATAAAGCCTAATTTTTCTTGTTCGCTAGCAGCCTGAGCGAGGATCCATTGCCTAAATGCCGCAATTTTTCCCAGTTCCGCCTGATTTTCCTGACAAACAAGATAAAAAGCATTTTTACTAACGAGTACTTCACTGAAAGGACATACCAATCGACCCGAATCTATTTCATTTTTAGCCATCACATTATTGGTCAACGCGATTCCTTGCCCATGAACCGCCGCCTGTATCACCATTGCACTATGACTAAATATTGGTCCCTGCTGTACATTCACAATATTCTGCAACTCCAGCATACGAGTATAGGCTTGCCAATCTCTACGCGAAGAGTCGTGCAATAATGTATGGAATGCGAGATCTCCCGGCTGTTTTAGCGGGTGATCTCCAGTTAATAATGATGGCGAACATACTGGCATTAAAAACTCAGCATATAGGCGATCTGTCCTTAAACCTGGCCAATTCCCACGACCATAAAATATTGCAACATCAACATCATCAGACAGTTTATCTTCTTCACGATCTACCGCCTGAATGCGCACATCGATTCCAGGATAAGCTTGGTTAAATCCCGATAATCGAGGAACTAACCATTGGATAGCAAAGCTAGGCGACAAACTTACTGTCAATGCACCTTTTGCGCTACGGGCGAGTAATTTTCGGGTCGCTTCATTTATAGAAGAGAAAATTTCTTTAATATCAAGATAATAACTTTGCCCTTCTTCCGTCAGTAACAATGAGCGATTACGGCGGCGAAACAATTTAAGCCCTAAAAAATCCTCTAAACTTTTCATTTGATGACTCACTGCTGCTTGAGTAACAAACAGCTCCTCTGCCGCTTTAGTAAAACTTAAATGACGGGCAGCAGCGTCAAATACTCGCAATGCATTAAGGGGAGGTAATCGTTTAGACATAATCGCTTCTATTCCGGCCAATTAGATACATTAGTTTTTTTTATCCGAAGCATTATAATTTGTCCATTGAGGATATACCAGTAAATACCTATAGTATGCGCACTTCCTAAGCCGGAACGAAAAGTTTCAAAGTTTTGCTACTTTGGAGCTTTTGGCTTTGTGGTTGTGATGTTGTGTTTGCAAGTTGTCTAGTAATACTAGACTTTGTAGCTATGCTACTGTTTTTTTTCACTTCCTGTACATTTACCCTGTCTGTCCATAGTGATTTTTTAATACACCGCTTCGGCGGTGTTTTTTTTTAGCTAAATAAAACTCAAATAACTTACGACAATTAACTAAAAAACCACGATAAATGAATAGAATAACGTAATATCTTATCTTCAGGTAAATGTTATGAATTGAGATCTATTCATCCCTGCCTAAATAATCCAATTTGATATTCTATAAACCGCTTATTCTATAACTATAGGAAATTGGATGAATTTATTGCAAAATGATCAAATATGACTAAATTTTTTGTTTCTATTTTACTAATAGTACCAATAAACATGTCTAAGTGTAACAATATCTTTCCCTGCTAAACAGGTTACAATTGAAACAAAACCACTAATTTAGTCAAAAAGAATCATCTTAGTTATTAATGAGGCGCAATGAGTACTTTCTCTGCTATTAATTTTAGAAGCCATTTTCCGGCATTAAACAGCCCAACCGTCTTTCTAGACAGTGCAGCGACCGCATTGAAGCCTCTTGCCATGATAGAAGCGACTGATCACTATTATAGGCACGCCAGTAGTTCGGTTCATCGTGGTCAATCAAAAGTGGCATTACAGACCACTCAAAATTATGAATTAGCACGCCAGCAGGTTGCCCGATTAATAAACTCAGTTGATGCGAAAAGCATTATTTGGACACGAGGAACAACTGAGTCAATCAATTTTGTTGCCCAAAGTTATTTTAGAGAACAACTACAACCCGGCGATGAAATTATTGTCAGCGAGCAAGAACACCATTCAAATTTGATCCCTTGGCTGATGCTAGCGCAGCAAACCGGCGCAACAGTAATCAAATGGCCAATTAATCAAAATTATCATATTAGCCTTGATAGCCTAAAGCCCCTATTAAATCAGCGTACTCGGGTCGTCGCAGTGAGCCAAATGTCGAATGTAACAGGCCATCAGCCAGATCTCATAGCGATTCGTCAACTGACTCGAGAAGTAGGGGCTAAAATGGTGGTTGATGGCGCCCAAGGGATAGCTCACCATTCAATTGATGTTACAGCACTAGACATTGATTTTTATGCTTTTTCTGCACATAAATTGTATGGACCGACCGGATTAGGAGTGTGTTATATTAAACCACAATTAGCCGCTCAAATGTCACCTTGGCATGGTGGCGGCAAAATGCTAATTGAAACTGATTTTTCTAATTTTGTTGCAGCAGAAATCCCTCATTGTTTTGAAGCTGGTACGCCAAATATTGCGGGTGTTCTGGCTTTCTCTGCTACTTTAGCGTGGCTTGAAACTATTCATCGATCAGATGCTGCATTGCATGCTAATTCATTAATCGATTATGCCGAACAGCAATTGCAGCAGCTGCCCGGTTTTATTAGCTATCGTTGTTCACACTCTCCGCTACTATCATTTAATTTTGCCGATATTCATCCTAGCGATTTAGCCATTTTACTGGCGGAGCAAAATATCGCATTACGCCATGGACAACATTGTGCTCAACCATTAATGGATGCAATGGGAATAAATAGCTGCTTACGTATCTCTGTTATGCCTTATAATAATCAACAAGATATTATTCGATTTATCTCAGAGCTAAAATCAGCGCTATCATTATTAAATGAATAGTATAATTAATTATAAGAATCAAGGAGCTAAACTATGCCCTCGTTGACAGCAACTCACCCATTTGGCTCAGAGATAACATTTGAAGATCTGCGTTGTGACTTACAAGCGCAATCTGCATGGGAAGACAAATATCGTTTATTAATCAAATTAGCCCGTAAATTACCTGTATTAGACGAAGTCACTCGCCAGCAAGCGCAAGAAGTTAAAGGTTGTGAAAATCGAGTTTGGCTTGGCTATCAACTAAATCAAAACGGAACGTTACACTTTTTTGGTGATAGCGAAGGAAGAATTGTCAAAGGATTACTGGCTATATTACTGACAGCGATAGAAAACCAAACGCCACAGAAAATTTTATCAATTGATTTCTCTGAGTTTTTTCAAGCCACTGGATTATCAGGGCAACTGAGCGATTCACGTTTAAATGGGATCCAAGCACTAATTCAATATATCCAAAAAATCGCCCAAGAAAATCAATAACAGCACAAATTAACTCTCACCGGCTATTTGGATTTCTCATTACTCAACGAAAGTGATAGGCGCATATATTCTGCGCCTATCTATCATTTTATTTTTTCAAGCGATTACGTTCAGCTCTAGCCAGCATTTTTTTCAGGGCATGCGAAACGGCGATAAAACCAAAACTGGCGGTTACCATTGTTGCAGCGCCAAAGCCTGAAGCACAATCCATCCGTTTAGAGCCATCTGCGGTACTTTTTGCTGCGCATACAGAGCCGTCACGTTGAGGATAAACTAATTGTTCTGTCGAAAAGACACAATCAATCCCCAATTTACCCTTACCATTTTTAACCACATTAAAATCTGATTTTAAACGTTCACGTAATTTCGCCGCTAAAGGGTCTTGGATGGTTTTAGCTAAATCAGTCACTTTAATTTGTGTCGGATCAATCTGTCCCCCTGCGCCCCCCGTGGTTATTACTGGAATTTTATAGCGGCGGCAATAAGCTAATAATGCCGCTTTTGGTCTAACACTATCAATAGCATCAATCACATAGTCGAATCCTACCGATAATAATTCCGCCGCATTATCCGCAGTAATAAAATCATCGACAACGGTAACCCGACACTCAGGGTTTATCGCTAAAATACGCTGTTTCATTACTTCAACTTTGGGCTGACCAATAGTTGACTTCAATGCGTGTAATTGCCGGTTAGTATTTGTCACGCATACATCATCCATATCGATAAGAGTAATAGCACCAATACCAGTGCGAGCAAGTGCCTCTGCTGCCCATGAACCAACGCCACCAATACCAATGACACAGATATGTGATTGAGCAAAAAGTGATAGTGCGAATTGGCCGTACAATCGCCCCGTCCCCGCAAAGCGCTGCATCCATGCATCAGAAAGAGAATTTTGCATCGAAAAATAATACCTTAATTATCGCTATAACTATTTAATCGCTAACGGACTTTTTTTCAGTACCCAAACGCGACCATAGTGATTATAAAAACCCGCCATTCTGCCTGCATCATGGCCTGTACCGTGATAAATATCAAAATGATGGCCTTTAATCGCGCCACCAACATCCAATGCAACCATCATACGCATTTCATAACGACCCGTAAATTTGCCGTTATTATCCAATATTGGAATTTCTGCCAGTAACGTTGTGCCCGCCGGGATCAGCGTTTTATCTGCAGCAACCGAGGCTTTAGCAATTAATGGTACCGCGCTTGCGCCTCTTACAGGCACAAAGGCTTCTGGTTTAAAGAAAACAAACGAACTATTTTGTTCCAATAACTGGCGAACTTCTTCTTCACTATGAGATTCAGTCCAATCTCTTATCGCTTGTAGTGACATTTTAGCTAATGGTACTTCACCGTTATCCACTAAAACTTTACCGATACTTTTATACGCGTGACCATTTTTACCCGCATAGCCATAAAAACTTAACGGGCTACCATCACCATAATTAACATAGCCACTCCCCTGCACTTCCATCATAAAATTATCTACGGCTGAGTTACTGTAGGCTAAAATTAATCTATCGCTCAATGCACCGTTATAAATTTCGGCGCGACTTGGTAAACGCTTTTTACCTTTTGCTGGCATACCATACAGCGGATAACGGAACTCACCTTGCTTTACTCTGCGTGCTTCGATAACTGGAGTATAGTAACCAGTGAACTGTACATTTCCATAATTATCAACACCTTCCATTTGAAAGGCTGATAAATTGAAATTCGCTAATTGAGCAGGATCGCCACCTGCTTGTAGCCAATTTTCAATCGCGTGGTAAGTATCATTGTTATTACGGAATAATCTTGGCGACATTTGTTCAATCATGCTGACCTGCTGATTAAAATCAGCCGCATTAATCGGTCGCCCTTGAACATTCAGTTGATTGACTTGCTGTAAATCTTTCGTTAGCTTGCCATCTTTATATTGTTGACCTTTATCCGTGGGATGAGACTGGCATCCTGCAAGTAAAGATAGAAACACGCCAGAAACTAACCATTTTTGCCAGCAATTCATGTGAAATTATCTCCGTATTAACGATGTCGCGCACAATAGCAAACCGCCAAGCATAAAGAAATCAGTAAAATACTCGGCAACAATAATTGTTAAGTCGAGGGTTACAATTGAATAAAAAAAACGCGTAAAGTGTGTTTTTTGTGCTAATTACGTAAAAAAATCAAAAAAATGAACGAAAAAACTTGCATCAGATCTCATCCTGAGTATAGTGCCCGCTATCAGTCGCGGGATGGAGCAGTCTGGTAGCTCGTCGGGCTCATAACCCGAAGGTCGTTGGTTCAAATCCAGCTCCCGCAACCAATATTGTGTATCAATATATTCAGTGCTAAAATTCAATTGAATAGAAACACAATAAAGAGAAATACCGTAATATGCTAAAGTAATTAATAGATCAGTCGCGGGATGGAGCAGTCTGGTAGCTCGTCGGGCTCATAACCCGAAGGTCGTTGGTTCAAATCCAGCTCCCGCAACCAATATATTAATACGATAGATAACAGCACGGTAGATAAAACTGAAGCAGTAAAGCAATAAATAGAGTAAAATAATATTTCAGGCGCGGGATGGAGCAGTCTGGTAGCTCGTCGGGCTCATAACCCGAAGGTCGTTGGTTCAAATCCAGCTCCCGCAACCACATTGCCAAAAATATTATTAGTTATTATTATCAGTCGCGGGATGGAGCAGTCTGGTAGCTCGTCGGGCTCATAACCCGAAGGTCGTTGGTTCAAATCCAGCTCCCGCAACCAATTTTGTAAGTCAATTTTCCCTTCTTAATATATTTTCAATTAGAATAATTCCAAATAATTCCCTTAAAAAATACAGTTTCTAGCTTATTCAAATAATGTTTTTCACGATGGATAAGAATATGCTAACTATTAATCATGTAATAATTATAATACAAAAAGTTACATAGAATTTGCCATCGCGTGATAGCAATTCAATATATATAAATTAAACGATAAGATTACCATCCGTGGCAAAATAGCATAAACCAATATTATCTAAGCTTATTATCACCACTGATTTAAACAGTAAGCTTCAACTAGCGGCGGCGTGCGACATCGCCTCCATTACGAAAATAAGCTTTTATTCCTTGGAAAATTGATTCGGCCATCTGTTGCTGAAATTTTGCCGTTTTTAATTTTCGCTCTTCTTCTAAATTACTGATAAATGCAGTTTCAACTAAAATAGAGGGAATATCTGGTGCTTTTAATACCGCGAAACCAGCTTGATCCACTTTATTTTTATGCAATTTATTGACGCTTTTCATGCGTTTAAGTACTTCATCGCCGAATTTAAGACTATCGTTAATTGTTGCCGTTTGCAGTAAATCAAACATCGTATGATCTAAATATTTATCGCCACTTTTGCTCACACCACCAATTAAATCGGCCTCATTCTGAGTTTGAGCCAAGAAACGCGCAGTATTACTGGTCGCGCCTTTCGTCGATAAAGCAAACACCGACGAACCACGCGCAGAGCGATTAGTAAAAGCATCGGCGTGAATAGAGACAAATAAATCTGCCTGCATTTTTCGTGCTTTAGCCACCCTGACCGTTAATGGAATAAAGATATCTTCGTTGCGAGTCATATAAGCGCGCATTGAAGGATCGTTATCAATCAATTTTTTCAAGCGACGAGCAATCTGTAAAACCACATCTTTTTCACGAGTTTTATATTTGCCGATCGCCCCAGGATCTTCACCACCATGCCCGGGATCGATCATAATAATAATCGGTCTATCGGTTCCTGCTTTACCCGGTTTTTTCGATTCGATTGGCAAGTTTTCTTCTAAATCGCCTTTATTATAATCTTCCAGTAATGCCAATAATGGATCGTCAGTGGTACTCACCCCCTGCCCCGGATAAAAATCCATAACTAAGCGATTTTTAAATTCAGATACCGGTGCAATAGTAAACATTTGCGGCTTAACTTTACTTTTAACTTCAAAAACTAAGCGCACCGTTTTTGGATCAAATTGCCCCACGCGCACCAATTTTAGAAAGGGATCGCGAGTTTGAATTTGGCTCGTCATCTGCTTAAGAACATTATTCAATTGTACGCCTTCCAAATCCACAACAATGCGATCAGGATTTTCTAAGGCAAACTGACGGTATTTCAGCGGGATATTCGATTCCAGTGTCACTCGAGTATAACTTGAAGCCGGCCATATACGTACCGCAACAATATTGGCAGCAGCCGCTAAACCGAAAGGGCTAATACTCAGCAACATAACCGCTGCTGCACCTTGTAACAGGCGACGCCTTGACGGATTGTGATCTTGGTGACTCATCAAATAATTCCAAACCTAGAACGGATGAAAAGGGGAAATTTATAATCAATAAGGCCAATTATAGCAGCCAGACTGCGAACTTTAACCAATCATTAGCATACTGTCATTAAGAATACACAATAAAATCTAGAGATGTGTAAAGGCCTATCAGAGTTATGTTACAAAACTTATCAGATCTTTTGCTTGATATTTGCCCTTAAAAAGAATAAAAATACATTAATTACGAATAAAAATTCACTTTGAGAGGGTGTTTATGAAAGAGCGTAGCACCGAACTGGTTGATGGATTCCGCCATTCGGTTCCCTATATAAACGCACATCGTGGTAAAACATTTATCATTATGTTAGGTGGTGAAGCCATTGCCCATGAAAATTTTGCTAATATTGTCAATGATATCGGCCTACTTCATAGCCTTGGAATACGGATTGTTGTCGTTTATGGCGCTCGACCTCAAATTGAAGGTATTCTCACAGAGAATAATTATAAAACCACTTACCATAAAAATACCCGGGTCACGGATGCTAAAACGCTTGAATATGTGAAACAAGCTTCAGGTGCGCTACAATTAGATATCACAGCTCGCTTATCAATGAGCCTGAATAATACTCCATTACAAGGCGCACATATTAATGTGGTCAGTGGTAATTTTGTTATTGCCCAACCTTTAGGTATTGATGACGGCATTGATTATTATCATAGTGGACGGATCCGCCGAATTGATGAAGATGCGATTAATCGTCAACTAGATAACGGCTCTATCGTACTCATTGGCCCAGTTGCGGTATCTGTAACCGGTGAAAGCTTTAATTTAACGTCTGAAGAAGTTGCCACCCAACTGGCGATCAAAATGAAGGCTGAAAAATTGATTGGCTTCTGTTCCACACAAGGAGTTATGGGCAAACACGGTAATATTTTATCCGAATTACTACCGAACGAAGCCGAAGATCTTATTCAGCAATTAGAATCTCAAGGCGATTATTATTCAGGGACTGTACGTTTTCTACGAGGTGCGGCTAAAGCCTGTCGTCGTGGCGTACGCCGTAGCCATCTACTCAGTTACCAAGAAGATGGCTCTTTAATTCAAGAATTATTTTCTCGCGATGGTATCGGTACACAGATTGTGATGGAAAGTGCAGAGCAAATCCGCCGAGCCAATATTAATGATATCGGGGGAATTTTAGAGCTTATTCGGCCACTGGAACAACAAGGTATATTGGTTAGGCGCTCTCGCGAGCAGCTAGAAATGGAAATAGATAAGTTTACTATTATTGAGCGAGATAACTTAGCAATCGCTTGTGCGGCACTTTATCCTTATCCTGAGGAAGGATTGGGTGAAATGGCCTGCGTAGCAGTTCATCCCGATTATCGCAGTTCCTGCCGAGGAGAAGTCTTGTTAAATCGCATCTCCTCACATGCCAAGCAAATAGGATTAGAAAAACTCTTTGTGTTAACTACTCGCAGTATTCATTGGTTTCAAGAACGTGGATTTAAACCCGCAGAAATAGAAATGTTGCCATTAAAAAAACAAGAACTGTATAACTATCAACGCCGTTCTAAAATTTTAATATTAGATTTACAACCAACAGAATAATTAATCGTAAGCACATATCTACTTTATCCAGCTATAAAAGCGCTATTTTCTCCATTGAATTAGCGCTTTTTATTCGTTGCGCTAAGCTATTTGCACTAAACGGGCTTTCTGACACAAAGGTTCACTATCTAAGTACGGTTGTAATAATTCCACCATCGCTGCAAAACTTTCACCATAAAAATACAATGCAGTTTCAGTTGAACCGTCCCAAGTTCCTTGAATAGTACCGATATCTTCAATCAGTTCATCACAACGCTCGATCACTTCATTGATATCACTATTTTGATAGACATCTTCGCTCAAATCAGAGCCATTAATATAAATAGCTAAGCCTTCTTCATGACCAAATTCAATTTCAGCTTCATCATTATTTATATGTAATTTAGAACCTTTTGGCGAGATCATGCTAGAAATCATCTGCAAAATTAAACTAATATTTTCACCATTAGCATCATCTACAGCCAATTGGATCTTACACTTTTCAGGTTCACCGTGTTCAGACAATAATGTTTCACCGCCAATGACATAAATCTCTTTATCGAGCTTTTCCATAACTTGAGTAATCGCATCTTGCAGATCAATCCTGCGTTCAGATTCTAAACGGGCATTCAAGGTGATTGTCACTGCCGATGAGGCGATATTTGATTCCATAATTATTGACCTTTTAATCTTTACTGAGCTGTTTTTAATTTGGTTGAAAACGAGTAAATAATATTCAACCATCTCAAATAGTTATTCTAAACTGTTATTCTAAATAATAGCCCCGCTAAAACCGAGTTTAGCGTTCTGTAGCAACTTTTTATTTTATGAATGATATCCAAGCTATCTATTAATAATAAACGCGATCAGAGCCATTAAGCGCAACCATTACTCGAAGTCCCAGCCGATACATCCGAACATTGTAGCAACTGTTCAGCAAGACCACTGCGACGCTGAGTTGGGGTTTCTATCGCTTTGCGTAAAATCCACGGTTCCGCATATACAGAAAGTTTATTTTTCGCTCGAGTCATCGCTGTATAAACTAATTCACGCGTGATCACCGGAGAATAAACCTTCGGTAGCACTAACGCCGTATGTTCAAACTCTGAGCCTTGTGATTTATGTACTGTCATAACAAATGCGGTATCATGCTGCGGTAATCTATTCGGTTGGATGCCTTTTATCGTACCATCTGGCAATTGGAAATAGGCTCGCAATTGACCATCGCTATCTTTCAACAAAATACCAATATCCCCATTAAATAATCCTAATGGGCTATCATTCCTCGAAATCATAATCGGTCGACCCTCATAGTGCTTATTCAACCGATTAATAGGGCGACGAATTAAGCCTTGTCGATGCAGCAATTGTTCCAGACGTTCATTTAATCCACTGATCCCAAAAGGACCTTCTCGTAGCGCAGTAAGCAGACGATAGTGGTTATATTGTTCAAGGATTATCTCCGGCGTGAGTTTAGCTTTTACACTAAGTAAATATTGGCGATAAAATTCAGCAGAGGAGAGTAGCAATTCTGCGTAATCTTGCTCGGTCATTAGTGTGTGGCTAATAACATCGTCTAACCCACTGTTAAGTATACGTTCTGCCTGTTTAGCATTACCATTATTGACGGCAAAAGCGAGTTGTCCAATCCCCGAATTAGCTGAAAATCGATAACTTTTGCGCAATAGACATAAATTATCGCGAATAACTGGTCCAGTATCTGTACTGTGTTGTGTCAGATCATAACCTGTCAGTTGCGATAATTGCTGGGCTCTTTGTCGGCTGTAGCCCGTATTAGCATAACGGCAGATATCTCCCAATACAGCCCCGGCTTCAACTGAAGCCAACTGATCTTTATCGCCTAAAAAGATCACCCGCGCATGATCAGGTAAAGCTTCGATCAATTTAGCCATCATCGGCATATCTACCATGGATGCCTCATCAACAATCAAAATATCTAATGCTAGTCGATTATCACGATGATAACGCAATTTTTGGCTCTCAGGCTGCGCACCCAATAAACGATGCAATGTTTTCGCCTGTTGCGGTAACATGCGACGCTCATCATCTGTTAATGAAATATAATTCAGTGCCGCGCCTAAAGATTCAGTAAGACGAGCGGCAGCCTTACCCGTTGGCGCTGCTAATTCAATAATAAAATCTGCTGAATCCGTCGGTTTAAGTTTTATTAAAGCCGCTAAAATACGGGCGACTGTGGTAGTTTTACCGGTACCAGGCCCGCCAGAAATAACCGCTGTTTTACTGGTAACTGCAACCGCTGCGGCTATTTTTTGCCAATCTATAGTATCGCGAGCGACATCGCCTGCGGGAGCAAATAATTGTTCTAATACTGGCGCTATCTGCTCTTGATCGACAGTGGAAATATTTACCAGAGAAAAATACTCAGCTATCTGTTTTTCATACAACCACATTCTTTGTAAATATAACGTTCTACCCGATAATATTAACGGTGAATTACGCTGTTCAGACGCCAATGAAACCGCATCACATTGCAATAAGGTTTGATAAATAGTTTCTTCGTTCGGCTCCCCTATCGCACGCCAAAAATTTTCAGCCATATCCGGATGACGACCAGAAAATAACTCTACTAACGTGATTCGATTTAGCGGTAAACACACATGCCCGGTCATTGTTTCAGCGCTCAGCAAGGCGACCACAAATAATAATACTGGATTTTCATCTTTAATTAGATAGCGGGCAAACTGCACATCTAACGCGCTAAAAAGATGTTCATCGATAGCTTTATCGAAGAGTATTTTTAGCATTTCTGATTTTCCTCCGCTTGACTAAATAGTCTATCTAACTTATCGACAAACTCCGCAGCCGGTAAATAATAGAACACACCATTTCCGGGATAATCAGCATCTATGCCTCGTAAAAATAGATAAATAACGCCACCGAAATGTTGTTCATAATTATAATCAGGTAAACGCTGACGTAAGTAACGATGCAGCGCCAAGCTATATAATTGATATTGCAGGTCATAACGATGGTCAATCATCGCTTCTTCCATAGCCTCTCGGGTATAAGCTTCAACCCCATCGCCAAGATAATTCGATTTATAATCCAGTAAATAAAATTTCCCTTGCCAATAAAAGGTTAAATCGATGAATCCCTTTAAGATCCCTTGTACCACATCAAAATTTAATGGCGGACAACGGGATGAGAGTGGATCATAATAATGAGTTAGTTCATCGACTTCATTCGCGGTGAGTAATTTATCTATCGGCAAATAAAATTGCATTTCATCAAGTTGATCTTCAGCTTTCAGCTGCGATAAAACTAATCCCTGCTCGTTCAAAGGAGTATTAAAAATAGTTTGTAACCAGGTTTTTAATATCGGTGCCCACATGGGGTCAAAGCCCGCAGATAATAATTTATCTGCTAGCCATTGTTCATCTATCAATTGCTGAAAATCAGCCTCTTCCAATACGCTATGTAAAAATGTTCCCGCCATTGCGCCTTTAGGAAATTGATGCGCAGTTAATTGTTGCTCTGCCACTTGCTCGCTGCTATCGAGTTCTCGCGCTTCACCGCGCGCATCGATATCCATTTTAGGCGCTAATGAATCTGCTAAAACTTCCGCGGAAACACTGCTAGCATTTTCATGCTGATGCGCACCATAGCTAAGCCCCGAATAACTGGTGACTTTCCAATAAGAGTTTAATTGCCGTGTAAATTTTCTAGCTGCTAATGGCTGACGATCTGGGCTGAGAGAATCAATACTTCTTATCGCGAGTGGTTTAACTTCGGCCACATCAACCCATTCACTGCGGATTTCAGCCAGACAACGATTGAGTTGTTCAATATCTCCTTCTTTACCTTGCTGAAGTAAATAACCGATGGCAGATAAATGCAGATCAGTATCGCCACTTTTTTTACGATTCCCCTTAATTAATGGCGCAATACCAACGCTACAATGATAAATAGAGCGAGTTAAAGCTACATATAACAAACGTAAATCTTCTGAAAGACGTTCTTCATCTGCCAACTCAATATTTTTCTCAGTACCAGATAGATCGAAATAAGTACGGTAATCTTGCCGGTCATGGTACAGCGCTTTTGCTTGTGGAATAAAATTGCATACAAAAGGCAGCCAAACTATTTTATATTCCAATCCCTTAGATTTATGGATAGTACTAATTTGTACCAAATGTTTATCACTTTCCAAACGCATTTGTTGGCGTTCAGACTGAGGATCAGGACGTGATATTTGTTGAGCTAACCAACGAATTAGAGCGTGCTCACCTTCCAATTGTAATGACATTTCTTGCAGTAATTCACCTATATGCATTAAATCCATTAATCGGCGCTCACCTTCTGGCGCTGATAATAAATTTTCGGCAATGTGGCGCTGGATCATCACCGCCCGCAACATAGGCAATACACCGCGTTTATGCCATAGTATGGAATAACGAGTAAATTCATCAACTAACTGCTCCCATGCTTTTTCATCATTATTCAAGCATTCAATATCTAGGCTATTTAGCCCAAATAATCCACAGGCCAAAGCGCTACGGAGCACGCGTTCTTTTTCCGGTGCTAACACGGCTTGCAGTAGCCAAAGCAAATCTTTAGCTTCTGGTGTTTCAAAAACACTTTCTCGATTAGATTGAAAGACAGAGGGAATATTACGCTGATTTAAAGCATCACGGATCAATATCGCTTCGCGGCGACTACGAACTAACACAGTAATATCTGAGGCTTTTACTGCTGCGACTGGTTTGTCATGATGATAAAATTGTGTTTTCTCTGTTCTTCCCCCTTGCAGCCACTGAGCAATTTGCTCGGCGCATTGGGTTGCCATAATTTGTTCATAATCGGTTACCGAAATCGCCTCAGACACCGGCTGCCAAAACGTCAAGGCTTTGACTGCTGTTCCATTATGATATAACTGTTTATTTGCATTATGAGGAGCAGAGCTAACATTATGGAAAGGGATTTGATCGAATAAAAATGGGTTATTCAATCGATTAAATAAACTATTTACCGCCTTAACCATTGACTCTGATGAGCGATAATTAGTCTCAAGTGTATAGTGGGCATTAACATGCTTGCGCGCCTCAATATAAGTAAATATATCAGCTCCACGAAAAGCATAAATTGCCTGTTTAGGATCGCCAATAAATAATAATCCACAGTGCTCTTTATCTCGATAAATACGCTGAAAAATTCGATACTGCTGAGGATCAGTATCTTGAAATTCATCAATCATCGCCACGGGATAACGCTGACGAATAGTATCAGCTAATAATTCGCCCCCTTCGCCACTCAATGCTTTATCCAATCGAGTAAGTAAATCATCAAATCCCATTTCACTGCGGCGCTGTTTCTCTTGTTCAATTGTTTGACGTACTTCCACAATCGCTTGTGGAATAATTAAATCGCGCAACGTTAATGGTTGAGATAAAAGATTTTCGATTCTCTGGAAAACAACATGTTCGGGCGGCTGACCACTTTTGGATTTAGTGGCTAGTATCGCCGATGAAAAACGTTCGAGATCTTTGGGTAATTGATAATCGACCGTATCACTAGCCGCCCACAAGGTTATTTTTGCAATCCATGAGGGCAAATGACGCGAACTATAACTGCGTTTATCCACATCTGATACTGAGATAATCTGATTAAAATTATCTGCATCAGTAAGCCACAGAGCCTTAATTTGCTCAATAGAGGCAATGAGCCGTTGATGACGTTCAAGTAAAGTTTCTTGATTATTCGTAGCACCCACAATAATCGGCATATCGCCCTGCAAAAAAGGCTTAATATCCGATAATAATGCATCCGGTCCCGACCATTCACTAGCAATCACTTTTGCCATTGAATAATCAAGAGGATAAAAATGTCGTCGCCAATAATCGGCACAGGCTTGTTTTTGCACTGGATATTCATCTTTCACCATGGTTTGTTCAAACAATATGCCCGATTCAAAAGCATTGTGAACCAGCATACGCTGACAAAAACCATGGATAGTATAAATCGCCGATTCATCCATTTGACGCTCAGCTAATAATAGCCATTGAGCCGCTAACAGACGCTGTTTTTCGTCCGGCATTTCAGATAATAATTGACTATATTCCGTTTGTTCCTCATAACCTTTGCCGTTACGAATGCAGGCTAAGCGCATATCATGGATACGCTGACGAATACGTCCACGTAATTCATTCGTCGCCGCTTCAGTAAAAGTAACCACCAAAATATCTTCAACTGTGAGTGGCCGAGAAAAGGCGGACTCGCCGCCTAATCCCAACAATAAGCGCAAATACAAAATGCCAATCGTATAGGTTTTTCCTGTCCCTGCTGAGGCCTCAATTAATCGCTGACCATATAACGGCAGAGTATAGGGATCTAGTTGTTGGCTCTGTATTTGCGTCTCACTCACTTCGCATCTTCCTCGATTGGCAACATTTGTTGTAATTGACTTGTGGTCTTATAAATTGTCCATCCTGGCAGCTCTGCATACTCTTGTGGTTTCTCATCTTTACCAATAACTTGAGAAGCTAAAGACATGCCTTTACGCTGAATGATGGCATTTTTATAGAAATCAATAATCTGTTGCTGTGTGGTACTTTCTAAGGTTTTAATGATTTTCTCACGCGTATCAAACGTAAATATATTGCGGGTAAAATCTGATGAATAGCGGCCGACTTCCTCGTAGAAGGTTTGTGGTGGCTGTTTCATCTCAGTAATAATCGCATTTTTATATTGTGCGAAATCTTCAGCACTTAACTTTTTCAATTTATCGAACGCAAGAGAATAAAATTGCTGATAACGTTGGTTTAAATATGCCGGTGTTTTAGCATTACTTTGCAATAAGAAACCTACGCCAGATTGCTCCCCTAAGGATGTTTTAAAGGCAAATACTGCATAACCTAACTGTTCTTGAGTACGTAATTGATCATAAAACCATGGCTGAATAATATTGGTCAAAATTCCTGCATATACTGAACTTTGAATTCTATCGTACCCGGTAGGAATAAAGATTTCCGCTAACGCATTATCAGTACTTTTTCCCTGACGATGGAAATCAGCCAAGTAATCTTTATCAATAACCACAATATCGCCACGCCACCATTGGGTACCTTTATTATTTAATAATGCATGCGCGTCTTTGATCACTTTTATACTTTGCTCTTGGGTTAGATTACCCACTATCATCGCTTGTAATGCTGAATTTTCTATCGAAGATTGACGATAATTAGTAATATCTTTCAATGAGATAGAATCTAAGACGTTTAATTTTTCTTGTTGTTCAAAATACGGTACGCTATTTAAGCGCTGCATGGTCTGCATCGCCATTTCATAGGCTTTAGCATTATTGCTAACTTCAACCTGCTCACGATACCAAGATTTTGCCTGCATTAACTCAGTTTCAGTGGGCTCAAAGCTCAAATACAGCTTAATCATTGAATTCAATAATTCCGGCAGATGCTGGGTATAACCGTTTGCACTGAGTTGTACACCTAAACCATCAGACACCGATACTGACATACCTGCGACCGACGCTTGATATTGTAATTCATCCAATTTTAGCGAGGTAATATAGTTCAGTAGCAGACTAGTAACCTGTAATTTTGCCGTTTTTTCCATCTGAGAATTTCTTAAACTCAGATTAATGCTGGCCTTAGGTTCGTCGGCAAAATATTGGCTCGGCATATACAGCAGTCGAACATTATCTTGCTGATAAACCATTTCCGGATGTGGATATTTTTTATCAGTATGAATCAATGACAAATTATCAGGAATATACGGGTTGAGTTCAGGTAAAGTAAATTTCATCCCTTTTTCTAACTCAGTCCATTGACGGTATTGCTTGGTGGTGATTTTATCAACCTGATAAGGCGCTTGTACAAAATAAGCTTCTTTATTATGAGGCTCATTAGGGCTAATAAACCAAATTCTCGCATTATGCGCAGTTAGCTGTTCTAAGCGAGATTTAATCGCTTTTGGATTAAATTGATCGGCAATATAGCTAGAATCCAATACATGCTTAACTGGAACATTTATCATCTGATCAGATAGCCATTCGATATAATTCATATCTCTGACAATCGAACCATAACGGAATGAAAGGTTTAAAACATTAGCAATTTCATCAAAATAACTTTTCTTGATACCTTGCTGTTTCAGGATATCCAGGTAGGCAAAAATAGCCGCGATAATATGATCGCGCTGCTCTAATCCTTTATCCGTTAATGTGACATAAATAGTAAAACTACCCTGATTACGATCAGTATCTGGTGAGGCACTCGCGCTTATTCCCTCCGCTAAACCTTGTTTTATCAACCAATCAGCCAATGTTCCTGGGCTGCGATTTCCAATTAAATAACCGATATATTCATCACTTTTACTGCGAAAATCAGCCATATTATTCGGTATACTGAACTCTAGCTGTAAGGCTTTTTGAGGCTGGGCAGGCACATAGTGAATAATAATCCCTTTTTCAGCCTCAGTTACCGCTGGAACCGTAATTGCAGGAACCGATGCCTGTTTATCTGGAATACGGCCAAAAGTTTCAGTTGCTAATTTTGCCATCGCCTCTAGCGATTGGTTGCTATACAACACGCCATTCATCAAATTTGCAGAATAATAGCGATTATAAAAATTAACTAATTCAGTTTGTAATTTGCTGTTCGGTTTATCTTGCAGAGTTTCTAAATTTCCCCCAGAGAAACGTGCATTCGGGTGTGCCGGATTCAACGTTTCAGCACGCACTTGCCATGCTCGCATTCCGTCACGGGCACGCGCCATTGTCAACTCAGCATTGACTGCATTTCTTTCACGATCAGCATTTTCAGGATCTAACAGTGGCTCAGCCAATGCATCCGCCAATCTATCAGTTGCTTGTGTAAACGCTTCTCCATTCTCAACTTCTAAATAAAAAGCCGTTCGGTGAGATGCCGTGCTTGCGTTGAAACTGCCACCGTGTTTTTGTAAATATTCAGACAATGCACTGGGTTGCGGATATTTTTTAGAGCCCATTAGCACCATATGCTCTAAATAATGCGCTAGCCCTAATTGGCTGTCTGGATTTTCCAAGCTCCCGACAGATAACGAAACTGCGGCCAGTGATTTTGTCGCTTTAGGATCGGAAACTAATAATACTGTCATCCCATTTTTTAATTTAATCGCTTGGTAATCTCGTTTATCGTGATCACTTTTATTAATGCTATCAGGCAATACCTGCCATAAAGGTTGAGCAGCTACAGTAAAACCTAAAATTAATAATGAACACAATAAGAAAAAACGAGCGATATTTTTGGATATAATCGACATCCTTTGATGCTCTCCCTGTTACTTTATATGCTCTGCCATTGGCAGAAGATAATGCAGCGCATTCGTCTGCACAGATTGAATAAAATCAGCATCTATTCGCCGAAAAGCGCGTAAAATATAATCATCTTCCATTTCACCTTTTTTCATTGACGATCCCTGCAAACTTTGTACTAAAATTCCATAAGCTTTCTGTTGAATTTCCTCAGAATCAAAATCAAACAGCTTGCTTTTTTTATCATAGCAAGCCATTAACCAACTCCATCCACTTTGATTCAATAACGCGAGGGGCGTATTTAAACCATCAATATAGCCTTGAATAAGCTGAGTTAAATAAACCCGGGCTTGGGCTGGCTCCACTGCTAAAAAATGCCAATGACTATTATCACGTCCTAGCGCAATGCTTTCCCCTTCACCTTCGATAAGATTAAACACCAAATGTTCAATCCATAATAAAATACCATCGTTAGCGGTTAAGTAAGCCGGTCGATAACGTAACACGCCTTGAGGCTGTACTTGCTTCAATTGTCCAGTTAAACGAAAGTCGCCAATTACTAGATCAACAGGTAAATCAATTGCCTCCTTACCTTTTGAATCTGTTTTTTGTGCTTTTACTTTCTCAGCTAATAATTCCATATCACTGATTTGCTGTTCCCAGAACAAATATCCAAACTGTTTTGCTGGCAATTGTCCCGATGTCTTTAATACCTCAAAAAAGCCCTCAGACAATTGCTCGCCAATTAATTGATTTAATAATTGTTCATTAATTTTATAGCGTAATAGATTATCAAGAATAAACGGCTCTTCTTCGGGGAGTTCGGTTTCTTCTATCGAGAAATGCACTTTTAAGCGTTGTTGGAAAAACGCCCGAATAGGATGCCGATAAAAGCGCATTAATTGCTCTATTGAGACATGATCAATTTTTTCAGCATCTGGCAATGAAACACAAAAGGGGGATTCAGCTAAACCTTCATTTTTGGCAGCTGGCAGCCATTCAGCCGCAAAACTTTGATACGGATTAGCGGGATCAAAATTATCCTCAGCGAAAGGGATCCGGCTGTGCTGAGTCACTAGATGTTGACGTAATTTTTGCGCACTGTGATCGATGTTGAGATTTTCATCGCCATTTAAGCAAAAACTTTGGCAAATATAGTCCAATAATTCATTAACTAACACCGAAGGGTTACAAATTTGATTGTCTTTGATTGATAAACCAATATAGCTGATATACAACTGCCGTTCTGCTGAATTCAATGCCTCAAGAAATAGATAACGGTCATCATCTCGTCGTTTGCGATCACCGCGCTGTGGTTTTTCCGCCATCAAATCAAAGCCGAGAGGCGGAATATTTCGAGGATAAATACCATCATTCATGCCCAATAGACAAACTACTTTAAAGGGAACTGAACGCATTGGCATTAACGTGCAAAAATTGACTGAGCCCGCTAAAAAGCGTTGACTGATTTTTTCATCATCAAAATTAATCGCAAGCTCATCACGAATTAATTTTAGCGCTATAGCATCGGAATAATGAGCGTTGATACCATTTTCAATTATTTTCTGCCATTGTTCAGCGACTAGCGCTAATACTAGCTCTGTATCGCTGTCGGCAGTAAAGAAGCGATCTATTAATTTTTGGCATAACGGCAGCCAATCTGTTAGCGATTTCTCTTGCTCCAAAATAGTACGCCATTCTTTTAGCGCATCCATTAATTGAGCCAGTTTTCCGGCTAATTGTGCCGCAAGACCACTAGATTCATCATAAGGTAAAACATTATTCCACGGCCCATGACGACTATCCATAGCATAGCCCACCAGCATTCGGCTTAAACCAAATTGCCAAGTATTTTGTCCAGTAATTGGTAATGAAAATGATTGAACGTTATCATCGTCTAGTCCCCAACGAATACCGGATTCACTGACCCACCGCCGCAGTAAACTCAATTCACTTTCATCAATATCAAAACGTTGCGCCAATGCAGAAACTTCTAGCAAAGCAAGAACTTGTTCAGTAGTAAATCGGCTTTGAGGAAGATCTAATAAGGCAATAAAGGCCTGCAAGATTGGGTGAGCCTGCCCTGCTTTACGGTCTGAAATAGCAAATGGAATATATCGTTCAAATGAAGCATTACCAAATACCGCCTGTATAAACGGGGTATAGCTATCAATATCAGCCACCATGACAATAATATCGCGTGCAGATAATGAAGGATCTTGCTCAAATAGCGCGAGTAGCCTGTCTTGAAGGACTTCGACTTCACGCTGGGGACTATGGCAAGAATGAAAAGTGACGGATTGATCGTCAGCAGATAAACGTAATTTTTGTTGGCTGGTTGCAAAACTGGCTTCATCAACCCCGAGTACGCTATGATCATCAAGATCTAAAATATCTTGTTGGATATTTTGCAGCAATGAAGCTCTCTCAGTAGGAACAAACGCTGATATCTCGTTAATATTTTCAATTTGAGAAATAAAATAGAGGTTATCACGCCCCAGTCGCCCCCAAGATGCTAATAATGGATTAGTTAAATCCTGCTCACCGTCCTCATTAAATAGCTGTTCTGCATGTTGCTCAAACTTAAAACGAGGAAGCTCATGTTTATGCTGATAATGGCGTAATTTTCGGCTTTGTAATTTAGCCAAAAATGAATAATTTTGAATATCCCCCCAATAATATTGGCAAGGATTGGTAAACATAAGATGAATATCAATATGTTGGCCAAGCGCACTTAAGGCTTGTAAATAAACCGGAGGTAACGCCGAAATCCCACAAATAAACACTCTTGAGGGCAATTTTTCGGCAAGTTGGCTATCAGTATTTAATTGCTGGATAAAATATTGATACAGATTGGCACGATGCCACTTAGGCTGCCCTAGCTGTGCGGTATATTCTGACAATTCTAGCCAAAGACGTTTTTGCCATAGTTGATTGTCGCTTAAGCCTTCGATTAATTGATTATTGTGCCAACTTTCTAACCATGAAGGGCGATAAACTAAATATTGGTCAAATAAATCGGCAATTCTACCGGCTAATTGATGCAATTTGCGTTTATCAAAATCTTGTTGCAGATAATGCTGTAACGGTACGAATTCGGGTTCATCGATCAGTTGCGGCAAAAGCGCCATTAATTTCCAAGTCATCGCATCTTTGGTAAAGGCACTCTCTTTCGGAATATCAGGTAATACGCGGCTAAACATATCCCAAATAAATGATGCCGGTAATGGGTAACGAATATTCGCTGCGATTCCAAATCTTTTGGCTAATTCAATTTGTAGCCACTGCGACATTCCGGGGCTTTGAACTAAAACGACCTCAGGCTCAAACGGGTGAGACAATGGCTGGCTTTCCATCAAATGTGCAATCAGCTGTTTTAATATATCTAACTGATTAGAATGATAAATTTGAAACATTTATGTTCTCCAGTGAACAAAACCATCGCTCAGACGAATACTCATTGGCGGTTACAACAAGTACCATTGTAACCTGCTCACAGTTAACTGATTGCTCAACAGAATGTGCAATTATTTTCCACTGTGCATTCTGTTGGCTAATGAACGAGGTAATATCGTATATCCCTGCCGCCCGTAGCTCTAATGATTGATTTAAGACTCTCAGCGCCTGAGTTCTATTCCAAATGTGATGAAAATTCAATGCGATAAATTGGTAGTAGTTTAACAGTGCTATCAACGAAATAGCAAAAATCAGCGCAGCAAATAAAGCTTCAATTAAAGCCATTCCTCTTTGGCGACTATCTTCATGATTCATAGACAAAGTCTCTTTTTATTCAATGGACAATAATCTAACCAACCTTGTTTTATTGGAGTCAGTCGCATTGATAAAGAATCTGATTTTTGCATCCATTGATACACCACTAAGTTAGTTTGTGGATCAAATTGTCCTTTTCCTGCCAATAAAAAGCCTTTTTTAGGCACATACAGTAAACAACTTTGATTGTTATTCTGTGGGTGTTGAGTACATAACCAAGATGTTGCATCAGGAATATCGATTTTCCAATCAACCGTTTTCCCCCAAGCTAATGCAGATTCCGCCTGATTAAACGCCTGAAAATAACGTTGCTCTTTGGCTAAAGTAAGCAACATTCTATTTTGGTAATAATGAAGATTTTTTAGCAGCAATAATCCCATTGTTGCTAGTACAATGACCATAATCAGAGCAACACTACCTTGCTGATTATGGTTATGCTGAGGGCAATTCATGGCTGATTTCTTAAAAAAATACTAATTTGATAATCGAAGATTTTGGTCGGAAAACGTACCGATACTAAACTGATATTTAAATGTAATAGACGGGACGTTGGCTGCCAATCAAGCGTAAATCGCTGTACGTTAATTAATAATGGATCGAATAAACTAGCCCACATATCAATATTACAAGAGTCCGCACCTCTGGCACTTTCTAACCGATGATTATTTAATCGATAAGCAAAATAATTGGAGTGCTGTTTATTGGGTTTGGCCCAGAGGCCACTATTATCTTGGTCATAGGCAAAAAGAATACATGAATGCTGTGCTTCTCCATGCTTCGCGCCCAATGTTATAGCTTCACCTACGCATTTATCGCCCAGGCAATAACCGATACGACGAAAATCTTTTTCAATATTATGCAATACACGTTTCGCATCTCTATCAATTTGATAATGAATAAAATATTGAGAAATATTAGCCACAAACATTGGATATGTTTGTACGATAGCTAAACAGACTAAGCTGCTTATCGAAAGTGCAATTAAGGTTTCTAACAAGGTAAACCCTTGCTGTAATAATCGGGTATCTTGTGGCTTAACATTCAACATTTAGACACTCCTTGTCGCTTAATTATGCTGCAAATTCGAACACGCCCTAAGGATGAAACCACGACTAATGCCCTACCAGCTTCATTTTCGAAGGTGAGACTAAACCCATGGGTGGTTCCTTGTTTTCCATAAAAACTGATATCACTGCGATTAGTGGTTATTAATAAAACATCACTAAATTGATCGGCAAAAGATGAGCGATAACTTTGGGTCCCTGCTTTGCTGTGAACCTCTAATTTCCAAGGTTCTCCTTCACTGGATATACTGATTTTTAATATTTTTTCATCGTTAAGATAAATTGCATCAGTCAATTGAGAATCAATAAAGTCAGCCACTCGTCGGACTGTTTCTAGTAATCTGATTTGCTGCTGCTGATGATGCCAGCCATATAATCCACTGGATAGAATGAGGGATAGGATCAATAGAACCACCATCACCTCTATCAAGGTAAATCCATTCTGTCGGCTTTTCATTCTCTGCTCTCATTCTTTGTTCTAGTTAATGCACGTCGGCTTATTGCGAGTAGCCACTTACCTTAAGCTATAACAGCAGTATAAAATTAATTGCGTTGCCGCATTGTGTACCTTCTCGCACACAACCCGAACTGAATGAAAAATTATGATAATTTTTGCGATGAGCTGCGCACATCAGTAAGCCTGAAATGAAAAACGCAGCCTATTAGGGTTTAATAGACTGCGTTTACTGAGGGGGAACAAACATAATGATCCAGACAACCGCTATTCAAAATAGCGGTTCGGAGTAAGCGGATCATTTATACTGTAAAAGGATATTTTATCGCTTCGTGGTACTGATAACCTTCCACGCTAAAATCATCGGTAGTCACCCAAGTTTCCAAATCGTCAAGCTGCGTAATGGCGGGATTAATTACTAACTGAGGTGACGGGTACGGTTCACGTTTTAACTGTACATCGCGCATTAATTCTAATTGATTTTCATAAATATGCGCGTTAACAATTTTATGGTAAGCCATTCCCGGCTTATGTCCGGTGATCCTCGCCATTAAAGCTAACAAAACAAAACATTGGATTTGGTTAAAATTTAATCCTAATGGGACATCGCAGCTACGCTGATAAGAGGTGAGATGCAGTGTATCGCCAAGCAGAGAAAAAGTATGGGTATGCATGCACGGGCGCAAACAGCCCATTTCAAACTCGCCAGGATTATAAAATGTAATAATTTCAGCGCGATCATCGATGCCATTTTTTAAATTATCAACGACTTTTTTTAGCTGATCTAAATGACTGCCATCGGGACGCTGCCATGAACGCCCTTGAACGCCATATACGCGCCCCATATCGTCCTCACCTTTACGATGTGGATTATTAAGCCATGCTTGGTTATCATTAGCGTTAGCATTCCAAGTATTACACCCAATCTCTCTAAATTGGGCTGCATTATCATAACCTCTTAAATAACCTAATAATTCAGCGATAGCAGCTTTAAAAAAACTCTTACGGGTAGTGATTAATGGAAACTGATTATGTGCTACATTATATTCTAAATCGGCATTAATAACGGTTAAACAACGCACACCGGTCCGTTTATTTTCAATCCACTGCCCTTGGTCAATAATGCGCTGACATAGCGCCAAATACTGCTTCATAAGATTCTCTCATTAAACAGCCTCGCCAATCATAGCAAGGCTGAATATTTCATTAAAATATCTGAGTTATATTAGTTATCGTTAGGATTTTTCACGGCTATCAGCTTGTGTAGCTGGTATATTTTTACCGTATTTGTAGGCCCATATCATCATTAAAATACCGGCGATAATCATCGGAATAGATAATATCTGCCCCATACTTATCCCACCAAACAAGCCTAACTGAGCATCTGGCTGACGGAAAAATTCGACAATAATACGGAATGTGCCATAACCAATTAAAAATAGCCCTGAGACACTGCCCATCGGCCGGGATTTACGTACAAATACATTCAAAATAATGAACAGAACAATCCCTTCCAGCACCATTTCATATAATTGAGATGGATGACGAGGCAATACACCGTATTGATTGATAACCTCAAATAGCGAAGGATCTTGAGCCGCTAGTTGTAAATCTGCGCTACGTGAAGTTGGGAATAACATCGCCCATGGCGTATCAAAAGTAACGCGTCCCCATAACTCGCCATTAATAAAGTTACCAATACGTCCCATACCTAAACCAAAAGGTACTAATGGAGCAATAAAATCAGCCACTTGTAAAAAACGACGGTGCGTGCGATGTGCAAACCACATCATCGCCAAAATAACCCCAATTAAGCCGCCATGGAATGACATTCCTCCATCCCAGACTTTAAATAAATATAGCGGATCATCAAGAAATACCGGCAAGTTATAAAACAAAACGTAACCTAAACGGCCACCAACAAATACCCCAACAAACCCGATATAAAGTAAATTTTCAACTTCATTTTTGCTCCAGCCACTGTTGGGTTTTGCCGCCCGGCGATTCGCCAACCATAGGGCAAATACAAAACCTACCAGGTACATAAAACCATACCAGTGAAGCGCGACAGGTCCGATCGAAAACATCACCGGATCAATCTCTGGAAGCACCAGATAGCTATTATTCATCTTTCCCCACTATTGTCTTTATACCCATGATTGTCGCTATCCAAGCTGCGATTAATACTAAATAATCTATATTTACACCATCCTGCGGGTAAATTCGCTTGGATATCGATGGAATTTATTGGAATTACAAACCGTACAATATTTTTTGTGCGGTAAATAATACTGATACGTTAAAAATCCGCAAACCAAATTATTTGAGGTTTCCAATTTATATTGCCATCTTTCCCCACAAAAAAAGCATAAAATAACTAAATACCGCCACGAACTAAACCGCCAATTCCCCTGAGCTCCATATAATCTGTAGTCAATTGCTTCACTTGATGGCTAGTTTCTGCAACTAAAATCGATGAAAGTAACGGTGCCATTACTTCAGCCGATAAATGACGGATAAGATATTTAATCCGCGGTACGCTGCGACCGCTCATACTTAAATTACGGTAACCTAATGCCAGTAATACCATCGCCCCCAAAGGCTGTCCGGCCATTTCTCCACAGATACTAACCGGAAGTTGCATTTTTTGACACTCATCAATCGCCAGTTTCAAAAAACGAATAACCGCAGGATGCAAATGATCATAAATAGCAGCTACATGAGTATTATTGCGATCAACAGCCAAAAGATACTGAGTTAAATCATTGGTTCCGATAGAAATAAAATCTATCCGCTGGCGTAATTGAGGGATCAAGAAAACCAATGAGGGCACTTCCAGCATAACGCCGATGGGCGGTAATGAAATTGATTGTTCTAAAAATAGCTCAACTTCTTGCTTCGCCCGTTGGATCAGTTTTAATGCTTCATCAACTTCATCGATACTGGTGACCATCGGCAACAAGATTTTTAAATTATTGCTTTGCGCGTTGGCTCGCAACATGGCGCGTAATTGGATCAGGAATATCTCCGGTTGATCGAGCATAATTCGCATACCCCGCCAACCTAAACATGGATTTTCCTCATTAATCGGCATATAAGGCAGCTGTTTATCTGCCCCGATATCAAGAGTTCTTAGCACTACCGGCTTGTCTGGGAATAACTGAAGCATCTCTTGATAAAGCAGCTTTTGTTCATCTTCGGAGGGAAAGGCATTTTGCAGCATAAACGGTAGCTCTGTACGATACAGGCCGATACCATCCACACTTTGGTTGATTTTTTGCTCGTATTTCAAACTAAGACCCGCATTTAACTGGATAGAGACAGTTTCTCCATCAAGTAACTCGGCTTGCTGCTGTAATGTCCCTTCGGCTAACCGGCTAAGAACTTTTTCTTCTTCAATTATCTGACGGTATTCTTGAGCAATGATATTTTCTGGCTCAATAAAGATTTCACCGCGATAGCCATCAAGAATTAATAAACGGTTATGCAATAATGACGGCTCAATATCTGCCCCCATAATTGCCGGGATCCCCATGGCGCGAATTAAAATCGCCGAGTGTGAATGGGTTGCCCCATCGCGCACAATCACACCGGCTAATTGTTCAATCGGGATCTCTGCCAGTAAGTTAGCGCTGAGCTCATCGGCGACTAAAATAAATCGTTCAGGCCACTGTTCAGTGGCCGTTAAACTATCATCCAGATGGAATAATAAACGCTGCCCTAGAGCGCGTAAATCGGAACCGCGTTCGCGTAAATAGAGATCATTTAGCTGCGAAAACTGGTTAACATAGTCTTCAATGACTGATTTCACCGCCCATTCAGCGATTAAACCTTGTTCGATAGTAGCAAATAAGCGTTTTCGCAGCTGGGAGTCATTAATCAAGTGATTATAAAGATCGAAAATCGCCGCACTTTCTTTTTGCGCGCTGGCTAAAAATCGTTTACTAATTCGCCGACATTCAGCGCTTGCATCTTCCAGCGCTTCAGCCAACCGATGACGTTCCGCATCAATATCAAGAGCGCATGCCTGACACACATGTTCTAAAAGTGGCTGTGACATATCGCGCCAACCATAAGCCATGGCTATCCCATTAGCGATAGGTAAGGCCTTGATTCGATTTTGTCGATATTGACCAAAAATCCCTTTGGCTTGAGCCTGGGCTAATATGGCAGCCAGCTGCATTGATAAAGTCACCAGAAATGACTCTTCGGTTTCATTAAATAAACGACGCTCGCGCTGCTGAACCACTAAGACACCAAGTAGTTGACGGCGATAAACGATAGGAACACCGAGAAAAGCACGCATCTGCCCTTCTCGAAGTTGAGGTAATAATTTGAATTGAGGGTGTTCACGGATATCGGCAAGATTGAGCATTTCAGATTGGCGGCCAACAGCACCGACCACACCTTCATCAAAACCTAAGCGAACCGCAATCCCTTTGGGCTTTTTCAGGCCTTGGGTAGCCATTAAGTAATAGCATTGGCGTTGGCTATCTGCTAGATAAATAGAACATACATCTGTCTGCATCGCATGACAGGTTTCAGTCACTAACAGTTCCAACGCCTCTGCCAAAGTTGTTGCCATCGCAACTTTTTCAACAATCTCCCGCAAACGCGCCAGCATAAATCCGCCTAAAACCGCCTACGGCGATGAGAATAAACAGTACGTTGCATAGGTTGTGGCTCCTGCATTGGCATCACTACAGGCGCAAATTCTTTCATTACGCGGCGATACACTTCGCGTTTAAAAGAAACCACTTGTCTGACAGGATACCAATAACTAACCCATCGCCAGCCATCAAATTCCGGCGATTTACTGCGTTGCACGTTAATTTCATTCTCGTTGCTTTGTAATTGCAATAAAAACCAACGCTGCTTCTGACCGATACACACGGGTTTTGTATCCCAACGCACCAAACGCTTGGGTAATTTGTAACGTAACCAATTTCGGGTAGACGCAAGCAGTTTAACATCTTTGCGATGTAAACCGACTTCTTCATAGAGTTCCCGATACATAGCCTGTTCTGGTGATTCCCCGGGATTAATCCCCCCTTGAGGAAACTGCCATGAATGTTGGCCATAGCGACGAGCCCACAAAACTTGCCCTTGCCGATTACAAATTACAATTCCTACATTCGGGCGGTAGCCATCATCATCGATCACCAGACTACCTCAATAACCAAATTTGAAAGATAGCTAATTGTTTCATACATACCCCAGTCGGTAAACTACTATCAATAGAGTTTGCAGATATGCGCGAAGTCACTACAATAGCCACTGACTCAACGGGGTGCTATGACGCAAATAGTCAGGCTGAGAAAAAACCCGTCGAACCTGATCCGACTAATATCGGTGTAGGGATTTGAGCGATGTACCTGCCTAATGAAACTTTCTCTTAGCGCCATCTCAAATCCTGTGTAATGTTTTTTTAATTCAGGAGTGAAGCGTGTCTCAATGCAACTATTTTAAACTCGCCACCAGCGCCATGTTAGCACTAGTTTTTAGCCATGCCGCCTTAGCCGATAAACCAACGCTTACCGTGTATACCTATGATTCCTTTGCCGCAGAATGGGGACCCGGCCCTGCAATTAAACGCAGTTTTGAACAACAATGTGGCTGCGAATTAAAATTAGTGGCGTTAGGGGATGGCGTTTCATTATTAAATCGCTTGCGTATGGAAGGTAAAAAATCCAAGGCTGACATTGTGTTAGGGCTGGATAATAACTTGATTGATACTGCACAAAAAACCGGTTTATTTAGCGAAAGTAAGATTGATCAAACGGCACTAAAATTACCGGTTGTCTGGAAAAACTCAACATTTATCCCTTTCGACTATGGATATTTCGCCTTTATCTACGACACCAATAAAATCAAAAATCCGCCCACCAGTATGGACCAACTGATAAATAGCCCTGAAAAGTGGAAAATAATTTATCAAGATCCTCGTACTAGCACGCCAGGTTTAGGATTATTGCTGTGGATGGAAAAAATATACGCCGATAAAAGCGCCGCTGAATGGCAAAAAATAGCCGCAAAAACCCTGACGGTGACTAAAGGCTGGAGTGAGGCCTATGGGCTATTCCTCAAAGGTGAAGGCGATTTTGTGCTCAGTTATACTTCCTCTCCGGGCTATCATATTTTGGCGGATAACAAAGATAATTACGCCGCTGCGCTATTTGATGAGGGCCATTACATGCAAGTTGAAGTTGCCGCACAATTAAAAAATAGCCCACAACCTGAGCTAGCGCAGCAATTTATGCAATTTATGCTAACCCCTCAATTCCAAAAGGAATTACCTACCACTAACTGGATGTATCCGGTGATTGATATCCCGTTACCAGCGGTATACGAGCAATTACCATTACCCAAAAAATCTCTCCAGTTCAGCGCAGCAGAAGTTGCTAAAGAACGTAATGCATGGACTCGTTTATGGCAAACTGCAGTCAGTCAATAATTAATCGCTCGCTTATCCCTGGGGCTATTGCCAGTGGATTGCTGATCCTTATCGCGGTATCGGCCTGTGGTGCGCTGCTATTATTTTCGCCGGAGCTGAATTTTAAAGCGATTATCGATGACAGCTATTTATGGTATGTAATTCGATTTACTTTTTGGCAGGCTTTTTTGTCTGCTATTTTTTCGGTATTTCCAGCAATTTTATTAGCGAGAGCGCTCTATCGGCGACGATTTTGGGGACGAACATTGTTATTGCGTTTATGCGCGATGACTTTAGTACTACCGGTGTTAGTGGCAATTTTCGGTATTCTCTCCGTGTATGGCTCCACCGGCTGGCTAGCACAGCTCTCGGCATATTTAGGTATTGATTATCAATTCTCACCTTATGGATTGAGCGGTATTTTACTGGCACATATCTTTTTTAATCTGCCACTCGCTGCCCGTATGTTATTACTTGCACTAGAAAGCATTTCTACTGAACAACGGCAAATCGCTGCACAGTTAGGCATGAGTGAATGGCAGCAATTTCGTCTTGTGGAATGGCCGTATTTGCGGCGCCAGATGTTACCCACCGCAGCTTTAATATTTATGCTCTGTTTTGCCAGCTTTGCTACGGTACTAGCATTAGGCGGAGGCCCAGCTGCAACCACCATTGAATTAGCTATTTATCAAGCCCTTAGCTATGACTTTGACCTTGGTCAAGCCGCATTATTAGCACTGATCCAGATTATTTTTTGCTTAGGATTAATGTTGCTGAGTCAAAAAATGAATGCTGCATTTTCAGTTGGATTTAGCCAACAACAAAAATGGAATAATCCTCAAGATACACTTTGGCGTAAAATTCGTGATATCAGCGTGATCATCGCCGCAATTCTGCTACTTATCCCCCCGCTACTGGCGGTAATTATGGCAGGCCTAAACCGCGGATTGATGGATGTTTTACGCCAACCCGCCTTATGGCAAGCGCTAACTACGTCGGTAATTATTGCCGTTAGCGCCGGTATTTTATGTGTAATATTAACGCTGATGTTACTGTGGAGCAGCCGTCAGTTACGCATTAATCATGCGCTACGATTGGCACGAACTATCGAACTCAGTGGATTGTTAATATTGGCGATGCCAGGAATTGTTCTCGCGACAGGATTTTTTATTTTATTCAATCAAACTATTGGCTTACCGGAATCTCCTTATGGCATTGTTATTTTAACCAACGCGTTAATCGCTATCCCTTATGCGCTTAAAGTATTAGAGGATCCGATGCGTGATCTAGCTGCCCGCTATAACCCTTTGTGCCAATCTTTAGGCATACAAGGGATCAATCGCTTACGATTAATCGAAATAAAAGCCTTGAAGCGCCCGATAGGGCAAGCCTTAGCATTTGCCTGTGTGATTTCTATCGGTGATTTTGGGGTTGTTGCACTGTTTGGCAACGAAGATTTCCGCACTCTGCCTTATTATCTGTATCAGCAAATAGGAGCGTATCGAACCAATGACGGTGCGGTTACCGCTATGCTGCTGCTGTTACTTTGCTTTTCACTATTCAGTATTCTCGAACGACTTCCGGGAAAACCCCATGATTAAATTGGAAAACCTCAATTATTTTTACCAAAACTTAGCCATGTATTTTAACTTTACTGCCAAAGCCGGTGAACGTATCGCTATCTTGGGCCCTAGTGGGGCGGGGAAAAGTACCTTACTGAGTTTAATCAGTGGCTTTCAATACGCGGCTCAAGGATCAATTTGGTTAAATGGGGTCGATCACACCTCAACGGCTCCTGCACAGCGCCCGGTTTCCATGTTATTCCAAGAAAATAATCTTTTCAGCCACTTAACGGTACGCCAAAACATTTCTCTCGGGGCTAATCCAAGCTTACGCTTAAGCCAGCAACAGCAGGCCGAGGTAATAAAAATTTCCCAGCAAGTGGGATTAATCGATTATCTGGATAGGCTACCATCACAGCTTTCTGGCGGACAACGGCAAAGAGCGGCCGTCGCACGGTGTTTGATCCGCCAGCAGCCTATTTTATTGTTAGATGAGCCATTTTCCGCCTTAGATCCCGCATTAAGAAATGAAATGTTGGGGCTACTGGAGGAAATTTGTCACTCACGCCAACTGACTTTGCTAATGGTTTCTCATAGCTTAGAAGATGCCGCGCAAATTGCACCTCGTTCACTGGTTATTGCCGAGGGAACCCTTGCTTACGACGGTAGCACGCAGGCATTGATCCGTGGGGAAGTCGCACAATCCGCACTATTAGGCGTGCATCCTAATACAGAATAACACGCGGTAAATCAGCCAGAATAAAAATATATCGCTTAAATAATACTGTATAAAAATACAGATAAAATGCTATTATTAACTTCCTTACCGTCACTCAAGGTCGTGCCATGACGCTCTCTTCTTCGCCCCCAGAAAAAGGCTTTGTGATCAGCCGCCACTGGAAAGATACCCCCGAAGGCGTCCAAGTCAGCTACTGGCTATTGACTGAAAATGGCCCACGCTATGTGACGGTGCCTACTCAGCAGGCGATAGGCTTTATTGCAACCCATTCGCGCCAATACGTTGCGCCTGTACTTGCACAATATCAAGGTGTTGAGCTACGCTCCTTAGCGCTAAAAGATTTTAATCAGCACCCGGTTGACGGTATTTATTGCCGTCAATATCGCCAATTATTGCAGATTGAAAAACAGCTCGTCACTTTGGGATACAAAGTCTATGAAACCGATATTCGCCCGGCAGATCGCTATTTAATGGAGCGATTTATCACTGCCCCGGTATGGTTTAGTCCTTTAGGTAAACAGCGATATCAGCTTAAACCGTGCGAACATTATCGACCTAACATTCGTTGCGTATCATTAGATATCGAAACTAGCCAGCACGGTGAGTTATATTCCATTGGATTATCGGGGTGCGATGATGATGTAGTGTTTATGTTGGGTCCAGACCAAGGCCCTGCCCACTCCTCTGAATACCGTTTAGAATACCTTAGTAGTCGCCCGGCATTGATTGAACAACTAAATTTATGGTTTCAGAAAAATGATCCCGATGCAATTATTGGCTGGAATTTGATCCAATTCGATTTACGAATTTTACAACAACATGCCGAGCGCTATGGGCTAATTTTAAAATTAGGCCGTAATAATAAGGCGTTAGAATGGCGTGAGCACGGCTTTAAGCCAGGGGTATTTTTTGCCGCCGCCGAGGGCCGCTTAATTATTGATGGTATCGAAGCACTAAAAACAGCCACTTGGAGTTTCAGCTCGTTTAGCCTTGAATTTGTGGCTCAGTCTTTACTCGGCGAAGGAAAATCGATTGATACACCGTACGATAGAATGGACGAAATCAACCGGCGCTTTCAGCACGACAAACCCGCTTTAGCCCACTACAATATTCAGGATTGTATTTTAGTTACGCGCATCTTTGCCGCCACTCATTTAATCGAATTCTTATTAGAACGAGCCTCAGTGACTGGCCTAAATGCCGACCGCAGCGGAGGTTCAGTCGCTGCATTTTCACATTTGTATATCCCTCGATTACATCGCGTCGGCTATGTTGCACCGAATCAAGGTGAAAAAATTGAAGAAGCCAGCCCCGGGGGATTTGTGATGGATTCACAACCTGGTTTATATGATTCGGTGATTGTGCTGGATTATAAAAGCCTTTATCCGTCGATTATCCGCACGTTTATGATAGATCCCGTTGGCATGATTGAAGGATTAGCCCAGCCAGAATTATCCCATTCTATCCCCGGCTTTCGCCATGCTTGGTTTTCACGCCAAACCCACTGTTTACCCGCGATTGTATCTCAAATATGGCAAGCCAGAGACCGCGCTAAAGTCACAGCTAACGCGCCGCTATCTCAAGCGCTAAAAATTATTATGAACGCATTTTATGGTGTATTAGGCTCCGCAGGCTGCCGTTTTTTTGATCCTCGATTAGCCTCATCCATTACCCTAAGAGGCCACGAGATCATGCGTAAAACTCGTGAACTGATTGAATCACAAGGTTATCAAGTAATTTACGGCGATACCGATTCAACATTTATCTGGCTTAAACAACCCCATAGCGAGCAACAGGCTAAACAGATCGGTTATCAATTACGGGATTTTATTAATCAATGGTGGCAGCAGCATTTGCAATCGACACTGAATATAGACAGCGTGCTTGAATTGGAATTTGAAACTCACTATCGGCGCTTTCTGATGCCAACTATTCGTGGCACAGAACAAGGCAGTAAAAAACGCTATGCCGGATTAAGCGGGGATAAAATGATTTTTAAAGGACTAGAAACCATTCGATCAGATTGGACTCCGCTGGCTAAAACATTCCAAACTGAGCTCTACACGCGGATTTTTCATCAACAGCCCTACCGCGAGTTTATCCTTGAATATGTCCATAAAATTCGCCGGGGAGAGCTTGATGAGCACTTAATTTACCGGAAACGTCTGCGCCGAAAATTATCAGATTATCAGCGTAATGTTCCACCACATGTCCGGGCGGCTCGCTTAGCCGATGACTTTAATCTTCGCCATCAACGACCGCAACAATACCAAAATGGCGGCTGGATAAGCTACATAATGACACAGGCAGGCCCTGAGCCACTTGAGGTTACTACCGCAGCGCCAGATTATGAGCATTACATCAATAAACAAATTATGCCGATTGCCGATGCTATACTGCCTTTTTTGCAAGATGATTTTACCACTCTTCTGACGGGGCAAATGTCAATGCCTTTTTAATCAATTAATCTTTTTTTAACAGGTGACGATGAGCCGTGCATCAATTAATATAGCAGCATAATCTGAGTGAGAGTTAAGTCGAAAATGATGACATTAAAATACGCTTATTGAGGTAAGTCATTACTATCGATACACCATGCTACTAGGTAATATCACTGAGATTATGCTGGGTAATAACACCCCTCTGGAGTAATGGATACCCCATCATCTTCGCAACGTACTGATAGTATCGGTTATAATAATTTAATTAATTTCTACCCAAAATCATTCAAGTTATATCAAGGTGTCTCGATGAGCCTAGTCACTTGTATTAAGCTTAGCCAGACAAACTTGGCTATAAGCTTACTCGGATAATGGTTTCTTATGGCGAACAGCAGCCGACATGCTAATCAACTTAAAAGATGACGGATATGTATTCTGATATCCAAACAGTTCAAATTGTCGCTGAGGCAGCAAGTAAAGATATCGAAATGATAAATCTAAGAAAGCCACCAGCACAGCTGTAATTTGACGTATGACAGGTCTAAAAACCGTCTCATATAATTTATCTCATAATAAACAATCGAAATACGGAACTGAGTTAACCTATGCCATTTACTCTTGGTCAACGCTGGATAAGCGATACAGAAAGCGAACTTGGATTAGGCACCGTCGTGGCTATTGATGCTCGCATGGTGACAATACTTTTCCCCGCTAGCGGAGAAAATCGCCTCTACTCACGCAATGATGCCCCTATCACCCGGGTTATGTTTAATGAAGGTGATACCGTGACCAGTCACGAAGGCTGGCAGTTAAAAATTGAAAATGTAGAGCAAGAAGAAGGTCTGCTCATTTATAACGGTATTCGACTAGATACAGAAGAACCTAATGTTACGCTGCGAGAAGTATTTCTCGATAGCAAACTTACTTTTAATAAACCACAAGATCGCCTGTTTGCAGGTCAGATTGACCGCATGGATCGCTTCGCATTGCGCTATCGTGCGCGGCGCTTTCTGAGTGAGCAATTTCGCCATCAATCTACCGGGCTACGCGGAATTCGAGCTAGCTTAATCCCTCATCAGCTATTTATCGCCAATGAAGTCGGTAAACGCCATCATCCCCGGGTACTTTTAGCCGATGAAGTCGGTTTAGGTAAAACTATCGAAGCGGGGATGATAATTCATCAGCAATTGATGTCTGGCCGTGCCGAGCGGGTATTAATTATTGTGCCTGAAAGTTTACAGCACCAATGGCTGGTGGAAATGCTGCGCCGTTTTAACCTGCGCTTTGCATTATTCGATGATAGCCGTTATGCAGAGGCGCTGCATGATAGCGATAATCCACTGGAAACCGAGCAATTAGTCTTGTGTTCTTTGGATTTTGTACGTCGCAATAGACAACGCTTTGATCATATCGTTGAAGCCGGCTGGGATATGATGGTGGTCGATGAAGCCCATCATCTGGAATGGAGCGAAGACGCACCCAGCCGTGAATATCAAGTCATTGAAACCTTAGCTGAGCAAGTTCCTTCGGTACTGCTATTAACCGCAACGCCAGAGCAATTAGGCCAAGAAAGTCATTTTGCTCGTTTACGTTTGCTGGATCCTAGCCGTTTCCATGATTATCAAGCGTTCATTGATGAACAGCAAAATTATCAGCCGGTTGCCGATGCCGTTACCCTGCTGTTAACGGGTGAAAAACTGAATAATGATCAGCAAAATATCTTGAATGAATTAATTAAAGAACAAGATATTGAACCTTTATTAAAAGCCGCTAATACCCACGGTGACGAGAGTGAGAAAGCACGTAAAGAGCTAATCACTATGCTAATGGATCGTCACGGAACTAGCCGCCTGTTGTTCAGAAATACCCGTAATGGGGTTAAAGGTTTCCCACGCCGTGAATTACATTCGATCAAAATGCCGCTGCCAACACAATATCAAACCGCGATTAAGGTCGCAGATATTATGGGCGCTAAAAAAAGTATCGAAACACGTGCGAAAGAGATGCTGTATCCAGAGCAAATTTATCAAGAGTTTGAAGGTGAAAATGCCACTTGGTGGAACTTTGACCCGCGTGTAGAGTGGTTGCTGGGCTATTTAATGGCTCACCGCGATGAAAAAGTTTTGGTGATTTGTGCCAAAGCTGCGACGGCATTGCAATTAGAGCAACTGTTGCGTGAACGCGAAGCAATTAAAGCAGCAGTATTCCATGAAGGGTTATCGCTGATTGAACGCGATCGTGCAGCAGCTTATTTTGCCTCTAAAGAAGAAGGCGCGCAGGTTTTACTGTGCTCTGAAATTGGTTCAGAAGGCCGTAATTTCCAGTTTGCTAACCAATTAGTGATGTTTGATCTGCCTTTCAATCCAGATTTATTAGAGCAACGTATTGGCCGTTTAGACCGTATCGGTCAGAATCGCGATATCGTCATTAGCATTCCTTACCTTGAGCAAACTGCGCAAGCTATTTTGCTGCGTTGGTACCATGAAGGTTTGGATGCCTTCGAACATACTTGCCCAACTGGCCGTGCTATTTATGATAAATATTACCAGCAACTGCTTGGTTTTATGGCTAATCCAACCAATACTGAAGGCTTCGAAGAGTTTATTAAAACTTGCCGAGCTGAACACGACCGTCTGAAAACTGAATTAGAGCAAGGCCGTGACCGCCTGCTTGAAATGCATTCAAATGGCGGAGAAGCCGGTGTAGAGCTAGCACAGACCATTGCCGAACAAGATGATGATACAGAACTGGTTAATTTCGCACTGAATCTGTTTGATATCGTCGGCATTAGCCAAGAAGACCGCAGCGATAGCTTGATTGTGCTCACGCCATCAGACCATATGTTAGTGCCTGATTTTCCTGGATTACCAGAAGATGGCTGTACTATCACATTCTCTCGCGAACAAGCGCTTTCCAGAGAAGACACCCAATTTATCAGTTGGGAACATCCGATTATCCGTAATGGACTCGATTTAGTGTTGTCTGGCGATACCGGCAGCTGCGCCATGTCTTTATTGAAAAACAAAGCGTTACCAGTAGGTACTTTGCTGACGGAGCTGATTTACGTGGTTGAAGCGCAAGCGCCGAAAAACCTACAAATCACTCGCTTTTTACCGCCAACGCCAGTACGTTTACTGATTGATTTAAAAGGTAATGATCTAGCACCTCAGGTTGATTTCGAAAGCTTTAATCGTCAATTAAATGCGGTTAATCGCCATACGTCGAGCAAACTAGTCAATGCAGTACAAAGTGAAGTGCATGCGGTACTGCGCCAATCTGAAGCTCTGGTAGCAGAGCAAGCAGAAAAACTGATTGCCAGTGCCAAAGAAGCCGCAGACAAATCATTAACTCTAGAATTATCTCGTCTTGAAGCTCTAAAAGCAGTCAATCCTAATATTCGTGATGATGAATTAGACACGGTAGAGCAAGAGCGTCAACAATTGCTGCTTAACATTGAACAAGCAAATTGGCGTCTGGATGCTATTCGACTGATTGTCGTAACCCATCAATAAGCGCTAACTTTAGTTCTCATTGCGCCTAAAAACACGTAATATTGCCACCTTCCCTTTACCGGGAAGGTGTTTTTATCTCTGGGTTAGAACACTTTTTCAGCGTTTTTAGTCCGCTACCGGCACCGCAGTATTAATCTAACCAACTGATATTTATCATAACTTTACGCTAACTTTCTGGAGTTTTTCCTCTCATGATGCCACCTTATAATCCACCAACCGACCCTTGGTTATATGTCTTGTATCAGGATGAGCATATTATGGTGGTTAATAAACCTAGTGAGCTACTTTCTGTGCCGGGAAAAGCCCCAGAACATAAAGACAGTATTATGACTCGAGTCCAGCAACAATTTCCCGAGGCAGAATCGGTTCATCGTCTAGATATGGCAACCAGCGGAGTGATGGTCGTCGCGCTAAATAAAGCCGCCGAGCGTGAACTTAAACGCCAATTTAGGGAAAGAGAACCGAAAAAAACCTATATTGCACGCGTTTGGGGGCACATTGAAAAACAACAAGGATTAATTGATTTACCATTGATTTGTGATTGGCCGAATCGACCGAAACAAAAAGTGTGCTATGAAACGGGTAAGTCGGCACAAACTGAATATGAAGTATTGGCTTATGAAGAACATGCGACGCGAGTTAAATTATCGCCGATTACTGGCCGCTCACACCAGTTACGCGTACATATGTTAGCGCTAGGACATCCTATTTTGGGTGACAGATTTTATGCGCCTCCCGACGCTAAAGCATTGGCGCCGCGCTTACAATTACATGCTGAGCAGCTTTATATCACTCACCCAGCCTATGGCACACCGATGCATTTCAGTTGCAAAGCAGATTTTTAGCCTAGATTGAGTGGAAAGCTGAATTTAGTAGCGGTATTAAGATAGTAAAATGATAGTAAATAACACATCGGGATGGCATAAATGCCATCCTCGAGCACCTTTAACTAAGTAGAATAAATATTTATCTATTTAAATAAGATACTAATATAACCTTAGCCAAACAGGACTGTTACCGAATTCAAAGAAGCAAGAATAAGGCACAGCGCCAATCCCAAACTCCCGAACAGAACACGGATATTAGCCATTTTTTTGATCCCTCAATCAATTAAATAAAAGTTAAGTTAAAATAAATTTAAGTGAAATAATTAAACTTAACTTATATGTTACCGGAACAAAAAATAAACTCAAGGTGGTAACGATAATTCAATTAAACAGGATAAACTGTCCTATTTTTCTGGATTGAGCGGCATAAAAAATACGCTGAAATACCGAAAAAATATTGATATTTCAACGCACCATTTAATTATCTATCAAATAAATAAAATAACTCGCTCTTTTATTATTTAAAACCGCGCTCTTTTTTAATCAAATCGTAGGCAGCTTGGATAGATTGGGTTTTTTGTTTAGCGATTTCCATCATTTCAGGCGGTAAACCTTTAGCGATAAGTTTATCCGGATGGTGCTCGCTCATTAACTTACGATAAGCGCGCTTAATTTTAGTTGGCTCATCAGTCGCTGATACCCCCAGCACCTTACATGCATCATCGAGCGTAGGTCCTTGAGGCTGTTGATAATTCCCTCCCGATTGCTGGGAGTATCCACCGCCAAAGCTTCTGCCGCCTTGGATCATCTCCAAGAATTGCTCAAATTGGACTTTAGAAATCCCCAACTCTTCGGCAATAATAAACAGCACTTTGCGCTCGTTAGGATGTAACACGCCATCAGCAAAAGCCGCCTGTAACTGAATTTCCAGAAACATCTGAATCAAATCGAATCGACCATAACAAGCGCGACGTAATTTACGCAAAATATCCCGCAACGGAAAATCAGCTAATTTGCCTTCTCTAAAAGCTTGTTGTGCAGCCACGCGAGCATCACCATGTAGCTGCATTCTATCCATTAAATCAGTTGCAAGCTGGATATCAGTCTCTGTAACACGCCCTTTCGCTTTGGTCAGATGCCCCAAAATTTGAAACGTGCTAGCAAAGAATATCGCCTGACGATTTTGGGTATTCATTCCTCCCATCGCCGCTTTTACTGCCGATGCTTTATCAAATCCATGGCCTAATAAAAAACCAATAAAGGCGCCCCAGATCCCTAAACCAGAGACTATTCCGAGAATAACGCCAATTATTTTCCCCCAATAGTGCATATATCCCTCAATTCTTCAATGCTCTGAATGCAATTTTGCATTATCATACTATTCATTCTGCTCTGTGCCTAACCGCATGAGCGTAAAGTTTCTTATACTTTACACTGGCGCATTATTGTCGAGTGCGTTAGTCTCTGAGCGTTTGCCGGCAATACCAATAATGACGGAACCGCATATAGGATTATGAAAAAAAGTTATCCAACTCTGCTCGCCACTATGGTGTGGGCAGCAATTTATAGTCAGCAAGCTTATGCTGACCTCGCAGCACAATGTATGTTGGGCATCCCTGTCTACACAAAACCATTAGTAGAGGGTAACTCAAACGATCTGCCAATACGCATTACGGCTGAAGATGTCCGTGGTGAATATCCCGATTTTATTGAATATACGGGTGATGTTGATATCCAACAAGGAAATCAAACACTAACCGCAGATAACGTTAAATTGACCCAAAGCGATGCCGCTAATCCTGTTCGGATAGTCACAGCGACTGGGAATGTAAACTATGACGATCCACAGATTATTCTTCGAGGACCTAAAGCCTGGTCTAATTTGAATAATAAAAATACGGATGTAGACCAAGGTGACTACCAAATGGTTGGTCGTCAAGGCCGTGGCGACGCGCAAAAAATGAAAATGCGCGGTGAAAATCGTTATACCATTTTAGAAAATGGTTCATTTACAACCTGTTTGCAAGGCAATAACAGTTGGAATGTGGCCGGCTCTGAAGTCATTATTGACCGCGAAGAAGAAGTCGCTGAAATTTGGAATGCACGTTTCCGAGTTGGCGGCGTGCCGGTATTCTATAGTCCTTATTTACAATTACCGATTGGTAATAAGCGACGCTCTGGGTTCTTAATCCCGACGGGTAGCTATTCTAATAATAATGGCGTGGAATTTGCTCTGCCTTATTATTGGAATATTGCGCCTAATTATGATGCGACAATCACCCCACAATTTATGACTCATCGGGGCGTAAAAATTAATAACGAATTTCGTTATTTAATTACCCCGGGCTCAGGCACTGTGGCTTTTGATTGGTTACCGCATGATAGGGCCTATGCCAAAGATAAAGAAGATAATAAACGTGACCCACGCGATAGTAATGAACGTTGGTTACTTTATTGGCGTCATTCTGGTGTATTAGCGCAAAATTGGCATTTTAATGCCGATTATACCAAAGTCAGTGATCGCCAATATTTCACTGATTTTAACTCGCAATACGGAAATACAACTGACGGATATGCAACTCAAAAATTCAGCGCCGGTTATTCAGCTGAAAATTGGAATACCACGTTAAGTCATAAACAGTTCCAAATATTTGTTGAAGACAACAATCCTAACCGTCGAGCGTATAAAGCCGCGCCACAACTGGATTTCAATTACTATAAAAATGACTTAGGTATTTTTGATTTTCATACCTATGCTCAAGCCGCGCATTTCACTAGCGTCGGTAAAAATCAGCCTGATGCAACACGTTTGCACTTTGAACCTGAATTAAATATGCCATTATCAAATGGCTGGGCGAGTATTAATAACAGCATTAAGCTGATGGCGACGCATTATGATCAAGATATTCCTAATACCAATACTGATGATAAGCTTGAAAAGAATGTTTCTCGCGTTCTGCCAATGTATAAAACTGATGCAAAAATAGTTCTTGAACGTAATCTGTATCAAGGCAGTGATTATGTTCAAACATTAGAACCACGTGTTCAGTATTTATATATCCCCTATAAAAATCAGGATAATATCAATAACTACGATTCCGCATTATTACAGTCAGATTATAACGGCTTATTCCGTGATCGCCTGTACAGTGGGCTCGACCGTATTGCTTCTGCTAATCAAGTAACAACTGGTATTACTAGCCGTATTTATGATGATAATCTGATCGAGCGTTTTAATTTCTCTGTGGGCCAAATTTATTATTTTGAGCGCCCTCGCGCCGGTGATTCAACCTTTAGAGTAGATGACAAAAGTAATACTGGTTCATTAATATGGGCGGGGGATACTTATTGGCGGATTACTGATGAATGGGGTGTGCGTGGCGGCGTTCAGTATGATCGTCGTTTAGGAAATATTACGATGGGGAATGCGGTCACTGAGTATCGCTTCGATGCCGATCGTTTGCTACAGTTAAACTATCGTTTTGTTGATCGTGATTATATCCAAGCGACATTCCGCCGTGATGAAAACCAGCAAACCTATGCGTTACCGGCATATCAGCAAGGTATATCTCAAGTGGGTGCGGTGGTAAGTTGGCCATTAAGCGATCAATGGGGATTTGTTGGCTCTTATTATTTCGATACCAAAGAACGTCAACCGGCCAGCCAAATGGTTGGTTTACAATATAATACTTGTTGTTGGGCGGTTAACCTCGGCTATGAACGTAAGATTGTCGGCTGGCAAATAGACAAGTTTAGCAGTGAATATGATAATAAATGGTCAATCAATGTGGAACTTAGAGGCCTAAACAACAATCATAGCCTGGGTAGCCAGAAAATGCTGGAAAGTGGCATACTGCCTTACCAACGCGCTTTCTGATGAAATATTAACCAGATAAATACGATTAACCCGCCATTGGCGAAATCTATAATGATAGGACACCTATGAAGAATTGGAGAACACTTATTCTCGGCTTGATGTTTGCCAGTACTACGGCATTATCAGCACCGCAGCAAATGGATAAAGTCGCCGCTGTAGTGAATAATGGTGTTGTGCTGGAAAGTGACGTCAATAACATGTTGAATACAGTGAAATTGAATGCACGTAATGCGGGTCAGCAAATTCCTGATGAGGCTTCATTGCATCACCAAATCCTTGAGCGCTTAATCATGGATAATATTTTATTGCAAATGGCTAACCAAATGCAGATTAATATTCCGGAAGAAGCCGTCAATGCCACCATCAAAGATATCGCACAGCAAAATGGAATTACTGTCGATCAAATGCAAAAACGCTTAGTCGCTGATGGTATTGATATGGCGCAATATCGCGCTGAAATCCGTAAAGAAATGCTGATTGCTGAAGTACGTAATAATGAAGTTCGTCGTCGTATTACTGTGCTGCCGCAAGAAGTTGATTCATTAGCACAACAAATCAGCACTCAAACAGATAATGAAGCCGATGTTAATCTTAGCCACATATTGATCCCTTTACCGGAAAATCCAACCCAAGCACAGTTAGAACAAGCTGAAGCTACGGTTAAAAAAATCCTCACCCAACTGCAAAAAGGTGGAGATTTTGGTAAATTGGCTATCACTTACTCTGCTGATCCACAAGCATTAAAAGGCGGAAACATGGGTTGGTCTCGCCTACAAGAGTTGCCTGTTGTATTTGCTGAGCAAATAAAACATTCTAAAAAAGGTGATATTATTGGACCAATTCGTTCCGGTGTTGGTTATCATATTCTGCGCTTAAACGATATGCGTGGCGGTAACAATACAATTTCAGTCACTGAAGCTAAAGCCCGTCATATTTTGCTTAAATCTTCACCTATCATGAACGATGAAGAAGCCAGACAAAAATTACAGCAAATTACTCAAGACATTCGCAGTGGAAAAATCACTTTTGAAGACGCCGCTCGCGAATATTCAGAAGATCCAGGCAGCGCATTAAAAGGCGGTGAACTCGGCTGGAATATGCCAGATGTGTTTGATCCCGCATTTCGTGATGCATTAATGCGTTTAAATAAAGGCGAACTCAGTCAACCTATTCGTTCTTCATTTGGCTGGCATTTAATCCAACTGGAAGATACGCGCAGCGTCGATAAAACAGATGTCGCACAGAAAGATCAAGCTTATCGCTTACTGTTTAATCGTAAATTTAACGAAGAAGCACAAAGCTGGATGCAAGAACAACGCGCAGCCGCTTATGTGAAGGTATTAGATGGCAGTGATACGCAATCAAATGATACACAATCAAAATAAACCCATCGTTATCACCCCCGGCGAGCCAGCCGGGGTTGGCCCTGACTTGCTTATCCAGCTTGCTCAACAATTTTGGCCTGTCGAATTAGTCGCCTGTGCCGATCCTGAATTGTTGGTAGCTCGCGCGAAGCAACTTAACCTACCGTTGACACTAAAGGCTTATTCGCCAAATGCTCCGCATGAAGCACAACCGGCCGGAAGTTTATCTATTTTGCCTGTACCGCTTGCGACGCCGGTGATTGCAGGACAGCTGAACGTAAAAAACGGATCATATGTTACCGAAACACTGGCAAAAGCCTGCGATGGCTGTCTAAATGGTGAGTTTGCAGCGTTAGTTACAGGCCCTGTACATAAAGGCATTATTAACGATGCAGGTATGTCTTTTAGTGGTCACACCGAATTTTTTGCTGAGCGCAGCCATTGTCATCGTGTTGTTATGATGTTGGCAACTGAAGAATTACGCGTCGCTTTAGCGACAACTCACCTGCCGTTAAAGGAGGTAGCTGGCGCTATTACTTATACAAGTTTGCGCGAGGTTATTAATATCCTTCACCACGATTTACATACTAAATTTGGTATTTCTTCGCCAGTGATTTATGTCTGTGGATTAAATCCTCACGCGGGAGAAGGTGGCCATATGGGCATGGAAGAGATTGATACCATCATTCCCGCCCTTGATAGTTTAAGAAGTGAAGGCATGAAGTTAATCGGACCACTCCCCGCCGATACACTGTTTCAACCTAAATACTTAGAGCATGCAGATGCAATTTTAGCAATGTATCACGATCAAGGCTTGCCTGTGTTAAAATACCAAGGATTCGGTAGAGCGGTGAATATCACGCTAGGTTTGCCGTTTATCCGTACTTCCGTCGATCACGGAACAGCTCTTGAGCTAGCCGGTACGGGCCATGCAGATGTGGGAAGTTTTATCACCGCATTAAAGTTAGCCATTCAAATGACATATAACAGCAATGAATAATAGAGTCCATCAGGGGCATTTTGCCCGCAAACGTTTCGGGCAGAACTTTTTAACCGATCAATTTATTATCGATAGCATCGTTGATGCTTTAGCCCCTAAAGTCGGTCAAGCCGTTGTTGAAATCGGTCCCGGATTAGGTGCATTAACTGAACCAGTCGCTAAACGACTGGATAAAATGACCGTCATTGAGCTCGACCGTGATTTAGCTGCCCGTTTACATATTCATCCGATATTAAAAGATAAACTTAGCATCATTCAGCAAGATGCAATGACTGTTGATTTTTCGGAATTAGCCAAACAAGCGGGACAACCGCTGCGAGTTTTCGGTAACTTGCCGTATAATATTTCAACTCCACTGATGTTTCATCTATTCACCTTTACAGATGCTATTTCAGACATGAATTTTATGCTGCAAAAAGAAGTTGTGAATCGATTAGTTGCAGGCCCCGGCAGTAAAGCCTTTGGCCGTTTAAGTGTCATGGCACAATATTACTGCCAAGTTGTTCCTGTACTTGAAGTCCCCCCTGGCTCCTTTACGCCGGCACCTAAAGTAGATTCTGCTGTGGTACGCTTAATTCCACATAAGGTAAACCCTTATCCGGTAAAAAATATTAAAGTTCTTAGCCGTATTACTACCCAAGCCTTTAATCAACGTCGTAAGACTGTACGTAATAGTTTGGGGGATATCTTTAGCGTTGAGAAACTGATTGAACTGGGAATTGACCCCGGAACACGCGCTGAAAATATTTCTGTTGAGGCATATTGTAAGATGGCTAACTATCTCTGTGAGCACCCAGATCAATAATATGCTTGAGGAGGCACTGTGCTTAATCAACCCTGTATCAGCATACAAGTCCAAAGTGTCTATATAGAAAGTCAATCCGAACCTGATGCGTCTCGATATGTTTTTGCTTATACCATGTCGATTCGCAATCTAGGCCGCAAGCCAGTCAAGCTACTAACACGCTACTGGCTTATTACAAATAGTGATGGGCATACAACGGAAGTTCAGGGTGAAGGTGTTGTCGGTGAGCAACCGACTATCTATCCTGGGACCGAATATCATTATACCAGCGGCGTAGTCTTAGAGACGCCGCTAGGTACAATGGAAGGGCATTACACGATGATTGACCATCACGGTGATAGCTTTTTTGTCGATATTCCGGTTTTTCGTTTAGCTGTCCCCACATTGATCAATTAATTATGTCTACATATCTCATTGGTGATGTTCATGGCTGTTACCATGAATTACGCGCGTTACTCGAGCAAGTTAATTTTTGCCCTAAAAAGGATACTTTGTGGCTAACCGGTGATCTTGTTGCCCGTGGCGCTGGGTCGTTAGATGTTTTACGTTACGTCAAAGGGCTAGGCGATTCTGCACGTATTGTGCTCGGCAATCATGATCTTCATTTATTGGGGATCTATTGTAAAATTAGCCGTAATAAGCCCAAAGACAACTTGACTCCTCTGCTCGAAGCGCCAGATGCTGATGAATTAATTAATTGGCTTCGGCGTCAACCTTTACTGCAAATTGATGAAGAAAAGCAGATTATCATGGCACACGCGGGGATCACCCCACAGTGGGATTTAGCTACTGCACGTATGTGTGCCAGAGAAGTTGAATCAGTTTTATCCAGTGATGCGTACCCGCTGTTTATTGATTCAATGTATGGTGATATGCCTAATAACTGGTCTCCCGACTTATCTGGCTTATCACGATTACGCTTTAGTACCAATGCATTAACCCGTATGCGTTACTGTTTCCCGAGTGGGCAACTCGACATGCTCTGCAAAGACAGTCCAGAAAATGCGCCTTCACCTTTAAAGCCTTGGTTCGAATTACCCAGCAGATTATCAAGTCAGTATAGCGTTTTCTTTGGTCATTGGGCTTCATTAGAAGGGAAAGTTACTGCTAACAATGTTTACGCATTGGATACGGGATGTTGTTGGGGTGGGCCATTAACCCTATTTCATTGGGAAGAAAAAACGTTTTATCATCAAGCTTCTCACATAAAACGCGCGCAGGATTAAAACTATTATTAAAATAACAATTATTATTCGCTTTAAAAAATAACCGCATAAAAAGTCTCTTAATTGGGATTTTTTATGCGGTTATTTTTTTGTTTATGCTTAACTCATAATATATATTATTTTATCATATTATGACTTAACTAAATTAAGATAAGATATAGAATGAAATTTCCTGTATTTTATATTTCATATTAATAATATAGGATTGATATTAATAAATATGTAAATTTCTATAAATTAAAGTCATTTTTATTAAAAAATCGGAGTTGTTAACTCCGATATTTCACACTGCAATTAAATTCTTTTATTTAATATTTCAAAACAATAACCGTGGGAATTTAATTCATCTGCATCATGATATTCGGTATATTCAGAATCCCATTCATCTGGCTCATAGTCAGGAAAATGCGTATCTCCAATTACTTCAGCATCAACATGGGTTAAATACAATCGAGTCGCCATGGGAAGAAACTGCTGGTAGACTTTTCCACCACCAATCACCATCACCTCATCAACCTCACCAGCCGCGGCTAATGCCTCTTCAATGGATTTAACCCATATAACCTGATCATCCGTTCCGGGATGGTTACTCAACACAATATTGATACGTTGAGGCAATGGACGCCCTATTGACTCATAAGTCACGCGCCCCATAATCACTGGTTTATTCAACGTATTCTTTTTAAACCAAGCTAAATCGCCGGGTAGATTCCATGGCATGACTTTTTCCATGCCTATAACCTGATCTATCGCCATTGCTGCAATGAGGCTAATATTCATTGGGATACCTTAAAGCTAAATAAGAAGGCTAATAATATAAAATTTTCACGCTACTATACGTAAAGCAAAAACCTGCGTCGACTAAATTTACGCTTCCATAAATACAAATAACTAGTTTATGGTTATACTGTCACTTGGATTATTCTTTAAATCAGTAGCCACTCTATTTAAATAAATAAATATAATTATATTTATCCTGTCTATTTTTTTGATGACTTATTTTTTACGTTATAGAAACTGAACTTAAACAGGCTTTTTTCTTTTCGTAAAAAATCTATTTAATCCATTACAAACCAAAAAGATAATAAATAATATGTGAATAAAATTTTATACAACGTAATCTATTTTTTAGCTAACTCGCTAATCAAATATTTTGTGTTAAATTTTCCTCATGGTAACGACTCTGACAACATTTATTGAGATTAAAGGCTATTCATATGAACATTACCTAATTAAAATCAGTCTGTTAGATTCTTAATAACACATGATAGATAAAGATTAATTAATTAGCGTTAAGATAAAAATCTTATTAATAATATTTATTAATTGAAACCTAAGTTATTTTTTATTATTTTGTATACAATAATAAAACTTTATCAAAGTGATAACAAAAAGTTATCTATGGCTTTATTATTTGAATGTAAATTATTACTAATTGAATGTTTTCTACTGATTATATTTAGACTAATGTAAAGAGAAAATAGGTATAAACTTAGCTATTAGACTTGATTTGTCTGTAATCTACTGCTGAATAGAATCTTCTCGCTTAAGCTAGTCAAGCTACTAGTAACTGATAAAACATAAATTATTCTAATTAATCATTCAGCCACCAAGACACTATTGATGACTGAATTATATTTAATTATGGATTTTGGGGATTAATAACCATTTGTCCGACACTGCCAAGATCGGCTTTTTCCAAATTTTGGCTATAGAATAAGAAAGGAAAATGATTAAACGATGGCTGCAGCATTTCAACCAATAACTCCGTACGTCCTTCTACCCAAACGGTGTCTTTCCATCCAAAATCATCGGCAGATACCGGTTGTCCATTATGATTAATCACTTTAAACCGTGCGCCTTCAATATGGAATGGCTGAGCCACGTCACTATTAACGACCCAGCGCTCCCAGCTACCTTGCTCCGTGGTTAAATCTATACGCTTCACATTTCTGGTAGCGCCATTGATTCCTGCAGGATCATCTAAACGAATGTCTCGATTACGAATAGATGTAGTAATTTGAGTATTATCATCAACTAATCGAGCTGGCACATCATCGGTCACCAAAGACATTAATCCAGTGGCGCGGAGGGTTAATACATTGGTTGAAACCAGTAATGATGAAGGTTCAAATAGCCCTTTCATTCTCTCCATAAATCCCGCAGGTTCGCCCGCGGTAATTGAAACTTGTTCTGTTTTCGCCATATCAATGAGGATCTCTTTACGCTCTCCTGGGGCGAGCGGCAAAGATTGTACCTGTACTGGTACCGTCAATAACCCTTGATCTGAAGCGATAAGATAAAATGGTCGGCCATCGCTAATATTCATGATATAACGACGTGAATTGGATGCATTCAATAATCGTAGGCGGATCCAGCCTCGCGATACTTCAATATAAGGGTCTTGTACGCCATTAACTAATAAAGTATCGCCAACAAAACCATTTTCAGAGGATTGATATTCAGGCGTTCCAAAATTATCGAGCCGTTTATCTTGAATAATTACAGGAAAATCATCGACGCCATAATGCTTTGGCAACCTTAAATTTTTAGTTGAATCATCGTCAATAATCCACATTCCCACTAAGCCATTATAAACCTGAGACCCCATTTTACCTTCGGTATTCGCATGGTACCAAAGTGTAGCCGCAGGCTGACGAATAGGGATCACAGGGGACCAATCTGCTCCAGGGGAAATCAAACGTGCAGCACCACCAATCTGAGTGCCGGGAACTTGTAATCCACTAACCGTCATAGAGACTGCTTCTGGTAAACGATTACTGTAAATTAATTTAATATCATCGCCATTTTTGACCCTAACCGTTGGCCCAGGATATGAGCCATTTACGCCCCAAATATTGGCGCGTGATTTACCATCAAAAGACCAATGGATCTTCTGTAAAGTTAAGAATAACGGCTGGCCACTACGAGACTCAAGTAATGGCGGGACGGGCAGTAAATTAGTACCGTTTGTATCTGCACTCGCGCTAAATGCTATCGAAGCAAGACATAAAGCCAAACCTGAAATTTTAAGGAATGGAAATGGGCGCATACTAAATGACATATTTTCTCCGCAGAAATAATAATCCCAACGCTTTTATAATATATATATCTTTAATAAATCGAGCGACAGAAAAACAGCAAACAATGTCATTTCAACTAACTCTGCTTTAGATTTTTTTATTACTAAGTAAGCTGATTGTTGAATATGCCCAAATTGTTATAGTAAACACTTCTGTAACTGGAACTATGATGGATATAACGGGTAAACAATTTTTATTAGCTAAATAACAGCCATTATATCTAACAACATTAATGCTAGTTTACATAATGCGCCATATTAGCGCGAAAAGAGTCTAACATCTAAAAATATCTGAATAAAATTAATATAGGAATACGAAAACTTACAAGCAGGGATCTACAAAACAATAATTAAATTATTACATTAAGCTAGCGCCATTTCTCTTTTCCCTCATTAAGTATGATTACCTTACTTCATAATAAGAAAAGAGAAATGATAATCAAAATAAGAAATAAAAATAAAATAACTGTTTTTACTGTCTTACTTTTTACTATCTAACAATTCGACTTCTTTATTTAATTGTTTAATTTTAGCGTCCATTAAATCATGGCAATGCTGAGCTAATTCACGGACCTGATCACGGGTATATTTGCTGGTATCAATCGGATCAAGCATTTCAATAATAACCGTGCCGTTATTCCAGCGATTTAATTTTACTCGCCCTTCGGTTCTAGAGGCACAGACTGGAACAATAGGTACACCAGCAGAGATAGCCGCGTGGAACGCCCCTGTTTTAAACGGTAATAATCCTCGGCCACGACTGCGTGTACCCTCAGGGAACATCCAAACAGAAATTTTTCGCTGCTTTATTTGTTCAGCAACCTGAGAAATCGTAGTGTGGGCTTTAGAACGATTACCGCGATCAATCAATATGTTACCGGTTATCCAATATAAGAAACCAAAGAAAGGCACGAAAATTAAACTTTTTTTGCCGACAGTTACTGTACGCGGCTGAACCCCATTAGAGATAGTGACCATATCATAATTATTTTGGTGATTACCAAGATAAATACTCGGAGGATAATTTTTGGCTTGCTGTGGGATCCGCTTAATTAGCTTAATACCAAACACCCCAGATAATCGACCAAATAAATGGCCAAAGGTCATCACATGTTTAGGATTACGCGGGCTAAATAAGCAATATATCCCCCCAAGAACACACACCAATATTGTATATATAATGACAATAATGGTACGAATAATAGCTAACATAATAACCTCTAAATATAGTGGGGCAGCCTGCCCCATTATTCTTAACCGTACGATAGCTTAAATAATAGCAAATAAATAAAATTTACTCGGCGCTACTATCTGCTGATTCCACTTCAATACGTTCAATACTGTGCAGCCCACGCGGTAAAGAGGTTCCTTTACGGCCACGCTCGGCACGATATTTCTGCAAATCTTCTGGTTTAAATTTCAATTTACGTTTGCCAAAGAATAACGTAATTGATGACTCTGGTGATAGCAATAATAACCACACCAATAGATCTTCCCCGGTGGCAGCTTGTGCACCTGGGATATTGATAATTTTATTACCTTTACCTTTCGATAATTGAGGTAAATCAGAAACTGGGAATACCAGCATCCGCCCAGCTTTAGTTATGGCTAATAATAATTGCTGTTGTTCATTTTCAATTTCTATTGGAGAAATAATTTTTGCATTTTCAGGCAGATTAATTAACGCTTTACCGGTTTTATTTTTGGTGACTAAATCATTAAACGTACAAATAAAACCATAACCAGCATCAGAGGCTAATAAATATTTTTGCTGCTCTGGCGCCATTAATACCTGTTCAATTGAAGCGCCTGGCGGTAAGGTTAATTTACCGGTGAGAGGCTCTCCTTGACTACGCGCAGAAGGCAACTCCAAAGGATCTAAAGAATAGCTGCGTCCAGTGGTATCTAAAAAAACCACCGCTTGATTAGTTTTACCACGCGCCGCACTTCGGAAGCTATCTCCCGATTTATAATTAAGATTGGTCGGGTCAATATCATGCCCTTTGGCACTACGTACCCATCCCATCTCAGATAACACCACAGTGATAGGCTCAGAGGGTAAAATATCGTGCTCACTCATGGCTTTCGCTTCACTGCGTTCATTCAGCGGTGAACGACGATTATCACCATAATTTTCTGCATCGGCCTGAATTTCTTTTTTCAGTAAACTGTTTAAACGACGTTCTGAGCCCAGAATAGCTTGCAGTTTATCGCGCTCTTTAGCTAATTCATCTTGCTCACCACGAATTTTCATCTCTTCTAGTTTAGCTAAATGGCGTAATTTTAGCTCCAGAATAGATTCAGACTGCATTTCAGAAATCCCGAAACGAGACATTAAAATAGCTTTAGGCTCATCTTCTGTACGAATAATATCAATAACCTCATCAATATTGAGGTAAGCAATTAACAATCCTTCCAGAATATGTAAGCGTTTTAGTACTTTTTCTAAACGATGATTCAGTCGATTACGTACTGTTTTACGACGATAAACTAACCATTCAGATAAAATTTCAACCAAGCCTTTAACCGCTGGGCGATTATCTAGGCCAATCATATTTAAATTAACCCGATAGCTTCTTTCTAAATCGGTCGTGGCGAACAGATGGGTCATTACCTGGTCTAAATCCACGCGATTACTGCGTGGAACAATTACTAAGCGAGTTGGATTTTCATGGTTAGATTCATCGCGTAAATCTTCAACCATGGGCAATTTTTTATTACGCATTTGGCTGGCGATTTGTTCTAATACTTTAGCGCCAGAAACTTGATGAGGTAACGCAGTAATCACTGCATTTCCATCTTCTTTTTCCCAAATCGCACGCATACGCACGGAACCGCGACCGGTTTGATAGATTTTACGAATATCATGGCTGGCAGAGATAATCTCGGCTTCTGTCGGAAAATCAGGTCCAGGGATATACTCCATCACCTCATCCAGAGTCAACTCAGGATGATCAATTAACGCAATCACTGCATTCGCCACTTCACGGGCATTATGCGGAGGAATATCTGTCGCCATCCCGACGGCAATACCTGTTGTGCCGTTAAGTAAAATATTCGGTAAACGAGCCGGCAGCATTTTAGGCTCTTTTAAGGTTCCATCAAAATTTGGAACCCAATCTACAGTCCCGTTGCCCAGCTCACTTAATAAGGTTTCTGAGTAGCGCGATAAACGTGATTCGGTATAACGCATCGCCGCAAATGATTTTGGATCATCCGGTGCCCCCCAGTTTCCTTGACCATCAACTAATGGATAACGATAAGAAAAAGGCTGTGCCATCAACACCATAGCTTCGTAACATGCGCTATCGCCGTGCGGATGATATTTACCCAGCACGTCACCTACTGTACGGGCAGATTTTTTATATTTTGCTGAATTGCTTAATCCGAGTTCAGACATCGCATATACAATGCGTCGTTGAACGGGTTTTAAACCATCCCCGATAAAAGGTAGCGCCCTATCCATGATGACATACATCGAATAGTTCAAATAGGCGCTTTCGGTAAAGGTATAGAGGGGTAGACGCTCTACACCATCATGAGTTACTTCACTCATTGAATACTTTCCTTACTCATTCTTTGGGCTTTTTCCGGTGAATTATAGTTCGATTTCGGCCTTATCGCCTTTTTCCTGCAACCAATTACGACGATCTTCAGAACGTTTTTTCGCCAATAGCATATCCATCATTGCCATGGTGTCTTTATAATTCTCATCGTTTATGGTCAATTGCACCAATCGACGAGTATTCGGATCGAGTGTGGTTTCACGCAATTGCAGAGGATTCATTTCCCCTAACCCTTTAAAACGTTGAACGTTCGGTTTGCCTTTTTTACGCTGTAGACGATCAAGAATGGCATTCTTTTCACTTTCGTCTAAGGCATAGTGAGTTTCTTTACCTAAATCAATACGATAAAGAGGTGGCATCGCCATATAAACATGTCCAGCTTTGACTAAAGAAGCAAAGTGACGCACAAACAACGCGCATAATAATGTGGCGATATGTAAGCCATCGGAATCCGCATCGGCGAGAATACAAATTTTACCGTAACGTAATTGGCTCAAATCTTCACTGTCAGGATCCATCCCAATAGCTACAGAAATATCATGAACCTCTTGAGAAGCTAATACTTCATCTGAAGATACTTCCCAAGTATTCAATATCTTACCGCGCAGCGGCATGATAGCTTGATATTCTCGATCACGCGCTTGCTTAGCTGATCCCCCTGCGGAGTCACCTTCGACCAAAAATAATTCGGTCATGCTGAGATCTTGAGAAGAACAATCGGCTAATTTCCCCGGTAGCGCTGGGCCACTAGTTAATTTTTTTCTAACCACTTTTTTTGCTGCACGCATACGGCGCTGAGCACTAGAAATGGCTAATTCGGCTAATTGTTCAGCCGCTTGTACATTCTGGTTGAGCCATAAGCTAAAGGCATCTTTGACCACTCCGGATACCAATGAAGCGCATTGACGTGAAGATAAACGTTCTTTGGTTTGACCGGCAAATTGAGGATCCTGCATTTTGACCGATAAAACATACGCACAGCGATCCCAAATATCTTCGGCTGATAATTTCACACCGCGCGGTAAGATATTACGGAATTCACAGAATTCACGCATCGCATCCAATAATCCCTGACGCAGTCCATTGACATGCGTTCCACCCTGCGGTGTCGGAATTAAGTTAACGTAGCTTTCAGTCAATAAGTCTCCGCCTTCAGGTAACCACAACAGGGCCCATTCAACGGCTTCAGTTTCTGCCTGAAAGTTTCCAGTAAATGCTTGTTCTGGCAGCGTTATAAATCCATCAACTGATTCCATTAAATAATCAGTTAACCCATCGCTATAACACCACGTTTGCTCAGTATTATTAATTTGGTCTTTAAACGTGATTTTAACGCCGGGGCACAACACAGCTTTAGCTTTTAAATTATGCGTCAAGCGAGAAACAGAAAAACGCGGGCTATCAAAATAGCTTTCATCAGGCCAAAAATGCACGCTGGTGCCTGTGTTACGTTTTCCACAACTGCCGATGACATGTAAATCTTCGACTTTATCACCATTTTCAAAGGCAATTTGGTACACCTGACTATCGCGGCGCACGGTGACTTCAGTACGTTTAGATAACGCATTGACGACCGAGATACCGACACCGTGCAGGCCGCCTGAAAATTGGTAATTTTTATTAGAGAATTTTCCGCCGGCATGCAATTGGCACATAATAAGCTCCACCGCTGTAACTTTCATTTCAGGGTGAATATCTACGGGCATACCACGACCGTCATCAATCACTTCAAGTGATTGATCAGCGTATAAGATGACTTGAATATGTTTGGCGTGCCCCGCCAAAGCTTCATCTACACTGTTATCAATTACTTCTTGTGCAAGGTGATTCGGACGGCTGGTATCTGTATACATACCAGGACGGCGGCGAACCGGCTCGAGACCACTAAGGACTTCGATGGCCTCTGCGTTATAACTAGATTGAGTCATGTTGTCATTCTGCGGTAATGAGTGATCGATTGAACTGGTCAATCAGTGAATTACTGTTGATAATAACAGTGTTAATAGGTTTTGGCATTAATTTACTCGAACTCAGCCAAACCTAAAAAGTGAATAATTTGAGGGAAGTAATATTCAAAGCCGACAAAAGCATGATTGCCGCCAGATTCTATCGTCTGTTTGCTTTTCATAAGATAGGTCACTGCTTGTCGATAATCCAGTACTTCATCTCCCGTCTGCTGTAAAAGCCAGATAAGATCAGGCGATGTTAACGTTTCTATATGCAATGCTTTCAAATCATCTATATGATTTGGTTCAAGTATATAGTGTTCGTTAGTATAAGGATTGGTATTTTCGCCTAAATAATTTTGCAGCAAATCAAAAGGGCGAACCGCGGGATTCACCACCACAGCAGGCAGCGAAAAACGTTGGGACAACCAGAGCGCAAAATAGCCGCCTAGTGAAGAACCAACCAGACCAAGCGGCTCTCCCGCATGCTCAGCCACTAAATCCTCAAGCAATTCAGCCGCAGGCGTAGGGTAATTAGGTAATTGAGGGATCAACAAATTAATCTGCGGATAATGTTCATTAACCCAAGTTTTCAGCAAATTAGCCTTCGCTGACTTTGATGAACTATTAAAACCGTGGATATAAATCAATGTTGCCATTAGTAGCCGTCCGAATCCAAATTCGGGCAAAAATCTCTGGATGAAAGCCGATAAACTTCAGTTGTGACCTGTTTTCGCCCCTGCTCATCAATTAATAATTCTAAATAACGCCAGCCTGGTGCAGCGGTATCTAACATAAAATTAGTACAATGTGGCTTAAATTGTACACTGGTCGAGGGCGTCGCTAATAAACGAATACCGTGCCAATCTTCGTCCATTTCTTGATGAATATGGCCGCAAAGCATGGCTTTAACTTGATGATAGCCTTTAAGATAATCTGCAAGAATATGGGAATTGCGTAAACTGTGTTGGTCTAGCCAAGTACAGCCTGAAGGCAAGGGATGATGGTGCAGCATGATAATAGTACTGCGCTCAGAATTATTATCTAAGCACGCTTTCATCCACTCCAATTGATAGTCTGACAGCTCGCCATGGGGGACATCTTGAATCTGGCTATCCAACATCAAGACTTGCCATTCATTACCAATAACAATTTGTTTTGCTGATGAAATACCGGCGGCTTTCAATGAGTCAAACATTGCAGGTTGATAATCATGATTGCCCGGTAACCACACACAAGGTGCAGAAATACGTGCAATACCTGCGGCAAAACGGTGATACGCGCCGATAGATTGATCTTGAACTAAATCGCCGGTAGCGACAATAAGGTCAATCTCAAGTCCTTGCGCTTGAATTGCATCAAGCACCGCATGGTAACTATCATGAGTATTAACGCCTAACAATGTATTTTCAGTATCAGCAAATAAATGTGTATCAGTTATTTGTAATATCCTGACTGCCTTCTCATTTTTTGCAGTCAATCTAAGCAGGCTGTCCAAAAGTATCCCTTTCCTTTAAAAATTTCACGCTATTCTATCGTTAACTGTCAGACGATATCTGCTAAATGGCACACAATTCCTTAGAATAAGGATCGTATATAGCTATTCCATCCATTTTTTTCTGAGTTTTTGCTGATTTATCTCTAACCATTGCAACGCGATAACAGTTGCGGCGTTATCAATTAATCCTTGTTCAACCCAACGATATGCCTGCTCACGCGTTACTACATGAACCCGAATATCTTCATTTTCACTGGCTAACCCATGGATCCCGTTGGCGGTAGAACTGTCAACTTCACCAGCATACACATACATTCGTTCTGTTGTTCCGCCCGGGCTAGAAAGATAACTTAGCATTTTCTCACAACGCTTTATGGTTAAGCCAGCTTCTTCTTCCGCTTCCCGGCGCACCACATGCTCAATTTCCTCTCCCGGCTCTATCATGCCTGCGACCGCTTCCAATAACCATGGCGTTTCGCTCGTTTCTATCGCCGGTATTCGGATTTGTTCAATCAACACCACTTGATCACGAATAGGATCGTAAGGCAGCACGACGGCAGCATTGCCACGTTCAAAAACTTCGCGCGTTATTTCCTCACTCCAGCCTCCGGCAAATAAGCGATGGCGGAATCGATACTCCATTAAGGCAAAAAAGCCTTTAAATAATTTACGTATCGATATAATTTCAACATCATTGTTACTATATTTAAACGGTGAAGATATCTTTTTCGTCATATCATTCTCCTACACGCGTTAATAGCATGGCAAAAATAGCCCAAATATTTCAAGGATGCGATATCGAACGAGCATGGCATAAGGCTAATCCGCTTATCGGAGATTTATCGCAAATACGATTTACCGCTGGGCATATCATTTATAGATTGATTACTATATTAAGGAAAAAATAAGTAAACAACACAGTTTTTAAATAATTCAGCCCATTAATGATGTAATGTTTAATTAATTTGAGACAATATGGCACAAAAGGCCACCGTAATTTATAGGGATATTCTGCTACAATGGCCAAATATTGGCTCAAAATCGCAGGCAACAATAGAGTCTGTTTTTATAACTGTGTCCGGAGCGGCTGATAACATTGACTGATGCGCTATAATGTCAGCTTATTTATCGGCATTTGCCATATTTACTCTGAACCCAATATCCACTGAGTAAATTAATGGTTTTGCAGCACAGGCTCGATATAAATTGCGGCTTAATCAAGGAATCAAAATGAAGAAACTGCTCCCTCTTTTTATCGCAATGAGCTTTGCAGGGCTCAGTACTACTGGCTATGCAGAGGATCTGTTACAGGTCTATCAAAAAGCGAAGGAAAGTAACCCTGAACTAAGAAAATCACAGGCTGAACGTAATCAAGCTTTTGAAAAGATTAATGAAGCCCGCAGCCCGCTGTTACCACAATTAGGTTTGGGAGCGGGTTATACTTATAATAGTGGTTATCGTGATACCAATAATACTGAGAATAATCAGCTCAGCGCGTCATTAAAGCTGACTCAGACTATTTTTGATATGTCTAAATGGCGTCAGCTTACGCTGCAAGAAAAAAGCGCCGGGATCACTGATGTGGCTTATCAAACTAGCCAACAACAACTGATTTTAGATACCGCGACCGCGTACTTTAATGTACTACGTGCTATTGATGCACTTTCTTATATCGAAGCACAAAAAGAAGCTGTCTACCGCCAGTTAGACCAAACGACCCAGCGTTTTAACGTTGGTTTAGTCGCTATTACTGACGTACAGAACGCCCGTGCTAATTATGATAGCGTGCTAGCGCAAGAAGTTGCTGGCCGTAATGAGCTTGAAAACTCGTTAGAGAAACTGCGTCAGGTCAGTGGAATTTATTATGCGCAATTGGCCACATTAAATATCGAACGCTTTAAAACAACAGCTCCTGAAAATGTTGATGCGATATTAAAAGAAGCCGAGGAACGTAACTTAAGTCTGTTAAGTGCTCGACTGGCACAAGATGTTTCCCGCGAGAATATTCGTTTAGCGGAAACGGGACATATGCCAACCGTTGATTTAAATGCATCGACAGGTGTGAGCAACACCCAATACCACGGTAGCGGTTATGGCACTAATGCATTAGGTCAATCGAACCAGCCGGGTAATAGCTATGCTGGACAAAATAGTGTCGGCTTGACCCTCAGCTTGCCATTATATAGTGGTGGTGGTGTAAGCTCGAAAGTTGAACAAGCACAATTTGGCTTCTTAAGCGCCAGCGAGCAATTAGAAAGTATTTATCGTAGCGTGACCCAATTAGTACGTTCATCTTACAATAATATTGCATCTTCAATCAGTAGTATTCAGGCTTATCAACAAGTTGTAGTCTCAATGCAAAGCTCTTTAGATGCGATGGAAGCCGGTTATCAAGTGGGAACACGTACTATCGTTGACGTATTAAACGCAACGACCTCGTTGTATCAGGCCAAACAAAGTTTATCTAATGCGCGTTATGATTATTTAATTAACCAATTAAATATTGAATTCGCTCGTGGTACTTTGAACGAAGATGATATTGCTAAGTTGAATGCGACTTTAGGTAAAGAACTTTCTACCTCAGCGAGCAGTATCATTAGCCAAACTAAAACGCCGGTCATCAAATAACCTAATTATCTGATATAATAGCGTTTAATTAAAAAATACTCTAAAATCCGAAACAGTGATTGTTTCGGATTTTTTATGTCATTTTCACTGTCTAGTTGGTAAAAACTGATACTGAGCTTCATCTTTCCCAATAAATTATCACTATGAAAATATTAAATTTTAATACAAAAAACACCTTGACTCTAAAAACTACAAATCAATGTTGGTATCCCGATTCAACGTCTGTATATTTAGCCGTTTACGGAGGAAATCATGCTGACTAATTCATCAACTCGCCTTAACAAATATATCAGTGAAAGTGGCATTTGCTCACGACGTGATGCCGACCGCTATATCGAGCAAGGTCTAGTATTAATTAATGGCAAACGTGCCGCGATTGGCGATCAAGTGGTCGCTGGTGACGAAGTAAAAGTTAATGGACGGTTGATTGAACCCCGCAATGAAGAAGATTTAGTGCTCATAGCTCTAAATAAACCGGTAGGAATTGTCAGTACCACGGAAAATAGCGAAAAAGATAATATTGTCGATTTTGTTAATCACAGCACGCGCGTATTTCCTATTGGCCGATTAGATAAAGATTCTCAAGGCATTATTTTCCTCACAAATCATGGTGATCTGGTCAATAAAATATTACGAGCGGGTAACGATCACGAAAAAGAATATTTAGTGACCGTCAATAAGCCAATCACCGACGAATTTATTCGTGGAATGAGTGCCGGTGTGCCTATTTTGGGTACCATGACCAAAAAATGTAAAGTCAAAAAAGAAGCGCCTTTTGTCTTTCGTATCACGCTAGTGCAAGGATTAAATCGCCAAATTCGCCGTATGGCGGAACATTTTGGCTATGAAGTCACCAAACTTGAACGTGTACGTATTATGAATGTTAGCTTGTCAGGTTTACCTTTGGGCGAATGGCGTGATTTAACCGATGATGAGCTCATCAAACTATTTGATTCGATAGAAAAATCAACCTCTGAAGCTAAACCAGCAAAATCGGCAAAACCAAAGGCCAACACTGGTGGTGCCAAAAAGAGCCCAGCAGGTGTAGCGTCTAAGGCAGGCGGTAAATCTGTAAGTAAAGCTGCGCCAGAAAACAACTCACGAAAAAAGTTCGTACAACCGGGGCGTAAAAAGAAAAAACGTTAATCGGCTAACGCACAATATTATTATGGCTTCCTCCTATGGAGGCCTGTCTGCCTTTAATTAATTTTCTCATCGATTAACTAATTGCTGACGTTGCATGGCATATTTTGGTGTTCAATAAGTACCCAAAAAAATATATTGGCAGATAAGCCTAACGATGAAACTGTAAAAAACTCCTGTTCCACATAAATTTAGAGTCAATCGCGGCGTTATCCCCAAAATGATGATGACTGGAAGGTGAGAGTTAATACATTTATTCTCATGCCGTTACCAATAATGAATAGATACCGATTGATAGGATGAAATCAGCGCCTCCCAACCTCATACAACACTAATACACGAGCCCAGCATACCAATATCTTATGATCGCATACAAAATATCTACGCATTAATCCATATTATGAGTAAGTGCATTAAATAATTAAAAAACCGTAATTTAATAGCCTAATTAGTTGATTTTAATCATACTCATAACTAGTAACATTTAAAAAATCCCAAGTTAAATCTGAAAATTATAAAAAAAAGCTTTTTTTACGCAGATAACTGAACCTTAGTGCTTTAATTTTCAGCGCATATCACCTATTCTAGGGTAAATTTTTATAACCTCTGTACTTAATCTAATTAATCCAGACTTAAGCGTTGCCAATATGTTGGCTATATTCCGTCATTCTAGCCGTCGGTATACAACTTAAACTATTATTTAGACATCAAACAATTATCTCTATATTCGGGTAAATAACCATGACAATGAAGCGTACCAAGAATATCAATCCAGATGCATTCCGTAAGTCTTGGCGTAATTATCGCCTGGCGCCTGTTGCTATCGCTATTAGTGCGGTATTTATGCTTTCGGCCTGTGAAGAAAGCGATGAAACCGTTTCGCTGTTTACTAATGCAGAAGAGTGTAGCCAAGCAAATCCATCCCAATCAGAACAATGTACGTTAGCTTATAATAACGCGCTGCAAGAAGCGGCGAAAACAGCACCTAAATATGCTAGCCGTGAAGACTGTGTTGCAGAATTCGGTGAGTCTATGTGTACCCAAGCACCTGCTCAATCAGGACTTGCAAGTACAGATACCCCTACCTCTACAGGTACCGGCGGTGAGCAGCAAGCACAAAGCGGTTTTGGCAGTACCTGGATGCCATTGATGATGGGCTATATGATGGGGCGAATGATGGGCGGCGGCGCAGCATCACAACCTTTATTTAGCTCTAAAAATCCATCCAGCCCTGCTAACGGTAAATTTGTTGATGCATCCGGTAAAAGTTATGGTTCTGCCACCGCAGGTGGACGTTCAATGAACGTCCCTAAAACAGCCATGGCACCAAAACCACCAACAACGTCTACCGTGACGCGTGGCGGTTTCGGTCAAACCGTAAATAAACAGTCTACAATGCAGAGAAAAGCGTCAACTAACTCTTCATCTCGTTCCATGGGTGGCTAAGACAGATGAAACGCGTTGCTATTACTGAACGTCCAGACTGGCGTGAAAAAGCCTCTGAATTTGGCTTTAATTTTCATACTATGTATGACGAGCCTTACTGGTCAGAAGATGCTTATTATCAATTTACTCTAGCGCAAATTGAAGAGATAGAAGAAGTCACGGCAGAACTGCACCAAATGTGTTTACAAGTGGTGGAAAAAGTCGTGAATAGCGAAGAGCTCCTGACTCGATTTCAAATTCCTCGACACACGTGGGATTTTGTACGCGATTCATGGAAAACTAATCAGCCTTCACTCTATTCTCGTTTAGATTTAGCTTATGATGGCGTGGGCCCAGCTAAGCTGCTTGAAAACAATGCGGATACACCGACATCGCTGTATGAATCTGCCTTTTTCCAGTGGATTTGGTTAGAAGATCAAATTAATGCCGGTAATTTGCCAGAAAATGCCGATCAATTTAATGGCATTCAAGAACAACTGATCGAGCGCTTTACCCAGCTTAAAGATCAATTTGGTTTTCGTTTACTGCATATGACCTGCTGTCGTGATACCGAAGAAGATCGCGGTACAGTTCAATATTTGCAGGATTGCGCCAACGAAGCCGGTATCGCGACAGAATTTCTGTATGTTGATGAAATCGGTTTAGGAGAAAAAGGGGAATTTACTGATACACAAGATCAAGTGATCAGTAACTTGTTCAAGCTTTATCCTTGGGAATTTATGCTGCGTGAGATTTTTTCAACCAAACTCGAAGATGCGGGTGTCCGTTGGTTAGAACCAGCATGGAAGAGCATTATCTCCAATAAAGCACTGTTGCCGATGTTGTGGCAAATGTTCCCTGAGCATCCTAATCTTCTGCCGGCTTATTTTGCTGATAACAATCCACCACCGCTAGACAGCTATGTGGTTAAACCGTTGTTTTCACGCGAAGGAGCAAATATTCGCATTGTAGACAATGGGAAAGAGATAGCCTCTGCTGATGGTCCTTATGGTGAAGAGGGTATGATTATTCAGCAATTCCATCCTCTGCCAAAATTTGAAGGTAATTATACTTTAGTCGGTAGCTGGTTGGTAAATGATCAAGCCGCAGGGATCTGCATTCGTGAAGATAAAGAACTGATCACTCAGGATCTATCTCGATTCTATCCGCATGTTATTATTGATTAAATAGTATTAATATTATTGTCGCTCTGCTTTCAGAGCGGCAATATTTATCACTTATTTATATATCTCAAAATAAACATCAAATCTCCCCTTCTATTTAACCACCAATCAGTACTGACATCATACTTAATGAAGCTAATTCAATCCCTTGAATCGGTATTGATATATTTTCACTCTGATCCCAAGTGCCCAAAATATATAATAACGGTAAAAAGTGCTCTGCCGAGGGATTCGATAATTTACCCTCTTGGCGCTCAAGCGCCTGTGTTAAAGGGTGCGGTTGCTGTCGGCTGGCAATATTTTCAGCCACATATTGCTCAAAAGAGACGGCCCAAGGATAAGGGTCAGAACCTTCTGCTTGCCAACGAATTGCCGATAAATTATGGACTACATTACCACTGCCCAAAATTAAGACACCTTCTTTTCTTAATGCTGCCAATTTTTGCCCTACCGAATAATGCCACTGTGCCGGCTTTGCCGCATCAATACTCAGTTGAACCACCGGAATATCGGCATCAGGGTACATTTGAACCAGTATTTCCCAGCTACCATGATCTAATCCCCACTGCTCACTCTCTTGATATACCTCGATTGGTGCTAATAATTCACCAATACGAGCCGCTAGCTCAGGCGAACCGGGTGCTGGATATTGTACGGCGAAAAGCGATTCAGGAAAGCCGGCAAAGTCATGAATAGTGGCAGGTTGTTTCATCGCGGTAACTGCCGTCCCTTCCGTATACCAATGGGCCGAAATCACCAATATGGCTTTAGGGCGCGGTAAGGTCTTCGCGAGCGTCGACCATGCCGCAGTATAGCGATTATGTTCTAGTGCGTTCATTGGTGTACCGTGACCAATAAATAGCGCTGGCAATGGTGCTGACATTGTATAAGTAGACATAAGGCGAAGCTCCACAGCAATAATATGATATTGCTCAGCATACGCTGATTTTAGCGCTAGGACAGGAGGTAATGGATGATAGAGATAGTCAAAATAATTGAAAAAGCCAATATAAGAAGTTGATATTCTTACATTGGCTTAAAATTCAGGCTTAAAATTCAGGCTTAAAATTTACAACATCAAAAACCGCTGCCGATTAACTCGCTTGCTGTTCATGCTGCTGACGATACGCCACTAAATCATCAATAGTAACGACAGGCATATCATGCTGTTTAGCAAAAGCAATAACTTCTGGAGCACGCGCCATCGAACCATCATCATTAGTTAATTCACACAACACACCGGCAGATTTAAACCCAGCTAAAGTAACTAAATCAATAGTCGCTTCAGTGTGACCACGGCGAGTTAATACACCGCCATCACGTGCGCGTAATGGGAAAACATGACCCGGTCTATTAATATCAGCAGGTTTGGCATTATCGGTAATTGCCGCACGAATAGTCGTCAATCTATCTAAAGCTGAAACTCCAGTAGTAACACCTTGAGCGGCCTCAATCGTCACCGTAAATGCGGTTTGATAATGGCTGGAGTTATTCTCCACCATCATAGGTAATTCTAATTGTTTACGGCGTTCTTCGGTGATACACAAACACACAATACCGCTGCCATGGCGAATAGTAAGCGCCATTTGTTCTACCGTCATAGTTTCGGCAGCAAAGATCATATCACCTTCATTTTCTCGACTTTCGTCATCTAACACCATAACACCTTTGCCATTACGCAAAGCGTCTAATGCCAGTTCAACACGAGCAATGGGATCGCCATATTCTGAAAGGAGCGTCTGATTCATGGTAAAAACCTCTTGGTTAAATTATTTAGTTACCAGAATCAGGGCAGTCTTAGGAGTGTAAAATTGCAAGCAACGAAACTTTGCGCCATGCAAAACTTCGCCTATAAGGCATGCAGAACATCACCATTTATTGGCTATTATCGCTGTGGACAGTGATGCTGTTATTCTCTCCCATCCGGACTATAACCGTCGGCTCCAGGATTTCACTGGATCTGCTGACCTTTATAATGAATTGTCTAAACACCACTATAAAGCGCTCGCGGGCTTCACCAGCTCAAATGATAGCAAGATCATTGACTGATGTTACCGCCGGTGGGGACTTACACCCCGCCCTGAGATAAACGTTTTTAATATAGCGCTAATTATTAGGTATCGCAATAATCAAAAGCAAAACTCACTGTACACTCACACTTTTTGCCTAGCGCCACTTAAAATCATCAGCAAACCTGACTATTCGGCGATGAGGTTCAAATTTAATGATGTTAGAAGCGGTTTTTCCGTGTAATATTTTACCCATTAGCTAATTTATTTTGAACTGACTTGAATAAACAAAAAGGACTCCTAATGCTCGATCCAAAGAAAATTGAACAGGTTGCCCGTCAAATCCAGGGCGCTCTGCCAAAGGGAGTACGCGAACTGGGTGAAGATGTGGATAAAAAAATCCGTGGATTATTACAATCACAGCTCAGTAAGCTCGATTTAGTTAGCCGAGAAGAGTTTGATATTCAGACCCAAGTATTACTGAGAACGCGTGAAAAATTAGCATTGATGGAACAACGAATTAGTGCTTTAGAACGTGAAAATAATCCCCAAGAAAATAGCCAAACTCCGTCATCTACTGACGCAGAATAGGCCATAAAAAAAGCCATCGCAGTGTGAATTTTCAGTCACTGGATGGCTTTTTATTGTCTATTAATCCTTTAATAGAATGAGATTAATAGAAGGCTAATAATCTCTAATTAGCTTTTTTTCATAATTGTTTTAATGATGTTCGACGTTGAAATTCCATCTTCAAAATTTAACACTTTAACGTCTCCACCTGCCGCCCAAACTTCTTTACTGCCAGCAATATCTTCAGCGCGATAATCGCCACCTTTGACTAAAACGTCCGGTAAAATATTAGCAATTAAACGCTGTGGAGTATCCTCTTCAAAAGGCACCACCCAATCTACTGCGCCTAATGCCCCTAATACCGCCATTCTCTGTTCTAATGGGTTAACTGGACGTGTTTCACCTTTTAATCGTTGGGTAGAAGCATCACTGTTTACAGCTACAATTAGGCGATCGCCCAATTTACGTGCGTTGGCTAAATAGCTAACGTGCCCAGCATGTAAAATATCGAAACAACCGTTAGTCATCACAATACGTTCGCCACGCTGGCGTGCATTTTCAACCGCCTGTTTTAATTTTTCTTCGCTCATCACACCAAAGCCTGTTTCAGTGCGACCGCGGATAGCGTTTTCTAATTCGATAGGTGACACCGTTGAAGTCCCTAACTTACCGACCACAACACCAGCAGCGACATTAGCTAAAGCACAAGCTTCATATAACGGCTTGCCCGCGGCTAATGATGCCGCTAATACCCCAATCACGGTATCGCCAGCACCTGTCACGTCATACACTTCTTGTGCTTGGGTAGGTAAATGCAGTGGCTGTTGTCCACGTTGGAGCAGGCTCATGCCTTGCTCTGAGCGAGTAATTAATAATCCAGTCAAGTCTAATGACTCCACCAGCTGCATACCTTTCTCTTCAACCTCTTGGTTGTTTTTACAACGCCCAACAATAGCTTCGAATTCCGTCATATTTGGAGTTAATAACGTCGCGCCACGATAGCGTTCAAAATCATTACCTTTAGGATCAATAAGAACCGGCACTCCTTTACTGTTGGCCAGGGCAATCATTTTCTGTACTTGAGATAATGCTCCTTTGGCATAATCAGATAAGACTAAGGCACCGATATGCGGTAGCGCTTGTTCAATTCGCTCAAGCAGTGGCTGCGCGTCAATATTTTGAAATCCCTCTTCAAAGTCCAAACGGATCAACTGCTGATTACGCGATAAAACTCGAAGTTTAGTTATTGTTGGATGGGTCGGTAATGCCACAAAGTCACAGCGTACGCTGACTTCATTGAGTTTTTCAGCTAAGGCTTTTGCCGCATCATCAATCCCGGTCAAACCTACAAGACGCGAACTCGCGCCAAGAGAAGCAATATTCATAGCAACGTTAGCAGCACCACCGGGACGTTCTTCGACCATATTGACTTTAACCACAGGAACTGGCGCTTCAGGAGAGATCCGATCTGCCGATCCATGCCAATAACGATCTAACATTACATCGCCAACCACCAATACGCCTGCGTGTTTAAACTCAGGGAGCGTCACTTTCATCCCGAACTCCATTTAAAAAGGGAACCTATAGCCAAATATTTCATCTTTATATTGAGCAGACTCATCAAGTTAATCTGCACATAATAAGAAATACGGCGGTTATATTCTGTTAATTGCGCCAAATATTATCATAAAGCAATGATATTGGTTAAATTTGCTTGTCTTCAGCATCTCCATCTGGCGCACCAAACCATTTATTCCAGCTATGTAGCACTTGCTCTCTTAACGCCATGAATAACTGATTATTCACACGGCTCGGTAAGGATTGCAGCGCTAAATGGTGTAATTCATTACGCATGGTGACATAAGCTGCCGTCAAGGTTTCGGCCTCATGCGCGGGCATAAAGCCATATTCTGCCATTAACTCAAAGATTCGCACGTTATCAGACCAACGAGTTAATACTTCATTTTCAGGAGCATAGCGCAATACTAGATACTGGGCGATAAATTCAATATCGGTTATCCCCCCTGCATCTGCTTTTAAATCAAAATATTCAGCCTGATGGCTGCCTAAATGATGATGCATTTTTAATCGCATATCGCGAACCTGTTGGCGTAGCGTGTTTGGGTCACGCGGTAAGCATAATATTTGGTGGCGAATATGCTCAAATCCCTGCTGTAGTTGTTCGTCACCAAACACCATTCTGGCTCGAATCAATGCCTGATGCTCCCAGGTCCATGCATCATTTTTTTGATAATCATCAAATGCTTGGATTGTACTTACCAACATTCCAGCTTCACCGGATGGCCGTAAACGAGCATCAACCTCGTACAAAATTCCTGACGAAGTACGGGTACTAAATAAATGAATAATACGCTGCGCTAGGCGTAAATAAAATTGGCGAGCATCAATCGAGCGCTCACCGTCAGTTATCACACCTTCAGGGCAATCAAACAGAAAAACCACATCAAGATCGGAACTATAGCCTAACTCCCATCCCCCTAATTTTCCGTAGCCTAATACCGCAAACCCTCGGGCTCCAGTGGGATCTTGCGCCACATTAGTCGGGATACCATAGCGTTTAGCCATTTTATCCCACGCTTGGCACACAACAGCATCGATAATCGCTTCAGCCAAATAGGTTAAATGATCGCTCACTTTCATCACGGGTAAAACGCCGGTGATATCTTCTGCTGCAATACGTAACAATTGGGCTTGTTTGAATTGCCTTAATGCCTCAAGTTGTTGTTCTTCATCAGATTCAGGCACACGAAGTAAATATTGACGTAATTCATCACGATACGCGGTTAATGGTAACGGTTGATACAATGACTGGGGATCCAGCAATTCATCTAATAATAGCGGGTGGCGAGCTAATTGCTCGGCAATCATCGGCGAGGCCGCGCATAAACGGATAACATGGATTAGAACGTCGTCGAATTCTAGCATTAACTCTAAATAAGTGGTTCGACTGACGATACTGAGCAATAAAGGGGTGATCCGCTCTAATACCATTCCACCGTCTTCTCTACTCCCCAATTTAGCCAATAATCGCGGCATTAATTGATCGAGAACATCGCGTCCACGCGGCCCGATGGTTCGTTTATTTAAATCGTGGCGAAACATGAAAATAACATGAATGATCTTCTGGGCTTCATCTTCGCTATGATTAACTAAATGTTCGGCCAATTCTTCTTTAGAAATTCCATCCAACCACAAGCTGGTATAAATTTCATGATTATTATCCGCCGCGTCTTCGTCTTCATCCTGCCCAATTAACTCAGTAAAAATATGATGCACCGCGCTCATATGCTGGGTCAGCTGTTGATAAAACGCCGGCCAATCGACAAAATCCATACCCCAAGCTAAGCGAGCTTTATCCAGCTCATCTTCTGGCAATTGTTGAGTCTGTTGATCGCTGATGCTCTGCAATAAATTTTCGCAGCGACGCAGAAAAAAATAAGCCGTTTTTAGATTAGTGATTTGTGCGGATTCAAGCAGTTTAAGGTTATCAATAACCTCGAGTGCCTGTAATAAAGATTGTGACTGAAGGCTCGGCTCTCGTCCGCCGCGAATTAATTGAAAAACTTGCGTTATAAATTCAATCTCACGTATTCCGCCTGCACCCAATTTAATATTATCGACTAATCCTCGGCGTCGAACTTCACGCTCGATCATGATCTTCATATTACGCAGTGATTGGATCACACTGAAATCAATATAGCGACGATACACAAACGGACGTAATAGTTTACGCAATACATCGGTATAATCTCGACTATCTGGCCCCATGATCCGCGCTTTCACCATCGCGTAACGCTCCCAATCACGGCCTTGCTCTTGATAATAATCTTCCAGTGCTGCGAAGCTAAACACCAGTGGACCACTATCACCGAATGGACGTAAGCGCATATCGACCCGATAAACAAACCCATCAATAGTGATTTGATCAAGCACTCGAATCATTTTTTGCCCTAAACGGGTAAAAAACTGGGCATTATCCAGCTCACGGCGCCCACCACGCGTTACGCCGTTTTCTGGATAGACAAAAATAAGATCGATATCAGAAGAAAAATTAAGCTCTCCGCCACCCAATTTTCCCATACCTAAAACTAATAGCGGTTGAGCGTTCCCTTGAGGATCACAAGGTTGCCCCCACGCTTTACAGCAATCGAGATACAGCCAATCTCTGGCTGCCACAATCAGCACTTCTGAAAGTTCACTCAGCTGCTTTAAACTAGTTTGTGTCGGACATTGATGAAACGTCTGCATCCACGCAATACGGATCAGTATTTGCTGACGAAAATGACGTAAAACGTGCATTAATTGATTTTCGTCGCTCACACCCTGCATTTTCTCTCGCAGCCAGCTATCATAATATTGCCATTCATCAGCCTTCGGTGGAGAGGCACGTAATGACGCTAAAAAAATAGGATGAGCAAGCACTTGGTTACAGGCAAATTCACTGAAACTGAAAAATTGCTGTTCCATTTCACTCAGAGGCAATAAGTGCGCTGCCTGCTCAGAAAATTGCTGATTTACTTGCTCATTTTGTTGCTGTAATAAAGCAGAAAAAGGATACATATCAATGTCCCACAGTATGTCCCACAGTTATTTGCTAAGGTAGCGTTAATGCAATCAACCACTGAGTAAATGCCAATTTACAACGGAGCCAACAAGCGCTATAACACGCTTCAACGGCACTGTTTTGTTCATCAGAAACGGTCTGTTGTAATTTATCGAGTGGAATATCTTGAATAAATTGCGGTGCTGAATAACGATAATGCACTAAGAAGGCCTGCACGAAATGTAAAAATGACACCAATTCAGCGCGGGCTTGCGGGTGCTCATCAAGCCAATAGTCCTCATGTTGCTGCCAAACTGACAATAATGCTCTTAACGCCTGTTCTATCGGTTGCTGTTCATAATCAAAACTGGATAACGGAGCCACCGTTTCAGCCTTTTGTGCCGCAGTAAGAGCATAACCGCGCGCGGCTTTACTTTTAGCCGCTAAACGTAACCCATCAAAATCAGCAAGTTTTTTAGTTAAATTAAGTACATCGGCAATCGTTCCGCGTTTTAATTCAAATTCAAATTCCTGAATTGGTACGCTCTTTTCGCCTGCATGCACTTCACCCAGATCAAGCACTACCTCAACTTCACTATCATCCTGATTAACTAGCCATTTTTCACGATTAAAATTAGTACTAAATAAAATTTCAAGTTGTGACTGTAACTGAGTTATATCAGTCCCTTCAGGCCAAATATGTGCCGGGAAGGCAGTAAGGTCGACCTCGGGATTTTCAAGCTCAATATTATATTCCGGCCGTTGATATAAGCCCCCAATATCTTGCCCTGCGGTTTTTATCGTCATTTCATAATGACCTTCACAGCTACGGATACGTAATCCCATGTCCCACCGACGTAACTGCTTATCTGCGGTATCAAAATAGATATTCATCAACTTTTGAGCATCAGTATGCTGATGCGGTAAAGTGGCCAAATATTGGCGAACAGTCTCTATTGCGGGCGTTTGCACCGCCAATTTCAATTCAATTTCAACCTGACTCATACATATCCTTGCTTATATCGACTGTTTCCATATTACTCTGAATTAATGTTCCTGAGAAAAAGAATTAAATTCAAACCAAAAATGCTACCCGAACTATTTTTAATAGCAATTTATGCCGAAAAAACAGTATTTAAACACTCTTTTTAGACAGTTAGGATAGTTCTCATTCTGGTTTAGTATTTGCACACGCAAACTTAACTCTTTAATATTGAAATTAAAGTCATTAATTCACCCTTAACAGACACAGTAAACTAACATGCGAAAATGCCCTTTATTAGTATTATCACTGGTAGGTATCGGCCTATCGATGACCTCTCAGGCTGCTGAGAAACGTTATATCTCTGATGAACTATCGACCTACGTCCATACCGGTCCTGGCACTCAATACCGTATCGTCGGCACACTAAATTCTGGTGATGAAGTTGAATTAGTTGCAACGGATAAAGACTTTGCTCAAGTAAAAGATAGCCGTGGCCGCACGGTTTGGCTGCCCTCAGATCAGTTAAGCAGCCAACCAAGCTTAAAAACGCGAATTCCAACACTAGAAGCCGAAAATCAACAATTACGGACTAAATTGCAAAATATTGATGATACATGGAATGCGCGTACCGCAGAAATGCAAAATAAAGTGGCTGATAGCGACAATATTGTTGCCCAGTTGAAAGCTGAAAATACTAAGTTAAATAATGAATTAATTAAAGCCGGTAAAAAGTTAGAAATTGCTGAAGTTAACCTTGATGACCGTCGCCGTGAACTGATCCTACAATGGTTTATGTACGGAGGAGGTGTTGCTGGGGTCGGCTTAATTTTAGGGCTCATTTTGCCACATATTATTCCTCGTCGTAAAAAACGTAATGACCGTTGGATGAGCTAAAATAGCCATGAAAGTTTACTTAGTCGGTGGTGCAGTACGCGATCAATTGCTTAATTTAGCCATTGCTGATCGCGATTGGGTGATTGTCGGCGCAGATCCTCAAACCTTACTAAAACAAGGTTATCAACAAGTTGGCAAAGATTTTCCGGTATTTTTACATCCTAAAACGCAAGAAGAATATGCATTAGCTCGTACAGAGCGCAAAATCGGTTCCGGCTATACCGGCTTTGATTGTTATGCCGCGCCTGACGTGACGATTGAACAAGATTTGCAACGGCGCGATCTCACCGTTAATGCCATTGCACAAGCGGAGGATGGCTCGCTGGTTGACCCATATCATGGCGTGGATGATCTTAATCAGCGGATTTTGCGCCACGTTTCAGATGCCTTCACGGAAGATCCGCTCAGAGTATTGCGAGTTGCACGTTTTGCTGCGCGTTATCATTGGCTCGGGTTTACTGTCGCTCCTGAAACCCTGCAACTGATGCAGCAAATCGCTGAATCAGGCGAACTCACCGAGTTAACCGCTGAGCGCGTATGGACAGAAACAGAGAAAGCACTCAACAGCCGCTCACCGCAAGTTTATTTTGATATCTTGCGCCAGTGCGGCGCATTGGCCGTCTTATTTCCTGAAATTGACCGTTTGTTTGGGGTCCCTGCCCCGGCAAAATGGCACCCAGAAATCGATACTGGGATCCATACGCTGATGGTATTGACCCAAATATCTTCGCTAACAAAAGAGGTTGATTGTCGTTTTGCAGCCTTATGTCACGATCTCGGCAAAGGTTTAACGCCATCAGAACTGTGGCCGCATCACCCTAATCATGGAGAAGCAGGGGTTCCATTAATCGAAGCAATTTGCCAGCGCTTTCGGATCCCGAATCATATTCGCGACCTTGCACGTTTAGCCGCGCGATATCATGATCAAATTCATGTTATTGCGCGTTTATCCGCCGCTGAATTAGTCTCATTATTTGACGGATTAGACGGTTGGCGTAAACCAGAGCGTATAATCCAACTCGCGCTGATTAGTGAGGCGGATGCTCGAGGACGTCAAGGATTAGAGCAACAAGCTTATCCTCAAGGCGATTTTTTTCGCCAGGCATTTGAAATTGCGAGCCAAGTAAGTGTTAAACCGATTGTCGAACAAGGATTTAAAGGGCCTAATATCCGTCAAAAATTAACCGAACAGCGGGAGCAAGCGCTAGCTATTTGGCGCCAACAACAAACTCTGATGCCTCTCCCTGAATCATTATAACGGCTAGGCTATAACTGTTTTGATCTTGCTGCTTTAATCTAACTATGCTGAGATAAATTATGCATTTCAAGCACGATATACAAGCTTATATTAAAGTTAGTAACAGCCAGTTCAATAGCGATAAAGGATGTTTAGTGGCAAATACTCGGCGCCACTAAACACCTTTTATAAACTTAATACTATTTGCTACCACGTTCGATAATTACGCCAACTTGTGCCGCCTGAGCCACTGCGCCCGGTTTCGCCACTTTGATTCTGACCCATGGACAGTGAAACTGCGTTAATAATAACTGGGCAACTTCCTCTGCTACTCGCTCAACCAACGCGAAACGCTGTTGGCTCACATGCTGAATAATTGCGCGGCTAACCGTTGAATAATCAAGGCAATATTCAACATCATCGCTCGAAGATGCGCGTTTGTTATCCCACCCCATTTCGATATCGAACACTAATTTTTGTTCAATTGTTTGCTCCCAATCATATACACCGATAGTTGTTATGATTGATAATTGCTCAATAAATACGATATCCATCACGTCCTTCTCTTGATTTACTGCATATTTGATACCACTTCAGATAAATTTTGCGTATTATCGCAGTATGAAGTGAAAATGATCTCAACCATTTGGAGTTAGCTATGAGTGCAATCGCGCTTGGCATGATTATCTTTGCTTATTTATGCGGTTCAATATCCAGTGCGATATTAATCTGCCGCTTAGCAAAGCTACCTGATCCTCGTCAACATGGCTCAGGTAATCCTGGGGCAACCAATGTAATGCGTACCGGTGGAAAATCCGCTGCTATAGCTGTACTCATTTGTGACGTTTTAAAGGGCATGCTTCCCGTCTGGTTGGCTTACTATCTCAATGTTCAGCCATTTTATCTTGGCTTTGTTGCAATTGCAGCTTGTCTTGGCCACATTTACCCAGTTTTTTTCCATTTTAAAGGGGGAAAAGGAGTCGCGACAGCATTTGGGGCTATTGCGGCTATCGGCTGGGATTTATCGGGTTTAATCGCCGGCACATGGCTATTAACGGTGCTGCTCAGCGGCTATTCTTCACTTGGCGCTATTGTCAGTGCATTGTTAGCCCCGTTTTATGTTTGGTGGTTTAAACCTGAATTTACCTTTCCCGTGGCAATGCTATCGTGTTTAGTCTTATTCCGTCACCATGATAATATCCAACGCTTATGGCGTGGACAAGAAAGCCGGATTTGGCAAAAGCTTAAAAATAAACAACAAAAAACAGCCAAAGAAATTGCTCAAGATACCCGTGAACAGGAACAAGATGACTAAGTGTTATTCGCCTGATTTATCTAGCATAAATTAGGCATAAAAAAGGCTGAAATTTTATTCAGCCTTTTTTATGCTTCAAATACGGGTCAATGCCATTCTAGTTGTTAATAACTGTGTTTAGCCGCGATTATTAACCGTCGTTTTAAACCACAATTATAGACAATAATAACTAACACTGTGATTAATAACGGCATCTAAAGAGCCTTAAGCTAACTTAAGATGTCTTCGATGGCGAAGGTGTTTTCAGCGGCGGTAAGTCAGCCAATGGCCAACGTGCTTTTACACTCACGTCTAATCCCCCCGTCATTCCACCCTGTAAACGGATCATTCCAGCAAGAGCGATCATCGCACCATTATCGGTACAAAATTCAGGACGGGCATAAAAAACTTCGCCGCCTAATTTATTCATCACGGCTTCCATTTTGGTACGCAACGTACGGTTCGCACTAACACCACCAGCCATCACTAATCGTTTAAATCCAGTCTGCTCTAATGCACGTTTGCATTTTATCGCTAAAGTATCAACCACGGCATCTTCAAATGCACGAGCAATATCAGCACGCGTCTGAGGCTCATCATCGTTGGCGCGGATAGTATTAGCGGCAAATGTTTTCAAACCAGAAAAACTAAAATCAAGCCCCGGGCGATCAGTCATTGGACGAGGAAAGACAAAACGCCCTTCAGTCCCTTGCTGGGCCATTTTCGATAATACCGGACCACCGGGATAATCAAGACCGAGCAGCTTAGCGGTTTTATCAAAGGCCTCACCCGCAGCATCATCAATTGATTCGCCTAATAACTGATACTCGCCAATGCCAGTAACACTAATTAGCTGTGTATGCCCACCAGAAACCAGTAAGGCGACAAAGGGAAATTCAGGACGTTTTTCTTCTAACATTGGCGCCAGAAGATGGCCTTCCATGTGATGAACAGGTACCGCGGGTACGCCCCAAGCATACGCCAACGCGCGCCCTATAGTTGCGCCTACCATTAATGCCCCAACTAATCCGGGCCCGGCAGTATAAGCAACCGCATCAATATCTTTCCCGGTTAAACCCGCTTGTTCTAATGCCGCCTGAATCAATGGCACGGTTTTACGAATATGATCCCGTGATGCGAGTTCAGGGACAACACCACCGTAATCGGCATGCAGTTTTATCTGGCTATAAAGTTGATTAGCTAACAGGCCGGTTTTGTCATCATAGATTGCGATCCCGGTTTCATCGCAGGATGTTTCGATACCTAAAACTCGCATTGCACCACTCATTACACTGCCCTTGTTCATATAGTGCGCCAAGTTTATCATTATTTCGTGGGTGAGGTGTAATTTATGCCGGATAAAGGCTGACTTTTTATCCATCATAGTTTACAATCTGCACCCTATATCAATTTTCTGTGCGGCTAAATTCATTATTACATCAGTTCTGTCGTTTGTTTTTGCAGAAAATATTGCAATTACTGGGACAAAACAGGTAATCTTGTGTGTTTCAATTTTATACGGCACTTTACAAAGCCGTACTCATTGAAGTAAAATTCCGCACCATTTTAAATGACGGCTGGCTGAGCAGCGCCAGCGAAAAACCGATTTCTATTGAGGTGAGAGGCACATGCCGGTAATTAAAGTACGTGAAAACGAGCCATTCGACGTTGCATTACGTCGTTTCAAACGTTCCTGCGAAAAAGCAGGTATCTTAGCTGAAGTTCGTCGTCGCGAATGTTATGAAAAGCCAACGACTGAACGTAAACGCGCTAAAGCATCTGCTGTTAAGCGTCACGCTAAGAAACTGGCTCGCGAAAACGCACGTCGTACTCGTCTGTATTAATTGACTGCGGTTACGACCGCAATCAACACAGATAGCAGTAGCAGTTAAAGGCCGTGCTTTCCGTAGGAAAGCGCGGCTTGTTATCGTTCAACTTATCGTTCAACAACAGGCGAATATAAGGCTTATGGCTGGACGAATTCCGCGTTCATTTATCAATGATTTATTAGCGAGAACCGATATTATCGACTTGATCGATGCCCGTGTGCCGTTAAAAAAACAAGGTAAAAATTATCACGCGTGTTGTCCGTTTCATAACGAAAAAACGCCATCATTCACCGCTAATGGTGAAAAACAATTTTATTATTGTTTTGGTTGCGGAGCCAATGGCAATGCCATCGACTTTTTGATGAACTACGACAAGTTAGATTTTGTCGAAACTATCGAAGAGTTAGCCACCCTGCATGGACTAGAAGTTCCTTATGAGTCCGGTACGGGTTCTAGTCAGATAGAACGGCATCAGCGACAAAATCTTTATCAGTTAATGGAAAAAATTAACCACTTTTACTGTGGTGCGTTAAATAATTCTTCGGCAAAAGTGGCTAAAGAGTATTTAACCCAACGCGGACTCAGTGATGAAATTATTAAACGCTTCTCCATTGGCTTTGCGCCTCCTGGTTGGGATAATCTGCTCAAACGATTTGCCCCAAATCATGAAGCCAAAAAACAGCTTGATGAAGCCGGGATGCTGGTCACCAACGATAAGGGCCGTACATACGATCGTTTTAGAGAACGCGTGATGTTTCCTATCCGCGATAGACGTGGACGGGTTATTGCTTTTGGTGGTCGAGTGTTAGGTGATGGTGTACCGAAGTATCTTAACTCACCAGAAACCGATATTTTTCATAAAGGTCGACAATTATTCGGTTTGTATGAAGCGACTCAAAATAACCATGAGCCTGCAAAATTATTGGTCGTTGAAGGCTATATGGATGTGGTTGCTTTAGCTCAGTTTGGTGTTGATTATGCTGTAGCATCATTAGGAACATCAACGACTTCCGAGCATATTCAGCTTTTATATCGTTCGACTGAAACTGTTATTTGTTGTTATGACGGTGACCGTGCTGGTCGCGAAGCCGCATGGCGGGCATTAGAAACCGCACTCCCCTACCTGAACGACGGCCGCCAGTTAAAATTTATGTTTTTGCCTGATGGAGAGGATCCTGATTCATTAATCAGAAAAGAAGGCAAAGCTAATTTCGAAAAAAGAATGAGCGAAGCCCATCAGCTATCAACATTCTTATTTGATACTTTACTAACGCAGGTCGATTTAAGTACACAGGAAGGAAAAGCCAAATTCAATAAGCTTGCAATTCCCCTGATTAAACAAATACCTGGGGAAACTCTGCGACTATATTTGGCACAAGAATTAGGTAATTTTATCGGTATCCCTGATATTTCACAGGTTCTTGCTATGATTGATAGAGAGACTAGTGAAAAAAAGAATTATCAGGCACCCAAATTAAAACCAACCACAATGCGAATTTTAATCGCTTTGTTAGTGCAAAATCCGAATTTTTCGGATTTAGTTCCGCCGTTGGATGGCATTAGCCACTCACAGCTACCGGGACTTCCTCTATTTTTAGAGCTAGTCGATGTATGTCGTTCTAATCCTGGAATGAATACTGGTCAACTACTTGAGCTGTATCGTGATAATAAATTTGTCCGACAACTTGAAAAGCTGGCTACATGGAACGATATAGAGATAGAGGAAATAGCAGAAAAAACATTTATAGATGCCTTAAGTCATCTATTCATTAGTGCTCTTGATGAACGTTTTGACTTTTTAATTGCAAAAGAGCGAACCGCTGGGCTAACCCCAGAAGAGCGCGAAGAAGTCCGTCTGATCACTCAAGCAAGAGTGAAGACCTAAAGTATTCAGTAAAAAAACAACACGGCTTAAGTGCCGCTTTACCTAAGGCGAATGCCTGTAATCTGCTACGAGAAATGAAGGGGCGTAGCATAAAAATTAACAAATCCCCTTAAATGTTATTGTTGGCTGATTTGTTCGCCGACCGACACCAATCTAAATACTCAGAAGTGTGGATACCGTCTTATGGAGCAAAACCCGCAGTCACAGCTAAAGCTACTCGTTACTAAAGGTAAAGAGCAAGGCTATCTGACCTATGCTGAGGTCAATGACCATCTGCCGGAAGATATCGTCGATTCGGATCAAATCGAAGACATCATCCAGATGATTAATGACATGGGCATCCAGGTTATGGAAGAAGCACCTGATGCTGATGATCTGATGCTGGCTGAAACGACTTCCGATACAGATGACGATGCTGCCGAAGCTGCAGCACAAGTACTGTCGAGTGTTGAAAGTGAAATAGGCCGAACAACTGACCCAGTACGTATGTATATGCGTGAAATGGGCACAGTTGAATTGCTGACTCGCGAAGGTGAAATCGACATTGCAAAACGCATTGAAGATGGCATCAATCAGGTTCAATGTTCAGTTGCTGAATACCCTGAAGCGATCACCTATCTGCTAGAACAATACGCACGTGTTGAGGCAGGAGAATCACGCCTTTCCGACCTGATTACAGGCTTTGTCGATCCTAATGCTGAAGAAGAAATCGCGCCAACGGCTACTCATGTCGGGTCCGAGCTTCCTCAAAAAGAATTAGATGCTGACGAAGATGAAGATGAAGACGAAGAATCAGATGATAGCGATGCAGATGATGATAACAGCATCGACCCAGAGCTGGCTCGTCAGAAATTCATGGAACTGCAAGAGCAGTATGAAAAAACGCGTCAACATATCAAGCAGCATGGTCGGAGTAATCCTGCAACTGTTGCAGCGATTGAAGAATTATCTGAAGTTTTCAAACAGTTCCGTTTAGTACCAAAACAGTTTGATTATCTCGTTAACAATATGCGTGAAATGATGGATCGCGTTCGTTTGCAAGAACGTACCATCATGAAACTGTGTGTTGAACAATGCAAGATGCCAAAGAAAAACTTCATTACCTTGTTTACCAGTAATGAAACCAACGACACTTGGTTAACTGCTGCTAAAGCAATGAACAAACCATGGTCTGAAAAACTGGTTGAAGTTGAAGAAGAAGTGCATCGTAGCCTGCAAAGATTACGTCAGATTGAAGAAGAAACGGGTCTGACCATTGAGCAAGTTAAAGATATTAACCGTCGCATGTCAATCGGTGAAGCGAAAGCCCGCCGTGCGAAAAAAGAGATGGTTGAAGCCAACTTACGTCTGGTTATTTCTATCGCAAAAAAATACACCAACCGTGGTTTACAGTTCCTTGATTTAATTCAGGAAGGTAACATCGGTCTGATGAAAGCGGTTGATAAATTCGAATACCGCCGTGGTTATAAGTTCTCAACTTATGCAACTTGGTGGATCCGTCAGGCCATTACTCGCTCAATCGCCGATCAGGCTCGTACCATTCGTATTCCAGTACATATGATTGAAACTATCAACAAGCTGAATCGTATTTCTCGTCAGATGCTACAGGAAATGGGCCGTGAACCCTCGCCTGAAGAACTGGCAGAGCGTATGCTGATGCCTGAAGATAAAATCCGTAAAGTACTTAAAATTGCCAAAGAGCCTATCTCCATGGAAACACCAATTGGTGATGATGAAGATTCGCATTTAGGTGATTTTATCGAAGATACCACTCTGGAGCTGCCATTAGATTCGGCGACCTCAGAGAGCCTGCGCTCTGCAACCCACGATGTCTTGGCGGGTCTTACAGCGCGTGAAGCGAAAGTTCTTCGTATGCGTTTTGGTATTGATATGAACACTGACCATACGTTAGAAGAAGTCGGTAAACAGTTTGATGTTACCCGTGAACGTATCCGTCAGATTGAAGCTAAAGCATTACGTAAATTACGTCACCCAAGCCGCTCAGAAGTTCTGCGCAGTTTCTTGGATGAATAATTTACGCTAATATTCTTAGCCACAAGAATACCCGCCTATGCGGGTATTTTTTTAACTTAAATTCAGCAACTAAATCCTAAAGTCATCCTCTATTTAATTATCGCTTAATTAATTTTTCGAGCAACTTTTGCTTTGTCACCAACAAATAAGTGAATTATTTTTAGAGCATATTTTACAGCTTATTTTATAACAAATAGCCGATAAAAAAAGCCACTTAATTAAACGTGGCTTCATTCACGACTGATTTAGCAGTACTCAATGCGAACAGGCTCTCACTCACAGGGGAAGCGCTTAGCCATCCATTCACACTGAATATATATAATTACAGGAAATTAGCTGCTTTAAACTTGGCTAATGCATCCGCTTTTTGTTCTGCTGTCATTGGACGCAATGGGCGGCGAGGATCACCAACATCAATTCCATGTCATTGTATGGCACTTTACCGGCGGCAACGCCACCGTATTCAACCAATTATAAGTGCTGCCTTGCACTTAATGCCCCACAAGCTAATCCTGCAGGCATAAACACATCAATGCCAAATGGACTATCGTATTTACCGCTATCCACACGTAAACAACACTGGAATTCATACATATCAGGGGAGTTAAACTTCATACCAGATAAATTAGGAATGGCCTTGCCCGCCGCTTGTAAAAACCTTGACAAGGTGCACTCGCAGCCGCTAAACAACAATATTCTACTAAATCATCCACATTCTCTGGCTTGCCGGCACCCAACGTTCAACAACTTTCTTACGTTATTCAACACAACAATGAATACCTTCGCCTGTTATTCCTAATACATAAGTCCCCTTAACACCACTTATAATCAAATATTTTGCTATCTGATCAATGACAGGATAATTAACGCTACCATCAGCCGCAAAAGGGATATGAGGAGCAGCAATCAATCCAGATAGTTTATTAATTACAGCCCCCTTTAGAGGTCAATTTTCTTAATTTTTTATTTATGGAGTTTAGCTCTAAATTAAAGAGCAATACCTAAGTACGCAATAACCAATTGAGTGTAATAAGGAGAAAAAAATAAAAGTGTGATCTTTCGTCAATTTTGACTAAAAATTAAATAAGGAAGAAATAGCTCTATGCCGAATTGCTACTTTTTAATGCATTCAATGTACGTAGTTTTTGCTCTTTAACGCTCTCTGGCTGAGTTTGAACCAGCAACGTATAAATCAGATCTAACACAAATAGTTGAGCCGTTTTAGTACCAATCGAGTCACCTTGTAATTTGCCCTGACGATTACCATTAATCAGATGGTAATCCGCATATTCCATAATTTGTGATCCTAGATTATGGGTAAGTGCGATAGTACTCGCCCCCGCCTCTTTAGCCAGTTTTAAGGCATGTACCGTTTCAGGAGAGTTACCTGAATGACTAATACCGATCGCTACATCTCCCGGTTTTAATAACGAGGCTTGCATATACATAAAATGATTATTAGTAACAGCATCAACTCGATGACCAATACGCATCAGCTTATTTTTGAGATCTTCGGCGGTAATCCCCGAGGATCCCACGCCACAAATGAAAACATAATTAGCTGATAATAGAGCATTTACCGCGCCTTTTACCTGCTGCATATCCAGCAAATTTAGCGTTTCTGATAACACGTTATTAATGGTTGCTTGTAATTTTAGGCCAATAGTATGGATGTCATCTTGATGGCTCACTTCAGCATCGAGGAGCGGCGATGCTTCATTATCTGACATTGCCATTTCAATGGCTAAATCCATTTTAAAATCTTGAAAACCTTTATACCCCAAAGTGCGACAAAACCTCACGACCGTTGCTTCACCCGCTTTGGTGGCTTGAGAGAGTTGCGCAATAGAAAGTTGAGTGATTTCTGAAGGATGGAACAGGATATAGTCTGCAATACGCTGTGATACTGGTGATAAGCTATTTTTCATCGCTCCCAACGTATCGAGTATTTTACCCGGCTTGAGTCGAGTCGTTGCCTGTTCCGTCATGGAAATTATCCTTGGTTGCAGAAGATAAATGGGAAAAGAATTCTGCCGATAAGAGTACCAATTCCAATCAGTTAAAAAAAGCTTGCTGTTATAGTAATATAATAATAACTAAACACTTTATTTCTAATGCCACCATTATAAAACCAACGGAGATATCAAAAAATAAAGCGCTTGATTACAATAAATAACAAATTAATCAGCTAATGTGGTTACATCGATCTTAATTACAGCTTTTTTTAGCGTGTTTGCTCCCTGTTCAGCCGCAATACCCGATTGATGCTCTGGTTATACTGCTTGCATCGGCTTGTAATGGCGTGGTGATCACAACCAATACTTCATAAAGTTGTGTCGGTGATACGCTTGCTGGTATTGTGATTTGAGTATGTTGTGTTAATTGATTATCGCGGCTAATTAGCGCAGCCAAAATTTTTGTTCCTCCAATATCAATGGTTAATGTATTTATTTATCTAACTCCCGCTGCGACTTTAAAGCCTGAGTAAACCACTCACAGACATGTTCAAGGCGAGTTAACGCAGAACCAACAGTGACGGCCCAAGCACCTGCTTGCATGCCTTTTACAGCCATTATGGGCGTGTTATAACGCCCTTCAGCAATCACTCGACATCCTTGGGCTGCCAACTCTGTAACCAGCTGAAAATCAGGTAAATTTGGTATTTCACCACCGGTATAACCGGACATAGTTGAACCAATAAATTCCGTCCCTAATTTTTGGCAATACATTCCTTCATCGAAGGTGGAACAATCTGCCATCGCTAATTTACCTAAACGATGAATCTGAGTAAGCAATGCCTCGACAGAAATAGGACGTACGCGATCAGTGCCATCAAAAGCAATGATATCTGCACCCTCTGCCGCTAAGGCATCAACATCACTTAACCACGGAGTGATCCTCACTGGACTATCAGATAAATCACGCTTAATAATACCGATAATGGGAATATCTATCAGGGGACGGGTGGCTTTTAAATTATCTATACCTTCAATTCGTACCGCGATAGCACCTGCATTTACCGCAGCTTGAGCCATTGCAGCAATAATTTCGGGTTTATCCATTGGACTATTATCAACCGGCTGGCAAGACACTATCAATCCACCTTTTTGTTGAATATCCTTGGTCATCTTTTCAATTAGCGTCATTTTATATTCTCTTTTTTGAAATAAAACTCCAAATTATATTATTTTACGGAGCATGATTTCCCAATAAGAAAAACAGTAATCTGTGAAGAAGATCAAACAATAACCACCAACAAATAACTAACTGATAAAATATAAATAAGGATAGGCATGACGGTATAATGCAGCCACTCAATTTGATGAGCTCGCGGATAAACTAAAATCGAATAGATAAATATAGAGAACACTAATATCTTAGAAAGATTAAAATTTATTGTAAATAACTAACCATAAAAACCATCAAAGAATGATAACTAAATACTGCTGTTTTTAATGATTATCTTGTAATGCAGTTATTTTTGACATCCTCCCACCCTGAAGTGAACTGGCCCCATATAGCTAGACTGTTCATTAAAGCACGGAGTTTTACGTCGCCCTGATAAATCAGATTAGCTCTTTACTTATCGAGGGATAGATAATGGAATAGGATAGAGCGATGAAAAATTTAAATAAAAAAAGGAGTCACGCTATTAACGTAACTCCTTGATAAATTTGGTGGCCCCTGCTGGACTTGAACCAGCGACCAATCGATTATGAGTCGAGTGCTCTAACCAACTGAGCTAAGGGGCCTGATGGGGGAGGATTATACGTGCAGTTTTCCTTTAGGTCTAGTCTTTAGAAACTGTATGCTGATTTTCTATCCAATCTAAAAAAATAATGTCTACTATGTTGATAACACATTAAATATATGGATGATTCAAACCATCAACTTTAATCTTTAGCCGGTCTTTTACTGTTTTTCATCACCCAATTGCTCGCTAATAATTAGCGCGGTTTAGTTAACGGCCATTCGAGATGACGTTTTATCACCGACCATTCACTAGCAATGATACTGTAAACACAACTATCTCGTCATTCTCCCGTTTTGGTATCACTGTGGCTACGTAAAATACCGTCCAGTTTCGCCCCTAGGCGTTCAATAGCTTTCTACTTTGTAAATTAAGAATACGTGTACGAAATTCAACTGCAACACAATCAAGTTGTTCAAAAGCGTATTTTAATAACAAACAGTTAGCCTCAGTATTAATATGAGTTTGCTGTACTTCTAATCTATACTATATCGTACCAATTTCTAGCCGATGGGCTTAGTTCTCAATCGTGTTACAGGCAGTTAACCCAACAACTTGTTGGTTATTTTTATGTATCACAATAAAAGACAACATTTTGCCTGCCGCTTGCAAATTAATTCAGCGATCAATTTCGGTAACTATATTTTCAGGCGCAGATACCGAGGTGTACCAAAATTGTTTTAGCTTTCCCCTCCGAATAATCTCACTCAAAATAATATCGTACTGATGGCTAATCGGTATAAGTAATCCGCTATTTTCTTCCAGAACTACAGGCGTTGTCATCGTACTCATCATTAACTCCTCTTTTATCTGTAGCCCTAATTTACAATCCTATTAATAACTATTCATGACAATAAAAGAAATAGATTAATAACATATCAAGTTATTTTGTGTTATTTCGAGGCGAAATTATGATTGTTTTAAATCTACCAAGAAAATATATCGATTCTAAGTCATGATAAAAATCACAAAAAATTAACAATAACCAACATTCATAATTTATTTAGGCTAAATTAAATCAAACTCATCCGACCTCTGTATAAAAATAATTCTGTGGGGCAATTCTATGAGCAAATTTTCACATTTATTCCAACCACTGGATCTAGGCCATACCGTATTAAAAAATAGGATCCTGATGGGATCAATGCACACTGGATTAGAGGAACATCCAGAAGGGGCGCATCGTTTAGCTCAGTTTTATCGTGAACGCGCAGAAAATGGCGTGAGCTTAATTATTACCGGAGGAATTGCGCCTAATCCAGCCGGTACATTAACTCCTAATGGAGCCAGCTTTACTCAGGGATCACAAATCGCGCAACACCAAATTGTGACCGACGCGGTTCATCAAGCGGGAGGGAAAATTGCCCTGCAAATATTGCATGCTGGTAGATACAGTTTTCACCCTCAATTAGTTGCACCAAGTGCAATTAAAGCCGATATCAATCCATTCACTCCTCACCCACTCACTCATCACGAGATACTGCAAATTATTGATGATTTTGCTCATACAGCGCAATTATCTCAACGTGCCGGCTATGATGGCATCGAAATTATGGGTTCTGAAGGCTATTTAATTAATCAATTTATCGCTCAACGCACCAATAAACGCGAGGATAAATGGGGCGGCAGTTTCGCTCATCGAATAGCGTTCCCGCTAGAAATTCTGCGAGCTATTCGCCAAAAAACTGGAAATAACTTCATTATTATCTACCGCTTATCTATGCTTGACTTAGTCGATGAAGGCTCCGATTGGCAACAAATAGTTCAGCTTGCACAAGAAATAGAACTCGCAGGTGCCAGCATGATTAATACCGGGATTGGCTGGCATGAGGCCAGAGTCCCGACGATTGCAACCCAAGTCCCCAGAGCAGGCTTCAGCTGGGTTACTCAGAAATTAATGGGCAAAGTATCTATTCCACTAATTACAACTAATCGGATTAATGACCCTTATGTTGCCAATACATTGTTAGCCGAACAGCATGCCGATATGGTGTCGATGGCTCGTCCATTTCTCGCTGATGAACAATTTATTACCAAAGCACAACAAGATAGAGCCGATGAAATTAATACTTGTATTGGTTGTAATCAGGCATGCTTAGATCAAATTTTTGCGGGAGAAATAGCCTCTTGTTTAGTCAATCCTCGCGCCTGTCATGAATCTGATTACTTATTGAAAGCAACCACTAAAATAAAAAATATTGCGGTCGTTGGAGCCGGACCAGCCGGATTATCCTGCGCAATAAATAGTGCAAAACGGGGCCATAAAGTCACTTTATTTGAACAAGATATGGATATTGGAGGGCTCTTTAATTTAGCCAAAAAAATTCCAGGTAAAGAAGAGTTTTATGAAACATTACGTTTTTTCCGCCGCCAACTCGAATTACAAAATATCAAGATATTCTGCAATCATCGTGCAGAAGTAGATGACTTACTTGGCTTTGACGAAGTGGTATTAGCTACGGGTGTACAGCCACGTAAAATACAATTGAGCGGAATTAATCATCCTAAAGTAGTGAATTATATCGACGTATTAAAATATCATCACCACATCGGCCAGAGGGCAGCAATTATTGGTTCTGGTGGCATTGGTTTTGATGTAGCGGAATTTCTTAGCCATCAAACTAAAGGTGATTCAGATATTAACTCATTCACTAAACAATGGAATATCGATACCAGTTTAAATACACCGGGCGGACTTATTTCCCTCCCCGAATATCCTTTACCGCAAGCGCGTAAATTGTATTTATTACAAAGAAAACCAAGTAAAAATGGTGCTAATCTAGCTAAAACAACCGGTTGGATACATCGCTTAACTTTACATAGGCGCGGCATTGAAATGTTAAATGCTGTCGAATATCTCAAAATAGATGATCAAGGTTTGCACATCCGCCGCAATGGTCAAACAGACTGCCTCGAGGTCGATAATGTAATCCTCTGTGCAGGGCAAGAACCTTACTGCCCGCTATATAAATTATTAGAGCAGCGAGGAATCTGTGTTTCTTTGATTGGTGGGGCAGATATTGCCACTGAATTAGATGCAAGACGCGCCATTAAGCAGGGGATGGATTTGGCGTATAAGCTGTAATACCTCAATTTATCGATTGATCTGTCCGTGTATTAGTTTAACCAAACACACGGACAGCGTTCTTTAATCAATCAGATATTAATTTAGTGATTATTTAGCTTCATTGCGTTTATTTATAATTACATTAATTATCATCGTGACTAACAAAATACCACCAATTGTGCCTAATGAGATAGCCATTGGAATATGGTAAATATCCAGCAGTAACATTTTTATCCCGATAAAAATAAGGATAACCGCTAAACCATATTTTAATAAACTGAATTTCTCTGCCACACCAGCTAATAAGAAATACATGGCTCTTAAGCCTAAAATGGCAAATAAGTTAGAAGTAAGCACAATAAAAGGATCGGTCGTCACAGCGAATATTGCAGGAATACTGTCTACAGCAAAAATAATATCGCTGATCTCAACCAATATCAGCACCATAATCAATGGAGTAGCAAACAGTATTCCATTCTGTTTAATAAAGAATCGTTCGCCATGCAGTTCATCGGTCATACGTAAATGTGAACGGATCCATTTCACAAAGCCTTTTTCTCCCACCGGAGAATCATCTTCTTTGGAAAAGGCCATCTTAGCGCCAGTGAACAATAAAAATAGCCCAAAAATATATAGGATCCAGCTAAATTGAGACACTAACCAACTGCCTGCAAATATCATGATGGTGCGTAAAACGATTGCACCTAATACACCGTACACTAATACGCGGCGCTGTAAATTTGCCGGAATTGAGAAATATCCAAACAGCATAAGCCAGACAAAAACGTTATCTATTGCTAACGCTTTTTCCAATAAATAACCGGTCAAAAATGCCATTGTTTGGCTATTTGCAAATTGTATATCGACCGTTTCACGAAAATACCACCACAGACCTAATGCAAATAACATCGATAATGCTATCCACACCAAGCTCCAACTGGCGGCTTGTTTTACCGACATAGGCTGATCTTTATGCTTACCCTGCCATAATAAATCCACCAGCAACATCACCACGATAATCGCCGCAAAACTGCCCCACAAAACAGGATTTCCTACAGAATTCATTATGTTATTACTCCTCATAAACAAAAAAACGGCTGACATCTCAGAAGACGTCAGCCGCTTAATGTTTTAACCTCAAATCAATATTTGGTTGTAAACAGTGAGCAAACCTCGCCTTCTGGCAAGGTCTCACTTACAACACAAATTAACCTAAGGGCCTAAAATTTGTGATGCTCGGCTACCGGGTGCATATGGCACCGTAATGACGATAAACCGACAAGGAAGTTACTCCCCTTTGCTATGACCCGCAAAATACGACAAATCGATATAAAAAGCAATATGATAAACGCATAGCCAGATCGATAAATTTTAGCCGATACTGTTTTATATAATCCGATGTTTATATCAAGAGAAAAAATAAATAGACTAAAAAAACTATTTTTTATAGATAATCACACCAAGATAAAAATGTTAACTCTCTGCAAAATTTAAATAAAAGCTAACCGTAACTATAGAATTTACTGTTTAGTTATTTTTTGTTTTGTTACAGTGTGCATGCTTTATACTATGTGATACGTTTTTGGCTTAACACCGTTATTATAGCTGTAGCGTAGATGTTCATCCATTTTCTCCCGACATCCACAACGCCTTGTTGTGAGAGTTTGGCGCTTAGGAATTATTGATGGAATTAGTAAAAGAACTTTTTTTAGCCTTATGGCAGCAAGATTATGTCACCCTGTCTAATCCTTCATTGGTTTGGGCAATATACTTTATGTTATTTGCGATCCTTTTTTTAGAAAATGGCGTATTACCTGCTGCTTTCTTACCTGGAGATAGTTTACTTATCCTAGTTGGAGTATTAATCGCCAAAGGAACAATGAATTATCCATTAACTATTGTGATATTAACTGCCGGTGCAAGCTTAGGTTGTTGGCTTGGGTATGTACAAGGTAAATGGCTAGGAAATACTAGAATAGTCAAAGGATGGCTTTCCCATTTACCGGAACATTATCATCAGCGTGCTCATGGTTTATTTCACCGTCACGGGCTTGCGGCATTATTAATTGGCCGTTTTCTCGCATTTGTCCGAACGTTGCTTCCGACAATTGCTGGTTTAGCCGGATTAAATAATAGTCGCTTTCAATTGTTTAATTGGTTAAGTGGTTTTTTATGGGTCTTTATTTTAACCGCTATTGGCTATGGCTTTGGTAAAAGCCCTATTTTCTTAAAATATGAACACCATATAATGAATGTTTTAATGTTAATCCCTGTTGGGCTGCTAATTATTGGTCTACTAGGAAGCATTATTGTAGTATTTAAGAAAAAAATGTCTGGTAAAAAAGCTAGCTAACCAAAAAATCATCTAATCCAGCGGAAATCCATTTTCCGCTTTTTTTATTTAATTGCTTTATATTACGCCTAGTTCGACTAAAAATAATTTGAGTAGTAGCTTATTTTATGGCTATTTTCCTATTCATCTATTCTGGCGATAAGAATTTCATCATTTTAATCACAATAAATTATTATTTTTAATCTTTACCAACAGATCATAACATCACGATATTTAGTATTATTTTATTAAATAAAAACACACTATTTACCTGAGCATAAAAATTTTTACCTATCTTTAATACTATTTGACTTTAATCTTGAGTTAAAACAGTCTATGGTTATTAACGTCATATTACTTTTTCTGCTTAAAGGAGTTTATTGTTATGTCAACGAATAATTCATCTGAAGAGTTACGCACAGAACTAAAATCACTGGCAGATTCATTAGAAGCCATCCTAAACGATAGCGGAAATAAATCTAAAGAAGAAATTGAAGGGCTAAAAAGTAAAGCTCAGCAAGCTCTAGCTTCTTCTCGCAATAAACTCAGTTATGCCGGAGAGAAAATCACTGCCCAAACCAAAGAAGCGGCTGGTCGAGCAGATAATTATGTTCGTGAAAATCCATGGACAGGCATTGGTATCGGCGCAGCTGTCGGTGTCGTTCTGGGTGTGCTTCTGGCTAAACGTTAATTATGGAACAACATGAACGCCCACAGGGCCCTGCAAAAGGGGTCCTGGACACATTACAAAGAATGGTAACTATCGCCGTTAATATGGTGGAAACCCGTATCCAACTGGTTGCCGTTGAGTTAGAAGAAGAAAAAGCAACGCTTATCCAGCTAATTCTTATGGCAGGGATTACGTTGTTATTCACGGCTTTTGGATTAATGTGTTTATTGGGCCTCATTTTTTGGTCTGTTGATCCCGTTTATCGTTATCAAGCGCTTGCTATTACTACGGGTATATTAATACTTTTAGCTATTATTGGGGCTATTTGGACGTTAAAAAAATCACGCCAATCTACTTTGTTAGGTGCGACGAGAGAGCAATTAAAACGCGATCATCAAGCATTAACCGGAGATACTCAGCAATCTGATGGCGAATAAACAGAAAATATTGGCTGAAAAGAAACAGCAACTGTTGCAACAAATAGAGCAACAGCGCACTTCTCTGTCTGATACCACACAGCATTGGCTGAAAATAACTGAGCCTTATGATCGTACGTGGCAAACACTGATTTCATTCCGTCCTATCTTGATTGCTGGCGCTAGCTTATTATCTCTTTACTCACTACGCCGCCCTAAAAAATTATTATCATGGGGCAAGCGTGCGTTGGGGGCATGGGGGATAGTCCGTACAGTACGTAATAGCATGAGTACTCACCGTTCATAATCTCAATATTATTCTAATATATTTAAACCAGAAATTGTCTATTTTCTGGTTTTTTCATTTCTAGCCTAAGCTATCTGCCTCAACCTACTTATAATAAAGTCTATTTTTCTAAATGTTACTTTCTAAATACTATTTCTAAGCCTTAATCTTTAGCTATTTATATTTAAATATTGGGCATTCAAATTTTTTGTATAACTTAGTTAACAAGCTTAGCTATCTACTAAGAAGCATTCTTATTACTATAACTCCATCAAATTTAGTGAACCTATCGAGCACCAATTAAATAAATCATGGTGAATAAAGAACAGGTTTAAGACCCAATTAAATCAGATAGTTTTTGGAGAATGGAATGAAAAATTTAGACAATAGCCTTATATTAATTGCGCGTATTTTAATGTCGATTTTATTTATTGTTGCAGGCTACGGAAAATTAGGCGATGCCTATGCCGGTACGCAAGCCTATATGAGCTCAATGGGTGTACCTGGATTTTTATTACCGTTAACTATTTTGCTTGAACTCGGGGGCGGTATCGCTATATTACTGGGCTTTTTCACCCGTACAATCGCTATCTTTATTGCCGGATTTACTTTATTAACCGCGCTGTTATTCCATACGGATTTCTCAGTAGCGCCAAATTCATTAATGTTCATGAAAAATATGACCATTGCCGGTGGTTTTCTACTCTTAGCTGTCATGGGTCCAGGTAAATTTAGTTTTGATTATTTATTAACTAAAAAAAGATAACACACTTTATTCACTAAACCTTATTACCTTTATTATCTCCATTTTTAACCATCCAACGGTTACACCTCATCGGGAATACATTCTTGATGAGGTGTTTTTTTCTTATTTTTGTGCCAATAATTTGGGAATTTCTCGTAAACACCAAGATTTAGCTTCCCCCATGCTGTCACGACGCCACGCCATAATAATTTGTGTTTCATGGCTATATTCAGCACTAATTACCCGCAAACGCCCTTCTCGAATATCCTGCTCAACCATTGGATAAGGCATGGTTGCAACGCCTAAACCAGCTAGTAAGGCTCGACGTTTATCTTCTATCGTACTCACCGTCAATCGTCGCTGTTTATCTAATAGCTGCACGGTCAATACCGGACGTTCACGTGCGGTATCTGCCACAGCGATACCTCGATATTTAACCCGTGTTACCTCAGAAAGAGGCTCTGGCTCTTGATGTATAGGATGATCTGGGCTGGCGACATACACATGATTAATCGAATATAAAACTTTTGAATTAATCTCAGATGATGAACGAAAATGCAAATCAGGAGCAATCACAATATCTGCTCGACCAGCTTCTAAACGCTCCCATGCTCCGGCGAGTACTTCAGTCATTAAGGCTAACTGCGTATTTGATTTTTTTGCCAATTTATCTACTAGTGGAAATAATGATGAAGCAGGAATTAACGTTTCACATACAATCGTCAACTGAGTTTCCCAGCCCTTTGCTAGCGCTTCAGCATCTGCGGTTAATTTCTCTGCGGCTTCGAGTAACGTACGCCCACGCTCTAATAACATGCGCCCAACATTGGTAAATTTCGTACGATGCCCCGAACGATCAAACAACACTACATCCAACTCTTCTTCTAATTTTTGCATAGTGTAGCTTAACGCAGAGGGAACTCGGCCTAGTTCATCAGCGGCAGCAGCAAAGCTACCACGACGATCTATTGCATCCATCACTCGTAATGCTTCCAACGTCAATGCCCGATCTTTATTCATTCAATATCTCTTTCAGTAAATTTGAATATCGTGACCAGATTAACTGGCTAACAATTAAACGTCCAGCTAATTATTATGAAAGGATATTTCTTTAAAGGAACTCTGGCCATGATGAAAATTAGACAAGCTAATCAATGCGGTTCTGCTGACTACGGGTGGCTTAAGGCTCGTTATTCATTTTCTTTTGGTCATTATTTTGACCCCGAATTTTTTGGTTTTAAAGCGCTTCGGGTGCTAAATCAAGAAGTACTGGCTCCCGGGCACTCTTTTCAAGCCAAAACCTATCCTAATGTCGATATTGTGAATATTATTTTGCAAGGCAGTGCAGAATATTACGATAGCTTAGGCCATAAGATGTATGCTGAACAAGGCGAATATTTGCGCTTTTCACCTCAACCAGGGATCCATTATAGTGAACATAATTGTGGGACTAATCAATTAACTCGCTTACAACTATGGATAAATGCTTGCCCGCAAAAAGATTACCATCCTCCCCAAAAAATTACGTTCGATAAGCAAAAATTGTCATTAATTGCCTCACCGCAAGGTGAACAGGGAAGTTTAATTATTCGGCAGAATATTTGGATTCACCATATTCATTTAGCTGCGGGGGAACAACTTGCGTTATCTCTCAACGGAAAGCATGGTTATTTGCAGTCAATTCAAGGACCAATTAACTTAACTTCAACATCAGCGCTTAGCCAACAGCTCCATTGTGGGGATGGCGTATTTTTACATCATGAGCCCTATTTATCTCTTACTGCAAAGGCTGACTTTCAAGGTTTACTTATTGATTTAGCAGAATAATGGCTAAAAAAAGCCCCAAGCTAGAGAACTAGCTCGGGGCCTAATTTGTGGAGTCGGCCGATAAGCCGGGTTCTGTCGTGGACAACCATTCATCTAGGCCAGCACTTGCGCACTGGCTCAAGCAGCCTACCCGGGTTCAGTACGGGCCGTACCTTATGAACCCCTATTTGGCCTTGCTCCGGGTGGAGTTTACCGTGCCACGAACTGTTGCCAGTCGCGCGGTGCGCTCTTACCGCACCCTTTCACCCTTACCTGTGCCTGTAAACAGGCCATCGGCGGTTTGCTCTCTGTTGCACTGGTCGTAGGTTTGACCCTCCCAGACGTTATCTGGCACCCTGCCCTATGGAGCCCGGACTTTCCTCCCCTTTACCCGTCTCCCGAAGGACAACGATAAAGCAGCGGTTGTCTAGCCAACTCCGCCGCAGATTATAGGAAGTTTGTCCGCAGTTGTATAGGTGTTTTCAATATAACAACTAAAAAAGACTCATTATTCAGTCTGTTGTTGTTCCAACATTAATTTATACAACGCATTTTTCTTCAGGCCATAAATCTCAGCAGCAATTGCGGCAGCTTTTTTTAATGGCAGTTCTTTTTGTAATAATGCCAATGTACGTAAGACCTCAGGAGTAATCGCCTCGTCTTCTGTAGGTTTCTTATAGCCTTCAACAATCAATACCATCTCACCTCGATGGCGATTTTCATCTTCTTTAACCCAACGGAGTAAATCCCCTACAGGCCGACCTTCTATCGATTCCCAGGTTTTAGTCAATTCGCGAGCTAATACGACATGACGATTTTCTCCCCACACCTCAACCATATCTTGTAAACTGTCTAATAGGCGATGAGTGGATTCATAAAAAATGAGCGTTCTTGTCTCTTGTTCTAATGCGCGTAATACATCTTTTCTGCCTTTGCTTTTGGCAGGTAAAAAGCCTTCATAGCAGAATCTATCCGAAGGTAGCCCAGCCGCAGACAAGGCCGTAATTGCTGCGCATGGACCTGGTAACGGGATCACCGTTATGCCAGCTTCACGACATCGAGTAACTAGATGATAACCCGGATCATTAATTAGAGGTGTACCTGCATCTGAAACTAATGCGATACTGTCTCCTTGCTGGAGTTTGCTAATTAATTGATCAGCTTTCTGTTGTTCATTATGATCATGCAAAGCGAACATGCGCGCATTAATTGCAAAATGCTGTAATAATATGCCTGAGTGCCGAGTGTCTTCTGCCGCAATCAGGTCAACATTTTTAAGTACATCCAACGCACGTTGCGTGATATCTCTCAAATTACCAATGGGAGTAGGCACAATATACAGTGTGGATGCCATAACCACTGCTTGATTAGGTTGATTCATTGTTTCATCCGAATAGCCAGTTTAAAATTAAGCAACTGAAAATACATCACTGGATACAGTATGCGTCCTTCAATTTTATTGCGTTTCAAACAAGGGTTAATCTACTCTGCCATGGTATCAACACTGATACTGGCAGGTTGTCAATTGTCTGGGCAACAAGGCTCAGCGCCTATTACCTCCGCCACTTCTGGGCAAGGCGATAATGCGATTAGCCATTACCAATCTATTATTGATAAATCGAATAATAAGCCATCAATCGATGTTTTACGTGCTTATATTGCCCAAGAACCTCTATTATCAGACTCAGTTGCCCGTCAAAAAAATATTGATGGATTATGGCAGATGCTGACCCAGATGTCCCCTGAACAGATCCAAGGTGTGGGGGCCGATGAGAATATTTTGCAAGGTTGGGTGGATTTACTCGATATTTATCAAAATAATCGAGAGAGTGCTGATAGCCTGAAAGCAGGCTACGATGACTGGAAAATGCGTTATCCGTTAAATCCTGCCGCTAAAATACCACCGACACAATTACAGCAAGCAATCCTTTCCCCGGTAGGGTCAACGCCACGAATAGCATTATTACTTCCATTAAGTGGCCAAGGTAAAGTATTTGCAGAAGCGATTATGCAAGGTTTTCTAGATGCACAAAAGGGCTTGCCTAGTGCTCCAGCGAATAACGTAGCTACGTTACCCACGACCCCACCGGCTGAAAACGCTAGTGATCAAGATGATATTTTAGACCAAATTTATGCCGAAGTTACTGCACCAGAGGATACCCATCCCTCAGCAGCCACGGCAACAACTAATTTACAGATTGATCCTGTTCCACAAAATAGCCAAAGTGTTAAAGTCTACGATACCACTAGCCAACCGATTGAGCAGTTATTACAACAAGCGCAAGCAGATGGCTATAATTTAGTCGTTGGACCATTATTGAAAAGTAATGTACAGAAAATTGCTCAAATAGGGTCACCTATTAGTGTGTTGGCATTAAATGAATTGGATACTGACCAATTACAACCGCGTCCAAATTTATGCTATTTTTCTTTATCGCCAGAAGATGAAGCCCGTAATGCGGCACAACACATTGCCGAGCAAGGTAAATCCGCCCCACTGATATTGGTGCCTGATAATGCATTTGGAGAGCGTGTAGCTAAAGCATTTGCTGATGAATGGCAAACTAAAAATGGCTCAACCGTACTCAAGCAATCCTTTGGCTCCGTAGCTTCATTAAAAGAATCTATTAACCAAGGTATTGGTATTCGCATGACGGGTACACCGGTGGTTACTACTAATACACCAGTAACGCAGCCACTCAATACTGAGGGATATCCTGCGCTTGAGACTGAATCGCCAAGCAATCTGGCATCAGACACAATTGATGCCGTATATATTGTAGCGACTCGTGATGAACTCGTGTTGATTAAGCCGATGATAGAGATGGCAATCAGTACCCGTAGTCGTCCTAATTTATATGCCAGCTCTCGCAGTAATCAAGCCGGTAGCGGTGCAGATTTCCGCTTTGAAATGGAAGGGGTCGAATTCAGTGAAATTCCATTACTCGCTGGTGCAAATGCTAACTTGATGAAACAGGCACAACAAAAATTAGCCCAGGATTATTCGTTACTTCGTTTGTATGCAATGGGCGTTGATGCTTGGTCATTAGCTAATAATTTCAATAAATTACAAAATAATCCTCAATTTAAAATCAAGGGTGCGTCTGGGGAATTAGACGTAACTGACAACTGTATTATTTATCGTGAACTGCCGTGGTTAGAGTTCAGTAAAGGGCAAATAAAAGCGGTAAATTAATCATCAGGTTAAAATTCTGACAAGGATGTCATATGCAACCGCTAAAAGCAGTAAATTGGCTCGTCGGCCAGTATTATGAACGCCAAGCCCAATATTTTTTGCAACGACAAGGCATGAGCTTCGTGCAACGAAATATTAGTAACCGTGGTGGTGAAATTGATTTGCTAATGCGAGATAAACACTATTGGGTATTTGTTGAAGTACGTTTTCGTCGCAATCTCCGGTATGGTGGTGCATTAGTTTCCGTGACCCAAAAAAAACGGAAAAAAATTTTAACTGCTGCAAAATTATGGCTCGCCCAAAGAAATGAGAGTTTTGATACTGCTCTCTGCCGTTTTGATATTTGTGCTATAACAGGGCAACAATTCGAATGGGTACCGAACGCATTCAATGATGATGAATTCACACACTAATCTGACAGGAAAAAATTCAACGTGCTGGATAGAATTAAAGTCTGTTTTACAGAAAGCATTCAAACACAGATAGCTGCCGCTGAAGCATTACCAGATGCCATTTCTCGAGCGGCAATAATGCTGGTTCACTCCTTACTGAATGGCAATAAAATTTTATGTTGTGGTAACGGGGCTTCTGCAGCAACCGCGCAGCGTTTTGCTACCAGTATGGTGCATCGTTTTGAAACAGAGCGCCCGAGCTTACCAGCTCTAGCGCTTACAACAGACAATGTCATGATCACCGCGATTGCAGGCAGTAAGCAACCTGAAGAGATCTATGCCAAACAAGTCAGAGCTCTCGGTCAAGCGGGTGATGTTCTATTAGCGATTTCTACCCATGGCGATAGCCACGAGATAATTAAAGCCGTTGAAGCGGCAGTTACCCGTGACATGACTATCGTCGCCTTAACTGGCTATGACGGTGGCGAATTAGCGGGTTTATTAGGACCTCAAGACGTTGAAATTCGGATTCCTTCACAGCGCAGTGTTAGGATCCAAGAAGTGCATCTTCTCACAGTTAATTGTCTGTGTGATTTAATCGATAATACCCTTTTCCCTCATCAGGATGACTAAGGAGAGCTACAGTGCGATTATTCCCATTATTAGCCGTTATATGCGGTGGATTAATGCTACAAGGATGTATAGGTGCAGCCGTCATAGGGTCTGCTGCTGTCGCGACTAAAAGTGCGACAGACCCCCGGACGGTCGGCCAACAAGTTGACGACGGTACATTAGAAGCCCGTGTTAGTGCGGCATTAAATCAAGATAAAAATATCACCGGTAAAGCGCGAATTATTACCACTGCCTATCAAGGTAATGTGTTACTAACCGGACAAAGCCCTGATTTGTCTTGGGCTGATCGAGCCAAACAGCTAGCGGCAGACGTCGAAGGAACCAATGTGGTATATAACGAAGTTCGCCAAGGTGAACCGGTTGATTTAGGTACCGCATCCAAAGACACGTGGATCACGACCAAAGTAAAATCCAAAATACTGGCAAGCGATACGGTAAAATCATCCAGCGTTAAAGTTATCACTGAAAATGGCGAAGTCTTTTTGTTGGGCGTATTAACCAAACAAGAAGGTGATGCCGCGGCTAAAATCGCCAGCGAAACTGATGGCGTACGTAAAGTGACAACCGCCTTTACCTATCTTAATTAAGAAAACTGACATAGTTAATAAAACTAATGATATCGTCTAACTAGTCGAATAAATTTAGGTAATATATTAACAGCGTCAGACTCGCTTCAATTTATGATCATCAGCCACCGTAAGATTACGGTTGATTGGTAACCAAAATATCAGCCACAGAATCTGTTCTGTGGCTTTTTTTAGCATTATGGATAAATTCTATGTTTTTTCAGAAAATTCTTACTGCCTAAAAGCTGCATCTGATGAACTATCCATGCTTGCCTTTTTAACACATAATTAGATGGGTTTTTAGCACTTAGCTTAATAGGATTAGGTAAAACTGCAGCTAATAAAGCACATTCACTCATAGTTAATTGATTCGCATGCTTTTTGAAGTAAAATAAAGCGGCCTCTTCTACTCCAAATATACCCTCACCAAACTCTGCTATATTGAGATAAATAGTAAGAATTCTTTTTTTTGACCACATAACCTCCATTACTGGTGTCATTAGTGTCTCAATGCCTTTTCTTATCCAGCTTCTACCATTCCATAACCATAGATTTTTTACTGTTTGCTGTGAAAGCGTAGATGCACCATGAAGCGATGATTTATTATTCAAATTATGTTGATAAGCACGTTGTATGGCCTCAATATCAAATCCCCAGTGATTAGGAAAATTTTGATCTTCAGCCGCAATTACAGCCAGATACATATAAGGGGAAATTTGATCTGCATCTACCCAGCGTGATTTAGATACATAAGAAAAATTAAAGTTTATTGCGGCGCTAATTTGCTTTTCTAACATTACACCAGAGTATGGCACTGGAAAATACTTAAACACGATCACCGAGGCTCCCCAAAGAAGAAGTAAAGAGATCGTAATTTTCTTTAACCAGTGCCCTAAAAATGAAACAAATATCATTATTTAGCCATTAAGCCATTTCTAGCACTTTTTCCACTAACTTTGTTATCCCTTTTTCTGCCTCTGAAATTGATTGGGCGAGCATATAAGCAGGGGTTGTAACAACTCTGTTATTTTCATCTACTACGATATTATCAACTGTACACTGAATATGCATTCCTCCCATCTTCTCAATCTGAGCAATAATGTCAGGATCGTTACCGATAGTTAATCGAACAGATTTATTTAACAATTTTGGCAACATAACTGGAGCAATGCACATCAACCCTAATGGTTTTTTTTGCTGATGCATTAATTGCACTAAACTTAATAAATCCTTATTGATTTCACATTCACTACCTTTGACTGCAAAATCACATAAATTTTTAGCCACGCCGAAACCACCGGGAATAATAAGTGCATCTAGCTTATTGGCATCAGCAGAGGATAGAGGCGCTATTTCTCCCCTTGATATACGCGAAGACTCTTCCATTTGATTGCGTATCTCTGTTTTTTCTTTCCCATTAACATGATTAATAACAGTGGATTGCGATTCATCAGGTGCAAAAAATGTTACTTTAGCATTATTTTTATTCAAAGCTAATATTGTTAATACTGATTCATGGATCTCACTACCATCGAACACACCACAACCAGTTAAAATAACTGCAATAGATTTCATATCTCACTCCATTTGTAGTAAATTATCCATTACCTACTAAGGGGAATAAACACCAACGTTCATCACAGATCTTAATGAATCTTGTAACAAAAACGCTAAATTTTGCTATGTTGATGTTAATTTCTAAGTTAACGGTATTCCAAATGACTCGCTAGCAAGGCGAGTTGACGATTTCCCTGGTGTTGGCGCAATATTCGCGCACCCCAACTTAGGTTGGGGTTATTTTTTGGCTTCTTGAGCTGCAACCCAGCTTCTCAAGATTTCTATATCCGTTTTCCAATCTTGTTTTAATTCATCCACCCATTCATCAACATTATCCCACCATGCTGGTAATTCAGGGGATTGGATCTGTTGGGCAATTTGTTGTAAATGTTTTAATCCAACCGAGCCGGCAGCACCTTTGATTTTATGTGCTTCATCGACAATACCTTTTTGATCTTTTGCCACCATGTTCGAATCCAGTATCGCCAAATAGCCGGGCATCATATTTTCAAATACCTGCAAACTATCATGGATCAGTTGCGGTCCAACTAACTCGATATATTGCTGCAGCATTTCGGTATCAAGAATTTTATCACATTGATTAATATCGACTTCATCGACAGACGTTGGCATATTAATTGCCGCATTCGCCCCCCAATAATGCTCAATAATTTGTGTAAGGGCAGCAACAGACAACGGTTTACTCAGCACATCATCCATACCGGCGTCTAAATATTCTTTTTTATCTTTAAGTACATTAGCGGTCAAAGCAATTAAGGGCGGCAATTGATCTTTCTGGAATTCCTGGTGCAGTTTTCGCGCAATATCTAACCCGGTCATATCTGGCAATTGAATATCTAATAGCACCAAATCATATTCATTCGGCTGGAACAAGGCTAAAGCCTCGGCACCGTTCATCGCTACATCAACAGTATTGCCCAATTTTTCTAGTACCGAACGCGCAACGACCACATTTAACTCAATATCTTCAACCAGTAAAATATGCAGAGCTGGCAATGGATAATCTCCATCTTCTTGCTCATCCACGGCAACCTCTTCAACGACCGGTGCAATAATTGATAAGGTAAATGTCGAACCGTTACCAATCGAACTTTCAACCTGAATATCCCCACCCATATTTTGTGCTAAACGGCGCGATACTGATAAACCGATCCCTGTCCCGGTTGCTGGCCGTCCACCTGCACTGTCCGTAACCTGATAATACATAGCAAAAATTTTATCGAGTTCATCTTTCGGGATACCGATACCGCTGTCTTGTACCTGAAACAGCAATTTGTCATCAGCTTCACGCCAGATCCGTAGCTTAACTTCCCCTTTCTGAGTAAATTTGACGGCATTGCCTATCAAATTCCATAATATTTGACGTAATCGAGTGCCATCAGAAAGAATTGTTACGGGTAATTCTTCGTCTATTTCTAAGGTAAATTTAAGCCCTTTAGGTTGAGCTAGCAGTCCAGATAGATTTTCAAGATCAGAAATAAACTCAGTTAAATTAATCGGCTGGTTATCTAATTGTACTTTCCGCCGCTCAATTTTATTCATCTCGATCACATCATTAAAAATATTACCTAACGTAATCGCGCTGACATGTATAGTTTTGAGATAATTCATTTGCTCGGCGGTCAACTCCGTATCGAGCAAAATCCGACTTAATCCAACAATGCCATTAAGCGGCGTACGAAGCTCGTGGCTTATAGTAGAGATAAAAGTGGTCTTATCCCTGCTTGCATTCTCTAATGCCTCTTGATAGCGCTTACGTTCAGTTATATCACGACCAAAGCCCATAAGGCCGTGGCGTTTACCGATACGATCGTAAAAAGGGACTTTACGTAATTCAAAACAGGCTTTACGCCCATCGGGATAAACCAGCCACTGTTCATAGGTCAAAGAGACGTTATGACGGAATACTTTTTCATCAGTTTCAATAACTTTAGCGGCAATTTCAGGATCATAAATATCTTTAGGCGTTAAGCCGACTAACTGTTTTTCACTCTTACCCGTTAATAATTCCGTAGCTCGATTGCATCCTGAGAACTCATTATCTTCATTACGGTAATAGACTAAATCGGGAGAGGCATCTAAGAAGGAGCGTAATAAAACCGATTGTTGTTCTAATTCGATTTGAGTTTCTTCTCGTCGTGCCATCTCTTTTTTAAGCTTTTTAAGTAACTCTAAATGGGCTTGCTCAGCCTTTTCTCGCTCGGCAATTTCTTGATTAAGCTGACTAATATTCTCTTTCAGTTGAGTATTTAAATCGGCATCTCGGGTTCGCATCACTTCCAGTTTATCCACCATCCGCGAAAGACGTTGGCGCGATTCTTCTAATTGCTCCACGACCACTGAGAGAAAATAAACCGCCCAAGGCGTAATAATCAGCCCAAAAAAGATCGAGCGGACTAAATCAATACTCTGTACTTGTCCTTGCAATAAAATAGTCACTGCCATCTGTACAATAATGGCTAGTACCACTAATGCAGAGGCTAACAATAGTGAAAATCGCACCAGCCCGAGCTTCATCATCAGGTCGACGTAGTATTGTGCAAGCCCTTTTAGTACTTTCATAATTACCCCGTAAATAAAAATCTTACTGGATCATATATCAAATAAAATAAAAACGGTGGTGGATAATCAGAAAATAATAACTCTCTGTATCTCTGGGTAAGGAGATTCATTTAACCAATTGAAAATTAGCCAATTAATTAAAACAATAATTACTACAAGCCTATTTCAATCAAAAAATGCCGTAGTTAAATTGAATCAAAAATCACTGAATGAGAATTAAAATTCATATCAGTTATATTTATTACATTATAAATCATTACTTTTTATTACTATTGAAGAAAAAATATTAAAAATAATTTAATCATCTTTAAATGAAACGGAAAGAGAAATTAAAGCGTTACAAACCAGAAACAATCAGAACATATGCAAGGTAAATCGTATAAAACACAGTGATTATAAATCTAACAAAAATAGAATATGAGCTAGCTCACAAAAACCATTTAATCCTATATTTATTTTTTTAATCAAAAACTTACCTCAACAAAATACTAAAAATCTTACTCAATAGCTAATATTTGACCGCATTAATAAATGTCGCTAAGTTGAATTCTCGCCGTCAACTGTCAACTCAGTCGATTAGGCACACCATATTTATGCAAACTTAGCTATATTCATAATACAGCAACAGGCACACACAACAATCATTTAATCGCTATATCAATCAGATAGTTAGCGATATTTACTGACGCCACAACTTAAATTTTCATAAACCAGCGTGAGTAAAATTAAAATACCATAGAGCTGCAAGGGAATATTGGGGGCAATCATGTTATACAATCAGTCACAGGAGCGTGATAACTGTGGTTTCGGACTTATCGCCCATATCGAAGGCGAACCTAGCCATAAAGTTGTCAGAACCGCAATCCATGCACTCGCCAGAATGCAACATCGAGGCGCAATATTATCCGATGGTAAAACAGGCGATGGTTGCGGTTTATTATTACAAAAACCCGACCGTTTTTTTCATCTTATCGCCGAAGAAAAAGGTTGGCGATTAGCTAAAAATTACGCCGTAGGCATGTTATTTCTCAGTCAAGATGAAAATATTGCCCAGCAATGTCGTCAGATTGTTGAAGAAGAAATTGCCGATGAAACCTTAGCCGTCGTCGGTTGGCGTACCGTTCCAATTAATAAAGAGATTCTAGGCAGTATTGCGCTCTCTAGCCTACCGAAAATAGAGCAAATTTATATCAATGCTCCCGCGGGATGGCGTTCAAGAGATCTAGAACGGCGTCTGTTTATGGCGCGCCGGCGGATAGAAAAACGTATTACCGATAGCGATTTTTATATTTGCAGCCTATCAAACTTGGTCAATATTTATAAAGGCCTATGTATGGCTGTTGATTTACCTCGTTTTTATCCTGACCTTGCTGACCTCCGAATGGAATCTGCTATCTGTTTATTCCATCAGCGTTTCTCAACCAATACTACTCCGCGCTGGCCTCTTGCTCAGCCGTTTCGTTATTTAGCGCATAATGGCGAAATTAATACTATTACCGGTAATCGCCAATGGGCGCGAGCACGCTCGTATAAATTTCGCACCCCCTTAATCCCGGATTTACAATCTGCTGCGCCATTCGTCAATGAAACAGGCTCTGATTCCAGCTCATTAGATAATATGCTGGAATTATTATTAAATGGCGGAATGGATTTAGTGCGAGCGATGCGCTTACTGGTTCCACCCGCTTGGCAAAATAATCCAGATATGGATGATGATCTTAAAGCCTTCTTTGATTTCAACTCAATGCACATGGAACCTTGGGATGGCCCAGCCGGTATCGTAATGTCTGATGGCCGTTATGCCGCCTGTAATTTGGACAGAAACGGCCTGCGCCCTGCGCGTTATGTGATAACCAAAGATAAACTAATTACCTGCGCCTCCGAAATTGGTATTTGGGATTATCAGCCCGATGAAGTCGTCGAGAAAGGCCGTGTAGGCCCGGGCGAATTAATGGTGATTGATACACAAGAAGGTCGCATTCTGCACAGTGCAGAAACCGATAATGACCTGAAAAGCCGCCACCCCTATAAACAGTGGTTAGAAAAAAATGTGACTCGTTTAACCGCATTTGAAGATCTCGTCGATAGCTTTTCAGGGCAGCGGGCAATGGATAATCAAACGCTAGCCAGCTATCAAAAACAATTTGCTTACAGCAGTGAAGAGTTAGATCAAGTTATCCGCGTGCTAGGCGAAAACGGCCAAGAAGCGACGGGATCAATGGGTGATGATACGCCATTTGCAGTATTATCTAGCCGGCCGCGTATTATTTATGACTATTTTCGGCAGCAATTTGCTCAAGTCACCAATCCTCCGATCGATCCGCTTAGAGAAGCACATGTCATGTCTCTAGCGACCTGTATTGGCCGTGAGATGAATGTTTTTTGCGAGGCCGAAGGCCAGGCTCATCGATTAAGTTTTAAATCGCCTATATTGCTGTATTCCGATTTTCAGCAATTACTCTCACAAGATAAACGCTATTATCAGCATGAAATAATTGATATTACTTATCAAATAGGCGAATCAACACTAAAACAAGCTATTGACGAGCTGTGCCAGCAAGCCGAAAAACTCGTACGCCAAGGCGTAGTTATGCTGATCCTCTCCGATCGTAATATCTCAGCCCAACGGTTGCCTATCCCAGCCCCAATGGCTGTCGGCGCGGTACAGCAACGTTTAATTGAAAAACATTTACGCTGTGATGCCAATATTATCGTTGAAACGGCTAGCGCTCGTGACCCACATCACTTTGCCGTATTGCTTGGCTTTGGGGCAACAGCGATTTACCCGTATCTAGCCTATGAATCACTGGCAGCGATGAAAGATAATCAACTATTTGATAAATCGCTTACCGATGTCTTATTGAATTACCGTAATGGGATCAATAAAGGCTTATACAAAATCATGTCAAAAATGGGTATTTCAACGGTTGCATCTTATCGTTGTGCCAAATTATTTGAAGCCGTTGGGCTAAGTGAAGAGCTAACAGCTGCCTGTTTTGACGGGGTTATCAGTCGTATTGGGGGAGCCGATTTTGGCGATTTTGAGCAAGATCTATTTAATCTCTCCCGCCGAGCATGGTTGCCACGCTTACCGCTGGAGCAAGGCGGAAATCTAAAATATAGCCATACCGGGGAATATCACGCCTATAATCCAGATATCATTAAAACGTTGCAACAAGCCGTTCACAGTGGTGAATACAGTGATTATTTAAAATATTCCGCGCTGGTATCTCATCGCCCTATCACGACCCTGCGCGATTTACTGTCGCTAAAAATTGGTAATAATGCGATTGATATCGATGACGTTGAACCCGCAAGCTCGTTGTATCAGCGCTTTGATACCGCAGCTATGTCAATTGGCGCCCTCAGCCCAGAAGCACATGAAGCATTGGCTATCGCGATGAATACTCTCGGTGGCTTTTCTAACTCAGGCGAAGGCGGTGAAGATCCCGTGCGTTATGGCACGCTAAAACGCTCCAGAATCAAACAAGTTGCCTCAGGCCGCTTTGGGGTCACGCCGTCCTATTTAGTTAGCGCCGATGTTATTCAAATTAAAGTCGCGCAAGGAGCAAAACCCGGAGAAGGCGGACAACTACCGGGAGATAAAGTCACCCCTTATATTGCAAAGCTGCGCTATTCTGTACCGGGCGTTACATTAATTTCGCCACCACCGCATCATGACATTTATTCAATTGAAGATTTAGCGCAGCTAATTTTCGATTTAAAACAAGTTAATCCACAAGCTCTAATTTCGGTCAAATTAGTTTCGGAGCCGGGTGTTGGGACTATTGCGACCGGTGTCGCAAAAGCCTATGCCGATTTAATCACTGTTGCAGGCTACGATGGCGGCACCGGAGCCAGCCCATTATCGTCAGTCAAATATGCTGGCTGTCCATGGGAATTAGGATTAGTTGAAACTCAACAAGCTTTAGTTGCCAATGGATTACGCCATAAAATTCGTCTACAAATAGACGGCGGCTTAAAAACTGGATTAGATATTATCAAAGCCGCAATATTAGGAGCAGAGAGCTTTGGTTTCGGTACAGGGCCTATGGTGGCATTAGGCTGTAAATATCTACGAATTTGCCATCTTAATAACTGTGCAACCGGCGTTGCTACCCAAGATGATACTTTGCGCCAGCACCATTATCACGGATTGCCAGAAAGAGTGATTAATTACTTTAAATTTATCGCCCAAGAAACTCGCGAAATTATGGCTGCTCTGGGGATTAAACAGTTAACCGACCTGATTGGACGAACTGACTTACTTGATATTATTGAAGGCACTACCGCAAAACAGAGCAAATTGAAAATAGAAAAATTGCTGGAACAAGCGCAACCGCAATCAGGCGCACCGGTTTATTGCACCGCGACGAATCCGCCGTTTGATAAAGGAAATCTAAATCAGCAGATACTGCAAGATGCCCTGCCGTTTATCGAGCAACAACAAAGCAAAACTTTGTATTACGATATTCTCAATACCGACAGATCTGTCGGTGCGCTGCTCAGCGGCGAAATTGCTCGTCGTCATGGCGATCAAGGCCTCGCAGCCGATCCAATTCGACTGCATTTTGCTGGGACTGCCGGGCAAAGTTTTGGCGTTTGGAATGCCGGAGGCGTGGAGTTAACCCTTATTGGTGATGCTAATGACTATGTAGGTAAGGGCATGGCAGGCGGGCGTATTGTGATTGCACCTCCAGTAGGTTCAGCTTTTTCTAGCCATGAAGCCACCATCATTGGTAATACCTGCCTGTATGGCGCTACTGGCGGCAAGCTGTTCGCCGCAGGCCGTGCTGGGGAACGCTTTGCGGTGCGAAATTCCGGGGCTATCGCGATAGTTGAAGGGATAGGCGATAATGGCTGTGAATATATGACCGGCGGTATAGTGTGTGTATTAGGGCGCACAGGTATCAACTTTGGTGCCGGTATGACCGGGGGATTTGCTTACGTGCTTGATGAACTCAATGACTTTAATCAACGAGTTAACCGCGAGATGGTCGAGGTATTATCTGTCGGCGATCTGCCGATACATGAAGAACATTTACGTGGTTTGATGACTGAACATGCGCAACTCACTCACTCAGCACGTGCAGAAGCTATTCTCGCCAACTGGCAACACTGGCTGAGCCATTTTTCACTGGTCAAACCAAAATCTAGCGATGTCAATGCATTGTTAGGACACCGTAGCCGCTCTGCCGCTGAATTGCGTATTCAGGCACAATAAGGGGAAGATATGAGCCATAACGTATATCAATTTATTGACCTGCAACGCATTGATCCGCCAAAGAAACCGCTCAATATCAGAAAAATTGAGTTTATCGAAATTTATGAGCCATTCAGTGCCATGCAGGCAGAAACACAATCAGACCGCTGTTTGTCCTGCGGGAATCCATATTGTGAATGGAAATGCCCAGTGCATAACTACATTCCCAATTGGTTAAAACTCGCCAATGAAGGGCGGATTATAGAAGCAGCTGAATTATCTCATCAAACCAATAGCTTACCAGAAGTTTGTGGTCGCGTATGCCCACAAGACCGTTTATGTGAAGGCGCATGTACTCTCAATGATGATTTTGGTGCTGTGACCATAGGTAATATTGAGCGCTATATCAACGATAAAGCCTTCGAGATGGGCTGGCGTCCTGATCTTTCACAGGTTAAACCCACCGGTAAACGTGTGGCGATTATCGGGGCCGGTCCTGCGGGCTTAGCCTGTGCCGATGTACTGGCTCGCAATGGCGTACAAGCCACTGTATATGATAAACATCCTGAAATCGGTGGACTACTGACGTTTGGGATCCCCGCCTTTAAGCTCGAAAAATCAATTATGAGCCGTCGGCGAGAGATCTTTAGCCAAATGGGCATTGAATTCATACTCAATACCGAAATAGGCCAAGATATTGCACTCGCCAACTTAGTTGAGCAATATGATGCAGTATTCGTCGGTACCGGTACTTATCATTCATTAAAAGGCGATATCGCCAATGAAGATGCCACGGGTGTCTATGAAGCATTGCCCTACCTCATCGCCAATACACGCGAGCTGATGGGATTTAGCGCTAACTCTGGATCACCTTATATCGACCTCAAAGGTCAACGCGTTGTCGTACTCGGTGGCGGTGATACAGCAATGGATTGTGTGCGAACTGCCATCCGCCAAGGCGCGACTCAAGTCAGTTGTGCTTATCGACGGGATGAAGAAAATATGCCCGGATCACCGCGCGAAGTTAAAAATGCACGCGAAGAAGGCGCCGAGTTTTTATTCAATTTACAACCGATAAGTATCGAAGTCGATCAGCATGGTCGAACCTGCGGAGTCAAAGTCGTCCGTACTCAGCTTGGCGTCGCAGATCGTAATGGACGCAGACAAGCCGAGTTAATTGCTGGCTCGGAGCATATTCTTCCCGCTGATGCCGTCATTATGGCCTTTGGTTTTAAACCACATGATTTATCTTGGTTAACACAACATAATGTTGAATTAGATAATCGAGGCCGTATTGTCGCACCAGAATTTTCTGACAGACCGTATCAAACGTCAAATCCCAAAATTTTTGCCGGAGGCGATATTGTTCGTGGCTCTGATTTAGTGGTTACTGCGATTGCTGAAGGACGCAAAGCTGCTGAAGGGATAATGCTGTATATGAATGTTTGATAGTTTAAGCGGGAATAAACGCAAAACAGTAAAATAAATAACAGGGGGATAGCCCCCCTGTTTAATTATGATGAATAATGTGGCAACCCAGTCTGATACCGAACGCTAGAGGATCAGTATTTAATCATACCGTTATTTAATCATATCGTTATTTAATGATCCGTAGCGCTGGACGACCTTTCGGTGGCTTAGGTGGCTCATCATCAGGAGAAGAAGGCTCCGAGGGTGGCTCGACTGATAAACTGTCATCGCTTGAATTATCAACCACTTTGATACCACGAAGATGTGCAGTCTTCTCTGTTGAACTGGATGATTCAGTATCCTGTTGATCTACTAATTCAGACTCATCATAAGCTGCTTCAGGTTCAAACATCATACCAGCCCCATTCTCACGCGCATAAACAGCAATAATCGCCGCCATAGGCACAGATACTTGACGAGGAATACCACCAAAACGAGCATTAAACTGCACATACTCATTACTGATATCTAAATTACCCACCGCTCGCGGGGCGATATTTAACACTATCTGTCCATCACGCGCATATTCCATAGGAACATTTACCCCAGGGGCAGCAACATCCACGACTAAATGGGGAGTTAACTCATTATCCAGCAGCCATTCGTAATGGGCGCGCAATAAATAAGGACGACGTGGTGACATAGGTGCCATATCCATCATATTACTAACCTCTTGCTGGAAGGCGCATTTCACGCTCAGCTTCAGTCATTGATGCCAAGAATGCATCACGTTCAAAGACACGCTGCATATAAACTTGTAAATGTTTGCTGCTAGCTAAATGCAACTCAACACCGAGAACCGGTAAACGCCATAATAGCGGAGCCAAATAGCAATCAACCAAACTGAACTCATCGCTCATAAAGAAAGGCATTTCATTGAATACCGGAGAGATAGCAATCAATTCTTCAGCCAGTTGTTTACGCGCAGCTTGTGCTTCTTGTGCCGTACCTTTTTCAATTTTATTCATCAATGAATACCAGTCTTTTTCAATGCGATGCATTAATAAACGACTGTTACCACGCGCGACTGGATACACAGGCATCAATGGCGGATGAGGAAAACGTTCATCGAGGTATTCCATAATGATACGCGGATCGTACAGAGTCAGATCACGATCAACTAATGTTGGTACGCTCTGGTACGGGTTTAAATCAATAAGATCCTGTGGTAGATGATCATGTTCTACATGTTCAATTTCTACGCTCACCCCTTTCTCTGCCAGCACAATACGTACCTGATGGCTAAAAATGTCGGTTGGGCCTGAAAATAATGTCATTACCGAACGTTTGTTGGCAGCGACAGCCATGAAAACCTCCAAATTTTATAAAAGCAGAATAACTTTGCTGAAATAACAGAATTATTATTTCAACCCGTTCATCCGCTTTAAAGTTCTCTGTGCTAAAGTTCAATTTTCCATATTGAAAGCTCGCACAACCCTCTCGCCAAGTTGATGCGAGAAATAAAAAACAAAAAGCAGGGCTCTAGTTTAGCAGATTTTGCGTACTTTAGGGGGGTGGATGTTGAAAAATCGTGATTAAATATCGAAAATAACCAAAATATTCGATTTTATCAGCCAATAAAAACCACTGCGATGTGATATTCAGGATTATATCCTTGAATTTAACTCTAAAGTTTTTCTAATAAAAATAAAAAACCCGCCATAGTGACGGGTTTTATCATTAATTCTCTGCCACAAGGGCAATAAATTAACGTTTGGAGAACTGTGGACGACGACGTGCTTTGCGTAGACCCACTTTCTTACGCTCAACAGAACGCGCATCACGGGTAACAAAACCAGCTTTACGCAGATCTGAACGTAGAGTCTCATCATAAGCCATCAGTGCACGGGTGATACCGTGACGGATTGCGCCTGCCTGACCTGAAATACCACCACCTTTAACAGTGATGTACAGATCCAGTTTACCTAACATCTCAACCAATTCCAGCGGCTGACGAACGACCATGCGCGCAGTTTCGCGACCAAAGTATTGTTCTAAAGTGCGTTGGTTGATTGTGATAGTACCGCTACCAGGCTTAATAAAGACGCGAGCGGAAGAGCTTTTGCGGCGACCAGTGCCGTAGTATTGATTTTCAGCCATTACCTATAATCCCGATTAAATGTCAAGAACTTGCGGTTGCTGCGCCGCGTGGTTGTGCTCGTTACCTGCGTAAACTTTTAGTTTACGGTACATAGCACGACCCAGAGGACCTTTTGGCAGCATGCCTTTAACCGCGATTTCAATCACACGCTCAGGACTACGAGCAATCATCTCTTCGAAGGTTGCTTGCTTGATACCACCTACATGGCCAGTATGGCGATAGTAGATTTTGTCTTCGCGCTTTTTGCCGGTTACAGCAACTTTTTCTGCGTTAAGAACGATAATGTAATCGCCAGTATCAACGTGCGGAGTATATTCCGCTTTGTGCTTGCCGCGCAGACGACTAGCAATTTCAGTTGCAAGACGGCCTAATGTTTTGCCATCTGCATCAACAACGTACCAGTCACGTTTTACCGTCTCTGGTTTAGCTGTAAAAGTTTTCATTAAAGCTTACCCAATATTGAAGTTACATGTTGGTGAACACTCATGTCCATAAACTTTTTCGAGGTTCACACGACGCTTGTCCAGCAAACCTACCCCTTCGAGCAGCCTATGCCGGCACTAATGCGATATTTTTTGGGAAATAAAAAACATCGCTGTAACGTGGGGTCGCAAGATTATAGAGAAGTTAATCATAAAAATCGACCCCAAAAGCATTTTTTTTCTATTTCACCAAAATCATCTCAAAAAAGATGAATGAAATATACACAAAGTTTATCAATTCAACTGACTTCTATAGGCAAATCGCATTAGCAATCGCACAAAGAAATCGTTTTATGACAATATCCGCGCCATTCCAAATTATGCCAAATGCGGAACTTTTAGATAGTCCTCACTCTGCATTTCCTGCAAACGAGAAAGACAACGTTGATATTCAAATTGCAATAATTGCCCTTGGTACAATTGTTCCATGGCAACCTGCGCATTGATAATCAATTTTACTTTTCGTTCATAAAATTCATCCACCAAGGCTAAAAAACGTCGCGCTGCGCTTTCATTCGATGACCCCATCATAGGAACATCGTAGAGCAACACCGTGTGATAGCAGGTGGAAAGAAAAATATAGTCATTCTGACTGCGTGGATCTTCACATAATACGTTAAAAGTAATCGCTAATACACCATCTGCTGAATAAAGAGCGGGCATTTGGCGATGATTTACTACTAAAATTGGATTAGCCTCGGCTTTTTTGCCGGCTAAATGCACAAACATCGTATTTAGTTGCTGACGATTTTGCTCAGATAACGGGGTAAGATACAAATGTGCTTGAGTTAAGGTTCTTAATCGATAATCAATTCCGGCATCAACATTCATAATTTCACAATGTTTTTTTATTTGTTCTATCGCCGGTAAAAAACGGGCGCGCTGTAACCCATTGCGGTACAGCTCATCCGGGGGGATATTTGAAGTAGCGATTAACGTGATCCCACGCGCAAATAATGCTTCAAATAAAGTACCTAAAATCATCGCATCGGTAATATCGGATACGAAAAATTCATCGAAGCACACCACGTCCGCTTGAGCTTTGAAGCCATCAGCAATGATTTCTAATGGATTTTCTTTCCCTTGCTGAGCAATTAGCTCTTGTTGGACCCGCTGAATAAATCGATGAAAATGCAAACGAAGTTTTCGTTCGATGGGTAAGCTTTGATAAAACATATCCATCAACCACGTTTTACCTCGCCCCACTCCGCCCCACAGATATAATCCTTGCACCGGAGGGATAGCTGATGGGGTCTTTTTATTTAATAATTTTCCTAATCGCTGTTTAAATCCCAAAGATTTCTCCGGCTGATTATTCTTCGATCGTTCAATCAGCTGATGATAAATCTCATCCAAACGTTCGACAGTTTTACGCTGGACATCATCCGGCTGATAATCACCTGCATCAAGCGATTGCTGATAAAGCATCAGAGGGGTGGTTGACAACATTAACTGAATAATCCTTAAATTATCACGGCATTAGAGCCGCTATTTGCTGTACACTGCGCTAAATATAACCAAGTTTGTGATTCAATTAACTTTGCTAGCGCCGCTCTCATATTCGGGTCGATTAACGCTTAATTAACGCATAAATAAGCCGATAAAATCACCGCCGACGTAATGCCGAGATAATATAATGTCGCGCCAAAGGTTAAATAAAGTTTATCAATACGCCTTTGTATTCCACTCTTTCGACATTAACAGGTATACTCGTCATACTTCAAGATGCAGATATGCTGGCTGTTCTCAGTAATCCAAATCAGTAATAAAATATACTAATTTGGAGATCTTCGTTTGCCATCTTGCTGCAACTCGAACTATTTATAGTATATAGTAATGGGAACTAAGCTTAAATTCTGCGAACAATAATGATGTGAACGAAGGAGCCTGTATGACTTGGGAATATGCACTAATTGGATTAGTTATTGGTTTCATTATCGGCGCGCTAGTCGTGCGATACGGTAACAGTAAAGTTCGCCAGCAAAAAACAATGCAGGTTGAGCTAGAAAAGAAAAATGAGGAACTCGAAGAATACCGTAAAGAGCTCGTTGGCCATTTTGCTCGCAGCGCGGAATTACTCGATAACATGGCTCGTGATTATCGTCAGCTTTATCAGCACATGGCTAAAAGTTCATCGGAACTAATGTCTGATATGCCAGAGCAAGACAATCCATTTAATTATCGCCTCACCGAATCTGAAGCTGATAATGATCAAGCCCCAGTAAAAATGCCGCCAAGAGATTATTCTGAAGGTGCTTCTGGATTATTCCGCCCTATGGACGAAAAAGAAAAATAATTACCTCTATACATAACTGGCAAACTTATTGTTTGCCAGTGCATAATTATCTTTATTCAAATTAAATGCATGTAAATACGTGTAAAAAAGACCAATCCCGCTATCCGCTAATTGAACTTTTCCCCATAATCGACAGTCATAATATCCATATCTGTCATCTCGCTAGATTTAGCTTAATTCTGTATATCACTGAATCAAGCGAAGCACTTTATCCAACAGAATAAATTTAACCATTAATTACCCTTTAGTCTTGAGAGAATTAACCTAATTATGAAAAGAAAAAATTTCTTTCTGACCGCATTAGCGATGAGTCTTAGTTTATCATTAGCCACGCTTCCGGCCGTCAGTAGCGCTGCAATTCCTGCCACATCGCAAAGTCAAGAATTGCCAAGCCTTGCCCCCATGCTAGAAAAAGTATTGCCTGCTGTTGTCAGCGTACATGTTTCAGGCACTCGGGTTCAAAGCCAACAAATCCCAGAAGAGTTAAAACCATTTTTTGGCCCTAATTTTCCTGCACCACAACAAAATGTACGTCCATTTGAAGGGCTAGGTTCAGGGGTTATTATTGATGCGAGTCAAGGTTATATATTAACCAATAATCATGTTATTGATGGTGCGGATAAAATCCAAATTCAACTAAATGATGGTCGAGAAATCGATGTTAAGCTGATAGGGCAAGATAGACAAACTGACATCGCACTATTAAAAATAATAAATAACAAAGATATCAAAGATTTATCACAAATCAAAATGGCAGACTCCGATAAATTACGCGTCGGTGATTTTGCTGTCGCTGTGGGTAATCCATTTGGATTAGGCCAAACAGCAACCTCAGGAATTATTTCTGCGCTAGGCCGCAGTGGATTAAATCTTGAAGGCTTAGAGAACTTTATCCAGACTGATGCCTCAATTAACCGTGGTAACTCTGGCGGTGCGCTAGTAAACCTAAATGGTGAATTAATTGGGATTAATACCGCAATTCTAGCACCGGGCGGCGGTAATATTGGCATCGGCTTCGCTATTCCAAGCAATATGGCTAAAAACCTTAGTGATCAATTAATTAAACACGGTGAAGTCAAACGTGGATTGCTGGGTATTAAAGGCACTGAAATGAATTCTGATATTGCTAAAGCATTCAAAATTGATGCTCAGCGTGGAGCCTTTGTTAGTGAAGTTATGCCTAAATCCTCCGCAGCTAAAGCTGGAATTAAATCCGGTGACATCCTGATATCTGTCGATGGTAAGCGCATCAATAGCTTTGCTGAATTAAGAGCCAAAATTGGTACCAGCGAAATCGGTAAAGAAATTACTATTGGCTTGCTGCGTAATGGCAAACCAATAGACGTAAAAGTTGTGTTAGAAAATGGCGAAGGTAACAGCACTAAAGCCGAAAAATTAACGGAGTCACTGCTGGGTGCAACCTTATCTAATGCCACTATCAGCAATACTCGCGGCGTAAAAGTTGACAGCATTGCAGCCAAATCACCGGCAGCAATGATCGGGTTGGAAAAAGGTGACTTAATCTTTGGTGTAAATGACGCTCGCGTTGAGACCATTGAGCAGTTCCGTAAAATTATTGATAGCAAACCGCCCGTATTGGCAATGAAAGTTCTACGTGGTGATGAGACGCTCTATTTGCTGTTTAGAAAATAACCAGCACTAGCAATAATTATTATTTTTGCGCAAAACAGACACAGTTATCTACTGTGTCTGTTTTTATTTATGCTATTCTCCTGCTATTCCTATCTTCTTTGATAAATATTATTACTCAGCTTATGGTTAAAAAGTTAATCCGTGCAGCGCTATTAGGCATTATTGCTGCCGCAATTATTATTATTGCGGTGCCTACTCTGCGCCCTCAAGGGATTACCAATTTGCTGTATGGCAAATCGGATAATGAGCCAGTTAGCTATAATAAAGCGGTACGGATCGCCGCACCTTCCGTCGTTTATGTCTACAGCAGCGCAAAAGGCAGTATTTCTCAATCTGGGCGTGAACTCAATTCATTAGGCTCTGGTGTTATTATGAATGCCAATGGCTATATTATTACCAATAAACATGTCGTAGATAACCCAGATCAAATACTTGTTGCTCTGCAAGACGGTTCGATTTTCGATGCACTGCTTGTCGGTTCAGATCCTCTGACAGATTTAGCCGTATTAAAAATTGATGCAGAAAATTTACCGGTTATTCCAATTAATCCCCAACGCACAACTCGCGTTGGCGATGTCGTCTTGGCGATAGGAAATCCGTATAATTTAGGACAAACCGTCACTCAAGGAATTATCAGCGCTACTGGACGGGTCGGCCTTAGCTCAACTCGGCGACAAAATTTCTTACAGACTGATGCCTCAATAAATTCAGGTAACTCTGGTGGCGCGCTGATTAATACTGAAGGCGAGCTAGTCGGTATCAATACATTATCGTTTAATGCCGGTAATGGGCTATCAACTGAAGGATTAAGTTTCGCAATCCCTGCACCTCTTGCCACCAAAATTATGGATAAATTGATCCGTGATGGTCGCGTTGTACGTGGTTACATCGGAATTACTTCGCGCGAGTTGCCGCAAATCCGCTCAAATAACAATAATATCAATCAAATTAAAGGGCTGCGTGTTTTTCAGGTAAGTCATGATGGTCCAGCAGAAAAAGCCGGGATTAAACAAGGTGATATCATTCTTGCTGTTGAAGGAAAACCCGCAATATCTGCAGCAGAAACGATGGATTTAGTGGCAGAAATTCGTCCCGGCAGTAAAGTCCCCGTACAGATTTTACGTGACGGTGAAATGATGACTATTGATGTGATTATCGAAGAAGTGACCGATGAAACACCTTGATGATTAAAAATAACCTGACCACGAAATGGGGCAATTAAGATTAACTCATCGCCCCATTTAATTTTAATCCTTTCGGCAATACAAAGAAGATTCAATCATCTCAGAATCAATTATTCTTCATCTGATTTAATACGTTCAATGTTGGCACCTAAGCCGCGTAATTTATCTTCAATATGCTCATAACCGCGATCAATATGATAAATACGCTCGACCGTAGTCGTCCCTTCCGCGATACAGCCCGCAAGCACCAAGCTAGCTGATGCGCGTAAATCTGTTGCCATCACTTGCGCGGCAGTCAATTTTTCTACGCCATGACATACTACCGTGTTACTTTCAATTTCAGCATGAGCTCCCATACGAATTAATTCAGGGATATGCATAAAACGATTCTCAAAAATCGTTTCTGTGATCATGCCTACACCTTCAGCAACCAAGTTCAATAAACTAAATTGCGCCTGCATATCGGTTGGGAATCCCGGATGTGGAGCAGTACGCAAAGTAACCGCTTTTGGACGCTGACCTTCCATATCTAAGCTAATCCAATCTTCTCCAGTCTCAATTTTCGCCCCGGCTTCACGCAATTTAGCCAATACAGCATCAAGGGTATTTGGGCGAGCATTACGGCAAATCACTTTGCCACGAGAAACCGCCGCAGCAATTAAGAATGTGCCGGTTTCAATTCTATCAGGCAATACACGATAAGTACCGCCACCCAGACGCTCAACACCTTCAATAACAATACGGTCAGTGCCTGCACCACTAATTTTGGCGCCGAGCGTATTTAAGAAATTTGCCGTATCTTCAATTTCTGGCTCACGTGCAGCATTTTCAATGATGGTCGTACCTTCTGCTAACGTGGCGGCAGTCATAATGGTAACAGTCGCACCAACACTGACTTTATCCATAACAATAGCCGCGCCTTTCAAGCGACCATCAACTGTCGCTTTAACATAGCCTTCTTCCAGTACGATTTTCGCGCCTAATTGCTCTAATCCAGAAATATGTAAATCAACAGGACGAGCACCGATAGCACAACCACCTGGTAAAGAGACTTGCCCTTGCCCAAAACGAGCGACTAATGGACCAAGCGCCCAAATAGATGCGCGCATTGTTTTTACTAACTCATACGGTGCACAAAATTGATTAACGTTACTCGCATCAACAAAAATAGAGCCATTACGTTCTACTTTTGTTCCGAGGCGATTTAGCAGTTTGATGGTCGTATCAATATCTTTTAATTCAGGTACATTTTGAATTTCAACGGGCTCTTCGGCCAATAATGCTGCGAACATAATCGGTAATGCGGCATTTTTTGCGCCTGATATTTTGACCTCACCCGATAATTGGGTTGGACCTTGTACTCGGAACTTGTCCATTCAGTTATTCTCATCAATCAAATTCAATAGACGGTTCGCCTCGGCAAACGTGTCATCATTATTTTCAAACAGTATCAGGTTGATACCGTATTACTACACTCTAAATTAGGCTGGCTAGCTATCAGAAGCCGCCTAATTTCTTATCACGCGCCCATTGCTCGGGGGTATAGGCTTTAATTGTCAGCGCATGAATGCGGTTATCAGCGATATATTCCATCAACGGTGCGTAAACAGATTGTTGTTGTTTTACTCTGCTCATGCCGTCAAACATGGCACCAACAACGATAACCTGAAAATGGCTACCCTCACCTTTAACGATGACCTCATCCAGACCCAGAGCATCCATTAGTACTTGTTTAATTTCGTTGGTATCCATAATCACTCATTTTCCAAAGGGTTAATAATTTTCAGTATAAATTTTTATAAATTTACCCTAAATATAATATTCATGGTTAAACAATTCATGATCAAACAATTCATGATCAAACAATATCGATAATCAAAATTGCAAAAATGTCAGAGATAGCGGCAACCCAATAAATTCATTTAAGTTATTTTTGATAACTTAAATCTTGGGATGATGAGCATCAAACTAATGCAGCTACAATATAAAATATAACGGGTATAACCAGCTATCCTAATGGATTAATCGTCACTCTTAAACCAAAGAAAACGCCTCTGAGGCAGAAAAGCAGTCAGAGGCGTAATTTTTACACAAATTGACTTAGTTGTTAATCAGCGCAGTTAAACCATAGAGCTCAATTAAGGTATTAAAATTATCGCTAATTCCTGTAATCTGTACTTTATGGCCCACGGCGCTTAATTCGCCTTGTAAACGCACAAACATGGCTAACCCGGTTGAATCAACCCGTGTCAACCCAGAAACATCAATTGCGGCTATATCCACCAGCAAAGCGTCACGTTGCTGCCAAAAAGCCAATAAAGTCTCTCTATCCAGTTCACCGGCTAAACGCAAAACATGCCCTTGAATATTATCATGCCGTTGCCAAGAAAGGGTTTGAGTCATATTACTTCTTCTCATCAAGAGTAATCGGCACTTTAGCGCTAATTTCTAATTCTTCAGTCAGTCCATCAATACCTTTTTTACGCAGAATATCAGACCATTCATTCTGTTTAGTCGTGATCATACTGACACCTTCGGCGATCATATCGTAGGCTTGCCAATAACCTGTTTTGCTGTTTTTGCGCCATTGAAAATCTAAACGTACAGGCGGACGCCCATTAGGATCAACAATGGTTACTCTAATAGCAATGATTGTTTTATTTCCTAAAGGCTGCGCAGGGGCTATCTGGTAAGTTTGACCATTATACATCGCCAATGCTTGCCCATAAACCTGTTCTAAATACGCCTCAAAAGCACGAAAATAAGCTTCTCGTTGTGCAGGGGTCGCCTCTTTATAATAAGTTCCTAATACCAACGCACCCGCGTATTTTATTTGTACATATGGCAGTAATTCCTCACGTACTACTTGACGTAAATAGTCTGGATTTTTACGGATTTGAGGTTGATCTTGTTTTAAACGGGTAAAGGTCTTTGTTGCCGCCTCATCCATTAATTTATAAGGATCCGTTTGGTCAATAGCCATTGCAAAAGGCGCTATCGCCAGCAATGCCACCATAAGAAATCGTTTAAACATACATAATTCCTTAATATTTAATAAAGTTTTTCAACTAAAAATTTAAAATATAAAAATGCGCTCTAATATTCTCAGGAGAATACTGATTACTTACTTTCAACTTGAGTTGCAGAGTCACCGCTTTTATACAGGAACTGTCCTATAAGATCTTCTAGCACCATAGCGGGTTTAGTATCTTGAATCCGACCGCCGTTTTTTAATATTTCAGTGCCCATATCTTCATCGTAAAAACCAATATTTAAGGCTAAATACTGCTCACCTAATAAACCCGAGGTACGAATAGATAATGAGCTAGTATCTGGAATATTGTCATATTCGCTCAAGATATCAATTTTGACATCTGGCTCATAGGTTTGTTTATTCAGTGTAATATCAGCCACTCGGCCCACCACTACACCACCAACTCGTACCGGAGAGCCCGGTTTTAATCCACCTACATTGCTAAAAGAAGCATTGATCTGATAAGTGGGCTTATTACCAATCGATTGAATATCCGCGACTTTTAGGCAAAGAAAGACAATTGCCGCTAATGCGATAAGCATAAAACATCCAACCCAAATTTCACTTTTTTTGCTTTGCATGACTTAATTCCCAAACATCATTGCCGTAAGTACAAAATCCAAACCCAATACCGCCAACGAGGCATGTACCACGGTACGCGTCGTTGCTCGACTGATCCCTTCTGATGTCGGGATCGCATCATAACCATTGAACAGTGCAATCCAAGTAACTGTTATGGCAAAAACTACACTTTTAATAAAGCAGTTGATTAAATCATGACGCCATTCAACCGCCGATTGCATAGAAGCCCAGAAAAAGCCTTCATCGATACCTTTCCAATCAACACCAACAATCGAACCACCTAAAATTCCCACCGCAACAAAAATCAGGGATAATAATGGCATACTAATAAAACCGGCCCAGAAACGAGGAGCAATAACTCGTCGTAAGGGATCAACAGCCATCATCTCCAAGCTAGAAATTTGCTCAGTGGCTTTCATCAAACCAATTTCAGCGGTCAGAGCAGAGCCTGCTCGCCCTGCAAATAATAGCGCGGTTACAACGGGACCAAGCTCACGCAGTAGTGACAATGCCACCATCATGCCCAAACTGGCTTCGGCACTAAATGTGGTTAGTACTAAATAACCCTGTAAACCTAAAACCATACCAATAAATAAACCTGATACGGCTACAATTAACAATGATTGAACACCTACGTGATACAGCTGCTTAACCAATAAAGGCCATTGTTTACCAAATTCTGGTTTACCTATTAGCGCTCTGAACAACATATAACCCGCGCGTCCAAATGATGCGGTTATATTAATCCAGCGTCGCCCTAGAGCGGCGATTGCCTTTGTTATCATATTACTTACCCTAATAAATCTGTCAGATAATCCCCAGCCTGAAAACGAAATGGCACCGGGCCATCAGCAATACCATCGATAAACTGTCTCACTCGTGGATCAGTATTTGATTGCAATTCGTCAGCGGTTCCTTGGGCGATAACATGCTGTTCCGCCACAATATACGCTTTATCTGCAATACTCAGCACTTCAGGCACATCATGGGAGACCACCACACAAGTCACACCAAGCGATTGATTTAATTCATCAATTAATTTAACCAAAACGCCCATTGTGATCGGGTCTTGACCAACAAATGGCTCATCAAACATAATTAACTCAGGGTCAAGAGCTACCGCGCGCGCGAGCGCCGCACGGCGAGCCATTCCCCCTGAAAGCTCTGAAGGCATTAATTTCGCCGCACCGCGTAGGCCGACAGCCTCTAATTTCATCATCACCGTCGTATGAATTAAGGATTCAGGTAACTTTGTATGCTCACGCAAGGGAAAAGCCACGTTATCATAGACATTCATGTCCGTGAACAGCGCGCCCGACTGAAATAACATGCTCATTTTTTTACGCGCATGATATAGCTTGGCGCGTGATAGCGCAGGAATATTCTCGCCATCAAACCAAATTTCACCCTCTTCCGGCCGAAGCTGTCCCCCCATCAAACGCAGCAGCGTGGTCTTTCCTATTCCAGACGGCCCCATAATTGCGGTAACTTTTCCTCGCGGTATGGTCAGATTTATCTCCGAAAAGATTTTCCGATTACCGCGAGTAAAGGACATATTGCGCACTTCAATTAAATTATCTATTTGTGCTTTCATTTATCAGCTAACTCTTTTACATCATCCAATTGAATTTATGAGCTGGTCTATTTTATCGCCATAATAATCTTATTATCTATAAATAGCATGTTACAGAATGTTGGTTTTTATTTCGCTCTCTAAGTTACAACTGTTTTATTTTCACCTAGGGCGTTGTTAAATAAATATTTATCTCAACTAATAATGATTAAAACTGACCAATACAGCATAAAAAACGCATGAAATTAGTGTGGCTATTAAAAAATAGACTAAAAAAAGATATTTTTGAGTAACAAAACCTAAAATAACTATTCAATAATAGTTACTTTTAACTCATATCGATTAGTTTATGGTGCTAAGCTAATCACTGTATTGTTAGATAATATAGTTATTAATATAGTTAAATAATAATCTTTCGTGAATCTAAAGCGTATATTTCTGATTTACGGTATGCTGCAATCTTCAAAAGCCCGTGTAATTATTCGAACAAGGCTGAGATACATTAGTGATACTATTTTCAATTTCTAAATAAAAATAACCCCCTGAGAGTAGGAAAAAATGTCAAAAATTAATTTTCAGCAGGTAGGCAAAGAGGTTCTACAAATTGAACGCGAAGGACTGGCTAACCTAGAACAATATATTAATGACGATTTTGATCGTGCTTGTGAACGAATTATTAGCTGTAAAGGCAAAGTCGTGGTAATGGGCATGGGGAAATCAGGCCATATCGGGCGAAAAATTGCAGCTACCCTAGCCAGCACAGGCACCCCTTCATTCTTTGTTCATCCGGGAGAAGCCAGCCATGGCGATCTTGGTATGATAACCCGCAGCGATACCGTGTTAGCTATTTCTAATTCGGGGGAATCAAATGAAATTTTATCTCTTATTCCAGTCTTAAAACGTCAGCAAGTCTCTCTCATCTGCATGACTAATAATCCACATAGCAACATGGGTAAATATTCTGATATCCATTTATGCATAAAAATACCACAAGAAGCTTGCCCACTAGGATTGGCACCTACAACCAGTACTACAGCAACCTTAGTCATGGGTGACGCATTAGCGGTTGCCCTATTAAAAGCTCGCGGCTTTACAGCAGAAGATTTTGCCCTTTCTCATCCGGGTGGCGCACTAGGACGCAAACTATTATTGCTAGTTCGTGATTTAATGAATACAGGTGATGATATTCCTCATGTCACTCAAGCAGCAACATTACGCCAAGCACTACTAGAAATTACCCGTAAAAAACTGGGAATGTGTGTTATCTGCGATGATAATATGCAAATTAACGGTATTTTTACTGATGGTGATTTACGCCGTATTTTTGATATGGGTATCGATTTAAATAATGCCAAAATCACCGACGTCATGACAGCTGGTGGGATCCGCGTTTCTCCGGATATTCTCGCCGTTGAAGCGCTAAACCTGATGCAATCAAAACATATTACTTCAGTATTAGTCGCCGAGGATAATAAATTAGTTGGCGTATTACATATGCATGATTTACTGCAAGCCGGTGTTATCTAACGTCGATGGCAAATAAGTCTGTTAATTATAGTATTGCCAATATTAAATAACCGTCGAGTAATTAAAAACCGTTTTGTTAACAGAGAAGATAGCATGACTGAACCACAATATGTAGCGACTTGCTATGGCCCGATAGATAAACATATTTTACACCAAGCACAACGTATCAAGTTATTGATTTGTGACGTTGATGGCGTGATGTCCGATGGGTTGATTTATATGGGCAATCAAGGTGAAGAGCTAAAAGCGTTCAATGTTCGAGATGGCTACGGTATCCGGTGTTTAATCACTTCCGGTATTGAAGTCGCTATTATTACTGGTCGCCAAGCTAAATTACTGGAAGATCGCGCTCAAACCCTCGGTATTACATATCTTTACCAAGGACAAAGCGATAAGCTTTTGGCGTATCGCGAACTGTTAGATACACTGAAGCTTAAACCAGAAGAAATTGCTTACATTGGTGATGACTTAATTGACTGGCCAGTAATGTCACAAGTCGGCTTAAGCGTCGCTGTTGCTGATGCCCATCCGCTGTTATTACCCAAAGCCGACTACGTCACTAAAATTGCTGGCGGTAAAGGCGCAGTACGCGAATTATGTGATTTGATTCTTCTAGCGCAAGGTAAATTAGAAGAAGCAAAAGGATTATCTATTTAACTGAACAGACCCGATAATGAGCAAAACAAAAACTTGGTTAATAATTATCTTAGCAATTATTGCTCTTGGCTTGATTGGCTGGAATATTTCCGACAACGAAACACCGGTAGTTTCTGTGTCCGCGGATAATAGCCAGCCTAATTATCAAACTGATGAGTCGGTGACTTTTGTCTATAATCCGATGGGTGATTTAGCCTATAAATTAGTGGCTGATAAAATTGATAATTATACCGCCGAAAAAATAACCTGGTTCAGTAAACCTGTATTGACGACTTATAATGAATCAGGTATTCCAACCTGGACTGTTAGGGCGCAGAAAGCCAAACTAACTAGTGATAAAATGCTGTATTTATATGGTGAAGTTGAAGTCGACAGCCTGAGTAAAGACTCTCAAATACAGCGAATATCAACACAAAGTGCCATTGTTAATTTAACGACACAAGATGTATCCTCCGAAGATAAAGTCACCATTATTGGCCTTGGGCTAAAATCAGTCGGAATGAAAATGCGCGGCAATCTGCGCAACAGAACAGCAGAATTAATTGATGATGTTAAAACTCATTACGAGATCCAACAATGAAGAGCAAAAGAATGAATCACGTCGGTAAAAAATGTTTAATCAAAGGGGCCATTGCTTGTGCAATTTTTGCTCTCAGTGTACCTGCAATGGCATTGAAAACAGATACGCAGCAGCCAATTACGATTAACTCTGTTAAGCAATCCCTTGATTTAGAAAAAAATGTTACCATATTTACAGATGACGTTATCATCAAACAAGGTTCAATCGAAATAAAAGCCAACAAGGTTATTGTTACCCGTCCTAACGGCGACGCAAAACAAATTGTGGTTGAAGCTTTCGGTAATCCAGTGACATTCTATCAACTGCAAGATGATGGAAAACCTATCAAAGGACGCGGCGAAAAAATGCGTTATGAGATGGGAAAAGAGCTGGTTATTTTAACTGGGAATGCGCAATTAGAACAACTTGATAGCAGCATTAAAGGGGACAAAATCACTTATTTGGTTCCAACACAACAGATGGAAGCATTTAGCGACAAAGGTAAACGGGTTACTACCGTATTATTGCCTTCTCAGTTACAAGAAAAAGGCCCCAACGCTAATAGCAAGAGTAAATAATAGACAATGGCAACATTAATCGCAGAAAACTTAGCCAAAGCGTATAAAAAACGCAAAGTTGTTGAAGATGTCAGCTTAAAGGTTGAATCAGGTGAAATTGTAGGCTTATTGGGACCTAACGGTGCAGGCAAAACAACTACGTTCTATATGGTGGTCGGTATTGTCCAGCGCGACGCAGGTACCATTACTATCGATAACGAAGATATCAGCCTGCTACCACTGCATGAACGCGCGCGCAGAGGTATCGGTTATTTACCGCAAGAAGCATCGATTTTTCGCCGTCTAAGTGTCTATGATAACCTGATGGCGGTACTCGAGATTCGCCATGATTTAACCGCAGAGCAACGTAAAGACCGTGCCGATGAACTGATGGAAGAATTTAGTATTACCCATTTACGTGATAGCTTAGGCCAATCGTTATCTGGCGGGGAACGTCGTCGAGTTGAAATTGCCCGGGCATTGGCCGCTAATCCTAAATTTATTTTACTCGATGAACCCTTTGCTGGTGTTGACCCAATTTCGGTACTGGATATTAAAAAAATTATTCAGCATTTAAGAGACTATGGTCTGGGGGTATTAATTACCGATCATAATGTTCGCGAAACACTTGATGTTTGTGAGAGAGCCTATATCGTGAGTCAGGGACACCTTATCGCTCATGGTTCTCCTCAAGAGATCCTGGCCAACGAACAAGTTCAACGCGTGTATCTCGGTGAAGGATTCCGACTGTAAACATTAGGCTATCTGTATATTATCAAAGGAGATTATCACTCGTTCATGAAGCAAAGTTTACAGCTAAGATTAAGTCAGCAATTGGCAATGACGCCACAGCTACAACAAGCTATTCGTTTGTTGCAACTTTCTACGCTTGAGCTTCAGCAGGAAATTCAACTGGCACTTGAAACTAACCCCCTGTTAGAACAAGAAGATACCCATGATGAAATCGAATCACTTGACGACTATAACCACGATGATCACAGCGCTATAGATACTGGTGATGCGCTTGAAAAAGCCGCTATGCCCGACGAGCTACCGCTAGATGCTAGCTGGGATGAGATTTATACTGCCGGTACGCCTTCGGGAACACGTAATGATTATAGTGATGATGAACTGCCTATTTATCAGGGCGAAACGACTCAATCATTGCAAGATTATCTTATGTGGCAAGCTGAATTAACGCCTTTTAGTGAAATTGACCGAGCTATTGCGACCTCAATTATTGATTCTGTTGACGATTCTGGCTACTTAACACTGAGCGCCGAAGAAATTCATGAAGGTATTGATAATCCTGATATTGGCCTAGACGAAGTCATCGCAGTGCTCAAGCGGATTCAGCATTTTGACCCCATTGGGGTGGCTGCTCGTGATTTAAAAGAGTGCTTATTAATTCAATTATCTTGGTATCCAGATGAAACTCCTGGAATAAAAGACGCTCTGATTATCATCAAAAATTATCTCGATCTATTAGCTAATAGAGATTTTCGGCAATTAACTAAATTAACTCGGCTCAAAGAAGAACAGCTAAAAATTGCCATCGATTTAATCCAGTCGTTAAATCCGAAGCCGGGACAATCAATTAATACTAGCGAATCCGAATACGTTATTCCTGATATATTAGTCAGTAAAGTTGGCGGCCATTGGCAGGTTGAACTCAATAACGATAGTATTCCACGCTTAAGTATTAATCAGCATTATGCGGCAATGATTAAAAATCCGCAGAATGAAAATGATAGCCAATACATTCGTAATAATTTACAAGATGCTAAGTGGTTGATAAAAAGCCTGGAAAGTCGAAATGAGACACTGTTAAAAGTGGCAACTTGCATTGTTGAGCAGCAACAAGAATTTTTCGAATTCGGCGAAGAACGGATGAAACCAATGGTGCTCGCGGATATTGCTTATCAAGTTGATATGCATGAATCCACCATATCACGAGTAACAACTCAAAAATACCTTCACAGTCCAAAGGGTATTTTTGAATTGAAGTATTTTTTCTCCAGCCACGTCAATACCGATACTGGCGGTGAAGCGTCTTCAACGGCAATCCGTGCGTTGGTGAAAAAATTAGTGGCCGCCGAAGACTCAGCCAAGCCACTCAGCGACAGTAAATTGGCTAGCATGCTTGCCGAACAAGGTATTCAGGTTGCCCGAAGAACTGTCGCTAAGTATCGAGAATCTTTATCTATCCCGCCCTCTAACCAGCGTAAAAAACTGGTTTAAATTAAACATATAAGGAAGATAGTATGGAATTTCAAATTACTGGACAAAATATTGAAATAACCAGTGCATTACGTGAAACAGTTGAGAAAAAATGCAAAAAACTGGAGCAACTCTTCGACCGTATTAATGGTATCCAAGTGATATTAAAAGTCGAAAAATTGAATCAAATTGCAGAAGCAACCGTACAAGTTAATGCCGCTGACCTCCATGCTTCAGCGGAAAGTTCAGATATGTATGCCGCAATTGATATGCTGGTTGATAAATTGTCACGCCAGATAACTAAACATAAAGAAAAATTGAGACAACATTAATACCGATATCACCGTATGAATATTATATTTCATACGCTTAAACCGGTTAAAAAACCAGATGGCAGGGTCGCATCTGGTTTTGTACTCCTAAGTGAACAAATAAATGAATAACGATATAGATATACCGCTAAGCTCTGTTTTGCATTTGTCCTGTACGCGCAATAATATTGTCTGTAAAAGTAAAAAACGAGCCTTAGAAATTATTAGCGAGCTGGCGTCAGTGCAATTACAGTTGCCTGAAAATGTCGTCTTTGAAGCGCTGCTAACACGGGAAAAAGTAGGTACGACGGGTATTGGCTGTGGAATTGCTATTCCACACGGAAAGCTAAGCAAAGAATGCGCCTCAGACGCTGTCGGTGTATTCTTGCATCTTGAAGAGCCAATAGCCTTTGATGCCATTGATAATCAACCTGTTGATTTGCTGTTTGCCTTACTGGTGCCATCAGATCAATGCAAGACACATTTGCATACGCTCTCTCTGATTGCGAAAAAACTTGCCGATAAAACACTTTGTCGACGACTAAGATCAGCAACCAGCGATGAAGAGTTATACAGTATTATTACTCAATAAATAATGGTATTTAAATACCATTAAAAGAACTAAAAAGGGAGTTACCTCATGGTGCTGATGATTGTCAGCGGCCGTTCCGGTTCGGGGAAATCCGTTGCCTTACGTGCGCTGGAAGATATGGGCTTCTATTGTGTGGATAACCTGCCAGTTGTTTTGCTTCCAGAGCTGGCTACTTCACTCGCTGATCGTAATATTTCTGCGGCGGTAAGCATTGACGTGCGCAATATGCCAGATAACCCAGAAATCTTTGAAGAAGCATTAACCAAGCTACCGAGCAGTTTCTCTCCTCAACTACTGTTTTTAGATGCTGATCGCAATACATTGATCCGCCGTTACAGTGATACACGTCGTCTGCATCCGCTATCGAGCAAAAATTTATCGCTAGAAAGCGCCATTGATGAAGAAAATGATCTCTTAGAGCCACTACGTTCAAGAGCAGATTTGGTTATCGATACATCTGAAATGTCAGTGCATGAACTGGCTGAAATGCTCAGAACGCGTTTATTAGGAAAACGTGAGCGTGAACTCACTATGGTCTTCGAGTCGTTTGGCTTTAAGCACGGTATTCCTATTGACGCTGATTATGTCTTTGATGTGCGTTTTCTACCGAATCCCCACTGGGATCCTAAATTACGTCCTATGACAGGTTTAGATCGTCCAGTCGCGGCGTTTTTAGATAGGCACACAGAAGTACATAATTTTATTTATCAAACGCGCAGCTATCTTGAGTTATGGTTACCGATGCTCGAAACTAATAACCGCAGTTATTTAACTGTAGCGATTGGTTGTACCGGGGGTAAGCACCGTTCAGTCTATGTAGCTGAACAATTAGCGGATTATTTTCGTTCAAGAGGGAAAAACGTTCAATCCCGCCATCGTACGCTGGAAAAACGGAAATAATGACCGTACATGCATCGATAACCCTTAAAAATCGGCTGGGTATGCATGCCCGGCCCGCTATGATGCTGTATGAACTGGTACAAAAATATCAATCTAAGGTTATTTTACGCAATAATAACCATATTGAAGCTGAGGCTGATAGCGTTATTGCAATGCTAATGTTAGACTCAGAACAAGGCAGTAAAATAGATATTGAAGTCACAGGCCCCGATGAAAAACTAGCGTTATCCGCAATTGTAGCATTATTCGACTGCGGATTTGATGAAGATTAATCTCACCAGCCAGTTGTCAGTCAGAGAAAATAATCTTCATTAATTTAGCACAAACCACTGGTTTCGGATAAAAGCGTAAAGAGATCGTGATCGTGATCTCTTTCTTTTGTCACCATAAGCGCCTACTATTAATTTTATTAAAAACTTATTTTCAGCGACGCCCCCCGCCTTATGGGTAGGGGGCGTTTGCTTTGTATTGAATCTATTTGGAGTGTGGTATGACAAAGCCAGCAATTATTATTAATGATTTAGACGCTGAACGTCTGGATAGACTATTAGAACAACCAGCTCATGCAGATAGCCCTGTGGCTGATGCTCTGAATGAAGAGCTGGATCGCGCAGAAATAGTAACTCCTCAGGAAATTCCCGCGGATGTAGTCACTATGAACAGCACGATCCGTTTTCAAGATCTGATCAGTAACGAAGAACGCACCCGAACGCTCGTTTACCCAGCCTCGCTAAAAGATAGTACCGAACAGCTTTCTGTTATGGCACCGATGGGCGCCGCATTGCTCGGATTAAGAGTCAATGATGAAATTAGTTGGGAACTGCCTAATGGCGTAAAAACTCGCGTTAAAGTGCTAGAAATTATTTATCAGCCTGAAGCCGCAGGTGAATTACACCGTTAATTTATTAAATGCTAAAAAATAAGCCCGGCAGATAGTGTTATCTGTCGGGCTTATTTTAATTAATGTAAGTCTAAATTCCGTTACTGACCAGCGATACTCATTTCAGGTAACAGCACTGAACCGCACTGAATATTGCTGCGCATTTCAATATCGTCACCAATAGTGACTATGTTGGCCCACATATCTTTTAAATTACCAGCAATAGTAATTTCACTGACGGGATATTGAATTTCGCCATTTTCAACCCAAAAACCTGCGGCTCCACGAGAATAATCACCCGTCATGGCACTCACACCTTGGCCCATCAGTTCGGTAACAATTAATCCCGTGCCCATTTTTTTGAGTAACCCATCAAAAGAATCTCCTTGGCCAGGAATATGCCAATTATGAATACCACCTGCATGTCCGGTGCTCTTTAGCCCCAACTTACGTGCAGAATAAGAAGTTAATAACCAAGTGGTTAGCATTCCCTGATCAATAATATTACGCTGACTTGTACGTACGCCTTCGCTATCAAATGGCGTTGAAGCTAAACCGCCAATTAAGTGGGGTTGTTCTGTAATCGTTAGCCATTCTGGCAGAATTTGCTGACCTAAGCTGTCCATCAAGAATGAGGATTTACGATAAATACTGCTGCCACTAATCGCACCGACTAAATGCCCAAATAATCCGGTTGCTACTTCTGCGGCAAAAATTACCGGTGCTTTCATCGTCGGTAACTTACGCGGCGATAATCGAGCCAGTGTTCGTCGAGCACATTCTTGGCCTACCCATTCAGGCGATTGCAAAGAAGCCATACTGCGCCCAATGGTATAAGCATAATCGCGTTCCATATCACCATTATGTTCAGCAATAACGCAGCTCGACATTGAATAGCGGCTTGAACAATAACTTTGCAGCATGCCATGTGAATTGCCAAAAACACGGATCCCATAATGACCATTAAAACTGCCGCCCTCGGTATTTACGATACGGGGGTCTGCTTCTAGTGCCGCTTTCTCTGCCGCTGCCGCTAATTTAATCGCTTCATCTGGCTCAAGGGGTGTAGCTTGAAATAATTGTAAATCGGGTGCATCAAAAGCTAATAAATCTTTATCAGCAGGCCCTGCAAAGGCATCTTCTGAGGTATACTGCGCAATATCAATTGCCGCCTGAACCGTACGTTGAATGGCTTCAGGCGTTAAATCTGTCGAAGATGCACTGCCTTTTCGCTGGCGATGATAAACGGTGATGCCTAATGCGCCGTCACTGTTAAATTCGACATTTTCGACTTCACCATGACGCGTACTAACACCTATGCCTGTACTTTTATTAACCGCGACTTCTGCGGCATCACAATGCTGTTGAGCGAATTCAAGAGCCTGAGAAACAGCCTCTTCCAGTATTTTACGTTGCTGAGCTACCTGTTCATTGGGGTTCATTGATTAAAATCCGAGTAAAAAGAGGAAAAATCACCGGTTTATGCCCTAACAATTGGAAAGTACAGTAGTCATTAGGCAATTTTCCCAGTTACAATACATAATAATATAGCCTAAATGCTTCAAGTAGTAGAAAGCCAGTAAATAGTGTTTTCCAAATAACCGTAAACTTTTGCCATTCACTAGCAACGAGTTAATCAGTGCGTTATAGGGACTATCAATAAAACTGGCCTATTCAACCGGTACTATTCAATCGGTAGTATACAATCGATACTGTACATTCGATTGCTATACAGCCGGAACTGTACAACTTGAAGCATGATGGATAAATGAATGTTAACACCCACAACGCAGCAGGTCATGCAAATTACGCTGTTGCTTTCTGTAAATAAAGGAAACCATTATGGCCAGACAGCCTGAAGATTGGCTCGATGAGACGCCCTCGCCACAAGAAGACGATGACGAGATCATTTGGGTCAGTAAAAGCGAAATAAAACGTGATGCCGAAGCTTTAAAAAAGCTGGGCGCCGAGCTGGTTGATCTGAGTAAAAATGAGTTAGAACGCATCCCCCTCGATGAAGACTTATTGGCCGCTATCGAGCTGGCACAAAAAATTAGACGCGAAGGCCGTCGTCGTCAGTTGCAGTTGATTGGTAAATTATTACGCGCGCGTGATCCTGAACCTATCACTGAAGCTCTGGATCGACTTAAAAATCGTCATAACCAACAAACGCTTATCTTCCATAAATTGGAAGATCTGAGGATTAGATTATTAGAAAATGGCGATGAGGTGATTGAGGAAGTGGTTGAATTATTTCCAATGACTGACCGCCAACAATTACGTGCACTGGTGCGTAATGCCAAAAAGGAAAAAGCCGCCGCTAAACCACCAAAATCATTCCGTCAGCTATTTCAGTATTTAAAAGAGTTATCTGAAACCGCCTAACGAACAGTAAGAGTGCGATAAAAAACCGGAATAATGCTGTGTTAAATACACAGCAGATCCGGCTTTTTTATGCAGCCATAGCCGCTAATAGTCAATATTAATCTGTATGGTGGGTTAACACTCTATTTATGATACGGTTTTTTTATACGGCTATTTTCTAGATAATAATTTTATATACTGCAATGAAAAATAAGTTGCCCATTTAATTCTTCTTGTGCATCAATCATCAATTCAATAATGTCTGAAAACAGCCCCCATTGAGACTGATCAAGCTGGCGAAAGACAATACGTATCGGCAATTCAATTTCGCCATTAAGCATATCCCACAGCGCATCCAAATTATGTCCAAACCACTCAGGTAACTGAAAACGTTGCTGAAATTGTTGATAAAAATCAGCGATACTGTCTATATAGTCAAAATCAAAAACTTCAGTTCGGCAGATATCCATAACTAACTCATTTAACTTGATTAAAGGATTTATAATGGTCTTTACTGAGATAAATCATACCGTCAGAGGAATAAAGTAAGCGATCGGCACCTCGGTGCCCACAGCGATAATTAATATCGGCTTCATACCATTGTCGATGAGGGGCTATCGGTAAACGTTTTTCCCGATTTAAAAATTTATCTCCCCCAATGGCTTTCCCCGGCATCACTTCACACAGATTGCCCACACGAGGATCCCAGCCATTCTGACGCGCGACTTTCTTGGTAATATAAAACTCAGGCAATCGTTGGTATTTCTCAACATAGCTCACCACTGATTTTTCTGCCGTTAGCTGATCAATCTTTTGTGATTTATTATCTCTCAACGCTTGCTCAGGTGGGGATATCGGACGCAATGATTGCTCGGTTGTTTGCAAATCACTGCCTTTAAAATACAAGCTCACGGCGATTAAAACTGCCATAATTAGCATAGAAATAAGCCGCTTATTAAACTTCATAATATGTTTTTTATCCTAAATAATCTGTAAGTATAGGGTGCCGAGCACACCGCCACCATAGCGGTGGCTCAATCCCTAAAACCTACCAATAAAACCAGTCAATATCCATAAACTAAACAACAGAGAAACGAATTAAGCTGTACCACCGACAGTAATTTGATCTAACTTCAGTGTGGGTTGCCCCACACCGACCGGTAAACTTTGCCCTTCCTTACCGCAAACACCTACACCTTTATCCAGTGCTAAGTCATTGCCCACCATAGATATTTGCTGCATAGCTTCATGACCGGCACCGATAAGTGTCGCCCCTTTTACTGGCTTAGTTATTTTGCCATTTTCAATTAAATAAGCTTCTGACGTTGAAAACACGAACTTACCCGAGGTAATATCGACCTGTCCACCGGCAAAATTCGGCGCATAAATACCTTTATCAACACTAGCAATAATATCAGCAGGTGATGATTCTCCGGCTAACATATAAGTATTGGTCATGCGTGGCATAGGTAGATGGGCATAAGATTCTCGTCGTGCGTTACCGGTAGGCACGGTTCCCATCAGTCTAGCATTCAGCTTATCTTGCATATAACCTTTCAAAATACCATTTTCAATCAATAGATTGCATTGTCCCGGTACCCCTTCATCATCGATAGCTAATGAACCTCGACGCCCAAAGAGCGTGCCATCGTCAACGATTGAACACAATTCAGAAGCAACTTTCTCGCCGATTTGACCACTGAAAACAGAGCTGCCACGGCGATTAAAATCGCCTTCTAGACCATGCCCTACCGCTTCATGCAATAAAACCCCCGGCCAACCTGCACCTAATACTACCGGCATCGTTCCTGCAGGTGCGGCGATCGCCGTTAAATTGAGCAATGCCATACGTACCGCTTCACGAGCATATTGCTCGGCTAAAATTTGTCCGTCATGTATTTCAAGAAAATAATCGTACCCCGAGCGAGCGCCACCGCCACTGCCGCCGCGTTCCCTTTTGCCATCATCTTCGACTAAAACGCTAACCGATAAGCGAACTAATGGGCGAACATCGGCAGCCAATGTACCATCAGTCGCTGCCACAAGAACTTGTTCGTAAATTCCGGTTAAACTAGCATTTACTTCGATAACGCGAGGATCTTCTGCTCGGGCTATTTGATCAACTCGGTGTAATAAACCTATTTTTTCTTCGCGGGATAAACTATTCAGCGGATCAAGTAATGGATATAACGGTTTATAATTCACTTCACCTAAGATCTGAGCCTTGCCATTGCCACGCTCAGAAACAATACTTCGTGCTGCATGTGCACTTTGTTGTAACGCAAGTAAATTGATTTGATCCGCATACGCGAAACCGGTTTTTTCACCACTAATCGCTCGGACACCAACGCCTTGATCGATATTATAAGAACCATCTTTAATAATACGATCTTCTAAGATCCACGCTTCGTGATAGCTAGATTGAAAATACAAATCGGCATAATCCAAACGGCGTTCAGATAATAGACCTAAAACATCAGCTAATTTTTGTTGATCGAGGTGGTTCACGGTTAGCAAATTTTCGCTAACAAAGGCTAAACTCATAATTATTACTCTTTAGTAGTTGATTCTTTGTTTATCAGTGATGTCAGATGAGGGCGAAAACGATTATGTTTTACCACTTTAATCTGCTCACGCATGACTTCGAGACTATCGACACGCAGATTGAGCTCTAAGGCTGAAACCGCATCAACATTTTTCTTTAATACTTTACCCCAGCCATCGACTGCCAAAGTATGCCCCCAAGTTTTACGAGTACCATGTACACCCACTTGCGCCGGAGCAACAATAATACATTGGTTTTCTATCGCTCTGGCTCGCAGTAACGGCTCCCAATGAGCTTTTCCAGTTAGACGCGTAAATGCGGCTGGCACAGAAATAATCTCAGCACCTTGCTCACGCAGTGCCTGAAATAAGCCAGGGAAGCGCAGATCATAACAGATTGTCATGCCAAGGCGTCCCACTGGAGTATCTACTACCGTGATATGTTCACCACGCTGATAAATAGATGATTCATTATATGTACCTTGTTCATCTGTAATACTTACATCGAACATATGGATTTTATCGTAACGCGCTTGAATATTGCCTTTTTCATCAAATAGTAAGCTACTACTGGTGATTTTTTCCGCATTTTCACGACTGACCAGCGGCATCGAACCAATTAAAATCCAAACATTATAACGCTTGGCTAGTTCACTAACGGCGGCTTGTAATGGGCCTTGGCCTTCAATTTCGGCTCGCTTTTTATAGGTTGCGGCATCGGCGAATAACAGCGCATTCTCGGGGGTCATGACTAACTTAACTGAGCTGGGTAACTGTTTGATTTGCTGCTCAATTTGCGCTAAATTATGCTGAGTATTTCTACCGCTGCATAATTGTAAAAGTGCAACATTGACATTTTTCATCACTTCTCATTCTCCTTAAGCTGTCGCAGCACCTCATCAATCTTAGGCTCATCTAAGCTACCGGTAATATGATAGCGAATAACGGAGATTTTACTCCATAATGGCCCAAAGACTTTGCTGGCTGCAAAAACCGCCGCCCCGACAATCGGATTTACGGCGAAAGCAGTGGCAACACCTACAGTCGCAGATAATTCAGGCGTTACAACGACTTCCATATTGATCTTTCTTTGTAACAGATTAATTTGACCCGATAATTTAATATCCGCAATTAAACCATCGATAAATGTATTTTCAGTACTTAATACACCTTTCGTTAGTTTAGCTGTTGCTTTGATCGAATCAAAATTGAAGTCATTACTAAACGTATCACGAAAATCAAAGCGAAGTTTGCGTAACAATGCATCAAAACTCATTAAGCGCAATAATCGCCCTGCATTACCGCCGCCCATTTCAGAAATCGCACCTTTGCCTAATTGGGCAGTTAACAGCCCATTAAGAGAGGACACATCAGGTGACCACGGTGTGTCTCGCCAATTAACATCAAATTCAATAACATAAGGCGATTCAATAATTGGCACTAATACCCCATAATAAGCGGCAGTATCATCAAAACGTTCACCTTGCAGCGTTCCCGCCAGCTGAGTTTTATTTTCGGATCCACTTTGCCATATTGCATCTAGCTTTAATTGAGTTGCGCTGTTATTTAACGTCCCGCCAGTGAGCTGCAAAGTATGACCTTTAGGCTGTAACGTAGCCGTAATTTGACCTAATTTATAACCACTAATCCAACACTCTCGGCACAATACATTAAGGGTTGGCCAACTGGCAAAATGGTAGATTTGAGAGGCAGAATTTACTGTTTTATCCGAGGTCGGTGTTAATGTGCTCAGTGGATTAAAGTAAAGGTAATCAATCGCTAATTGCCAATATTTATCATGTGGCATATTCAGGCTGGCTCGAATATCGGGGCTATTAGCCTGTAGCGAAAACCCGGAAGCTGTTTGATCAACCGTTAACGCAAGTTGCTTCCACTGCTGCCCGCCAAGTGTTATCGAAGGAGTGGTGAACTTTATAGTATGTGGATAATCGAAACGCATATCTCCCGCTTTACTGGCTGGCGTATCAATATCAAGCTGACCGAGCAGCATTAGCCACTTAGGATCGCTAATTTCAGGTAAATCAATCTGTAATAATGACGATTTAGGCAGTTGAGGAATGGTATCTTTCCAAGGTGAAATTTGCCCTTTCAGCAAACTCACTTGCTGGTTACCTAATTGCCATTCACTATTAAAACCTATCAGCTTGCCAATATCGCCATAAATAGCGAGCTGTTCGGTGCTACCTTGAGCCTGTGCGCTTAGCGTTTTTAGTTTACTTAATAACTGAGGATCGATATCAGAAAATTGGTGCTTAAGCTGGCTGATATCGCTATTTAGCTGAATATCTAATGCTGTTTTTGTCCCCGCGTGCTCAGGGATAGTTATTCCTACCGTGCTTTGCCAATCAATTTTACCTTGCAGTTTTTGGCGTAGATTTTCCGGAATAGCATTAATTTTTTCTGCTAACCAATGACCCGCCAATTGAATATCAACTTGATAGTGTTTCTTTTTTTCGTGTGTAGTAAAACTTAAATCGATCGGTTGGCCAAACCAAGACCCCTGCAGTGTGTTACTGGTTAAATTACCATTCACAAAAGAAAACTGTCCTGAAACCTGCTTTAGCTGACTATCGATCGATTTAATATAAATATCATTATGATTTAATTTAACGGTTCCCTCGGCAACTACCTGCTTTTCCGGTTCTAAAGGAATAGATAATGCAAGAGAGCCAGCCACATTACCGTCAATTTGCAATATATCTAAGGTTTCACCAATCGACTCTTTCATCGGTGATAACATAAAATAATCATGAATTTGCTGACCGGTTCCAGCAATATTTGCATTAATTTTCAGCATTGAATCGGCATAATCAGCGATATCAGCATGCACATCGGTGGCGATCGCTTTATCTAATTTCAATGTTGGCGCTGACATAAATAGGCCTTGGCGCTGGAAATTTAAATCGATATCCAAATTAAAAATTGCCGGCCAGTGAGGATCATATTCAAAGGTTGCATCGCGTAAAGGCACAAAGACCTGAAATTGACCATTATTTTGATAAAACGGAAAATCTTCTGGTGAGCCTCTAAATAATAAACTGGCTTCATCCACTCGACCTGCAATAATGGCTGAAGTTAGATAATTAGCCAGATCTTGCCCCATCAATGTCTGAGGAAAATAGCGCCACGCTTGCCCAGCATCGTCTAAGCGGATGCCTGCCAGTATATTTAAATCTGGCTTTTGTTGTCCTTGCTGCTGATAACGAAATTGACCATTAACCCACAGAGAAGTGGCCTGAATATCGAGTTTATCACTCCACAATTCAAAGTTATCTTCAAGCGCACGCCAAAAAATATGCCCGCGCGCTTTAGTTATATTCAATGGCTTGGCAAACATAGGTTTATCAGACTCAGACATAGGTTGGTAATCAATTTCTCCGTCAGCCACAGAAAAAGAAACCACTCCACGCTGCTTATCACCAACTAAGACGCCACTAAAGCCATTCATTGATGGCAATGACTTCCATTTTTTCCAACTTACATCATGCCAATCCATATCAATTTGGGTATGCTCTGGCATATCAGGGGTCAAATCGACGGCAAAGCTGCTAATTAGCCCCATTGGTTGACGATGTTGCCAATCTTGAACCATCTCCGGTGTCAAAAATGAGAAGGTAGGTAATATCTCACTTAAGCGTTCGAGCTGAATATTTTTAGCCCGAATACGCCAGTGATCATTGTGTTTATATTTACTTGAGCTTGGTAAATACAATACCGAGAGGCTTCCCATTGGCCAAATATATTCGTCAGTTTTTACCGTGTCTAGCTCAGGAATATCAAATAACCAGCCATTGCCTTGACGGCGCATTCGCAGTAATAAATCATTAACCTGAAGATTATGGGCTGCGTGATCCATCTCCCAGTTAGCCTCACCTTGACGTAGCTGTAATAAGCCACTTTGAATACGGCTATCTTTCAACGTTACCCATGATGACAGACTAAAATTAGCATCCTGCAATCCACTATTATCGCGCAACCAACGGCTAAGCCATGGCTGCATATCGATATTATCTGCCTGCAAATAGATGGTGCCATCACTCAAAATGTCATTTTTGTCAGTTAAATCTAATTTAACTTGTAAAAAACCATGCTGTTTATTAATAGTTTCAAGGCTAACGTATCCCTGAGCGCGATGACGACCAGGCTGATTTAGCCAAGACAATTCAGGCAATAATAAGGTAGTTTTTTGTTCTGAAGGAGTAAGAAACGAAATTTGACTATTTTTGAGCGTAAAATTATCAAACTTACGTAAAAATAGATCATCAAAACTGCCAAACTGCTGATCGGTATCGAGTGGCGAGTCTTTATCGAGAGGAACTTTATAATCGACGTTCAATTGATAAAAGGTTAGATCACGAAAACGCCAACGTAGCGAGAATAATGAGCGCCAAACATCAAGTTCAATTGAAATTTTCTCTGCATCCGCATCCAGCATATCGCTACGAATAACCACTTGATTAATGGTTAAACTGGGGCCAAATGAATGCCATGCAGCATCTAAATGACCAATTTCAATCGGAATACCTGAAGTTTGCTCAAATCTTGCAGCAATTTGTGTACGATAATCATTGATATAAGGCAGAAAAAAACGCAGTCCACTGAGCAATAATGCACAGATAATCAGTACCAAAGCGGCTGTCACCAACATAATTTTGGGCAGTCGTTTCACCAGCCTCTCCTTCATGAATGCCGCTGTAAGCTAAATAATTAATGCGACAATAATAAAATTATTCCATCTTCTCAAGAGCGTAATCTATTCTCGCTATCAAGATAAATGGAATAAAACCCGCTGGCTGCAATCTAAAACAAGGCTAATTAATACATGCAGTTGATTTTTATCATTTCGACATTATTGCTACGTCATTACTACATCATTACTACATCAAAACGTTCTTGGCTGTATAGCGGTTCGACTTGAACTTTAACTTGTTTGCCGACAAAAATTTCCACTTCAGCTAACGCATGGGATTCATCACCCGTCAGCACATCGACCACTGATTTTGCGGCGTAAACTAGAAAACGATCGGCGTCAATAGAACGATGAACCCGTACAATTTCACGTAATATTTCATAGCACACGGTTTCAACCGATTTTACCGTACCTCGTCCTTGGCAACTTGGGCAGCAATCACAAAGAACATGTTCGAGGCTTTCTCTAGTACGCTTGCGAGTCATTTCCACCAACCCCAATTGGGAAAAGCCATTGATGGTAGTTTTCACTTTATCTTTGCTAAGCGCTTGTTCTAAAGATGCCAGTACACGACGACGATGTTCTGCATCAATCATATCAATAAAATCAATAATAATAATACCGCCCAAATTACGCAGACGTAATTGCCGTGCAATCGCCTGAGTGGCTTCAACATTGGTATTAAAAATAGTTTCTTCTAAATTACGATGCCCAACAAATGCACCGGTATTAATATCTATCGTAGTCATGGCTTCGGTTTGGTCAATAATTAGATAACCACCAGACTTCAATTCAACTTTACGTTCTAATGCTCGCTGAATTTCATTTTCAACATCATACAAATCAAAAATAGGCTGATTCCCCTGATAAAGCTCTAATTTAGCTGTCATTTCAGGGACATACTCAGCAATAAACTCTTGCAGTTGTTCGTGAGTTAAACGTGAATCGACTCGAATTCTATCCAGTGCAGCGCCAGCAAAATCACGAATAATACGATGAGCTAAAGCTAACTCACCGTAAATTTTGGTCCGTGTGACATTACGCTTTTTACGCTCAATCACTTTTGTCCATAAGCGTTTAAGGAACGCAGCATCTTGGCGTAATTCTTCTTCGCCGACGCCTTCAGCCGCAGTACGAATAATAAATCCGCCATTTTCGTCACAATATTCGGCAACTATTTGCTTTAATCTTTCACGCTCAGATTCACTGTCAATACGCTGAGAAACCCCGACATGTGAAGCGCCCGGCATAAAAACTAAATAACGCGAGGGCAAGGTAATATCGGTAGTTAAACGCGCGCCTTTGGTTCCTAAAGGATCTTTAACCACCTGAACAATAAGATCTTGCCCCTGCTTGACTAATTCAGCGATATCACGAACATGAAAGTTTTTTTGTTCTTCACCAGCAATACATTCAGTATGCGGCATAATATCGGAAGCATGTAAAAAAGCGGCTTTATCGAGGCCAATATCAACAAAGGCCGCCTGCATTCCAGGAAGCACCCGGCTCACACGGCCTTTGTAAATATTGCCAACAATTCCTCTTTTGGCTTCGCGTTCAATATGGATCTCTTGCAGTATCCCGCCGTCAATATAGGCAACTCGCGTCTCAGATGGTGTGATATTTACTAACAATTCAGCGGTCATTATTTTCCCTTACCATCAATTAGCGCTAAAAATCGCTCAATTAATTCTTCTGTTTCGACTAGCGGTAAGCCAACAACGGCATGATAGCTGCCATTAATTTTCCGTACGAAACGCCCACCGAGCCCTTGAATACCATAAGCACCCGCTTTATCCATCGGTTCACCACTCGCAATATAATCCTGTATTTCTAATTTTGATAAATCGCGGAAGGTCACATCAGTCACAATTAATTGTGATAATAATTGTTTTGAGTTAGAAACTGCGATGGCCGTCATCACTTGGTGAGTTTGCCCTGATAATAACGCAAGGATCTCAGCCGCATGCTGTTTATCTCTCGGTTTTTCTAGAATATTTTGATGTAATACAACGATAGTATCTGCCCCTAGCACCGGGTAATCATAAGGCGCAATAGCCACTCCTGCCTGTGATTTTTCGATAGCTAATCTTTGGACGTACTGCTGAGGGGTTTCTCCGAACCCCCATTCTTCGATAACCGAGGGACGTAAGATATCGCATTGATAATTTAATAACCCGATCAGCTCACGCCTTCTTGGTGAACCAGAAGCCAAATAAATACAGCTCATTATTTTTAGTCCCTTTTATAAATATTTTCAATGCTATATTTTTAATGCGATATATCAAGTTAATAAACGGAGAATTGACGACGAACTTTTCGTAGTAATAAAAATAACCATGGCCACAGAATACCATTGACCACACTATTCCAAAATACTTGAGGATGAAACAAAACTTGAGATGAAACAAACTCGGCCCAGAAAACCGTAAAATCTAAAATAATAGTCAGACCAATAATCACCAATGATTGCTGCCATAGTGCCATATTACGCAGTAATTGATGTTTATAAGCCACTAAATAGCAGATAATACTGTACGCCAGTGCATTAACGCCCAAAGCTGCCCCTTGGATTAAATCGACTACGATCCCCAAGAAAAAGCTGGTTCCCACACTGACCCGATGGGGTAAGGCCATCACCCAATATATTAAAATTAGCAGTAACCAAGATGGCCGATAATATGCCAGAAATTCAGGCCAAGGCATGATCTGCAAAATAATGGCAATAAAAAAAGATAACCAAATGATCCCACGACCATTTCCGCGGTATTCATTCATTAGTTTTTATCCTTTATACCCAAAATTCATTGATGATAGCCCTTTATTAGACATTAACGCCCTGAAGGTGAATCGATATTCGCCGGTAATGGCGGCCCTTGCAATTCATTGGGGGTTGGTAATACTTGCGGGAGAACTTTCATCAAGCGTTCATTTGCAGCACGGTACACTTCAGAAGGCGGCAAAGGCTGTGCAGGATCGCTATCGCTCCCCCATAACAATAATAAGTATCTTAGGCGCTGCAGTTCAGCCGTCGGCTTGGCATTAATGATGGTGTAAGCACGTTGAGTATCATGTTTCACACTAGAGACTACCCCTACAGGATAGCCCTCAGGGAAGCGTCCGCCTAATCCAGAAGTCACTAACACATCACCCGGGCGAATATCCGTATTTTCTGGCAATGGCTCTAATTGTAAGTCGTCGCTACATCCCGTTCCTACCGCAATCACTCGCACATCATTACGCAATACCTGAACCGGTAACGCATGTGTAGTATCGCAAATCAATAACACACGGCTATTAAACTGGCTGACGCCCACAATTTGTCCCACGACGCCTTTGTCACTGATAACCGGTTGACCTTCATAGACACCATCATGCGTACCTTTGTCAATAACCACTTGATCACGATACGGTGTATTAGCGCCAGAAATAACCTGAGTAACCATCATATGCTCATCTTGACGCAATGGCGAACCAAGTAATTCACGAAGACGGGAGTTTTCTTGCTTTAATTGCTCTAACAATAGGCTATCAGCTTTATTAAGCAGTAATTCCTGCTTTAATGCTCGATTTTCAAACCTTAATTGTTCGCGAGTTGAAAAACCATCAGATACGCTGTCAAGTAGCTGACGAGGACCATTAGCCAGAAAATAGAACGGGCTGACGGCCGTATCCAGATAGGAACGGATTTTATTGAAAGGTTCAAAACGATGATCAACCGCCACCAGCATTATCGCAACAATAACCGCAATAAAAATACGCAATTGTAGGGAAGGACCACGCCTAAAAATCGGCTTCATGTATAACAGTGCTTCACAATTATCAAAGAATAAAAATAAATAGACAACGTAAATAGGGTTGAAAGGAGGGTCAGCGTGATCCTCCTTGCTCGCCTGCAGGTCAGCCGTTAATCTTCACTAAATAAATCGCCGCCATGCATATCAATCATTTCTAAAGCTTTACCACCACCACGCGCTACGCAGGTTAATGGATCTTCGGCAACAATAACAGGAATACCGGTTTCTTCCATCAATAAGCGATCGAGATTACGCAGTAGTGCACCACCGCCAGTCAATACCATGCCGCGCTCTGAAATATCGGAGGCTAATTCTGGAGGGCATTGTTCTAATGCAACCATGACCGCGCTGACGATACCAATCAATGGCTCTTGTAATGCCTCAAGGATCTCGTTGGAATTCAACGTAAATCCACGAGGAACACCTTCGGCTAAGTTACGTCCACGTACTTCAATTTCATATAACTGATCTGTTGGATAAGCAGAGCCAATTTCATGCTTAATACGCTCGGCTGTCGCTTCACCAATTAATGAACCATAATTACGACGAACATAATTAATAATTGATTCATCAAAACGGTCACCACCAATGCGAACAGAAGAAGAATAAACCACGCCATTCAATGAAATAACTGCGACTTCAGTGGTTCCGCCACCGATATCAACCACCATAGAACCGGTTGCTTCAGATACAGGTAGACCAGCACCAATCGCTGCCGCCATCGGTTCTTCAATTAAGAATACTTCACGCGCACCAGCGCTCAAGGCAGACTCGCGAATCGCTTTACGCTCAACCTGTGTCGCTCCAACGGGTACACAGACCAAAACACGCGGGCTAGGACGCATAAAACTATTGCTATGCACTTGTTTGATAAAATGCTGTAGCATTTTTTCAGTTAGAAAGAAGTCAGCGATAACACCATCTTTCATCGGACGAATAGCGGAAATATTACCCGGTGTACGCCCCAGCATTTGTTTTGCTTCACCACCTACGGCTGCAACACTTTTTGGTGAACCTGCACGGTCTTGGCGAATAGCCACCACCGAGGGTTCATTTAACTTCACTCCTTGTCCTTTGACATAAATAAGGGTATTCGCAGTACCCAAATCAATGGACAGGTCATTAGAAAACATGCCACGAAATTTTTTAAACATAACGAAAGGATTATCCTGCAAGCCGGGGACGAATGAAAATCCGTCTACTCTACCAACCATCAAAAATAGCCTCAAGGCGTACAACAAGGCTATTTCTATTTATATGGCTAAAATTAATCACACTATAATTAATCGCACTATAATTAATCACATAAAAACACGCCCATTGTACGTGCTTTTATAAAGACGAAGCAGATAAAAACTTCAAAAAAGTAGCCTACTTTACGCATTTTTCACGCAGATGCTATGAGAAAATAAGCTAATTGCTCAAATACTTTACTCTTTTTTTATCTGCGCCGTATTCATGATATTTACCCCTCTTGTGACCTATTATCCTAGGCTCAAGTTCAAATAAATTTTACTTTATTTTTTTAAGGGTTTAACACATAGGAATATTATGCCCTTTATCAGCATATTATTTTATATATGTTTTATAGATTACAACGACATGTCTTAAGCTTTTGGTTTTTTGTCCTGAAAAAACCAAAGATTATCTTAATCGATAGACATTCTGCACGATAAAAGCACACATAAGCTAGAAAAAAAACGCATATTTACAAATTAATTATTGATTTAAAAATTCATCTCGAATCAGTGGCGTTACTCTCCCTGTGGTTTACGTTATAATTCATCGTACAAATTCAAGACTAATGAGGTAATTATGAAGGCATTATTACTCGAACAACATGCCGATGGACAAGTAGTACAAGTCAAGAATTGTGCGGTTGATGAATTACCACCGGGTGATGTTATCGTTGATATTCATTGGTCTACGCTAAATTATAAAGATGCATTAGCTATTACCGGTAAAGGCAAAATCGTTCGTCAATTTCCTATGATCCCCGGCATCGATTTTTCGGGTACAGTTAATCACTCAACAGATCCACGTTTTAAAATCGGCCAACAGGTATTACTCACTGGCTGGGGCGTAGGTGAAAATCACTGGGGGGGTTTAGCGACTCAAGCTCGCGTTCCCGCAAATTATCTAACCGCAGTACCGGATAATTTATCTTTGCGCCAAGCGATGATCATCGGTACTGCCGGTTTCACCGCTATGCTCTGTGTGATGGCACTGCAAGATAGTGGTATAACGCCGGAGCATGGCGATATTATTGTCACCGGTGCCAGTGGCGGTGTCGGAAGCACAGCAATTCAATTACTCTCTCGCTTAGGTTATTCAGTCACCGCAGTTACAGGCCGAGCCGAAAATAGCGATTATCTGTATCAACTAGGTGCTAAAAATATTTTGTCTCGTAACGATTTTCCTGCACAACCGCGTCCTTTGAATAAGCAGCGTTGGGCAGGAGGAGTGGATACTGTCGGAGGACATATTTTGGCTGCGATACTGGCAGAAACTCAGTATAACGGGACTGTCGCTGCGTGTGGATTAGCAGGAGGGATTGAGTTATCAACCACGGTAATGCCATTTATTTTGCGTAACATCCGTCTGCAAGGTATTGATTCAGTACATTATCCCGCAGAGAAACGCGCTGAAGTTTGGCAACGATTAGCATCACTGTTACCGGAAAGCTTTTATCAGCAGGTAGCTTGCGAGATTTCTCTTGCACAAGCTGCCGATTACGCTGAAAAATTAGTCAACAATCAAATTACTGGGCGTATTCTTGTCGATACTCGCAGTTAAAATAAAAAAAAACAGCACCCTGAAAATCAGAGGTGCTGCACACTTCAAAGAATAGTTGCCGTTATTTTCTCTGATAAGACCAGTATTTTGCTGCTAAATGCTATGAAGTCTTTATAATGGCGAACCTTATTCGTAATAATTTATTTATTTTAAAGATAAATAGATGACAAAGCCTTTACATCAGGTTATGTTGTCAGGTTATTGACGTATCGTCGGAGATACCCGCATAATGGCAGAAGATATTCACATTTTACTTCTTAACGGCCCCAACCTAAACTTGCTGGGAACACGTGAACCTGAGACTTATGGTCGCTTAACGCTGTCAGATCTGGTCACACGTCTCGAACAGGAAGCGGAGCAGTTAGCCGTAAAATTGAGTCATTTTCAGTCCAATGCTGAGCATGAATTGATTAACACAATTCATCAAGCACGCGGAAAAATAGATTTTATTCTTATCAATCCGGCGGCGTTCACGCATACCAGTGTCGCGTTGCGTGATGCGCTATTAGCAGTTGCTATTCCCTTCATTGAGATACATCTGTCTAATGTGCATGCCCGAGAACCTTTTCGCCACCACTCTTATCTCTCTGATCAAGCAGTTGGGGTTATCTGTGGATTAGGTGCGGATGGATATAGTTTCGCTTTACGGGCAGCGGTCAATCGCTTGTCAAAAACTCATCAAATCAAAATATAAGAGTACGGAATCACACTCATGGATATTCGTAAAATTAAAAAGCTGATCGAACTGGTTGAAGAATCAGGTATTTCTGAATTAGAAATTTCTGAAGGTGAAGAGTCAGTACGCATCAGTCGTAT
>NZ_LGAA01000003.1 GCF_001294465.1 Moellerella wisconsensis ATCC 35017
GCCGGCTGCATCTCAAATGATGTCGGCACCTCAACAATATTATACGGCTCCAGCTGTTCAACCAGCACTGGCTAATGCGGTTGCTCCAGCACAAGAACCTATTGTCACTGTAACAGATTCCGCTGCCGCTATTTCTGGTCATATTGTTCGTTCGCCAATGGTTGGTACGTTCTATCGTGCACCAAGCCCGGAAGCGAAATCATTTATTGAAATTGGTCAGACCGTTAGCGTTGGCGATCCTCTGTGTATCGTTGAAGCGATGAAAATGATGAATCAGATTGAAGCAGACAAAGCTGGTGTGGTTAAGGCTATTCTGTTAGAAAACGGTGATGCGGTTGAATTTGACGAGCCATTGGTCGTCATCGAATAACGAGGCGTTCACATGCTTGAGAAAATTGTCATTGCTAATCGTGGAGAAATTGCCCTACGTATTCTTCGTGCCTGTAAAGAACTGGGCATTAAGACCGTAGCTGTACACTCCACTGCAGATAGTGATTTAAAACACGTATTGCTGGCGGATGAAACAATTTGTATCGGCCCAGCAGCTTCTGCAAAAAGCTACCTAAATATCCCCGCCATTATTTCTGCCGCTGAGATTTCTGGCGCGCAAGCTATCCATCCAGGTTATGGATTTTTAGCTGAAAATGCGGATTTTGCTGAACAAGTCGAACGTTCAGGTTTTGTTTTTATTGGCCCAAGAGCTGAAACAATTCGCCTAATGGGTGACAAAGTTTCGGCTATTGAAGCGATGAAAAAAGCCGGTGTTCCTTGTGTTCCAGGTTCTGACGGCCCATTGGATGATGATGATGAACGCAATAAACTGATTGCAGAACGCATTGGTTATCCGGTGATTATCAAAGCCTCCGGCGGCGGCGGCGGTCGTGGAATGCGGGTTGTCCGTCATGCCAAAGATTTGACTAAATCGATCAACCTGACCCGTGCGGAAGCTAAAGCAGCCTTCAGTAATGACATGGTTTACATGGAGAAATACCTAGAAAATCCACGTCATGTTGAAATTCAGGTAATTGCGGATGGTAAAGGCAATGCCGTTTACCTTGCTGAGCGTGACTGCTCAATGCAGCGCCGCCATCAAAAAGTCGTCGAAGAAGCACCAGCTCCAGGCATTACGCCAGAGATTCGTCACGATATCGGCGAACGCTGTGCCAAAGCCTGCCAAAAAATTGAATATCGCGGCGCAGGAACTTTCGAGTTCTTATATGAAAATGGTGAATTCTACTTTATTGAAATGAATACTCGTATTCAAGTAGAACACCCAGTCACTGAGATGATAACCGGTGTCGATTTAATTAAAGAACAGCTGCGTATTGCTGCTGGCTTGCCGTTGTCTATCAAACAAGAAGATATTCATGTTAAAGGCCACGCATTAGAATGCCGTATCAATGCGGAAGATCCGAATACATTTATTCCTAGCCCGGGTAAAATTACACGTTTCCATTCTCCGGGGGGATTTGGTGTTCGTTGGGAATCTCATATTTACGCAGGTTATACCGTACCACCTTACTATGATTCAATGATTGGTAAGCTGATTACTTACGGTGAAACACGTGAGATTGCGATTGCCCGAATGAAGAATGCACTCGATGAATTGATTATTGATGGCATCAAAACTAACATCGAATTGCACCAAGCAATTATGAATGATGAACATTTCCAGAAAGGTGGAACAAATATCCATTATCTGGAGAAAAAACTGGGGCTACAAGACTAATTTAGCGTCTTATCTGTATTAATAATTTGATTGCTGGAAATAAAATGACAGCTTAAATTATACTAGATTAGCACCCATTCAAATTGATAAAGGGCACCCAGGTGCCCTTTTATTTTTTGTTTTTTTCAGACTAATTACAGAGATTTGCCTATACCCTCAGTTTTTAGGTATACAATCCCTGACTTATTGTTGATAGCAATCTCAGGAACATCGGATGGATAAACGTTTTCTGCAATCAAACCGAGAAGCTCGATGGGCAATGATGCTGACCCTAGCCTATCTGATAGGTTGGCTGATCACCGCCTATCTACCTGACTCAAGCCAAGGGATAACGGGACTTCCCTTATGGTTTGAATGGTCATGCTTATTTTTACCGCTTATTTTTATTGTGCTGTGTATCATGATGGTCAAAATTATTTTTAAAGATATGCCCTTGGAGGATAGCGATGCAGACTGAAGTTCTTCTGCCACTTATCGGCTATCTGGTACTGGTTTTTCTGCTCTCTTTCTACGCTTATCGACGTCGTAGAGAAGGCGAGTTCCTCAATGAATACTTTCTAGGTAACCGTTCTATGGGGGGATTTGTTCTCGCCATGACCATCACAGCAACCTATGTCAGTGCCAGTTCATTTATTGGCGGCCCCGGCGCAGCCTATAAATATGGTTTAGGCTGGGTATTGCTGGCGATGATCCAACTGCCTGCTATCTGGTTATCTTTGGGCGTATTGGGCAAAAAATTTGCTATTCTGGCGCGACGTTATAATGCTGTCACCTTAAACGACATGCTATACGCCCGTTATCAAAGCCGAGTATTAGTATGGTTTGCCAGCTTAAGCTTGCTTATCGCTTTTATCGGCGCAATGACCGTACAGTTTATTGGCGGGGCTCGGTTGCTTGAAACCGCGGCGGGGATACCTTATACCTATGGGCTGCTTATTTTTGGTATCTCAATTGCCTTATATACCGCATTTGGTGGATTTAGAGCCAGCGTACTAAATGACGCATTACAAGGCTTAGTGATGCTGCTGGGAACCGCTATCCTGTTAGTTGCGATTATCTATAAAGCCGGTGGCTTATCTGAAGCAGTCAACACGTTGCATACGATCGATCCTAAATTAACCTCACCACAAGGCGCCGAAGATATTCTCAGTGGCCCGTTCATGGCCTCATTTTGGCTATTGGTTTGCTTTGGAACGATTGGCTTACCACATACGGCTGTACGGTGTATTTCGTATAAAGACAGCAAAGCGGTGCACCGAGGGATTATTCTTGGCACCATCGTCATGGCTATTTTGATGTTTGGTATGCACTTTGCTGGGGCATTGGGCCGAGCCATATTGCCAGAACTCACTATTCCAGACCAAGTTATCCCCACGCTAATGGTACAAGTACTACCGCCGTTCGCTGCCGGAATATTCTTAGCCGCGCCGATGGCAGCAATTATGTCGACAATTAATGCCCAACTACTGCAATCTTCCGCGACTATCGTCAAAGATCTCTACTTGAATATGGTGCCATCAGAACTTAAAAATGAGAAAAAGCTATCTCGAATTTCGAGCTTTTCAACCTTGGTTTTAGGCGGCTTACTGTTACTTGCCGCTTGGGATCCACCGCAGATGATCATCTGGCTTAACCTATTAGCATTTGGTGGATTAGAAGCTGTTTTCCTGTGGCCATTAGTCCTCGGCCTCTATTGGGAAAAAGCCAATGGAACAGGTGCTTTATGCGGAATGATCATCGGAGGTGTTATTTATGCACTTCTTGCGTCATTTGATATAAAAATTATGGACTTTCATCCTATTGTTCCATCTATATTACTCAGTTTATTAGCTTTTTTAATTGGTAATATGTTTGGTAAAAACGCCCTACCCTTAGCGGTGACAACGACTCAGCCCGCGACTGGGGATCAATAAAGAGAATATTTATGCCTTGGATACAACTACGTCTTAATTCTAGCGGCCAACAAGCCGAATCTTTGGGTGATGAACTCATTGAGACGGGGGCGGTTTCGGTGACTTTTCAAGACAGCCATGATACCCCCGTATTTGAGCCTCTACCAGGTGAAACCCGTTTATGGGGTGATACTGATGTTATTGGCTTATATGACGCAGAAACGGACATGAAAGCCGTTATAGCCCAGTTAGAACATAGTCCACAGCTTGGCGCTAATTTTATTCATAAAATTGAGCAGATCGAAGATAAAGATTGGGAAAGAGAATGGATGGACAACTTCCATCCGATGCGCTTTGGTCAACGCCTGTGGATTTGCCCGAGCTGGCGTGAAGTCCCAGATCCTACAGCAGTCAATGTCATGCTAGACCCAGGCCTCGCTTTCGGAACAGGTACGCATCCAACCACTTCACTGTGCTTAGAGTGGCTAGATGGCTTAGATTTAGTCGGTAAAACAGTGATCGACTTCGGTTGTGGATCCGGTATTTTAGCCATTGCCGCATTAAAATTAGGCGCTGCACAAGCGATAGGGATCGACATTGATCCTCAAGCTATCTTAGCTAGCCGTGATAATGCAGAACGCAATAATGTATCCGATAAACTCACTCTGTATCTGGCAAAAGATGCACCGCAAGATCTCAGTGCCGACGTTGTCGTTGCTAATATTTTGGCCGGCCCATTAAAAGAATTGGCGCCAATTATTGGAGCATTGCCTAAAGCCGGTGCTCATTTAGGCTTATCAGGCGTGCTCGCAACACAGGCCGCTGATGTAGTATCAGCCTATACTGAGCGCTTTGATATTGACCCTGTAGCCGAGAAAGAAGAATGGTGCCGTATTACCGGTGTCAAGCATTTTTAACTCGATACAGATAAAAATCAATTAATAATTTCTTTGAAATTCGCCAAGGAATGGATTATCTTATAGCTCAATTTTTATGCAGAAGATGACGATAATCTGTTCCATTTCGAGATTTACACTGAATATTGGTAAATTTTACCAATTGGGGCAAAAAGACTGTAACCACATGTAAATAAACATTAATTTTTATGTTTTGAAAAAATCAAGATAAAAAAGTTAGTTAAATTTTAGGGTTTGGTCAAAGTTTGTCCTTTCATATCTCGAAAAAAATGCGTAATATACGCGCCCTTGCAGTCACAGTATGGCTCCCTTTTCGTTATGCGTATCGGACAATATCAGTTGGAAAACTGTCTTATTGCCGCCCCTATGGCAGGCATCACAGATAGGCCGTTTCGGTCTCTGTGTTACAGCATGGGTGCAGGAATGACAGTCTCAGAAATGCTTTCTTCTAATCCTCAGGTTTGGAAGACCGACAAATCACGACTCAGAATGGTCCATAGCGATGAACCGGGGATACGTTCTGTACAGATTGCTGGCAATGACCCTGATGATATGGCCGCTGCCGCTCGAATTAATGTTGAGAGTGGTGCTCAGGTCATTGATATCAATATGGGTTGTCCAGCCAAAAAAGTGAATCGAAAGCTAGCAGGCTCGGCTCTTTTACGTTATCCGGATTTAGTAAAATCTATTTTATCCGCGGTAGTAAAAGCAGTTGATGTTCCTGTAACACTGAAGATTCGCACAGGGTGGTCACCCGAAGAACGAAACTGCATCGAAATTGCCAAATTGGCTGAAGATTGTGGTATTCAGGCTCTTACTATCCATGGCAGGACTCGTACCTGCTTATTTAATGGAGAAGCTGAATATGACAGCATTCGGACAGTTAAGCAGACTGTTGCCATACCGATTATCGCTAATGGTGACATTACTGACCCGCTAAAAGCCAGAGCGGTTTTAGACTACACCGGAGCTGATGCTTTGATGATTGGTCGGGCTGCTCAGGGAAGACCCTGGATCTTTCGGGAAATCCAGCACTATCTGGACACAGGTGAATTGCTGCCACCAATGCCTATTGCAGAGGTTCAGCGAATTATGCTATCGCACGTACAGGAATTGCACGACTTTTACGGTCAAGGCAAAGGAGCCCGTATTGCGCGCAAACATGTCTCTTGGTATCTCCGGGAGCATGCACCTGATGACCAGTTCCGGCGCACATTCAACGCCATAGAGGAAGCCAGCGTACAGCTGGAGGCGTTGGAGGCATTTTTTGAAAATTTTTGCGTAAATAAAAGATAAGAGCTGACAGAACTATGTTCGAACAACGCGTAAATTCTGACGTACTAACCGTAGCTACTGTAAATTCACAAGACCAGGTAACTCAAAAACCTCTACGTGACTCAGTTAAGCAGGCACTGAAGAACTATTTTGCTCAATTAAATGGTCAAGATGTTAATGATCTGTATGAGCTGGTATTGGCTGAAGTAGAACAGCCATTGTTGGACATGGTTATGCAATATACCCGTGGTAACCAGACCCGCGCTGCCCTGATGATGGGCATCAACCGCGGCACACTGCGTAAAAAACTAAAAAAATACGGCATGAACTAATCCTAGTCTAGTCATATGTTGTTTTTAAAAGGCACAATCGCTATTTAGCATTGTGCCTTTTTTCTTATACTATAAGCAAAAACCAGACTATCGGCGAGAAGCAGCCTATTTGCTCTCTAAACCCTTCATCACGCTCTTTTTAGTGCTCAGCCAATATCATCATTTAATTTACCATTTATAGCCAACACCGAGGGTGTAGTTGGTATTATTAGAATCACCTTTATCAGAGTTGATTTTTTCTCTAACAATATTGGTATTCAGATTGATTGAATCCGTAATGTTGTACATTAGCCCTGCTTTCACATTCAGATCTAAACTTACGTCATCATTAAAGCTGCGGCCAATACTGCCTTTGGTATAGAAATTAACCAGCTTAGCTAATATATATTGATTATAATCCCAACCAACCGCACCTTGTATATAATCGGTATCGCTGCCACTACGATATTTTAATTTTTGGTAGCTCATCAATGAGGTTAATGATAAAGAAACTAACTCATCATTCCAAACTTGCCAACCAGGTCCCGTACCGATACTGGCTTTAGATTTAATATCCTCAACCCAATCATGTTGATATTTAACATCTCCCCGCCAGAAAAATCCCGGATTAAAAAATCGGTCTAATTCATAATTAGTATTGTAGTAATAGGTACTGACATTACCGTCATCTTTATTTCGTTGCAGCGCAGCACCTAATCCATGACGCCAAAAATCATCGGTGATTTTTAAGTTACCATTTAAAGAATACTGCTCATTCTTAGAAGATCCCTTATTATATGCCGCCCCTGCATTCACACTGCCACTTACTGATTTATCAGGGATGCCGGTGGCTAAATTATTTTTATTGATTACTAAATCTTTATTTAACGCCATCTGTTTTTTCTGATCGCCTTTAACTAGCGTAATATTTCCATCCTGAGATTTTTCAACCGAATTAACACTTTCCCAAGGGGCAAAATATTCTTTTTTTACTGAAGACGAATGTTCGATCGAAAATGATTTAACTTTGGATAAATCTATTTTTAATTGTCCCGCATAATCAGTAGTCACCAGCACATTATTGCTGTCAACTAAATTGACCGTACCAGAGATAATATTACCATTCTTCAAATAGATATCATCAGCAAGTGCGTGAAATGAAAGTGGGATTAATAAAAAAAGATAGGATTGTTTGAGTCTCATTGAATGCCCTTGCTGTATTCTAGATTAATTACTCTTATTCTGAACTTAGTATCTCACTCTGTATTTCTTCTTTACTTAGCCGATTATATTTACTCATTAATAACCGTATCTATTGTTAAATAACAGAATTTATCTAAAAGTATAAAGGGTGCATTTTGTACTTCAAGTAATCTTACAAATAAAATCAGGTTAAAAATAATCTTATTATTTTATTCATAAAAATTACTGTAGATAATTTTGTTTTTTATTGAGTAAAATAATTACTTAATCACCGCACAAATATTTTTCAGTATTAAGATTAAAGCTATTGATAATAATCTATCTTTGTTGCTAAGTTAATGCACTTTCTTCTCGAAAGGAAATTCGTTTAAAAGGATGAGTTAATGAAAAAAATACTTTCTATATTTTTACTGGTGGGCTTGGTGCTGCTTGGTTTTTCGGGGTATTTAGCATGGAACAGTTATCAACTTAATCGTACTGGGAATATCGCTAGCGGTGAAATAATTGATTATCAAAGTCATTATTCACGTGAAGATAATGCTACTTATTATTATCCGATTATTAAATTCAGCCCTAAACAAGGTGAAGACGTCACTATAGTATCAGCGATAGGCAGCAGTTCTCCCGATTACCAACAAGGCCATTCAATTGATCTGCTATATTCGACCGATCAGCCACACAAAGCCATCATTTATGATTTCAAATCTATCTGGCTTGAAAGTATTATCATTGGAGTAATGGGAAGTGTATTTTTTCTTGTTGGCTTAATCCCTCTGTTATTAATACGCAGAAAAATGAAGCTTCATCAGCGACTTAAGCATTCTGGGACGCCTATTGAATTGCCGATTGATCATATTGAAATAAATAATACCATCTCAGTCAATGGAGTTTCACCATATCGAATTATCGCACGCTGGCACGATAAAAAAAGTAACCTGTTACATACGTTTTATAGCGTAAATATTTATTACGATCCCGAACCTTATATTGATAGAGATACAGTCACTGTATTTACAGATAAAAATAATATGAAAAAATATTATATGGATATCGATTTTCTACCCAAAAAAAGTAAATAACGCATAAAAAACAAACTAAAAAATTGCCCCTACAAATGGAATAAATAACTTATTTATTCCATAAAATGATATTTATTAGCGATACTTCAATCAAAAGACAATACTATATTGTGGTTAAAAGTTTAATATAACTAAATGATTATTATCAATAAACCAGAAGATAAAGACAATAAAACATGAAACTAACAATTGTTAAACTCGCTGATTTTACTGAACAACAACAAATAGACCTACAAAAAATTTGGAAAAATCAGAACCCAATACAATGGAAGCTTGAGCAACAGCAAAATATTTTATTCTATGCCGCTCGCTTTAATGATCGTTTGCTAGGAGCCGCGAAGGTAAACCGAGAAAATGAGAAAGGTTATATCACTGATTTTTGTATCCGGGAGGTAACTCGCCGTCGAGGCGTAGGAAGCTATCTGCTGCAGCAGATATGCAGCTCAAATCCAGAGGTAACTCGCTGGTCATTCTCCATCGAAAATACACCAGAAGATCAACGCAATATCATGAGTGATTTTCTTACCGCAAGTAACTTTACGCCCACAGAGAAAGCGCTTTGTTATATTAGAAATAGCGCAGAAAATCGAGATAAAATTCAATTAAATGCTATACATCACGTCGCCATAATCGCTTCTGATTATGAAAAAAGCAAATCATTCTATTGTGATATTTTAGGCTTAACTCTGTTATCTGAGCACTATCGGCAACACAATGACTCTTGGAAAGCCGATCTTGCTATCAATGGCAATTATCAAATTGAATTATTCAGTTTCCCGAATCCCCCTAGCAGACCCAGTTATCCAGAGGCGAGTGGTTTAAGGCACCTAGCTTTTAGTGTCGATAATCTCGATGATTCAATCTACTATCTCGCTCAGCAAAATATTATTTGTGAAACACCGCGTATTGACCCTTATACGCAGAAACGTTTTACTTTTTTTGCTGATCCCGACGGATTACCAATTGAATTGTATTCGAAAAAATAACCCGATTAAGAAGATAGAAATTAGTAAAAAGTATGGCATGAGAATACTGAGTTTATCTCTTCACAAGTAAGATAAACTCAGTAAAATTACAAAATATTATTCGTCATCCGCTTCCATGGCTGTACGCAATTTTTTCATCGCATTTTTCTCTAACTGGCGTACACGCTCAGCAGAAACACCATATTTATCGGCTAATTCTTGTAATGTGGTTTTGTTATCATCATCCAGCCAACGAGCTCGAATAATATCTTGGCTACGCTCATCTAATGATGCGAGAGCATCTGATAATTTATCAGTCGCATGATTATCCCAGTTGTCTTCTTCGATAGTATCAGCAAAATCAGACGATTTATCCTGCAAAAATAATACGGGAGCAACCGCATGCCCACTGTCACTATCATCATCGTCAGACATATCAAACGCCATGTCCTGGGCTGCCATACGTGATTCCATCTCACGCACATCTTTACTGGTTACGCCGAGTTCTTTGGCCACCATCTCTACTTCGTCCTGATTGAACCATCCCAAACGCTTTTTATTTTTTCTTAAATTAAAGAAAAGCTTACGTTGAGCTTTAGTAGTAGCAACTTTAACAATACGCCAGTTACGCAGTACATATTCATGGATTTCAGCTTTGATCCAATGCACTGCAAATGAAACTAAACGAACGCCAACTTCAGGATTAAAACGGCGTACTGCTTTCATCAAGCCAATATTGCCTTCCTGGATCAAATCCGCTTGCGGGAGTCCATAACCGGCATAGCTACGCGCGATATGAATAACAAAACGTAAATGAGATAAGATCAGCTGTCTTGCCGCATCCAAATCACCATGGTAATGCAGCCGTTCAGCCAGTTCCTTTTCTTCCTCAGCCGTTAGCATCGGATAAGCATTAGCTGCTCGCACATAAGCCTCAATGCTTCCCTGCGGAACTAATGCTAATGATTGCATATCTTTAGTCATTCAGATCCTCTTACGAGTTTTATAATAAAGAGATTAACTAGACTGCCGCTAACCGTGTTAACGGATCCCTAATAAGTGGAATGAGTTTATCACTCTCGTGTAGTTTATGAAATTTTCTAACGTACTATTTTTTTATACGCTATTTTATGATGCTCATTTTCTATCGCATCGATTTTCAAGCGTCCTTTTTTTAAAAAATAGCTTGCAAAATATTAGCGGTATCACATTAATTATTTCTAAGGAGTTATCGTTAATATTTTGGCGTCCGCGCATTTTATCACGCTACAGTAATTATGCACTATCGCATGATATTGACTAAGAGGGTGATATAAACCAAATATGATATAAACTACTGTGCGGAATCAGCTAAAAATCGAGTGTCATGTTAATTTTAAGACAAACTGTTAAACGAAAAGTTCAAAATAAAGACAAACTCTCTAGTATCTTAATTTTCTACCTGACTCATTCGATACTAGAGAGCCTATATTATTCTGGAGTAAAGTGACGTAAATGCTGAACAGTAGCCAGCCAAGCCGCTATCCAACCAATCATGGCTGAAATCAACAAAATGAGTAACGACTCATCCCACGATAACCCTTCGATACGAAACTGAGTGCCGAAAATACTAGCCACTTCAATTACCACGCTGGATAACTTCCACACTAAGAGTGTAGAAAGTAGCAAAGAGACCAACGCGCCGACTAAGCCCAGTAGCATGCCACCATTTAAAAATGGGCGCATAATAAAACCGTCCGTCGCACCAATTAATTTCATCACATTAATGGTATCGCGACGAGCAAATATATTCAGGCGAACACTATTACCTATTACCAAAAATAATGCCACTACCATCAAAATACCAATAACTGCCGCTATCTGCCCGACTAATCCAGTCAATGCGGCTAATCGAGCAAACCAACTATCATCCATTTTAACTTCTTCAATCCCAGCAACTTGGCTAACTCTGTCTCTCAGGGTTAGCAACACATCTGAACTCTGAAAATCAATTTTAGGAGTGATAATAGCAACCGCAGGTAATGGATTTTCTTCCAGCATATCTAATGCCGTGCTAAAACCAGACCAACTACGGAACTCGCTCATTGCCTGATCGCGGGATAAATAATTAACCTTATCAACACCTTCTAATGCATTTAATTGCTGAACGACATTCTCGCCACCTTGTTCATCTAAAGATTTATCGAGATAAACCGTCAACTGTGGTGTCGGATACCATTGATCTGCGGCTTGAGAAACGTTTTTCCAAACAATAAAACATAGACTCGGTAACGTCAGTGAAATCGCGATAACCATTACAGTTAAAAAACTGGCTAGCGGTTGGCGCATCATATCTGCCAAGGTATTTAACCAAGCATAACGCCACTGTTCGCGCCAACCACCTTTCAGTGCTTTACTTTTCGACTGAATTTTACGCTCGGGTCTTGCCTTGCGAACATTTTTAGCCATTTTGCCCCCCAACCATTCTTCCACCACCTAATGTCAGAATACGGTAATTACGGCGCTCGATCAGTTGTACGTCATGAGTTGCCATCAATACGGTGACACCAACACGATTAAACTCTTCAAATAAACGCATAATACCTTCGGATAACTCACCATCTAAGTTACCGGTCGGTTCATCGGCTAATAATACGGTAGGTTTATTAACGACTGCGCGGGCAATACCTACGCGCTGTTGTTCACCGCCCGATAATTGTATCGGTAAATTTTTCGCTTTATCCAGTAAGCCAACTTTATCTAACGCCGCAGAAACACGACGACGAATATCTTCGGTACTGGCGCCTGAAATAATTAATGGCATCGCGACGTTGTCATACACCGAACGATCAAATAATAAATGATGATCTTGAAAGATCATGCCTATTTGTCGACGTAAAAAAGGCACTTCACTATTTTTTAGTCGACTAATATCATGGCCATCAAACCAAATATGGCCATCGCTCGGGCGTTCTATACCACAAATTAATTTTAGCAGTGTACTTTTACCGGCTCCCGAGTGCCCCGTCAAAAAGGACATTTCACCAGGGCGCAAATGAAAATCTACACCCTGCAACGCCTGACGGCCGCCTCGATAAGCTTTACTGACATGTTCAAAGCGAATCATTTATTATTAATCCTCTCGGGCAAATAACGCCTCGATAAAGTCTTCTGACTTAAATGGACGTAAATCTTCTATGCCTTCACCGACGCCAATATAACGGATCGGAATACTCATTTGGTCGGCAATAGCGAAGATCACCCCACCTTTAGCGGTGCCATCTAATTTGGTCAATGTAATCCCAGTCAAACCTACAGCTTCATCGAACAGTTTTGCTTGATTAACTGCATTTTGGCCGGTACTGGCATCCAACGTTAGCATAATTTCGTGCGGAGCTTCGACGTCTAACTTTCTCATTACACGCACAATTTTTTTCAATTCTTCCATCAAATGGGCTTTATTTTGTAAGCGGCCTGCGGTATCCGCAATCAAGATATCGATACCTTTTGCTTGGGCTGACTGAATTGCATCAAAAATAACCGAAGCTGGATCGGCGCCAGTATGCTGTGCCACCACGGGTATATTATTCCGTTCACCCCAAACTTGCAGCTGTTCAACCGCTGCTGCGCGGAAAGTATCACCTGCCGCTAACATCACCGATTTACCTTCAGACTGATATTGACGCGCCAATTTCCCAATAGTGGTGGTTTTACCCACACCATTGACGCCAACCATCAGGATAACATAGGGTTTTTTCCCTTCAATAACCAGTGGCTTATCAACTGTCGATAAAATATCAGACATTTCCTCACGCAGCTTACTGTAGAGTGCTTCGGCATCTTTTAATTCTTTGCGGCTCGCATGTGCCACCAAGCTATTAATAATTTTTCGCGTGGTATCTACACCAACATCGGCGATTAGCAACTGTTCTTCAAGTTCTTCAAATAGATCATCATCTATTTTTTTACCTTTGAATAAACTAAAGAAGCCCGACCCTAAATTTTGTCGAGTTTTTAATAATCCTTTCTTTAATCGAGCAAAAAAGCCTTCTTTTTTCGGTTTTTCTTGCTCTGTATTATTGGTTTTACTTTCAGCTTCTGCTTGAGCTAACGCTAAACGCTGTTGCTCTTCTTCTGCCGCCGCTTTTTGCTCGGCAGCTTGCTGTTCTGCTAATTGCTGCTCTGCTAATTTCTGGGCAGCAGCTTGCTCATCAGCCCGTTTTTGAGCGGCTTCTGCTTCGGCAGCTAATCGTTGACGTTCTGCTTCTTCTGCCGCGGCCTTTTCTGCTGCCGCTTTTTGCTCGGCGGCTTGCTGCTCTGCCAATTTCTGGGCAGCGGCTTGCTCATCAGCCCGTTTTTGGGCGGCTTCTGCTTCGGCGGCTAATCGTTGACGTTCGGCTTCTTCTGCCGCGGCCTTTTCTGCCGCCGCTTTTTGTTCGGCAGCTTGCTGTTCTGCTAATTGCTGTTCTGCCAATTTCTGGGCAGCAGCTTGCTCATCAGCCCGTTTTTGAGCGGCTTCTGCTTCGGCGGCTAATCGTTGACGTTCTGCTTGTTCTGCTGCGGCCTTTTCTGCCGCCGCTTTTTGCTCGGCAGCTTGCTGTTCTGCCAATTTCTGGGCAGCAGCTTGCTCATCAGCCCGTTTTTGAGCGGCTTCTGCTTCGGCGGCTAATCGTTGACGTTCTGCTTGTTCTGCTGCGATCTTTTCTGCCGCCGCTTTTTGCTCGGCGGCTTGCTGTTCTGCCAATTTCTGGGCAGCAGCTTGCTCATCAGCCCGTTTTTGAGCGGCTTCTGCTTCGGCAGCTAACCGTTGGCGTTCTGCTTGTTCTGCTGCGACCTTTTCTGCCGCCGCTTTTTGCTCGGCAGCTTGCTGTTCTGCTAATTGCTGTTCTGCCAATTTCTGGGCAGCAGCTTGCTCATCAGCCCGTTTTTGAGCGGCTTCTGCTTCGGCGGCTAACCGTTGACGTTCTGCTTGTTCTGCTGCGGCCTTTTCTGCCGCTGCTTTTTGTTCGGCCGCTTGCTGCTCTGCCAATTTCTGGGCAGTGGCTTGCTCATCAGCCCGTTTTTGGGCGGCTTCTGCTTCGGCAGCTAACCGTTGGCGTTCTGCTTGTTCTGCTGCGACCTTTTCTGCCGCCGCTTTTTGTTCGGCGGCTTGCTGTTCTGCTAATTGCTGTTCTGCCAATTTATGGGCAGCAGCTTGCTCATCAGCCCGTTTTTGAGCGGCTTCTGCTTCGGCGGCTAATCGTTGACGTTCTGCTTGTTCTGCTGCGGCCTTTTCTGCCGCCGCTTTTTGTTCGGCGGCTTGCTGTTCTGCTAATTGCTGTTCTGCCAATTTATGGGCAGCAGCTTGCTCATCAGCCCGTTTTTGAGCGGCTTCAGCTTCGGCAGCTAACCGTTGGCGTTCTGCTTGTTCTTCTGCGGCCTGTTGTTCCTCAGCGCCTTGCTGTTCTGGTTGTAATTCTTCTTCTGGCTGTTGCTTCTCGTCTTTACGACCGAACCCTAACCAGGAAAAAAAACCTTTTTTCTTTTCTTTAGCCATCTGGCACTACGCTCCTCACAATAAAAACACGGCGCTTACACTCATCAACTTGCTCATCAACATTGAGCTTGTCAAATTACATCCCGACTAACGTCATCATCTGCCGAATTCATAGCCATACAACTTACTGAAGTGTATGATAATCGACATATCCTCGCTGACTGGTTTGCTGTAACTTGCATTATTTTGAGTATAAAATATTAAATCGCAATAAAATTAGATGCAGTCTATCATTTCATCGCGATGCAACACATATCTGAGATGCAATTACGGTAAATTTAATCTCAGATTTTTGGTTAAAAACAAGAAAATTGGCCGAAACACCGTCTTTCAGTCGCATTATCTTTCCTAGCAACTTCTTTTTATCAATAAGTATTATTATGGCAAAAAAACCTAAACCGGTATCAATGGGACAAATCCGCATCATTGGCGGGCAATGGCGAGGGCGTAAATTGCCTGTTCGTGATAGTGAGGGCTTACGTCCAACCACAGATAGGGTGAGAGAAACCTTATTCAACTGGCTGATGCCGGTGATCCGCGATGCAAATTGTCTAGACTGTTTTGCTGGCAGTGGCGCATTAGGGATCGAGGCTCTATCTCGTTACGCAGCATCAGCAACGTTAATTGAGCTTGATAAACATAATGCTCGCCAATTGAGCGAAAATTTAGCGCAATTAAAAATACACAATGCTCAAGTGATTAACGCCAATACTTTAACTTATTTAGCCAATAGCGGAACTCCTTTTGATGTTGTGTTTCTTGATCCCCCCTTTCATAAAGGCTTATTAGCAAATACCATCCAGTTATTAGAAAGTAATCAATGGTTAGCAGATGAATGCTGGATTTATGTGGAATCTGAAGTAGGCACAGCGCTGACGGATATTCCTATCAACTGGCAATTGCACCGTGAAAAAATTGCTGGGCAAGTGGCTTATCGTCTATTTATTCGTCAATCTAACTAACGGAGATCCGTATGTTAATTAATATCGGCCGTATATTAATGCTGTGTGTGTGGGGATTTATGATCTTTAATTTAGTCCACCCGTTTCCTAAACCCCTTAAATACTTTATGGATATCGCCATGATATTTATGATTTTTATGCACGCCTTGCAAACTTTATTTATGAAATCCACCTTATCCAAACAACAAAAACTGTCTGGTTGGCTCCAATTGCGGATTTTTTTGTTTGGCGTATTTGAATTACTGGTTATTCAAAAGAAACAGCAGCAACAGCTGGCAGCTAAGTCCAAAAAAATAGAATAACCCATGTTATAAAGTAAGTGTTTACTAATCTAATTAATTTTCAGGCTCAAAGCGAATAAAGCGAGTTCCTTGCAAATAAAGTCGGCCCCGGCTGCCTTTATTAATTGCACGGTACGCTTGTTCGTCTTTGAGAATAATTTTCAATGGCTTATCTTCTGACGTTATCCCTGCATTCAAAGGTTTAAAATAAACTTCATAGCGGAAAGTTTCTGGCGAAACAACATCACGCTCGCGTGAGCGCATGTTTGGATAGGGATAATCTTTTTTATCTTCTACCGTAACTAAATAGCTAATTTGTGTAGAATTATCATTGATTTCATTCTGCCGACGCTGATCAAAAAATCGTTTGGTCGCCAATAGGCCAATTACCACCAGCACGATAATTAATAAATACGGTTTGTTCATAATAGAATTGTTCTCAATCGTTTTATTCTATAACTCAGATAATTATAGCTATCGCAATATTTCATTGGTTGATATAACAACATTAACTAATAAATAAGAATGTCTGAGCCTAGTCCAATGGATTTAGGGTATAATTTATCTTAATTTATTAAAAATGAAATATTTGTAGCCTAAGTAATTCGTATTGTAGAAATATAATCCAAATCTACAATTAAGGCATGACAGATATACTTTATCACCTTGAAACCCACAGATAATAAGGACGTGTTTATGATCAGTTGGCCATTCCTTGCTGTACTTTTCTCTGGTTGGTTATATGTCGATGCCGCGTACCGAGGCCCAGATTGGCAACGCTGGTTATTTAGGCCCGTAACTTTGCTTCTACTACTTGCTTGGGGATGGAATGCAGAATTTATCACTATTTCGGGTTACTTAGTCTTGGCTGGGCTGCTGGCTTCGTTACTTGGCGATATGCTACGCATTCTACCAGGTGAGCGCTTACTTGCATCTATTGCTTTAATATTTATCAGTTATCTTCTGTATGCCATTAGTTTTGGGCTACAAATGAATTTTAGTCTTTATCTTCCTTGGCTTCCTGTTCCCATTGTGCTGACACTCGTCACGTTGCTGATTATTTGGACTAAACTCGAAACATTACAAGCGCCGGTTTTTGCACTATTAATTATGTCGATGATCATGGTCTGGGTAGCTGGAGATCAATACTTTGGGCTAGCTCGCGAAGTTAATTTCTCGATTATGGTAGGCGCTTGTTTACTGTTTTTGTCTAATTGTATTTGGCTAATTGCTCGCTTTAGATATCCGTTCAAAGCCTCCAAAGCTATCGTTGCAACCCTCTATTTCCTCGGACAATTTTTAATTATTCGTTCCCTATACCTATAATCCTACACCTACAAATTGCACCTTAGCCAGTTGATGATGATGTTAGCAAATAAGATTTTTTATCAACTGGCCCCGTTTTTATTTGACTCTAGAGTTAACTCCAACGTGTAGACTTGGCTTAATTCTTCAGCAGTCTGTATAAAAAAGGGGGTGTCTATGCACTCACACAATGAAAAAAATCAAGTTACGCATACACATGCCAGTACTTGCTGCTCTAGCAGCACTTGCTCTGATACACCTAAAAAAGTAAGTGATGGCTCACATACACATTCAGAAAATCATCAATCTCAGTGCGAAGATAGCGATGAAGAGCAACATCAGCACGCAAATCATAATCATCAACACGGCACATGCTGTAGTACTGAGCCACAAATAGCAGAGACAATGGCACCGACACAACGTGGCGAACAGCGATATAGTTGGATTATTCGAGGAATGGATTGTCCAAGCTGCGCGCGGAAAATCGAAACTGCTGTGGCGCAAATACCACAGATAAAACAAGCTAAAGTGTTGTTTGCCACCGAGAAATTAGTGGTTGATGCCGATACCGATATTCGTGGTGACGTCGCCAATATAGTCCAACAAGCCGGTTATGAGCTATTTCCAGCCGATGAGGGTGCCAGTCACGCGCAAGCACCGCGACACAGTTTAATCCGCGAAGCCAAGCCTGTCATTATACTGGCGATTTTGATGGCGCTCAGCTGGGGCATTGAGTTAGTTAATCCTACAATGGGTCGCTATGCTTTTATTGCTACTACGCTATTTGGCGTGTTCCCCATAGCGCGTAAATCTTTACGTTTAATTCGTACCGGCTCACCTTTTAGCATAGAAACATTAATGTCGGTGGCCGCGATTGGCGCGCTATTTATCCAAGCTACAGAAGAAGCCGCGATGGTTATTCTGCTGTTTATGCTGGGAGAAATGTTGGAGTCTTACTCGGCGGGTCGCGCACGACGCGGAGTAAGTGCTCTGATGGCACTCGTCCCCGAAGATGCAGTATTAATCAAAGACGGTCAAAAAACCTCTATCGCTGTAGCACAATTACGTCCTGGCGACATTATTGAAATTGCGCCTGGCGGAAGATTGCCTACCGATGCTGAGTTAATGAGTGACTTTGCCAGTTTTGATGAAAGCGCGTTAACCGGAGAATCAGTACCTGTTGAGCGCAATGTGGGAGAAAAAGTAGCGGCTGGCTGTTTATCCGTCGACCGTGCCGTGCGAATGAAAGTGGTTTCTGAGCCAGGTAAAAATGCGATTGATCGTATCCTGCTATTAATAGAAGAGGCCGAAGAACGTCGCGCCCCGATTGAGCGCTTTATTGACCAGTTCAGCCGCATTTATACGCCTATTATTATGCTGTTCTCTGCGCTAGTTATTGTTGTTCCGCCCCTGTTTTTCGGCGCGCTATGGGATACTTGGATTTATCGTGGATTAACTTTGCTATTAATTGGTTGTCCATGTGCCTTGGTTATCTCAACACCGGCAGCGATTACTTCAGCATTGGCCACGGCAACACGTCGAGGCGCATTAATTAAAGGCGGCGCGGCGCTGGAACAATTAGGTACGGTAACTACCGTCGCGCTAGATAAAACCGGTACCCTAACGCAAGGCAAGCCACAAGTGACCGATGCGCTGGCCATTGACGGCGTAAGCACTCAGCAATTGATCGCATATACTGCCGCGGTTGAAGTCGGTTCTCATCATCCTTTAGCTAAAGCGGTTATTGATTATGCCGCTGTATTAAATCAGCCAGTCATCGAAGCTGAAAAACGTAAAGCATTAGCCGGCAAAGGTGTTGAAGGCTATCTCAATAATCAGCATATTTTAGTTAGCGCGCCTAGCCGTCTCGATATGCCATTGGATAATCACTGGCAGCAACAAATAGAGACCCTAGAAGCGGAAGGTAAAACCGTGGTAGTCACGTTGGTAGGCGGGCAAATGGTTGGCGTGATAGCGCTGCAAGATACCTTGCGTACTGATGCTATCGATGCAATTAACATGCTGAAAAGTATGAATGTTAATGCAGTGATGTTAACCGGTGATAACCCGCGAGCTGCGGCCGCAATTGCAGGCCAAGTAGGTATGGATTTTCGCGCTGGGTTATTGCCAGAAGATAAAGTCCAAGCTGTAATTGAGTTAAATATACAGCATCGTACTATGATGGTGGGTGATGGCATCAATGATGCACCAGCGATGAAAGCCGCCAGTATCGGCGTAGCCATGGGTAGCGGAACAGACGTCGCTTTAGAAACCGCGGATGCAGCGCTAACCCATAATCGACTCACTGGGTTGGCAGAAATTATTGCGCTCTCACGTGCGACACGCAAAATTATTCGTGAAAATATCACCATCGCCTTGGGACTAAAAGCCGTATTTTTAGTTACCAGTTTACTGGGGATCACTGGGCTGTGGGTTGCGGTATTAGCCGATTCCGGCGCTACCGCGTTAGTCACTGCCAATGCGATTAGGTTATTGCGAGTTAAGCTGCCTCAGCGTCAGCAAAAATAAATCTAACGCTAAGTGTGGGAGCTATACCTTAAAAACACCTACAGTAATAACGGAAAATCACCCGAAGAAGCATCGTTAGGTGCTTCTTTTTTATTGCTAGTTTATGGCTGATTTTGTTGCAGATGATTAAAGGTAGTCGTTACAATCCATTGGCTTTTTTACGCAGCAGATAACGATAAGGCGCAGTTTCAGTTTCAGCCGCCAATAACTCATGCTCCATAAAACGGCAAAAGCCGGGAATATCACGGGTAGTTGCCGGATCATCAGCAATAATCAATAGGGTGTCACCATCTTGCATGTTGCGCACAGTTTTACGCACTAACATCACCGGCTCTGGGCAGCGTAACCCTAAGGTATCTAAGCTTTTAGTTGCGTGTTCAAAAATAGTAGACATAAATATAAAGACTCTAAATTCAATCGATTTATCGATTATATAATAAATTGGCACTAAACGAGATGAACTGTTTTGCTTTTGTTGCGCAACACGAGTATCATCCCGCCCTCTGAGGCTCAGCGTGGATTATTGCTGTCGCTATTAGTGGATTATATTCTGTACAATATAAGATATAATTTATAGTGTTAGTGATACTGACGTTGATGTCATGGGTTCCCTCACCCCATAAAACTAAAAAGGTACAATATGTTTGATTTAACACCGCAGCAGCGAGCCACTGCTCTAATTTGGCTATCTTTATTTCATATTTTAATCATTACTTCTAGCAACTATTTGGTTCAGCTGCCAATGAGTATTTTTGGCTTCCATACCACTTGGGGCGCATTTACCTTTCCGTTTATTTTCTTAGCGACTGATTTGACGGTGCGTATTTATGGCGCGCCTTTAGCGCGGAGGATAATAACCTCGGTCATGCTGCCTGCTCTGCTAATTTCTTACGTTATTTCAGCACTGTTCTTCCAAGGAGAATGGCAAGGGATAAATGCACTTGGTGAATTTAATCTGTTTGTCGCGCGTATTGCGACCGCAAGCTTTATGGCTTACGTTTTAGGCCAGATTCTAGATGTCAGTGTATTTAATCGCCTGCGCCAAAATAGTCGTTGGTGGGTCGCCCCAGCGGCAGCGATGTTCTTCGGTAATTTAGTCGACACCATCGCCTTCTTCTTTATTGCCTTTTATCGTAGTACTGATGCCTTTATGGCCGCCAATTGGATTGAAATTTCATTGGTCGATTATACGTTTAAGTTGTTCATCTGCATGCTATTTTTCTTGCCTGCTTACGGTGTACTACTGAACGTGCTAATGAAATATTTTTTCGCCAATCATCGCCCAAAAAATTACGCTGAACTCCGCTAATTTTTCGCCCTTGCAATCCCATGCAAGGGCTTTTTTTATCGCTAACATTCCCGCTAAAAACATCTCGATCAATATCTCATTTTCTGGCTTGCTTTCATTATAAAATTTACCGGCATGTTAGTGTAGTGTCATAACAACGCCCTTATTTTATATGGTTCTATCGCCTTTATTGATGGTCTAATTAATCGTTTTTTTTTAGGTTAATTTATCAATCAATCTCACTTAATCACTGTTTTTAAATCAGCTGTTTCACTGGGCGCGTTAAATGAAAGGTTCTATCACCTATTGTCCGTCTGATTTAAGCCTCATCTGGAGCCGCAAATATGAAGAAACTGATTAATCGTGTTGAAGATATTATTACCGAAGTTAACCATGGTTTACTCCTTGCTCATCCCGAGTTACGCCTCAATATTGACCCAACGTATATCGTACGCAGCGAGGCACCTATTAGCGGTAAAGTCGCATTATTATCCGGCGGTGGTAGCGGTCATGAGCCGATGCACAGTGGTTATATCGGCCAGGGTATGCTAGATGGCGCTTGCCCCGGCGAAATGTTTACCTCTCCAACGCCCGATCAAATGCTGGAATGTGCCATGACCATCGACAGTGGCGAAGGCGTATTGATGATCATAAAAAACTATACCGGAGATGTGCTGAATTTTGAAACCGCCACCGAGTTGTTGCATGACGCCGGCATCAAAGTTGCTACTGTACTGGTTGATGACGATGTTGCGGTAAAAGACAGCTTATATACCGCTGGTCGTCGCGGAGTGGCAAATACCGTATTGATAGAAAAAATTCTTGGCGCCGCAGCAGAGCAAGGAAAATCACTCGATCAACTTGCGCACTTAGGCCACCAGCTGAATAATCAAGGCCATAGCTTAGGTATTGCCCTGCAAGCCTGTACCGTGCCTGCAGCTGGGAAACCGTCATTTTCCCTCGCGGATAATGAAATGGAGTTCGGGGTGGGCATTCATGGTGAACCGGGGATCGAGCGTCGTCCATTTACGCATCTCAACGACACCGTCGATCAAATGTTTAGTACTTTGATCGAAAACAGCGCGTATCAGCGTGTTATCCGTCATTGGGATCACTCTAACGGCGAATGGGTAGAGAAGCAGCAATCTAAATCACCATTGAAAGCGGGGGATCGAGTGATTGCTTTAGTTAATAATCTGGGGGCAACACCGCTGTCTGAACTGTATGCAGTGTATGGCCGCCTAGTTCAATGTTGTGACGCGTTTGGTCTAACGATCGAAAGAAATTTGGTGGGTTCCTATTGTACCTCGTTAGATATGCAAGGGTTTTCAATCACTTTACTGACTGTCGATGATCTCATTCTGTCTCTTTGGGACAGCCCAGTAAATACTCCGGCGCTAAGATGGAAACCTTAATTGATCCTAAACTCTTCGTTAGCTCTCAAATTCTAACGGGTCCAGAAACTAACATGCCCATAAAAATAGGTATCTTCTATGAATTTAAGCTCTCAACAGACAGTTCAATGGTTGACCAAATGCGCTGAGATATTTGCCCGTGAGCAAGATAATTTGACCGAGTTAGACCGCGCCATTGGTGACGGTGACCATGGGCTAAATATGCATCGAGGTTTTCAAAAAGTAGCTGAAAAGCTGCCGTCGGTTGCCGATAAAAATATTGCTATCATTCTAAAAACTACCGGAATGACCTTGCTCTCAAGTGTAGGTGGAGCAAGTGGACCGCTGTTTGGGACTTTTTTTATCAAAGCCGCCCAAGCTGCCGCAGATAAACCGTATCTCACACTGGCTGATTTGGCAGAAATAATCACTGCAGGTACTGAAGGGGTAGCGATGCGAGGTAAAGCAGAACCCGGCGATAAAACCATGTGCGATGTTTGGTGGCCTGTTAGCGAGTCATTGAGTATCTCCGCCACACAAAATTTGCCACTAGATCAAGCCCTTAAAGAAGCAATCATTGCCGCACGGCTCGCGCTTGAAGCCACGGTTCCGATGCAAGCCCGCAAAGGCCGAGCCAGCTATTTGGGCGAACGCAGTATTGGCCATCAAGATCCGGGCGCCACCTCGGTGTTACTAATGATGGATACGCTACAGCAAATTGTCTCTGCATCATCGGCTTCGTCGGTTAATTGAATTAAGTAGCGGTGTTAATTATTAGCAGCCTAAATATAGGCTATCGTCAGAATAAAAAGGGAAATAAGGATAACTTTATTTCCCTTTAACTTTATTTCCCTTAATTTATCAGATGCGGCGTAAAAATCGGCCCTAAGAACAATCTAACTTTATAGGGCTGTTCACTCCTATAGTGCTTTAGCTAATAACGTAATAGGGTGTTCACATTTTTTACTGGTCGACATCTCAATTTGCCATTTACACGTTTCGCAATCGGTGATCACCACATCAGCGCCGCTCTCTTCAATTTGACGGAATAAACCTGCGCCAATGCCTTGAGAAACCTCATAGTTTTCTTTTTTAAAGCCATAAGTTCCTGCAATCCCACAGCATTGAGAATCCAGAACGATCAATTCAACACCGGGAATGCGTTTAATCAACTCTAAGGTGTAGGATGTCCAGCCCATTTTTTCCATATGACATGGCGTGTGGTAAGCCACTTTCATCGGCGTATGTTTGAGTTTAAGCTCACGCCCTTGCTCCAATAATCGATAAATATAACGCGTTGCCAGTTCTATCTCATCACGGATAGCTGAAGTATCAACATCTAAAACGTGAGTATATTCATCACGCAGCGTAAAGGTACAGGTTGATGACGTTGCTACCACAGGTACATGATTTTCAAGAATACTTTTTTGTAATGATTCAAGATTAACGTTGGCTTGGCGTTTAGCTTGTTTCATAAAACCATTGGCAATCAATGCCACGCCACAGCATTTTTCTCTTTTCAGCAGTTGAACACCAATATTCATTCCATTGAAAACTTTAATTAAATCTTTGCCTAATTGAGGATGATTATAGTTAACAAAACAACCATGAAAATACGCCACTTGCTCGGTGAATTTTTTCTGCTCTGCTGCTTGTTTCGCATACCAACGACGGAAGGTACCGAATGAATATTTAGGCAATTCACGACGATGATCAATTTTTAATGCTTTATCTAGGATCTGACGAACCGGTTTCATCCCTGTGATGGTATTCACCACAGGAGCAAATGGTGTCGATAGTGATCCCATCAGATCGGTATGACTTAAAATAGCATCGCGTAATTTTGGTTTTTGCGTACTGTAGGTATTGCGTGCGCGAGCAATAATATCGCCGATTTTTACGTCGGATGGGCACGCTACTTCACAACGTTTGCAGTTAGTGCAATATTTTAGCGCTTCATCATAGAGCATCGGATCTTTAAGACGTAGACGCTCGCCATCTGGGCCGGCTTGTTTCGGGCCTGGATAGAGTGGATTCACTTTTGCTACTGGGCAATAAGTGGTACAAACCGTACACTTAATGCAGCTTTCAAAGCTAGGATCGTGAATACTCATTGTGCTACCTCTGTGTGTTCTGTGGCTGCGTTAGCATTATTTATTGCCGAAATTATTTGCTCCGCAGCATATAAACCACTAATTAATGAAACACCGGCGCCGCATCCTTCTGTCAGTGGATCAAAACCGCCTAATACCGCGCCCGCCACATAAAGATTGTCTATCACATCGCCATATTTTTTAGCGCGTAATTGTGTATCAGTTTCAACGCCAAAACGCATATATGGCTGAGAGGCAAAAAATTGCTCGTCAGTCCACTGAGAACGCGGCGGGATATTACCGAGATCTAACTCCATCAAAGGCTCATAAACACGATCAAATGTTGCCACTAATCCATTATTAAAAAAACTGCCAGTAGCTAATACAAATTGGCTCGCTTTTAATGGGATATCGCCATGATTACGGGTATGTAGTTGACTGATTTTTTGCCCGTCAAAGTTAACTTTGGTGACTTTATCACCTGGCATGATAATCCCACCCTGACGGCGATATTGTTTGAGTAAATGATCATGTAAACGAATACCCAACAATGATGGTGGTAAGGTAGGTAGCAGATAAATCGTTTTACCTAATTGGCTTTCTAAATCGCTAATCACCTGATCGCTCTCTAAACCGAGGCAAGCAGGTAAGAAAATTTTATCAACCTGTTGAACTAATGGAGAAAGTTCACTGACTATCTCAGCCATATTTTCAGATCTATCTAACCAACGAGCAATATTGATAGCGCGAAATTCACTGGCATTTTCACGTAAGCGGTCTAATAACGGTAAGTGAACATAGTGAGAAACAACCTCAGCACCCTGTTCTTTCAATACATCGGCGACCATTTGTGGCTGAAAATCTAAGAAACCTTCAATGCCGATCACCGCGATTTTACCCGTCGGTAGGGGCTGTTCGAACTTAACCACGGGCACCCGTGTTGGGCTCAACCATGTTAGGCGTTTATGTCCTAGCGGTGTAATTCGATAGTGATTCTGTTGCGCTGAACCAAAAAGTTCAACCCCTGCGGCCTGCAATTGTTGCTCTGCCAGTAATGCCAGCTCACTCACCTTTTCTTTACCGATACGACTATAAGGATGTTGGGGTGATTGAATCGCTAACTCTGCCAGCGCATCTAATGGATGTTCAACGCCGCGGCCATCAGGCAATTGAGTTAATAAATCTAACGAGCCAGAAGAAAAATGCAGCGCATTTTGTCCGGCACTCACAATCGCACAAGAAAGTCCTGCGTTAGTGAGACGGATACCGCAGCTTAAACCGGCTAGACCTCCGCCTATAATGACTGCATCAAATTTCATTATCGGACTCCTTATTGGCGGATTGTTGCTGCAAAGTTTGTTGATTCATCCCACATAAACCATGATACACCCAGCTGGTAAATTCACTTTCACGCAGAGCATTTCCCCACGCTATCGGGCGAACGCCCTTCCAACGTTCATTTAAAAAATGCCCCAATTGCTGTTCGGTTTCATATGGAGTCGTGACATTAAAGCGATTAAGTAAGCCTGCAGCACGGCAAGCACATAATTCACCTTGGCACGTTCCCATGCCGACCCGTGTCCGACGACGTAAATCGAGTAAGTTATTAACCGCTAAAGAATCAACCGCATAACGCACTTCTCCGGCAGTTACTGCCTCACACTCGCACACCAAACTTTTATCCAGTCGGTCAGTGGTTAAAATCGAGGAAGCACGATCGCCATGGCGATAAACCGCCGATCCGCGGATTGGAGCAGGTATCGAAATCGCATTACGCAGTGATTGTTCGGCGCTGTGCTGTGATCCCGGTAACGGAGCTTCTGCAGTCGTACATTTGGCGCTGTGTCCGAGTTTTTCGCACACTTTATCAGTCGCCCATTCAGCCATCAGGCGATAAGTCATTAATTTACCGCCGGTAATTGTTATAAAGCCTTCCAGTCCATCACGTTTAGCATGGTCTAACAGCACAATCCCCCGGCTTACATTACGCCCAGAAGGATCATCGTCACTGGCCACTAAAGGCCGAACCCCTGCATAAGCACGTAAAATTCGCGTGGTGGCGAGTGCCGGAGATAACATCGAACCTTCGCGGATCAAAATATCCACTTCTTCTGGAGTCACATGCATATTATCGATTTGATCGTAATCGATATGTGTCGAAGTAGTACCAATCAATGAAATCGTGTCGCCAGGCACTAAAATATCGGCATCCGCCGGCTTACGACAACGGTTGATCACCATATTATTTAGCCGATGACCTAAAATTAATAATGCCCCTTTGGCCGGGAACATTTTGATTTTTAAATCCGCATATTCAGCGATCCGCTGTCCCCAAATACCACCGGCATTTACTACAATCTCAGCATGTATATTATAAGTACGCGAATTTTTATGGTCATAAACGGTGACGCCTTTCACTCTGTCACCATCACGCAATAATCCCACGACTTCATGGTAAGTCAGCACCTTGGCGCCATGCTCTCTAGCATCCAACATATTAGCCGCAGTTAAACGAAAAGGATCGACAGTACCATCTGGCACTTTTACCGCGCCTATTAATAACGGATTAACCGAAGGCTCCAAACGAATAGCTTCACTTGGATCAATGGCGTCCGCATCAATCCCCGCTGCACGGCAAGCGATAATAAACTGTTGCTGATATTCCAATGAGTCTTCGGGCAGGGTAATAAATAAGCCGTCAGTACGTTCAACACAATGATGGGCGATGCGTTTTAGTATTTTGTTTTCTTCAATACATTCGCGGGCAGACTCGCTATCTGTCACAGCATAACGTGCGCCACTATGTAATAGACCATGATTACGACCCGTCGCGCCGGTCGCAATATCATGCCGTTCAAGTAGCACACAACGGAGTCCTCGGCGAGCACAGTCTCGCGCAATACCTGCACCGGTAGCACCGCCACCGATAATAATGACGTCCGTTTCTATAACAGATGGATCATTCATGCCGAATTTCCTCACATTAGTAAGAGAATCTAATTAATAAGATAATCTAATTTTTTATAATTATTAGCTTAGTACTAACTATAGACAAAAAATGGGCGCAATGTTTGATAAGGAACAAAAACGAACAGGAATTCGATCATCTCTTGTGTGAAAAACACCAATGTGTGATGAATGTCACACGTTTGTTAACAAAACAATTTCAATATATTCATAAAAGCTATTACCTTATCCAGCTTATATAGAAAACCTATATTTGTGCAGTGCATTACAGATAAATTGTTTAATTGTGGCTACTATTTAGCACGGCAAGAGAAAACAATACGCACATAAACTCTCAAATTATTTTCGTTTTCGTTGCTTTTATAATGATAAATAAAAAATATCTATATGCCATCGGAGGCTTATATGTTAAGTATGTTTAAACCGGCAGCTCATAAACCGAGGCTGTCTGCTGATAAGATAGACCCCGTCTATCGTAAATTACGTTGGCAGATTTTCTTGGGAATTTTCTTCGGGTATGCAGCTTATTACTTGGTCAGAAAAAACTTTGCATTAGCCATGCCGTACCTTGTAGAGCAAGGTTTCTCTAAAGGTGATCTCGGTTTTGCTCTTTCAGGGATTTCTATCGCTTATGGATTTTCCAAATTCATAATGGGCTCAGTTTCTGACCGTTCTAACCCACGCTACTTTCTACCTGCGGGTTTAATATTAGCCGCATTTGTCATGTTGATCATGGGCTTCGTTCCTTGGGCGACATCGAGCATTATGGTAATGTTCGTTCTGCTATTCTTCTGTGGTTGGTTCCAAGGTATGGGTTGGCCGCCTTGTGGACGAACTATGGTTCACTGGTGGTCCCAGAAAGAACGTGGCGGGATTGTTTCCATTTGGAACTGTGCACATAACGTTGGTGGTGGTATTCCGCCTCTGTTATTCATGCTCGGCATGGCATGGTTTAATGACTGGAAAGCGGCGCTGTATATGCCAGCTTTCGGTGCCATCTTAGTCGCTATCATTGCTTTCGCTCTAATGAGAGATACCCCTCAATCTTGTGGGCTACCTCCGATTGAAGAGTATAAAAATGACTACCCACCTGACTATAAAGAAAGTGATGAAGAAGAACTAACAGCAAAAGAAATCTTCATGAAATACGTCTTCCCTAACAAACTGTTATGGATGATTGCGATTGCTAACGTATTCGTTTACTTGCTGCGTTACGGTGTTCTTGACTGGTCTCCGACCTATCTGCGTGAAGTAAAACATTTCACCATGGATAAATCTTCATGGGCGTATTTCATGTACGAATATGCAGGTATTCCTGGCACCTTATTGTGTGGTTGGATGTCGGATAAAGTGTTCCGTGGTAACCGTGGTGCAACCGGCGTATTCTTCATGATTTTAGTCACCATCGCCACTGTTGTATTCTGGATGAACCCTCCAGGTAACCCAAGTATCGATATGGCTTGTATGTTAATTATCGGTTTCTTAATTTACGGCCCAGTAATGCTTATCGGCCTGCATGCTCTTGAACTCGCACCGAAAAAAGCAGCCGGTACCGCAGCTGGATTTACCGGACTGTTCGGTTATCTCGGTGGCTCAGTAGCCGCCAGTGCGATTGTCGGTTACACCGTTGACTACTTCGGTTGGGATGGTGGTTTCGCCGTCATGATAGGCGGTAGTGCCCTGGCTGTAGTGTTACTATTTATCGTTATGTTGAGCGAAATTAAACACAAACGCGAATTAGCTAATCAACAATAATGACGATTGTCATTCATCAGTCATAATTAATGATTAATCTTCTGGGCTACGTATTTAAATACTGTAGCCCTTTTTTTATCTACCCTTTTATATCTTGAGTGACTCAAACCAATAATACAGTGACTTGAAGTATAACGGGTATAAATATTGGCAAAGGAATATACTGATGACATTCACTTTAAAAACCTTAATGGCAAGTATGATGTTAGTTATGTCTGTATCAGCAATTGCACAAACAAATCCTAAAGTAGTTATCGCGCATCGGGGAGCAAGTGGTTATTTGCCGGAACATACGTTACCTGCAAAAGCTATGGCTTATGCTCAAGGTGCTGATTTTTTAGAACAAGATTTAGTGATGACCAAAGATAATCAGCTGGTTGTTTTGCATGATCATTATCTCGATCGCGTAACAGATGTCGCTGACCGTTTTCCCGATCGCGCTCGTGCAGATGGTCGTTATTATGCGATTGATTTCACGTTAGATGAAATTAAATCACTTAAATTTACCGAAGGTTTTGATATTGTTGACGGTAAAAAAGTCCAAAGCTATCCAAACCGCTTCCCGATGGGTACGTCTGATTTTCGCGTGCATACCTTCCAAGAAGAAATTGAGTTTATCCAAGGTCTGAATAAATCGACAGGCAAAAACATCGGTATTTATCCTGAAATTAAATCGCCGTGGTTCCACCAGCAAGAAGACAAAGATATTTCAACCCGTACACTTGAAGTATTAAAAGACTACGGATATACCACCAAAGATGCCAATGTGTATTTGCAATGTTTCGATGCCAATGAATTAAAACGGATTAAAAATACTCTACTACCCAAATTAGGCATGGATCTGAAATTAATTCAATTGATTGCTTATACTGACTGGAATGAAACTCAAGAACAGAAACCGGACGGTAGTTGGGTAAATTACAGCTATGATTGGATGTTTGAGCCAGATTCTATGAAAGAAGTAGCTAAATATGCCGATGGTATTGGCCCAGATTATCATATGCTATTTAATGAAAATTCAACCCCTAATAATATCCAGTTAACCGGTATGGTACAGGATGCGCACGCGAATAAAATGGCAGTTCATCCTTATACTATTCGTGTAGATAAATTGCCTAAATACGCTAAAGATGGCAATCAACTGTATGAAATCATTTATAATACTGCCAATGTTGATGGTGCATTTACTGATTTCCCAGATTTAGGCGTCGAGTTCTTAAAACAGCAAAAATAAATCTCACATTGCCAAGAACATCAACCGCTAAATATTAGATAAAAAAACAGCTTCCACAATTAAATAACATTGCTGGAAGCTGTAATTTATCGGATAGCAGTGATTATGCGATAGTCACAGGGAAAGCCATCACATCTTGAATTTTTTGCGCATTAAGTGCCAACATAATTATGCGGTCAACCCCTAAAGCCACGCCAGAACATTCAGGTAATCCATGCTCTAATGCCGATAATAAGTGCTCGTCAATCGGCTGAATAGATAATCCTAATGCCTGTCGGCGACGATTATCCTGCTCAAATCGCTGACGCTGTTCTGTAGCATCAGTCAATTCACGGAAGCCATTCGCCAGCTCAATCCCTTTGAAGTAAACTTCAAAGCGTTCAGCCACTCGGTGATCTTCAGCACTAATTTCAGCTAATGATGCTTGTGAGGCAGGAAAATGATAAACCACCGCCGGTTTTTCTTTCCCGATATGTGGCTCAACTCCCTCCGTGAACAATAACTGTAATAAGATGTCGCGATCTTCTTCGTTATCAGCCACATTACTTAGATCTAAACGTGCAGCAACACTGCGTAATTCGCTTTTTTCCGCCGACAATGGATCAATATTTAAATACCGCAAAAATGCTTGCTGATATGAAAGCAACTCCGCACTTTCACAATCCAGAACTTGTTGTAATAAATCATCAACTTCATTAATCAAGCGGTACATATCATAATGTGGTCGATACCATTCTAGCATTGTAAACTCTGGATTATGATAACGTCCAGATTCTTCATTTCTGAAACTGCGACTCATTTGATAAATCGGCCCACTCCCCGCAGCAAGTAAGCGCTTCATGTGATATTCAGGGCTGGTCATCAGATAGAGTTTGATACCGTCGGCAGCTCCGGGCCCTACAAATTGCGTTTCAAAAGGCACCAGATGAATATCCGTCACCGTTGCCTGACTCATCGCTGGTGTATCGACTTCCAGTACACACCGCTCTGAAAAGAAACGTCTAATTTCAGCAATAATCTTCGCCCGCTGCAACAGATTAGCGATGGGTGCGCTAGGCTGCCAGTTCGCTATTTCATTCATTCGAATGACTCCAAAATAAAACAAAGCGTGCAGTTTACTCATCTCACCGCAAACACACAACGTATTCGCAGCTGAAAGCACGATTAATCGCCTTCGAGAATAACTAACTAGAATATAAACCTTCCACATGAGAGTGGGAATGATTATATTTTCTTATACGGTGTGAAATTTATGTTATCAAGTTTTGATTCGGTAATATTATTCAATTTACTACTTAGTTAACTTCGCTCAGAATCGATAAATTAAAAATAATAATAGTCATTATTTATATATATAAAATACAAATTAACCAGATTAGCTAATATCGATAAATAGCACGGTTTTTTCCCTAACTAAAACATAAGCCTGAGTTTTTATTGGTCATTTGCGATATTATGGTGAAAAATTAGTATAATTTATTGATATTTCTTTTATATTTTAGATCAAACTAAAAATGAAAACCGTTAAAAACAATTTATGAAAACCTGCATTAGATCACACTTTCTCAGCAAAATCGGCAAAAACCCCTCTCTATATCAAATTTATCTGTCAGACATTTCGCTATAATTCATACAATGATTCATGGAAGTTAGCTATCATATTATTAATACTTATAAAAATGACACTTATATATGAATGGATTTAAGCATTCAGAGTTTTGATAGCTAACCACAGAAAGTAATTAACAGAATTTATTAATTTACACTTGAACAATGGAGAAGCGCAGTGCAAACCTTTAATGCCGATCTAGCTATTATCGGGGCCGGGGGCGCTGGTTTACGGGCAGCGATTGCTGCCGCGGAAGCAAATCCCAATATGAAGATTGCTCTGATCTCAAAAGTTTACCCTATGCGTAGCCATACCGTGGCCGCAGAGGGGGGATCAGCCGCAGTAACTCAGGCTCATGACTCCTATGACTATCATTTCAATGACACCGTTTCTGGTGGTGACTGGCTGTGTGAACAAGATGTTGTCGAATATTTTGTCGAGCACTGCCCTCAAGAAATGACGCAGTTAGAACAATGGGGATGCCCATGGAGCCGTAAACCAGATGGTTCAGTTAACGTTCGCCGTTTTGGTGGAATGAAAATTGAACGTACATGGTTTGCTGCTGATAAAACTGGCTTCCACATGCTGCATACACTGTATCAAACCTCACTAAAATATCCTCAAATTCAACGTTTTGATGAGCATTTCGTGCTCGATATCATCGTTGATGAAGGTCAAGTTCGTGGTTTAGTTGCGTTAAACATGATGGAAGGCACCAAAGTTCAAATCCGGGCGAATGCTGTGATTATGGCAACCGGTGGTGCTGGCCGTGTTTATCGTTATAACACTAACGGCGGTATTGTGACTGGTGATGGTATGGGTATGGCCTTCCGCCATGGCGTACCACTGCGTGATATGGAATTTGTTCAATACCATCCAACCGGTTTACCGGGTTCTGGTATCTTGATGACTGAAGGTTGTCGTGGTGAAGGCGGTATTCTGGTTAATAAAGATGGCTATCGTTATCTGCAAGATTACGGTATGGGCCCAGAAACCCCATTGGGCAAACCAGAAAATAAATATATGGAATTAGGCCCGCGCGATAAAGTTTCTCAAGCTTTCTGGCATGAGTGGCGTGCAGGCCGGACAATCAGTACCCCGCGTGGCGATGTAGTTTATCTGGATTTACGCCATCTCGGTGCCGAAAAACTGCATGAGCGTCTACCGTTCATTTGTGAACTGGCTAAAGCCTATGTCGGTGTCGATCCTGTGACTGACCCAATTCCAGTTCGCCCAACAGCGCACTACACCATGGGCGGTATCGAAACCGATAATCACTGTGAAACGCGAATTAAAGGTTTATTTGCGGTGGGCGAATGTTCATCTGTTGGCTTACATGGTGCTAACCGTTTAGGTTCTAACTCGTTAGCTGAGCTAGTCGTATTTGGTCGTTTAGCCGGTGAGCAAGCTGCAAAACATGTCGCAGAAGCTACGCCAGCCAATGCTAATGCTATCGAAGCGCGAACCCGTGAAATCGAAGAAAAATTAGAACAGCTGAAGAACCAAAAAGGAACAGAAAGCTGGTCGAAAATCCGCGATGAACTGGGTATGACAATGGAAGAAGGCTGTGGTATTTATCGTACGCCTGAACTGATGCAAAAAACCATTGATAAAATTGCTGAGTTAAAAGAACGCTTTAAACACGTTGAAATCAGCGATCATAGTAGCGTATTTAATACGGACCTGCTGTATACCATTGAATTAGGTTTCGGTTTAGATGTCGCTGAATGTATGGCGCACTCTGCGTTCAACCGTAAAGAATCTCGGGGTGCTCATCAACGTCTTGATGAAGGTTGTACTGAGCGCGATGATATTAACTTCCTCAAACATACTCTGGCGTTCCATAACCCAGAAGGTGCACCTCGAATTGAGTATGGTGATGTGAAAATTACTAAATCTGTACCGGCTAAACGTGTTTATGGTGGTGAAGCAGCAGCTCAAGATAAAGCGAATAAGGAGCAGGCTAATGGATGAAATGAAACACTTAAAAATGGAGATCATGCGCTATAATCCTGAAACGGATAGTGAGCCCCATTTTGTGACTTATGACGTCCCTTACGATCCGCAGACATCTCTGCTTGATGCTTTAGGCTACGTTAAAGATAACTTAGCGCCCGATCTTTCATATCGTTGGTCTTGCCGTATGGCGATTTGCGGTTCTTGCGGCATGATGGTTGACCGCGTACCTAAATTGGCATGTAAAACATTCCTGCGTGATTACCCCAATGGAATGCGCGTTGAAGCCCTCGGCAATTTCCCCGTTGAACGTGACTTAGTGGTCGATATGACACATTTCATCGAAAGCTTGGAAGCGATTAAGCCTTACATCATCGGTAACGACCGTAAAGTGTCAGAAGGCCCAAATAAGCAGACTCCGGCTCAAATGGCGAAATACCATCAATTCTCTGGTTGTATCAACTGTGGCTTATGCTACGCAGCATGTCCACAATTTGGTCTCAACAAAGAATTTATTGGCCCGGCAGCAATTACCTTAGCTGAGCGTTACAATCTAGATAACCGTGACCACGGTAAAAAAGAACGTATGCCATTATTAAATGGCGATAACGGTGTCTGGTCTTGTACTTTCGTTGGCTACTGTTCTGAAGTCTGTCCGAAACATGTCGACCCTGCAGCCGCTATTCAGCAAGGTAAAGCCGCCAGTGCGGAAGACTTTGTGATTGCCATGCTGAAGCCACGATAAGGAGGGGAAAAGTAATGACGACTAAACGTAAGCCCTATGTCAGAGAAATGAAATCCGATTGGTGGCAGAAACTGGGCTTTTACCGCTTCTATATCATGCGTGAAAGTACCTCTGTGCTGCAAGTTTGGTTCAGTATCTTAGTGTTATTCGGTATTTTTGCTCTTAAAGATGGCCCACAAAGCTGGGATAGCTTCGTCGGTTTTCTGCATAACCCTATCGTACTGATTATTAATATTGTTGCTCTGGCAGCCACTTTGCTACATACCTCGACTTGGTTCAAACTAGCCCCTAAAGCCGTGTGTATTGTGGTTAAAGATAAAAAGATGTCAGAAGAGCCGATTGTCAAAGGATTTTGGGCGCTGACGATACTGGTTAACATCATCATTTTAGCTATTGCATTATTATAATCCGAGGAGGATCTGATGAATCTAACGCCTAAACGTTCCGATGAGCCGATTTTCTGGGGATTATTTGGTGCTGGTGGAATGTGGAGTGCCATTATTGCACCTGCAATCATTGTTATTCTGGCATTTTTAATTCCATTAGGAGTGGCGCCAGAAGCCCTAAGCTATGAGCGTATTCTTGGCTTTAGCCAAAGCTTTATTGGCCGTGTTTTCCTCTTACTGATGGTTGTACTGCCAATCTGGTGTGGTATGCACCGTATTCACCATACACTGCATGATTTTAAAGTGCATGTTCCTGCCTCTAAGTGGGTATTTTACGGGGCTTCTGCCATTCTGAGTGTGATAGCGGTGATTGGTGTCTTCACTCTGTAATCGCATTGTATTGCATTAAATTGTAATTATAGAATTATGATATAAAACCGGGGCGCAGTGAATTCTGCCCTCCGGTTTTTTATTTGTAGCCAATCATTATTCTGCCGCGCCCCATACCTATTAATCCATAGCCTTAATTCATACTCTTGTCCTATGCCCATGCCTATATTCATGCCTCACCACTAGGCTATGCGCTACAACGATCAGGCTAAAATTCTCACACTAAATTACTGCATTTCCATATGCTTTATTCGGTGCTTTTATGTTCTATTGAGTTGGTGATTTAGCAGTAAATGGATAGGTTATGAATAGAGTTACTCTCCTTTTTTAAACTAACTGCGGTTTTATATCGCACACGCCTTGATTTAGCAGTAGAGTCGAAACTCAAAAAAGCTTTTTCATGTAACAGAGAAATCTATTATGAGCCTTCGAGATACATTACTTGCACTCTGTGTGGTCATTATTTGGGGCGTTAACTTTGTGGTAATCAAAGTCGGTGTGCATTCTCTGCCCCCATTATTACTTGGCGCATTGCGTTTTTTGTTAGTCGCATTCCCCGCTATCTTTATTTTCAAACGGCCTAATATTGCATTTAAAGGGCTATTAATTTACGGCTTAACCATCAGCTTCGCCCAATTTGCCTTTCTATTTTGTGCCATAAATGTGGGAATGCCCGCGGGTATTGCTTCCGTAGTACTGCAATCACAAGCCTTTTTCACTCTACTTTTAGGCACATTAATTTTACACGAGCCTTTGCAAAAAAATCATTTTATTGGCATGTTAATTGCCATTATTGGTTTAGTGATATTAGCCAAAGGTGCGACCTCCGGCAGCCCACACGATATCCCGTTACTCGGAATGATATTTACCCTTGTTGCTGGGCTTTCTTGGGCCTGTGGAAACATTGTTAACCGTGCCATTATGCAAAAAAGCGATAAAGAACCGTGCAGTATGATGTCACTAATTAGTTGGGGTGCGCTGATCCCGATTATTCCCTTTATGCTAAGTTCATGGCTTTTTGAAGGTCCAGAAGCCATAAAACAAGGGTTGATTTCCTTAGATGGACAAACTTTTGGCGCTATTATTTATCTTGCCTATTTGGCAACATTTGTTGGTTATGGTTTATGGGGGACCTTACTTGGCCGCTATGAAACTTGGAAAGTCGCCCCCTTCGCCTTGTTAGTACCATTATTTGGACTAAGCAGCAGCGCGATATTGCTTAACGAGACGATTAATTTAATCCAGTTCACGGGGCTAGGCTGTATTATGCTGGGGCTCATTGTCACATTATTTGCCCCGCGACTGCGCCAAGCATGGCGAGAATGGAAGCAAAACAAAAAATAGTCATTTATCTGATTAATCTACAGATCTGCGGCTATAATTAATCCGTAATACGCGCTAGAATCAAATCCACTTTTGATAGATGGCTCACGGCATATACCCACCACTAAAAAGGTGTCAGATATGGATATAATCACTGCCTATCATTAATGAATTACCGCCTTCGATAATTTTATCGCTGAGCTTATTTGCAGGAGTTTTTTATGTTTGGTTCTCTAGGAAATGCGGCTAGATATCTTGGTCAAGCAGCAAAAATGATGATTGGTATGCCAGATTATGATAACTATGTCGCACATATGAAGGTCACTCATCCGGAACAAACACCGATGACCTACGAAGAATTTTTCAAAGAACGACAAGAAGCTCGCTATGGCAATAGCGGCGGGCCGAAATGTTGCTAGTTAACCGCTAGTCTCTTCGCGCCATAACAGCTGAAATAATGATAAAAAGAAATAATCGATAAAAATAACCCATGATAATAATAAGAAAGCCGCTAACATTTATATAATGACAGCGGCTTTTTCAATACAGCGAAATCAGCAATAATTATTTTACGCGAGAAACATATTCGCCTGAACGCGTATCCACTTTAATGACTTCACCGATCTGTACGAACAGAGGAACTTTAACTACTGCTCCTGTGCTTAAGGTCGCGGGTTTACCGCCAGTTCCGGCAGTATCACCTTTCAGACCTGGATCAGTCTCAACAATCTCCAGCTCTACAAAGTTAGGTGGAGTCACAGCAATAGGACGGCCATCCCATAAAGTCAGTACACATTCAGCTTGATCGATCAGCCATTTCTCGCTATCACCAACTGCTTTAGCATCTGCCGCTAACTGTTCGAAAGTTTCGTTATTCATGAAATGCCAAAACTCACCGTCGTTGTACAGGTAAGTCAAGTTCATATCCATAACATCAGCACCTTCAACAGAATCTGTTGATTTGAAGGTTTTTTCTAACAGTTTGTTAGAAATCAATTTACGGAGACGAACACGAGCAAACGCCTGACCTTTACCAGGTTTAACGAATTCACTTTCAAGAATTGCACAAGGCTCACCATCTAACATGATTTTAAGACCTGAGCGGAATTCATTGGTACTATAAGTAGCCATGGAGATCCTCTAAATTTTACACTAATAATGGCATAGCCAAAAATGGTCGATATTATAACCCCAAATACCCCTGCCAGAGAAGTCTGGCTACAACAACTTTCCGAAGCGGTCACTAATCCTGACGAATTACTGCAATTGCTGGGACTTGAAAACCATCAAGCACTCTTAGATGGCCATGGCGCACGCAAGTTATTTCCATTGCGTGTTCCCCGACCATTTATTTCTCGAATGAAATATGCTGATCCCAAAGACCCATTACTCTTGCAAGTACTCACAGCGAAAGAGGAATTTGAACTCTATCCCGGTTTTTCCGTTGATCCCTTGGAAGAACAAGATAACCAAATTCCCGGTTTACTGCATAAATATTACAATCGCGCACTGATGCTGGTGAAAGGTGGTTGTGCGGTGAACTGTCGCTACTGCTTCCGCCGGCATTTCCCTTATGATGACAACAAAGGGAATAAAAATAATTGGTTGATCGCGCTGGATTATATAAAAAACCACACTGAACTCAATGAAATCATTTTTTCTGGTGGTGATCCGCTAATGGCGAAAGATCATGAGCTGGATTGGTTGATCACTCAGCTTGAAGCGATCCCACATATTCAACGCTTACGTATTCACTCTCGCTTGCCTGTAGTTATCCCGAAACGAATCACTCAAGCACTCTGCCAACGCTTAGCACAATCGTCGTTACAAACAATTTTAGTCACCCATATCAACCACGCCAACGAAATCGATGATGATTTTTGTCATGCTATGAGCCAATTAAAACAGGCAAAAGTGACATTACTCAATCAAAGCGTTTTATTGCGCGGTGTTAATGATAATGCGGAATGTTTAGCCGAATTAAGTAATCGACTCTTTGATGCCGGAATTTTACCCTACTATCTGCATGTGCTGGATAAAGTACAGGGCGCACATCACTTTTTGGTTAGTGACAGCGAAGCACAATTAATAATGCATCAGCTACTGGGAAAAGTATCCGGCTATTTAGTGCCGAAACTAGCCAGAGAAATTGGTGGTGAAGCGAGTAAGACACTACTTAATCTGAATTTGAAGCAGCAATAATTAAAAAAAACGCCCGAGAATATAAACATATTATCGGGCGTCAATTATCTGCTTATGGACATTTATAAACCTGTCCAATCATTTTACTGTCCACCGGGACAAAGCTAGACAGTAGAGTTTCACTTGGGCTAGTCGCACCAAAAATAACATTACCACCCATTTGAGCCGCGTTATTACGCAGACTATTGGCGGCTCCGCGCATCGAGCTAGAATCATTATTAACGCCGCTTAGCCAGTTGCTTTGTGTACCAGTGACCTGACCTAATAATTGACAATCACTGCCAGGTTGATTATCCACAAAACGAACCTGTGAGCCTGCCGTCGTCAGGTTATTTGTGGTGGTACAGCCTGCCAACAGTAACAAAGCAGCACTACCAAGCAATACTTTAATTCGCATGTTCTTCCTCGTTTATCATTGAGTGTTTTGCAACTAGTTTCATGTCTTACCTGACCGAGTGAAACGTCCATCTCAATACCCGTATTATTTTGATCAGCCTCGGCCTGCGAAATTTGCTTGCGCTATACAATAGGTCACCGTAGGTGACTATAAAACAATAGTTCTATCAATAACGCCTTATAGCACAATGATACGCTTTTGTTGAGCTTACACTTTTGCGCTCAAATATGCTAAGTGATTATAACTGCTTCAATAAAACCAAATAATCAGCGGAAATAATATTATAGCTAAAATATACTGGGTATAGATCAAAAAATACCATCTGCTGGCTGAGTTTATCATAATTTTTATACAACGCTCGAACCTGATTATCGCACATATCTCAAATCAGATAATCCCACAAAAAATACTTCTCGTCGTACATAAAAAAATCCCCTTGATATCTAAGAAGGTTAATTCCTAAACATCAAGGGGATAGCAGATCTAGACGGATACGCTAATTATATTTTAATCGGCGTATCAATGTCGCCTATTGGCTTACATCATACCGCCCATTCCACCCATGCCGCCCATACCGCCGGCACCTAAATCAGCTTTATCTTCTTTAGGCATGTCAGTGATCATCGCTTCAGTGGTGATCATCAGGCCTGCGATTGAACCAGCAAATTGCAGAGCTGAACGAGTGACTTTGGTTGGGTCCAAAATACCCATGTCAATCATATCGCCATATTCACCCGTTGCTGCGTTATAACCGTAGTTACCGTTACCCGCTTTAACGCTGTTAACAACCACGGATGGTTCTTCACCTGCGTTATCAACTATCTGACGCATTGGTGATTCCATCGCACGCAGTGCAACGCGAATACCCACGTTTTGATCTTCGTTATCGCCTTTCAGCTCAGTCAGTTTCGCGGCAACGCGTACCAGAGCAGTACCACCACCAGCAACAACGCCTTCTTCAACAGCTGCACGAGTTGCATGCAGAGCATCGTCAACACGGGCACGTTTTTCTTTCATTGCAACTTCAGTAGCTGCGCCGACTTTAATAACTGCCACACCGCCAGCTAATTTAGCCACACGTTCTTGCAGTTTTTCACGGTCATAATCTGAAGTAGACTCTTCAATTTGTTGACGAATTTGGCTTACACGCGCTGCAATTGCATCTTGTTCACCGACACCATCAATGATAGTAGTCGTGTCTTTATTGATAACAACACGTTTTGCCTGACCCAAATCTTCCAGAGTAGCTTTTTCTAACTCCATACCGATCTCTTCAGAGATAACAGTACCGTTAGTCAGAATAGCGATATCTTGCAGCATGGCTTTACGACGGTCGCCGAAACCAGGTGCTTTAACTGCGGCAACTTTCACGATACCGCGCATGGTGTTAACCACCAGCGTAGCCAGCGCCTCGCCTTCGACATCTTCAGCGATAATCAGCAATGGTTTGCTTGCTTTCGCAACGCCTTCCAATACAGGCAGCAGCTCGCGAATGTTAGAAACTTTTTTATCTACCAGCAGAATGAATGGATTTTCCAATTCAATCACACCAGTTTCTGGTTTATTGATGAAGTATGGAGATAGGTAACCACGATCAAACTGCATACCTTCAACTACATCTAACTCATCTTCTAAGCCAGTACCTTCTTCAACGGTAATAACACCTTCTTTACCGACTTTTTCCATGGCTTCTGCTATCAGCTTACCGACAGTTTCGTCAGAGTTTGCAGAGATAGTCCCTACCTGTGCAATCGCTTTAGTGTCAGAGCAAGGAACGGATAATGTTTTCAGTTCTTCAACCGCAGCAATAACCGCTTTATCAATACCACGTTTCAGATCCATCGGGTTCATACCCGCAGCGACCGCTTTCAGACCTTCAGTAATAATAGATTGAGCCAGAACAGTTGCAGTAGTAGTACCGTCACCCGCAGCATCGTTCGCTTTAGATGCCACTTCTTTTACCATCTGAGCACCCATGTTCTCGAACTTATCTTCCAGTTCGATCTCACGCGCTACAGAAACACCATCTTTAGTAATTACTGGAGAACCAAAAGATTTATCCAGAACTACGTTACGACCTTTAGGGCCTAAAGTAACTTTTACTGCGTCCGCTAGAACGTTTACGCCACGTAACATTTTTACGCGAGCGTCATTACCAAATTTTACGTCTTTAGCTGCCATTGTTTCTTTCCTTTAAATTCTTTTTCGTTCGTTAGAAGTCAGAATATCTCAGCAAGAAATTATTCTTCAACAATTGCCAGGATGTCGCTTTCGGACATAATCAATACTTCTTCATTATCGATTTTTTCAACTTTTACACCGTAGCCATCATTAAAAATAACGATGTTGCCGACTTTTACGTCCAGCGCTTTAATCTCACCATTTTCAAGAATACGACCGTGGCCAACAGCCAGAACTTCACCTCGAGTTGATTTACCCGCTGCGGTGCCGGTCAGAACAATGCCGCCAGCTGATTTAGATTCAACTTCTTTACGCTTGACGATCACGCGGTCATGCAATGGACGAATTTTCATTAATAGCTCTCCTAAAATAAGGTCCATATCAGGTAAAAGGAACGATACCAGTATGACAAATGAACCAGTACCATGTTTCAACAAATGGGGTCATAGTGAATTGAGTTCAAGGGGGAGACGAAAAAATTTTTATTTTCTATCTCCCATTTGCAGCACTAACTAGCGTTTTGGATGATCTTCTTTTTCATCATTCGACGATTTTTGATGATCTTCAACCGTATAAGTACGGTCATCCTGTTTATGCTGAAACTCGCCTTCAAACGTATTGCCTTGGTGATTATCCGGTTTTACAAAATTACCGAAACCACTCTGTTGCCCCGGCTGTCCTGGCCGATAAAACTTAATATGCGGCATCAGACGCATAACCATTAATTTTTGTACCGGGGGAAGTAACAATAAAAGGCCTAAAAAATCGGTAAAAAAGCCAGGAATGATGAGTAAAATTCCGGCCAGAACCAAGGCTACGCTTTTAATCATTTCTTCAGCGGGGCTTTCTCCCGCAGCAATTTTCTGTTGGATTAAACCAATATTTTTAGTGCCCTGATTTTTAACTAATGAAATACCTAAGCAAGAGGTTAACACAACAAGGATAAGTGTCATCAGTACACCAATTTCTGATGCAACGTGGACAAATATCACTGATTCAATGTACACAAGCAAACATATCAGTATAAGGGGTATCCAGCGCACATGTTCTCCTTAATATATCAATAATAGGGGTAAAATTTAGCCTCTTGGAAAACCTTTGTGAACTGCCTCTAAGAGACGACTGACTGTATTCGCTTTTAAATAATAGATAGACATAATAATGGGGGCACTATAATGATTTTCAACCGATGAAATTTTCTAATAATCCCGATTCATCCGTGAGAATGATCACATATTTTGCAATCTGTTTCATAAATAAAACTATATAGTGATCTAGATTCAAGGTAATTATCTGCCAGCAGCATATGATCATGTCAAAGAGTCAGTGCTAAGCATTAATTTCTTTATATTTAGCTTCATGATAGTCAAATTTCATAGCAGATATTTTTTAAGCGCATAATCTGGCAGTAACAACTGTAATTCAATTTAAGAAGGTTCTCATGTCAAACAAAACTCGTATCGAAGAAGACTTATTAGGTAAAAGAGAAGTTCCAGCTGATGCCTACTATGGTGTTCATACTCTGCGTGCGATTGAAAACTTTTATATCAGCGACCGTACCATAAATGATGTTCCAGAATTTATTCGCGGAATGGTTATGGTAAAAAAAGCGGCAGCTCTGGCTAATAAAGAACTTCATACTATACCTCGTCAGATAGCTGATACTATCGTTAAAGCTTGTGATGTTATTCTCGAAACAGGCAAACACATGGATCAGTTCCCTGTTGACGTATTCCAAGGTGGTGCGGGCACATCACTGAACATGAATACCAACGAAGTTCTGGCAAATATTGGTCTTGAATTAATGGGTCACCAAAAAGGTGAGTATGAGCATCTAAACCCAAATGACCATTTGAATAAGAGTCAATCTACCAACGATGCGTATCCTACCGGTTTCCGTATTGCGGTCTATAATTCTATTCTAAAACTGATCGAATCTGTTGATTACCTGAAAGCTGGATTTGAAAAGAAATCTGAAGAATATCAAGACATTCTTAAAATGGGTCGTACCCAATTACAAGATGCAGTTCCTATGACTGTCGGTCAAGAATTCCGTGCTTTCGCTACGTTATTAAAAGAAGAAAGCAAAAATCTACAACGCAGCATTGAATTACTGCTAGAAGTTAACTTAGGCGCGACCGCTATTGGTACCGGCCTGAATGCCGCTCCTGGTTACCAAAAACTGGCCGTTGAAAAACTGGCTGAAGTGACGGGATTACCTTGTTTACCGGCTGAAGATTTGATTGAAGCAACCTCTGACTGTGGTGCTTACATCACTGTTCACGCAGCATTAAAACGCCTCGCGGTGAAACTGTCTAAAATATGTAATGACTTACGTTTACTCTCTTCTGGTCCACGTGCCGGTATTAAAGAAATCAATCTGCCTGAATTACAGGCGGGTTCTTCCATTATGCCAGCCAAAGTTAATCCGGTGATCCCAGAAGTTGTTAACCAAGCATGTTTTAAAGTGATCGGTAACGATACCTGTGTCACAATGGCAGCTGAAGCGGGTCAGCTTCAACTTAACGTGATGGAACCTGCTATTGGTCAAGCAATGTTTGAATCAATCAACCTGCTAAGTAATGCCTGCCGTAACTTGGTTGAAAAATGTGTCAATGGTATTACCGTGAACAAAGAAATCTGCGAAGGTTACGTGTTCAATTCTATCGGTATCGTGACTTATTTGAACCCATTCATCGGCCATCATAACGGCGATATCGTCGGTAAAATTTGTGCTGAAACAGGTAAAAGCGTACGCGAAGTTGTTCTAGAACGCGGTTTATTAACCGAAGAACAATTAGATGATATTTTCTCGGTTGAAAACCTCAAACACCCAGCTTATAAAGCTAAACGTTTTGATGACTAATTAATGCTAATAAGAATTACTGAGTATTAATAATTAAAGCACGTTTTTCCCAGTGAATAGCGTGCTTTTTTAATTCTGTACTCAAACAAATAATTAACAGAATAGTTGCAAAATTTTAATTATCTCAAGGAGTAAATATACTATGTTAGCCGTAGAATTTATTATTGTTCTGCTGGCCATTTTTATCGGGGCTCGGTTAGGAGGGATCGGCATTGGTTTTGCCGGTGGTCTAGGTGTTTTAGTGTTAGCGGCTATCGGCGTTAAACCTGGCACCATTCCTTTTGACGTTATCTCGATTATTATGGCTGTTATTGCTGCTATTTCTGCTATGCAGATAGCAGGTGGATTAGATTATCTAGTTGATCAAACTGAAAAACTATTACGTCGTAATCCAAAGTACATCACTATTCTTGCCCCATTGGTCACATATTTACTCACGCTGTTCGCCGGTACCGGTAATATTTCTCTTGCTACGCTGCCTGTTATCGCTGAAGTTGCCAAAGAACAAGGTGTTAAGCCTTGCCGTCCATTATCTACCGCGGTAGTTGCCGCGCAGATTGGTATCACCGCTTCGCCAATTTCTGCGGCGGTGGTGTATATGGCATCGGTAATGGAAAATCCATTGATGGTCGGCGCTGAAAATACCGTCAGCTATATTACTCTGCTGTCTATTTTACTGCCTTCTACCTTTATCGCGATTATGCTGATGTCGTTCATTGTTTCTTGGACATTCAACTCTAAACTTTCTGATGACCCTGTGTATCTTAAACGCTTAGAAGAAGGTCTGGTTGAGTTACGTGGAACCCAAGTTAAAGAAATTCAGGCCGGAGCTAAATCGTCAGTATTGCTGTTTTTACTCGGTGTTATTGCAGTAGTTGCTTATGCAATTATTAATAGCCCAAGCGTCGGTTTAGTCACGACACCATTAATGAACACGACTAATGCTATCCTAATTATCATGCTGAGTGTGGCAACACTTATCACTATTTTATGTAAAGTAAAAACTGATGCCATCCTAAACTCAAGCACCTTTAAAGCAGGTATGAGTGCTTGTATCTGTATTCTTGGTGTAGCATGGCTGGGTGATACTTTTGTTCAGCACAACCTAGAATGGATTAAAGAAACGGCCGGCGACCTTATCCACGAACATTCATGGATGTTAGCGGTTATTTTCTTCTTCTGCTCTGCGTTACTGTACTCTCAAGCAGCAACTGCAAAGGCCCTGATGCCAATGGCATTAGCGCTGCATGTTAGTCCACTAACCGCCATCGCGTCTTTCTCTGCGGTTTCTGGTCTATTTATTCTGCCAACATATCCAACTTTAGTTGCCGCAGTACAAATGGATGATACCGGAACAACCCGGATCGGGCGTTTTGTCTTTAACCATCCGTTCTTTATTCCTGGTACCATCGGTGTAGTTTTAGCCGTTGCCTTCGGATTCTTATTCGGTGGAATGATCCTCTAGGTTTAACCCTGCGGATCGGCTATAAAACTGCTATCAATGCCGTTCAATCACTATGAACGGCATTTTTTTTAATTTCTTGAGATCTAACACCAACTATTTTTGCCTATGTTTATATCCAATCAGAATAATCACCGCAACACTCATAGGAATTCTTCCTCTTTGATTAAATAGGTATTTTACCTCATGCTGATGACTTCGCTTTCTGTTCGACATCAGTTATAGTTTAGCCGCGCTCAGTTAGCGCTAAACTGTAATAAATTGATGAATAATCCGCAGAGTTATTAATCATATTTGGCTGTTTTTCTAAACTATTTTTTTTGAACTATTTTGAACTGTTTCCAGGGGATCCTTTGTCTAGCTTAAAACGACTACCATTGACATTCATGCTACTGCTAAGCCTATTGTTCATCACGGCTCCAGCATCGGCCTTTCCTGGACAATCTACTAGCCCTCAATTTCTCCCTGCAGAGCAAGCCTTTGCATTTGATTTTCAACAAAAAGACCATCAACTTGTACTTTCGTGGAAAATTCAACCCGGCTATTATTTGTACCAAAAACAATTTAAAATAACTGCAGAACACGCTGATATTGCGCCTATTTCATGGCCTGACGGTACCGCCCATTATGATGAATATTTTGGCGCTACCTCGGTATATTTCGACTCGTTAAATGTGCCTGTCACACTGTTGTCAGCACCGCATAACTCGCTGATCCAGGTCACTTATCAAGGCTGCGCAGAAGCTGGCTATTGTTATCCTCCAGAAACTAAAGTAGTGCCTCTTGAGGCAGTTAGCGCCAAACTACATGAGGAAATCATCACGCCGAATATATCGCCAGCTCTTGACCCCTTAGCGATTACTCTGCCTGCCAGTGACGATGACGATATTGATCAACCCTTTTCACCGCTATGGGCGCTATTGTTCGGTATTGGTGTGGCTTTTACTCCCTGTGTACTGCCGATGTATCCGCTGATCTCCAGCTTAATCTTAGGACAAAATCGCCCTAAACAGCTCAAACGTATTTTCTGGTTAGCCTTTTGTTATATCCAAGGCATGGCGATCACTTATACGCTATTAGGCATCATAGTGGCTGCAGCGGGAATGCAATTTCAAGCCGCATTACAGCATCCAATCGTGCTAATCTCGCTGTCCGGGCTATTTATCTTACTGGCTCTGTCGATGTTCGGTTTGTTTAACTTACAGTTGCCCTCCTCGTTACAAACACGATTAACCCACTGGAGTAATCAACAAACCCACGGCTCAGGTAGCGGTGTATTCATCATGGGCGCACTTGCCGGATTAATTTGTTCGCCATGTACCACAGCTCCGCTAAGCGCTATCCTGTTATATATTGCTCAGAGCAACAATATCGTGACCGGTGGACTGACATTATATTTATACGCATTAGGCATGGGATTACCTTTAATTGCCGTTGCATTATTTGGTCATAAATTACTGCCACGCAGTGGCCCGTGGATGCAATATGTTAAAGAAGCTTTTGGTTTTTTAATCCTAATATTACCGGTATTTTTATTAGAACGAATTTTCGGTGATCTGTGGGGGGAGCGACTCAGTAGCCTGCTAGCAATGGCCTTTTTTGCTTGGGCATTGGCTTTATCATTACGTCGGCAATCTGGTTGGGCTCGTTGTGGACAAGTTATGTTTGCCATTCTTATGGTGCTGGCTGCTGCGCCGTTACAGCGGATGATTTGGGATGATAGTCAGCAACAAAACCAAGATTATCTACAAAATCTGCATTTTAAGCAGGTCAATACATGGCAAGAAATTCGCACCACCGTCAAGAGCAACAAAGATCAGCTAATCATGTTAGATTTATACGCCGAATGGTGTATTGCCTGTAAAGAGTTCGAAAAATACACCTTTTCTGATCCGTCATTACACTCGGCTCTTAGCGATATGTTGTTATTACAAGCTAACGTGACAGATAATGATTTAGAGCAGCAAGCATTACTGCAAAAACTGAATGTATACGGCTTACCGACGATCCTGTTTTATTATCGAGGAACCGAAGTACCAAATTCACGGGTCTATGGTTTTATGGATGCGAAAAAATTTAATCAGCATCTGGAATTAATTCATCAAAAAATAAGGGCAGAAGAATGACAGTGCAGCGAGAAACTATCCTTAGCCATGCTTTGAACCAGTTAGAGCAACTTGGCTTATCTGCATCGACAGAGAGCCTTTTGCGTGAAATAGCACCAGAGATGGAAACTATCCGTAAATTTTGGCCAGATGATGAAGCCCTAATTTATGATTGCTTGCGCTATCATAGCCAACAAATTGAAATTTGGCAGCGACAGGTACTATTAGATGACAGCCTAAACCCACAACAAAAATTATTAGCGCGTTACCAGCAGCTGTACAAACGTGTCACTGAAAACCGTTTTCCGGGCTGTTTATTTATCTCCGCCTGCAATCACTACCCTTCTGCTCAGCACCCTATTCATCAATTGAGCAGCTTACAAAAACACAACTCGTTCCAATTCACTAAATCATTATTAGATGAATTAGATATTGAAGACAGCCAACTCGTGGCTAAACAGCTAGAGCTTGTCTTGGAAGGATGCTTAAGCAAACTTTTAGTTCAACGCAACATTGAGGATGTGGAAACCGCCTTACAATTAGCCGAAGATATTCTGACTATCGCCCTATGCCGCAATCAAGGCGCATTAAGCTAGAAAACAAATAACGTGCAATTATTAAACAGAATCTGAATAAAAACAAACCAATTAGATAGAAAAGTAAGGTTTTTTGCAAAAACACGTTGACGGCACCCTCTGAATACGGTTTAATGCGCCCCGTTGCCCGGATAGCTCAGTCGGTAGAGCAGGGGATTGAAAATCCCCGTGTCCTTGGTTCGATTCCGAGTCCGGGCACCACAAATTTTGAAGCCTCGCAGAAATGCGAGGCTTTTTGCGTTAAAACTGCAAAAAAAACGATACCAGCTAGAATTTACCCTCTTTGGATCCAATTAGCTTTAACCTATTTTATTGGATTCTTTAACCTGTTAGATGAACAGACTCTCCCTCTAAGCCAATAAAACCAATTCGACGCCTAAAGTCACCCATATATTAATATTTAGCGATCATCAGTAAACATGATTTATAAATACCCCATTGATACATCGGCTCTAAACAGTTCATCTCATGATAGCTACCCTCTGTTCAATCCCGCTTAATTCATCTACGCCAATAATGCAATCGGGCTGGATTGTCGGTTACATGAAGATCCCGTCATATAACAGTACAGAGGGCATAGGTATCAAATAAGACACAATTATTTACTTATAATCGATCCCACTAACTTTCGGAATCTATATCGGGATTTAAGCCCAATGTGTCTCTTCCTAATTCATCTAAATTTTTTATCATTCTTTAATGTCTTGAATATATTGCCCTTCTGTTGTCAGACCATCATCAATAGCATTGGTGTACACACCATCGTTAATAGATAATATGCTGTTATTCATGTCGGTGAGTGAATGACACCGTAAGTCCCATACCTTTTGTACTTGTTCTTGAGTAAAAATTCGCTGACCAAATGCAATAACAGGCATAGACAACGTAACAACATCGTCAGCACTAATGTAAGCCTTCACGATGAATGGTTTAAATTCATCTGGCAGATTTTCATTAAACCGGAAAACCTCCCCACACACATACACAATTTTGCCGTTATCACGCGTATATCCAGCAAAATAACTGGACATATTTCGATAACTAGTCGCTTCGGGGTATTCCATAATATCTTTTACACTTTGCTCCACAAGATGGTGAAGAGGGTAACGGGGATGCTGATTCATCACTCCCCCCAATAAAAAAGCGCTTCCCAAGGCTAATATGATAATTACTCCATATCCCCAAAGTTTCATCTTAAACCTCATAAGCAATTGAAGTTGTTTCTAAAATCTTAACCATTGTTGTAATATTGACTCAGCTCTTTATCGTCCATCGTAGCAAAGGAGACTTCAGCTTCGGATTCGCGAGACATGTAAGTACGGATGTCCCAAAGAATGACTTCAATCGATCAGCATCAGATGATAACTCTCAAAATAACTAAAAATTATGTTGAATAGCGATAAAGTCGATTAGAAATGAAGTTAATCCTAATAATTAATGTCATGCACATTTACTATAGTGAGTAGACCTGTCATCACTCTTATTGCGCATTAACTTTAAGCAATAATTTTGCCTCTAAATAATATCAGATAGTAAACACCAGCGAAAAAATAATATGAATTATTATTTATAAATCAATGGTATACTCGTAAATTGCGTATTATTTTACTGCTAAGTCAATCTCAAGGTAGTCACGTAACCAAAAGTAATTACGTAAAAACAAATATAGAAAAATTGAACTCATCTCATCCATTAGAAAACGCGTGTGAAGGGAAAATATATCGGGCGCACATTTAGCGAAGATAGTAACTATTTCTGGCATGATTTAACTAATTTGACTGACTGAATAGAGCCGATACGATTATCGTTCCTGCTCTCAAATTATTCCTAAATACATAAAAATAACTATACAGATAACCGCTCTTCGAGAGAATGCTTACACATTTTATGCATTATTTTTGTTACATTACCTGCACGTTAATAAAATGAAGGGATAAATAACATGTGCACCAGCTTATCAATCAAAGACAGTGAGCATAACGTTTACCAAGGACGAACATTAGAATTAACCGAAAACTTACCTTCTTGGATAACCTATTATCCAATAAATACTTTTTTTCAGAAAACCGCGCCTGACGGTCAAAAGGGGCTAAGCTATAGCTCTAAATTTGATATTCTCGCTGTCACCACTGAGGTTTATTTTGATGGCAATAATCATAATATATTTCAAGGCCTCAATAGCGCAGGGTTAACGTTTAGCACGAATATGATCACCGAGGCGACACTAACGCCACTTGAGCCAAATACCTATGCCAAATCACTACCAGTTACGGCTATCGGAGAATGGGCGCTGTCCTGTTTCGCCAATGTAGATGACGTGAAACAAGCGATAGAAAATGGTTTTTTTTGGGCGCCAATCTTAGTTAATTTTAGAAATTTAGCGTCGCCTTTCCATTATATTTTTTATGATAAGCAAGGTGGCTGCATTGCCGTTGAAGCAGTTAATGGAAAATTACAGGTATTTGATAATCCTACCCATGTTATGACTAATGGGCCTGATTTTGAATGGCATTTAAAAAACTTAAATAATTATAGCCACTTATCTAATATTGATAAATCAACCAGTCTGTTGGGAAATATTCAGGTAACTCAGCCAGATAGTGGGATTGCGACGGTAAATCTTCCTTCTTCAGATACCTCAGTAGGACGTTTTGTGCGGGCGGTTTTTTATAGTACTTATGCGCCACAAGTGGATAGCTCAGTCGAGGCCATAAACACGCTTGCTCATATAATGAATAATTTCGATCGAACTAAAAATATTACTGTAGATAATATCGGCGAAGGTGAAGGAAAAGGCGATGTCTTGCTGTCTGAATATACCGTGTGGACTAGTTTATCCGATTTATCGAAAGGCATCATTTATATGAGAGGATATGGTGAAATGAACTATAGCCAATATTCGATCGATCAATTTAAATCCGCGGGTAAGCCTGTTTTCCAGCCACTGGATATTTATTAATATGGTGACTAATAATAGAAGATAGCTAAGTTGTATCTTCTACCATTAAAATTTTATATATAAATGCGCGGCTATTTAATCTTAGCCGCCTCATAACTCGGTAACGCCTTTTCCATCTCTCCTAATGCAAAAGCTAAATCAACTGCAGCAATGATGGAACTGGTATAAGCATCAATATAAGTCAATTCAGCCGTAAACAAGGCTATTTCCGCCGCATTAATTTCCGTCACAGTACCTAAACCATTTTTGTAAAAATCCATACTGGCGGTATAACTTAATTGGGTTGTTTCAACTAAATTTTTCGCGGCTTTATGGGCTTCAAGGGCTGATTTTAATCCATTTTCAGTTAAACTCATTTCTCGAATTGCTAATTCTTGGCTTTTGCGTAAATTCTCTTGAGCAATCAGAATATCAGATTGCGCATTCCTCATTCGAGCTTGCCGGATCCCCCCTTCATAAAGAGGAATACTCACGCCAAGTAAAATGTTTGAAGACGAGGTACTTTGGTTAATACCAGGTAATCCCTGTACATCTAAGCTACTATTTCCTCCAGCAACAGCACCGGCTAAATAGACCTTAGGGTAATAATCTGACTCAACCGATTGGGTGGTTTTCATCGCCGCTTGCATCAGCTCGTAATTAGCTAATACATCAGGACGTTGAGCTAGAGCCTTTCTTATTCTATCGTGAGTTAAAGGCGCAATATCATCAGGAAGCACACTTTTATCACTATATTGAACATTGATTAATTGAAGTGGCGACAAACCAACTGATGATAATAATAGCTGATATTGATCTTTCTCTTTCCCGCTGGCGACTACACTTTGCAGCTCTAATTGAGCCACCTGTTGCTTAGCTAAAGCAACATCAAGCACTGTCGCTAGCCCTCTCGCCCTCTTCTGCTCTACCGCATACAGAACATTTTTACTGCGTACTAATGCTTCATACGCTATTTGTTTTTTTTTCTGTGCTGCACCGTAAGTATAATATGCGATCGTAACGTCATGGATCACTTTCTGATGCAGTAGATTAAAATTCAGATCCGAGGCGAAAGAAGCATGCTTTGCTGCATTAGCCAGAGACGCCCGTTTACCAAAATCAAATAATAACCATTGAAATGTCACCGCAGGGATAAAAACATGATTAGAGACATCGATTTTATCCACTAAATCATTATGTGGCAGCTTTAATGTGCCTCGTTGGTAACCACTTAATGCCGTTGCCGTAATCACAGGCAAATAAGTACTCTCAACCATACCAACATCCGTCGCGGCCTTTTTGGCTAGCTCCCAAGCAATGCGTGTTTCCGGATTATTTTTTTGTGCCACATCAATCAGATCAGCCAAATTATACTGCGCTTTGAGAGGTTCACTGTGTTCGGTATATAAATTTTCGGCCGTAGAAGAAATATATTTTTCGCTTGAATATGGCAGAGTTTGCTGGACGTTTTGCATCAAGGGACGGCTTGTATCAACACAACCGACAAGCAATAGGCTCAATAAAGAGATGAGTAAATAGTTTTTTCTTTCATGAAGTATTACATGCGGTATTAATGGTGCCATCATCATGATTTCTCACTAATTAGTTCTTGTATGACGGGCTCTTTTTCTTGAGCTGATAATGTCGTCGGTACCGAGTCTAATACATCACGTTTAAAATCACTGATGGATATAGAATCGGCATTAATATCTAAAGTATCTTTATGGTTAAAAGAGCTAAAATTAACCGAGTAATTTTGATAACTGTCTACCGAGATTTGATCTAAAAGCTGCTTAAAGAAACGTATTAATGCACCATTTTTATCTTTAAACTGTGTTTCAAATATTAATAAATTAATATCATCTTTTGATTTAATAATGCCTTCATTTATTGCTGCAACTAAACTGAGCGCCTGTACATTATTATCGTAAGATTTTAATTTAAGTGCAGTATAGCTAGCTAAAAGACTTTTTATTTGCTTATTAACCGCGGTCATTATGGAAACTGGCCAGACTTTAGTGAACATAATATACATCACGATATTACCTAATAAGATCCCGAGGATCCTATCAGAGGCGACATCCAGATCAAAACTAGGTTTAAAGCCATGCAAAACAGTTAATAAGAATGCTAATCCCACTTGAACCCCGGCATACGATATACGCTCATTACCTGCAGCTACCCAAGCAGCAGGTAAAATACAAAAGAAAATTAATACCATTAAACTAAACACATCAGATAAGTGCGGAATAATATAAATTAGCGAAATAATGCCAATAAAAGCACCAATTAAACAACCTATAATCCGCAGTGTCAGTTTATGAACTGTTTCCCCCACCGAGGTTAATGCCACCACATAACAAGTGATCATCGCCGTATGAATACCTTGCCATGCAAAATAATCATAAAAAACATAACATATCAGTGCCGCACAAGTAGTTTTTATAGCGAAATATTTATGATTCGGATTAGTAAATGCATCTTCAACAAAAAATGGCATTTTAATTTTAGGATCGCTAATCACTTTAGGCTTAAATAAGATGGAGTGAAAATCAGTTAGCAACGACTGATATTTAGGCGAATTTATTGATTCATTTTTAAGTACATCGAGCCTATTTTGTTGATCTTCAGATAAGCATTGATTTTCAGATAAGCATTGCGCAATAAATTGGCATTTTTCTGAGAGTGCCACACGAATAGCTGTTGGCGTATTATCAGGGAGACTCAAAGACATAATTAATATTTCATAAGAATTATCAATCATGCTATCTAACCACTGAATATCCTTTTTTCCTTTGAGAAAAAAAAGTTTAATCAACATTAAATAACGTTTGCATTCAGCTTGGGTACTTAAGGCCTGCGTAACTTTGATCGCCGAAGGCTCGCGCGCTAAAAAAAATTGCTGAGCACTAATAAAACGCTCAGACAGTTTATTAATTAATAACTTTCGTGGGCTAATACCAAAAAAGTAATTAAAAATAATGACCAATAGCATCGGTGATACCGCCATCAATAACGCATATAAAAGTCCGCGAGTCGCAGCATCGCTAAAAGGAATATCATCAATTAGTGTCATTAGAAACGCGATAACTAGTGCAATTAAATTTCCAATATCACCGAGGCTACTGGCAGAAGATAAATACATAAATAAGCCAGAAAATAGCGCCATAAAGAAAAAGCGTAACATTACATCTTGAAGGGTGAGATTAAATAAGATAAAGATTACACATACTGCAATACTGCATAAGACCATAACACCGATGCACAATAGAATATTTTCAACGGCATCAGCTTTAACCAAGTAAATAATTAAATAACAGCTAATCGCTGATTCAGGAATTTCATAAAGCATGGCAATACCTGCCATTAACGCACACAACAAAGCAATACGCCATGTGGTGGCAAAACGAAATTTGAATGGCAATAAATCTTGCTTTATTTGTTGAAAAACCAGTGAAGTTTTAGCAATCATCATCTTTAGCTACAATATTAACCGTGGCAGTAGCACCGACTCGCATTAAATCTTTCGGCGGATTATTTAAAATTATTCTGACCGGAAAGCGTTGCTCAACCCGTACCCAATTTAATGATTTAGGAACATAAGGTAAGTCTCTGGGAATATTAAGTAAGTCGGTAGACATCACCCCCCAGCCTGTACCCTGCACTTTTCCTTTAATCGGTTGCTGATTATTGATCATTGAGTAAACCACCGCACAACGTCCCATTCTAATATTATTTAATTCAGTTTCTTTAAAATAGGCTGATGCAAACCAAGTATCGGTATCAATTAAGGTAAAAATAGACTGACCTGAAAGTACAAATTCACCAGCAGACATACTTAAACCGACAATATAACCATTACTTGGGGCTTTGATTTGGGTGTTACTTAATTCCCATTCTGCCATTGCCAGTGACATTTTTAATGATTCAACCAGTGCTTGTTCTGATTGGGTATTATTAATTAACGCTTCGGAAGCTACATTTTGTTTTTGAGCTTGCCTTAAGCTCACTTCAGCATCGCGTTTTAATGTTCTCGCATCATCAACTTGTTGAGCTGTAACAAAACCTTTGGCCAATAATGGCTCTAAGCGTTTTAACGACTGTGTCGCCAAAGCTAAATTAACTTGCGCGCGTTTTATTTGCTCTTCAGCGACTTCAGAATTTGAGGTTTCGGCGATAATAACTCTCTTTTTATTATTTAACGTAGCTTCAGCAACGGCTAATTCTGCTTTTGCTTGATTCACTCTTAATTGATACATCGTTGGATCAATGGTAAATAATAAATCCCCTTTTTTGACTTCTATATTTTCTTTTACATAGAATTGGCTAATTCGCCCAGGCACAACCGAGGATATATTAATTTTATTGGCCTCAATCACGGCTTCTTCACTTAATGGATTCAGACTAGAGGATTGTAGGCTTTTCCACAGCAATAGCACTAAGATCACAAAGAGACCAAGAGTAATAATAATAGCTAACTTTTTTTTATTTTCTGTATTCATAATTTAATGAGAAAAATAAACTAAGGAGAGGGTGATGGCGATTGATAACAAAACCCCAAAGTAAAATAACAGAGGGAGAGGTAACTTATCATCGATATCTAAATAAATCAGAAAAACACGTAATAATACCGCGCCAACTAATCCAATTAAAACACACAGCATCCAATAAGGAAAATAAGCCCCTAACATGGGAAATAAAGGGGAATGCCCTTGCGTACATCCAGTCAAGAATATACATAGCAAGCTAATACTAATAATATGACGATACTGTCTAATTACGTCCAAGGGAATGTACCTATCATTTTATGAACAATTAATGTATTAATTAATAGCTACTATAAAGCTTTTTACATAATTATCGAATGATAAATCGAAAGATTATTAATAAACATAAAATCTAAAAGATCTGTGCACTCGTCAGTTTACGATGGGATTAAATACATCTGGAACTATGTTAAAAAAAAAGTATCAATAAACCTATCCACCAATAAGTTAAGCATTTAATCACCCTAACATTCTAATCACCTTCAGTAGGACATAAAAAATCCCTATTTTAGTGATATACGGTTAGCCTTAAATATAAATATATTTTGTGAAAATATGACTCTGATTACTCTAGCGGTAAACTAGCAGTGCTTACCGCTATATCATCTATAGCCATCAAGATCCACAGCCGAAAAAATGATAGCCTGTGGTATTTTTTAATCCCAGCTAACGCCTAGACAGTCATATATACTGACAGTATTTGTCTTTGGTATCGAATTATTTTAATTAGAGCAGGCTTTCATTTATAGATAGAATGTAAAATCAAATTTTTCAGCTTCCTGTAAACCAAATAAATCCTCCCATAGTTATCACTGATAAAATAGTACTCCAAAATAGAGTTGAAGCCATTTCTTGTTCGCCAGTTTTATATTCTACAGCAAAAATAACAGCTATTGATGCTGTTGGAATAGCTAAAGTGACAGAAACCAGACCTCTCTCAACATGAGGTAGTGATAACATCGCCATAATGCAAAGTATTATGGCGGGTAAGAAGATATTCTCTTAATAATCTTATTACGTATAGGACATAACTATATTTAATTATATCCTATATTTTTAGTTATCGTTTACAGTAAAGACGGTGTAGAAGGAATAATAGGAACCTCAAGCACGGTCGGTACTGAACGAGAAAATGCAATTTCACATTCTTGGCGAATTTCATCCAATGTATTCACCTTAACGCCTATGCAGCCATAACCTTTGGCTAACGACACAATATCTAATCCCGGCAAATCCAGTCCAGGAACACCTGGGGTATTTTCTAATTCAGCAAAAGATTTTAATATTGCATATTCACCATTGGATGGGACAACAAATAAAATAGGTAAATTATGTTGTACTGCTGTCCACAGGCCTTGAATTGAATATTGTAGCGAACCATCTCCTATAACTACAAGAACCGGTCTATTTCTACCGCTATCTCGTTCCGCTAATGCGATCCCTATACTGGCAGGTAAATTCCAACCTAAACTTCCACTGGCAAAAGTATAAAATGAATCAGGGCTTCCAATTGGCCAGGCTTTATGTAAATCCCCTAAATTAGACGGAGACTCTTCGACCAGTATAGTGTTATCAGGTGTGAACTTACGTAACCCCTGAAATAATTCTAAGGCCGAAAGCGTCTCTCCTTGTGGCTGCACAGAAAACTCAGATTGACGCAGTGGAGAGTAATCTGATGCTTTAGAAGACGTCGTTGATCGTTCTTTCACTAAATTAAATAATGCTTCTAATGCTAATACTGGACTGGATAATAAACTATCACCAACCGGTGCTCTCCCTGCTTCACTCGCATCATCGGTAATATGCAGTAGCTGTAATCCCTGAGGAATATATTCACCCTCAACATAGGGATAATAACGAAATACTGGGGCTCCAATCACAATTGCGACATCATAACCGATTAACTTTTCAGCCAATGGTTTAATGGCGAAAGGCAAGGCACCGGCATAGAGAGGATGGTTCTCTGGAAAAGGTGTAACTTCTGATGCGGGGGCAGCCCAAACATCACAATTTAGTTTTTCCGCCAACTTAATTCCGATATCCCACCCTTGCCCGCGTGCAATTCCTGCGCCGTATATTAATACGGGATTTTGTGCGTTAGATAATTGATCAGCAAATGAAGCTATACGGCAAGGATCAGGGGCGAATTGAGATGACACACTACGAATGGTTGCATCACTCAATGCCGGTTTATCCCAATCATCTAAAGGTATCGACAAAAAAACTGGCCCCGCAGGAGGTTGTACAGCCATCGCATAGGCTCGCATAAACGCCGCAGGAACATCTTCGGCTCTAACGGGCTCATAACTCCATTTAATCCATGGTTTAGGAAGTTCGGTAGGAGACACATTGGTCAACCAAGGTTCCATTAATAGCATTTCACGAGTTTGATTTCCCGCAGTAATAATGAGCGGCGTTTTGTTTTGTGCTGCCGTCATAATATTACTCATCGAGTTACTCAAACCCGCGGAAGTATGCACATTAACGATTGCCGGTTTTCTTGTAGATTGAGCATAGCCATCTGCGGCACCAACAGCAGAAGATTCATGTAGCGTTTGGATATAACGAAAATCTTGCGGGAAGTTTTTTAAAAATGTTTCTTCTGTCGAACCTGGATTTCCAAATAATGTAGTTAACTCAAGTTGACGCAATAGTTCAAAAGTAACGTCTCTAATCGTTTTCTCTGCCATGGAGTTAATTCCTTATGCTGAAAATAAATAGACTGACTCAATTAAAAATTCGACTATTCATAAGATGAGCGGAATTCAATTATCTGGTTATCAATAGATAAATTTATTTAAATCATAGATTTGATCATCAGTCTAATGTAAAAATCTAACTAAATTTCATTTTGAATTATCATCGCTTATTAGCTCATTAGAAATAGTCTTAAATATATTTGGTAGATTATACTGCTTTTTCTGAAGGTAACTTTCTGATAATTATTTAAATTCAATTAAAACTAAACTACATCCAGTTAACTAAAGTAGTTTAGTTATCATTTACACTAAAAACAATCAGTCAATCCAAATAAATAATATTTTATTAATTTTAATAATCACATTAAAAAAACAATCTTATTTTGATAATTAATCATCTGGAAAAATAATATCATATAAAATATCGACTCTTTCTATCTTAAATCTAAAATAGATGAGTCGGTAAAATTGATCATTATTTTTAGTTTATTTATTGAGAAAAAATTCATTTTATTTTACAGCATTTTTTTGATAATTCCGCCCCTAGTAATGCCTAATGATAGCAATGAGATACATTAAATAACTCAAACTGATTAAGCCACACAGAAATAAAAAATGATTGAAATAAATATTAGGCAGTCTTAATTATCTGCCTAATATTAGAAAAAATGATGAACTAGTGAGGGGAAATATATCGCGTTAATACGCAGATTATTTCGGTAAATTAACTAAAGAATCACGCGAGATATCGGCAATAGTTTTGGCTCCAGTTAAGGTCATCGCCACACGCATTTCTTTATCAAATAAGTCCAGCAGATTCGCGACGCCCGCTTCACCGGCAGCGGCTAATGCATAAATAAATGCGCGGCCTAATAATACACTGTCTGCACCTAACGCCAACATACGCACCACATCTAAGCCATTACGGATCCCTGAATCAGCTAAAATGGTTAAATCACCTTTTACTGCATCGGCAATTTCGGGTAGCGCTCGCGCGGTAGATAACACGCCATCTAACTGGCGACCACCGTGATTAGAAACCACAATCCCATCTGCGCCAAATCTGACCGCATCTTTAGCATCTTCTGCATCCAGAATTCCTTTAATCACCATTGGACCGTCCCAGAATTCACGGATCCATTCTAAATCTTTCCAGGAAATCGAAGGATCGAAATTCGCGCCTAACCAACCAATATAATCTTCTAATTTGGTTGGCTGGCCACGATAGGTTGAGATATTGCCTAAATCATGCGGACGACCAAACAGACCAACATCCCATGCCCAACGTGGATGGCCTACCGCTTGTAGAATACGGCGCACCGCGGCATTAGGGCCGCTCATGCCTGAATGTGCATCACGATAACGAGCCCCAGGGGTTGGCATATCCACGGTAAATACTAAGGTTTTTACGCCCGCGGCTTTGGCGCGTTCTAATGCATTTTTCATGAAACCACGATCTTTCAGCACGTATAACTGAAACCACATAGGTCTGTCGATAGCCGGAACCACTTCTTCAATCGGGCACACAGAAACTGTGGATAAGGTAAAAGGAATTCCTTTTTTAGCCGCCGCACGCGCCGCTTGAACTTCACCACGGCGAGCATACATGCCCGTTAATCCGACTGGCGCTAATGCAATTGGCATCGCTAATTTTTCGCCAAATAATGTGGTTTCTAGGCTGAGCTCAGACATATTACGTAACACACGTTGGCGCAAAGCAATATCCGCCAAATCTGCCGTATTACGCTGTAAAGTATGCTCTGCATAAGCGCCGCCATCAATATAATGGAATAAAAAAGGCGGTAATTTAGCTTGTGCTGCGGCCCGATAATCAGTTGATGCGGAAATAATCATAATAAAAATCCTATAACATGCCCGGCTCACCACAGCTCTCGCTGCCTATATATCTCTATATTATGTAAGCTGGGGATACTTATTTATACTAAGCTGACAGTATCAGCGCCATAATTGCGGCAATCACCCCATAAAGCATCATAGGTAAGACTGTCTTTTTGAGGATATCCCCCTCAGATTTAGAGATCCCCAAGATGGTACAAACCGCGATAATATTATTCAGGCACACCATGTTACCCATCGCGCCACCGACCGATTGCAATGCCAGTGTTAGATTGATATTCAACCCTAACGACTGCGCAATAGATTGCTGAATACCACCAAAGGTTAGATTCGATACAGTATTCGAACCCGAGAAAAAGGTCCCTAACGCCCCTAAATAGGAAGAGAACAATAACCAGCTATGCCCGGTAACCCCAGCTAAAGAGCTACCAATAATTATTACCGGAGACAAATTTCCACCCTGCATCATTAAGTTGACCATAATGAGTGCACCAAATAGGGCTATGAATGGTTTTTTAATTTGATTAGCGGTTTGGCTAAACATCTCGCTGATTTGCTGTCTATTCAATCTAAATAAGCCGATTGAAAAGAACACCACCACGAAAAATGGCAGCAAAGCTGGCACATATAAAGTTTTATAATTGGCAGAAGCACCGGTATCAAATACATTACTCAGCTCGAAAATTAACGCCTTACTAATAGTAACATTGCCGAGGAAACCTAAATTGAACTGCCACATCACTGCGGTGCTATTTAATAAATCTTTGATACCTAATTGATGGATACGAGTGATTATCAAAATAACAATTAGTAACAATGTTGGAGTCATTGCTTTAATTATTTTAGCGAAAGGAATATCTTGTTTCTGATGCTTACGTTCACATTTTTTTAACCCAATTCCCATTCTAGCAATTAATACCGACAACATTAAACCAATCGCACCACCGACTAAGGCTGGGAATTCATAATTTATTTGTGCCAGTAAAAAATAAGGTAAGCTGCAACTCACCACACTCAACAAAATATAAACAATATTCTGTTTAATCTGTTGTGTACTAACAATAAAACGTAATGCCACTAACGGAATAATAAAACCGGCAACGAAATGGATCAGCGCGGTATAATGACTAATCGCAAAAATACTGTCATCACTTAATCCTAACATGGCAAAACCAAACCATGTCGGAGTGCCAACCGCACCAAATGAAACCGGCACGGAGTTCATTATTAAGGTCAATAATACCACCCGTATGGGTGGGAATCCAATACCGACTAAAATAGGGGCAGCGATAGCAGCAGGCGTACCAAAACCACTCGCACCTTCAATAGTAAAAGCAAACGCCCAGCCGATAATCATTATTTGCGCCACAGGATTTGGGCTGATATTTTCTAGCCAAGCTCGTAGTGTGTTTTCGGCACCACTAATTTGCATTAATTTATTAAGTAATATTGCCCCTGCTATAATAGAAATCGGGGTTAATACAGCAATAAACGCAGTAATAATATTGGCATTTAATAATACATAGTCATTTTTAAACCAGATTAATTGAATGCCATAAATCACCAACGCGGTTAAAGGTAAAGCAATATAAGATGGTAAACTGCGACGCTTGGTCATCATCCAGATCAGCATGATAATAGGCGTGACACTTAAAAATAGAGACATAGGTTCCCCTGACATTATTATAGTTTTATGTCATATGAGTTAATGCTTAAGTAACGTTTTTTTAACTTAGTTATTTTAATCACAACCCTATAATTAATTCTATGCTTCATTTATTTAACATTTGGATTGTGGGGTTAAAATATCGTATTTAACTTAAACATGGGAGCTGGGGAGATAAATAAATATGTTTTAAAACAATAGATTAAATATTTTATTTATATGACAAAAGCCTAATGTCACATTAATTAAGCGATAAAAATCAAAACATCATGTCTAAAAACGGGGTAATAAAAAATAGATTATAATAAGCTAGCGAGTTTGCTCGCTATTTTCTATATGGCATAGATTGATTAATTGCAAAATAGATAAACTGCCACAACATTTCGGTAGCAGTATTATGATTAACCAAAGTAAGGTTTTATATTTTGATAAGATTCGGTTATATGCTCAATTAATAAGCGTATTTTTAGTGGTAAATTACGAGTGTAGGGATAAACCGCATACACGCCTAATTTTTTCCCCCCATATCCTTTAAGTATTTCGACTAAACTGCCGTCTTCTAAATCTTCGTGCACCATACAACGCGGTACCATTGCGATACCATGTCCACTCAAAATAGCTTTGCGTATACCGCGAGCATTATTCACCGCTAAACTGCCATTAACTTGCAATTCATACACATCATCACTGTCAGGATGTTTAATTAACCAATTATCCGTTCCGCCTTGCTGATAGGTATAAGTTAAACAATTATGTTGCAATAAATCGTCGGGAACTTTAGGTTCTGAGTGAGTGGCTAAATAGACTGGCGAGCTAATAATAACCCAATGCGAATCAATAATATGCCGAGCAATTAAACTGGAGTCATGCATTAATCCGGTTCTAATGGCTAAATCAATACCTTCATTAACCAGATCAACAAATCTATTTTCTAACCGCATCTCGACTTTTACTTTAGGGTATTTTTGGCAAAACTCTGCCACGCTTTCACTTAAAATAAGCTCCCCTGAAATAGTTGGAACCGACATATGAATAAGCCCGGTTAGCTCGTCACTGGTTTCACTAACCGTTTGCAATGCTTGTTGCGTTTGTTCGCTAATTAACTTGGCATGGCGATATAATAAACGTCCATTTTCGGTGACTGATAAACTGCGCGTGGTGCGATACAGTAAACGCGCGCCCAAATCTTTCTCTAATCTACTAATTCGCTTACTTAGTACGGAACTACTAATACCCGCACTTTCCGCTGCTTTACTAAAAGATCCACAATCAACAATTAACGAAAATAGAATTAGATCGTTCGCATAATCATGTGTCGATATCATAAATAATCCCTAATAAACTGATCCAATTTTCAGTCAACTATCAAAATTATACCTCTTTCGCTATTCAAAGGGCATTATCGTTACTCTTGTGACAATAAATCTAGTGGGAGAGTTAAATATTATGATAAAAAACACATAATCTATGGCCAAAAATCACTGGTCTTTGATCAATCTCAGCCCATGCGAGCCCATTATTATTTATACTAGCTTCACGCTATTAAATAGGATAAATAACCGCTATGTCAGACTCACGCGACGCCAATTATTATCGAGCTTTACTGTCTCATCGTAGTGTCAGCCGTCGGGGTTTACTGCGTGGATTATTTGGTGCGGGCAAAAAAATCCAACAACAAATCGATGAGAGTGTGATAAAACGTAGTGATGGTCGCCCTCCCCAAGCTGTCGCTGAAGCGCTATTTATGCATTTATGTAGCGGGTGTGGCGACTGTGTTACCGCCTGTCCTTATGGCATTATTTCCCTACAAAATAATCGCCCGGTACTGAATATTGATTTTAGTGCCTGTGATACGGGCAGTTGTCTAAAATGTACAGAAGCTTGTGCTACTGGCGCCTTAAATTTTGATATTGTCGCAGATACTAGTTTTAACCCTATAATATCAAGTAGTTGCTTTGGTCGACGTGATGCTAGCTGCCGCATGTGTAGCTATAGCTGTCCATCTGAAGCTTTAACATTTGATCCTCTCAATCAACCTATAATAGATGAAACAAATTGTGATGGTTGTGGCCAATGTAAAACTGCCTGCTATCACGGCTATATTAGTCTCGAGCCAGGAATACCTAGATTAACCAATTAAAAATTTTGTTTAAATAACCGTAATTAACTAATATATTATTTTTATCTTTTATTAAACATTTAAATAAAAATAATTATTTACTTAGTAAATATTATTTTTATTAGTGAATATTTACATTAATTACTATTTATATAGATTAATTCTTTTTACGAAATATATTTTATTTTTATAAAAATGATGTAGACCTGTATTTACTCATAATGTGAGCTACCAGACAAATTGCACATTGCCTTATTTATTGAATAACTTCTGTTGATTTTGATCAATAAGTCACTCACCCTCTGATAGGTATGATGAGCCTATCAAAAAGCAAAAACACCCTCTATGCCACCCCTGTATTTGCATCCCTTATGCTATATATCAAGGAGCAGAGAGTAAATCGTATTATTCTTGATTAATTCAGTTTCACTAAATATTGTCTTAGTTAATACAGTCTTACTTAAAATAATTAGCTATAAATTTGTATTAATAGAGATATATACAACATAATAAATTTTTACCCATGTTTATTATAATTTAGCAAACAATTGTTCATTAAAAATAATTATTCATTAATTTGTAACCTACTTAGTTTAACGAGGCAATCATGAAATATAAAATAAATGCCTTGATTGATTATGATCCCGCTGATGGCTCGCTAACATTAAACGATGGCCAGCCCGAAATACGATTAACCATCACAGCAAATTCATTACTGTATTTTTTTATCCAACATCCAGGGATTATTACTCGAGATGAGGTACTTAAGAAAGTTTGGGATGATAATGGATTAGTTTCATCAAACAGTAACCTTAATCAATATTTGAGTTTATTACGTAAAACATTTCGTCATTACGGTATTGATAATATTATTGTTACTATTCCTAAAGGTAAATTAGAATTAAACCCAGACGTTAAATTTGAGCTGATCAATGAGACTACTTTACTCTCAAACACGAATGAATCAACAGAATACCCAGAAAGTAACCAGCCAATACTGCATCAAGATTTGGTACAAGTAGCCGAGAATAGCGCCGATATTCCTTCAGATATTGAGCATATTTCTGACATATCCAATACCCTAAAATCATCGGTAAAACCTGATATTTGCTGGTATCTAGCCAGTGCTGTCTTTCTGGCCTGTACCGCTTTATTAACCCTACTGGTCGTATTTTCTCAACCAGAAATAAAACCTATCCCTCTGTTATCATTAATAGAAAAAAATTGTGAATTGTCATCTACCGAGGAAATGATTAACTCCGTAGTTAAAGAAAACTACACCAATAATTTTAATGCCGTCAAAGATAATTTGGCGATTAAATGTGGAACCGATGAGCGCTTTATCTTTTTCTATGGTGACAAATTACAAACTAACGGGTTAGGCCGGGTTTTCTTGGCTCACTGTGCCAAGCATGAGGATAATCCCTTTAGTTATTGTGATAACTATTTTTATTACTCTTGGAAATATCAATGAAAATAACAGGCAAAACACTCTGTGTTCTATCCATAATTATTTTTATCATCGTGACAATCCCCTGTGTGATGGCATTATTAGAGCGTAATGATGGCGGTATTATGAACTGCTCGACTAAAGCGATTATGCGGTTTGAAAATATGGACAATGAGAATGTAAATGGCAATATTCATTTTAGTTTTGCCAAAAATGGTCAAGGATCAATTGTGGTCGAAGGCTATACAGATTCAGCTGCTGGTTGGTTATATCTTCAGCGCTATGTAAAATTGAATTATACCTCACGCCGTGTTTCACCGACTATTCGCCAATATCATATTAGCCAATGGGAATCTAGCGCGTCCTCTATTGATGAATCGCCCAATGTTATTTTTGATTATTTTATGCGAGAAATGTCAGATAGCCACGATGGGCTGTTTCTTAATGCTCAGCTATTAAATGATAAAACATTGCTATTAAGCTCCTTAAACTCACCGCTGTTTATTTGTACTTTAAAACCGGGCAGCAAATTTAATTAATCGCTCTAGAGCTAGTTCTAATTATGGTTAATAAACTCATTGCTGTTTGAGCTAGCTATCTGCCAGCCTAATAATATTCCTTCTCAATATCAGCCTTTCAACCTTACCTTATCAATATAGCTTCATCACAAAGATGCTACCAATTATATGCCCTCACGGTTATAGGCAGCTGATCCACCGTTCAACTCTCATTATTTATAAGCCATTATTCATCATCAATCAGTGAGTCCCGATTATTACGCTGATTCTTTTCAAGACCAACAAGTGATCTATCTCTCAAAATTTATTATTGATGATTTTCTTATTTTTTAAGCCATTTATTTCCGGCTAAAAAAGGCCAAAAACAGTGAGCCATCGCACACTCTGTCCTCTGCCCTGAACCTATCTGTTTGCATATTTTTAGCAGCTTGTTAACACATTTGCTGGCGTTAATTTTAACGATAAAAACAGCTAATCCAATAAAATATCAACGTATAAAAAAAACCAAAAAATAAGATCAAATAAATAAAAAATATCAAATTAAGATTTATTTTAAAGATTTTTTATCTAAATAATTGATTCTTACGAATTTATATTTTGTTTTATTTTTGCCGGACTATAGTGGCTATGGAACGTAAATCTGCCATCACGTAAATGAATCAACCCAACCGTGATTAGGCAGAAAAAGAAAGAGAGACAGCTATAAAAACAACTGTGAAAACCGACTCCTCGGAGGAAATAAAAATGGGTGATGCATTAGGTCTGATAGAAACCAAAGGTCTGGTGGCCTGTATTGAAGCTGCCGATGCCATGTGTAAAGCCGCCAATGTCGAGCTTATCGGCTATGAAAATGTCGGCTCTGGTTTAGTCACCGCTATGGTGAAAGGCGATGTTGGCGCAGTAAAAGCAGCGGTGGATTCCGGTGTTGAATCTGCTCAGCGCGTTGGTGAAGTTGTCACTTCTCTGGTGATTGCTCGTCCTCATAACGATATCAACAAAATTGTTATTAAACATAAAGCGTAATCGCTTTGGAGAAATCAACGATGGGTGATGCATTAGGATTGATTGAAACTCAAGGTTTAGTGGCTTGTATTGAAGCCGCTGATGCCATGTGTAAAGCCGCCAATGTTGAACTGATTGGTTATGAAAATGTGGGTTCTGGTTTAGTCACCGCTATGGTGAAAGGTGATGTTGGCGCAGTCAAAGCGGCGGTTGATTCAGGTATCGAATCAGCTCAACGCGTCGGTACTGTGGTGACTTCATTGGTGATCCCTCGCCCTCACAATGATATTCAAAAAATCATTGCTCAGTACAAAGTCATTGACTAATAAGGAATTACCTATGAAAGAAGCACTCGGTCTAGTCGAAACTAAAGGTCTCGTTGCCTGTATCGAAGCCGCTGATGCCATGTGCAAAGCTGCCAATGTTGAATTGATTGGTTATGAAAACGTCGGCTCGGGTTTGGTTACTGCCATGGTCAAAGGCGACGTAGGTGCAGTCAATGCTGCCGTAGAGTCTGGCGTTCAAGCTGCACAGCGCATTGGCACCGTGGTGAGTTCGCGCGTTATTGCCAGACCTCATAATGATATTGAGAAAATCGCTGCGCAGCACAAAGCCTAAATATTTGGCTTAAATACTTAGGTTAAATAAATAAAAACAATAAGTTATTCAGCTAAAAACTTTTAACTCCCGCCCGGAGGAAGACCATGGTTGTATTAGATAAGGATTTGCAATCCAGACAGCTTGCCCGTGATTTGGTACGTAATGCCAAAGCCGCACAAGCTATCTTTGCCAAATTCTCACAACAGAAAATCGACAGTGTGGTTAAACACATTGCCATGGAGTCAGCGAAGCACGCAGAAGAATTAGCCAAATTAGCGAATCAAGAAACGGGATTCGGTAACTGGCAAGATAAAGTGCTCAAAAATATTTTTGCCTCAGTGCGTGTTTATGAGCATATCAAAGATATTAAAACTGTCGGTATTATCCGCGATGACCAAATCAACAAAGTGATGGATGTTGGTGTCCCACTCGGCGTAATTACTGCACTGGTTCCTTCGACGAATCCGACCTCCACCATTATTTATAAAACACTGATTGCGTTGAAAGCCGGGAATGCGATTATTTTTTCACCGCATCCCAATGCTAGAAAATGCAGTCAACGTGCGCTAGAAATCGTTAAACGCGCCGCCGAAGAAGCCGGTGCGCCAGCAGGGATCGTTGATGCTGTCACACTATTAACCTTAGACGCCACTAAAGAATTGATGCACAGCAAAGATGTTTCGCTGATCCTAGCTACCGGCGGCGAAGGTATGGTACGTGCCGCCTATGCTTCAGGAACTCCGACTATCAGTGGTGGCCCCGGCAATGGTCCGGCATTTATTGAACGCAGCGCCAATATCCCTCAAGCGGTAAATGACATTATTACCAGTAAAACGTTTGATAACGGTGTAATTTGCGCCTCAGAGCAATCAATCATTGTCGAACGTTGCATTCAAGATGAAGTCCAGCGCGAATTACTGGCGCAAGGGGCTTACTTCATGAATGAAGAAGAAGCCGCCAAAATCGCCGCACTACTGCTGCGCCCTAACGGCACGATTAATCCTGAAGTGGTCGGTAAAACCGCTGTTCATCTTAGCCAAATTGCAGGATTTTCAGTACCGGCGACCACACGCGTATTAATCGCTATCCAAACTACGGTATCGCATAAAAACCCTTATTCGCGCGAAAAACTGTGTCCTATTTTAGGGATGTATATCGAAGAAGATTGGCAAGCGGCTTGTGCGCGAGTGGTTGAACTACTGACCAATGAAGGCCTTGGTCACACATTAGTTATTCACACACAAAATCAAGATGTTATCCGAGAGTTTTCCCTAGAAAAACCAGTTAACCGTATGTTAGTTAATACCCCTGCGGCCTTAGGTGGTATTGGTGCAACCACTAATATTTCTCCTGCCCTAACCTTAGGTTGTGGCGCTGTGGGTGGCGGTTCAAGTTCTGATAATGTCGGCCCGATGAATTTACTTAATATTCGTAAAATCGGCTATGGCGTACGTTCAATTGATGAGCTAAGACACCCTAGCCAAGCCGCACAAGTACCGGTTTGTCAGGCACATCAAACTCACCAGCCACAAACCAGCATCTTTGATGATACTCGCTTCAATAATTATGCACTCACGCCAGTTCATGCTGAAAATACAGCTGCGGATCTGTACGCGCAGGGTGATAACCGTTTTGCAGCATCGGCCACCAGCACCACGGCTCCAGCAGCTTCTCAACGTCAGATTACAGAAGAGAATGTCGAACGCATCATTAAAGAAGTTCTTGGGCGTCTTACTCAGTAATTTTTACTGCGTAGCGTGTTTATCAATTTCTTAAACCATAGGCGACATAACCATGATCTTGGCAAAAGTGGTCGGCCATGTAATAGCAACACAAAAATGCGATGCACTGAAAGGCAGTAACTTGCTGATCCTCAACGCGCTGGGGGACGATCTTACTCCATTAAAAGACCGTACCTATGTGGCTGTTGACTGCGTTGGTGCCGGACAAGATGACATCGTACTGGCTGAAAAATACTTGGCGCTCAATAAAGAGAGTTACAAGGCCATGTCTATTGTCGCCATTGTTGAGAAAGTTTACCGGGATGTTAAGGGATCAAAAACCCATGAGTGAATTTCTGATAAAACCCAAAGTTTATTTCGGCACTGATGCATTGCAGAGCCTAAATACACTCAATGCCCGCCGCGTATTTGTCGTCACGGATCAAGCGATGGTGAAGTTTGGCTTCGCCGAGCAAGTACTTAATTTGCTAGAAAAAAAGGGTATCGAATATCAAGTTTATGCTGATGTCGCATCAGATCCTGATATTTCAGCCATCGTCAATGGCATGAAAGTAATGGATAGCCATTATCCAGATGCGGTAGTGGCCCTTGGGGGAGGTTCAGTCATTGATGCCGCTAAAGCCGTCATGTTCTCCCTTTGGCATACCCGTAAGGACCCATCGCGTCAAAAACCGTGCTTTGTTGCCATCCCGACGACCAGCGGAACCGGATCTGAAGTCACCTCTTTTTCTGTGATTAAAGCTAAATCTGAAAAATGGGTGCTGGTTGATGAATTTATGCTACCCGATATCGCTATTCTTGACCCGGCATTAGTCAAATCGGTCCCCCCAAGTATCACCGCAGATACGGGAATGGATGTGCTATGCCATGCACTAGAAGCCTATGTTTCACGTCAAGCCACCGATTTTACCGATGGATTAGCCGAGAAAGCGGTCAAATTAGTTTTCAGCCATCTCTACGATTGCTGGCGCAAAGGTGACAATCTGTTGGCTCGAGAAAAAATGCATAACGCCTCATGTATCGCGGGCATGGCATTTACCAATGCCTCCCTAGGGATAACTCACAGTTTAGCCCACGCATTAGGTGGTGTATTTAGAGTCCCACATGGTCGTGCCAATACCCTACTTATGACCCACGTAATTGCTTTTAATGCTGATTTTCACGGCAACTGCGATAACGCGATTGCTAAACGCTATGCCGCATTAGCTAAATCACTTGATTTACCTTGCAACACAACACGCGAAGGCGTGCACAGCCTGATAGTCGCCATCGATGTGCTCAAAGAGGAAATGGCTATGCCGGCCAGTATTGCGGATAGCGGTGTGAGCGAAACCGACTTTAACTTACGACTGACTGAAATGGTCAATCAAGCGTTACGGGATAGCTGTACTCCCACCAATCCACGCCATGTCAGAGCACATGACTTGGAAACGCTTTATCGACAGGCATTTTCCGGGGTATCTCACGCTTAATGCCCACGGCGGTTAATAGCACCTACAACTTAAAAATAACGGGCTACTGCCTTGGGGCAGTCAAAGAAGAATATCAGGAGAGCCAATATGGCCAAATACTCTTTAACGCCACGCGTGAAAATGCTGGCAGAACGTTTAGTATCACGTAACAGTTCAATCAGTACCGAACGTGCGAACATTCTCAGTGCCTTCAATGGCGAGATTGCCGGTGTTCCACAGGCTATCAAACCTGCACAACGTTTTTATGAATTAATCAAAAATTTACCGCCTTTTATTGCCCAAGACGAATTGATTATCGGCAGTCAGTCATCCACCCCTCGTGCCGCTATTTTTCATACTGAAGATGAGCTAAAAAGCCCTTCTATCTTTAACTTCCTGGCGGGCGATAATGCCACACCGTCGCCAGACTATATGGCGGTGATCAGCCAAGGCTACGGTGCGATTAAATATCAATTAGAAAACCGTGTCCGCAATATTGGCAGTGCAGTGAATCGTAGCAGTATGGACGAAGCTAATTTGGGTCGCGCGGCAATTTATGCCTGCGATGCCGCCAGCTATTTTGCTCAATCTTTAGCACGCCAAGCTGAAAACCAAGCTAACGCAGAAAGCAATCCATACCGCAAAGCAGAATTACACGATAGCGCGGTGGTATTAGCTAAAATCGCCACAGGCCCAGCAGAAAACTTCAAACAAGCCTGCCAAGCCTTTTACCTGTTCCAATTGATTCTGCACCTCGAAAATGGCAGCTATGCGGTCAATCCTGTCGGCTTTGATAAGGCACTTTATCCTTATTATCAACGTGATATCGATGCAGGCCACTTAACACCCACCCAAGCGTATGAATGGATTGAAAATCTGTGGTTAAAACTGGCAGAGCTTTCTGAAGTGCGTACCACTAAACTGATCGACGGCTATCCGATGTTTGATGCCATGCTCCATGGCGCACACTTGCATGATCCACGTGTTTGCATCAATCCATTGTCTGAAATGCTGTTATCTGCCCAACAAAATTTGGCGATGATCCCCGGCTTACCGCAAGTACGCTTGTACAATGGACACGCTTCTGCTCAGCCTCAATATTCAGCCGCCAACGCACCTTATATTGCCCCCGCACAGACCCCCGATAGCCAACCTTTCAACGTCATGGAAGGGCTAACACCAAGAATGCAGCGCCTGCGTAACAATTATTTAGAAGCGCGCCCAAGTGTTTCTATTTATCGCGCCATAACCTTCACCGAAGTCGTACGTGATAATCCAGGATTACCGGCTATTTTGCTGCGCGCAAAAGCCTTCCGTAAAGCCTGCGAAACGGCACCTATTTTAATTCAAGATGAAGAGCTAATTGTCGGTCATCCATGTGGTAAAGCACGTGCCGGCGCATTCTCGCCAGATATCGCCTGGCGCTGGGTGCGAGACGAATTAGACACCATGAGCACCCGCCCACAAGATCCTTTTATCATTTCAGAAGAAGATAAAAAAGTGATCCGCGAAGAGATCGTCCCGTTCTGGGAAGGTCGTTCTCTGGACGAAATCTGTGAAGCGCAATACCGTGAAGCCGGCGTATGGGCGTTCAGCGGCGAAACCTTTGTCAGCGACTTGTCTTATCACCAAATCAATGGTGGCGGCGATACGTGTCCGGGCTATGACGTGTTGTTATTCACCAAAGGGATGAATGGCATTAAAGCCGAGGCCCATCAAAAATTATCTGAACTCAGCATGGAAAACCCTGAGGATATCGACCGTATTTACTTCTACAAAGCGGCGATTGAAACCTGTGAAGGCGTAGTGGCTTATGCCCACCGCATCGCAGCGCATGCCCGTGAATTAGCCGCAAAAGAAAATGATCCAGTTCGCCGCGCAGAATTATTAACTATTGCCGAAGTTAACCAAAATGTGCCGGCTAATCCACCAAAAACACTGCAAGAAGCTTTGCAAAGCGTCTGGACAGTAGAATCTCTATTTGAAGTTGAAGAAAACCAAACAGGGCTGTCACTTGGTCGCCTCGACCAATATTGCTACCCGATGTATCGCGCCGATATTGATTCAGGCCGCATCACGGAACAGCAAGCGCAAGAAATGATGCAAGCATTCATTCTGAAATGTGCGGAATTAATGTGGATGTCCAGTGAGTTAGGTGCAAAATATTTTGCAGGTTATCAACCTTTTATCAACCTGACTATCGGTGGACAAAAACGGACAGGCGGCGATGCTTGTAACGATTTGACCTACCTCATTATGGACGCTGTACGTTTTATCAAAGTATATCAGCCTTCTTTGGCGTGCCGTATTCATAACCAATCACCACAAAAATATATGGAAAAAATTGTCGATGTGGTGAAAGCCGGTATGGGTTTTCCTGCCTGTCACTTTGATGATTCACATATCAAAATGATGCTGCGTAAAGGCTTTGATTTTGAAGATGCGCGTGACTATTGCTTGATGGGATGTGTTGAACCGCAAAAATCAGGCCGTATTTATCAATGGACATCAACTGGTTATACCCAATGGCCTATCGCTATTGAATTTGTATTAAATCGAGGTCGCATGGTGTTATTTGATAGCTATCAAGGGCTGGATACCGGGGATTTAACTTCTCTGAAAACCTTTGCTGACTTTGATAATGCGGTCAAACAACAGATTGCTCATATTATTCGTCTTTCGGCTATCGGAACGGTGATCAGCCAGCGTGTTCATCGTGATGTCGCGCCTAAGCCATTGATGTCTCTGATGGTTGAAGGCTGTATGGAACAAGGTAAAGATGTCGCTGCCGGCGGGGCAATGATTAACCATGGCCCTGGGCTCATTTTCTCTGGTTTGGCTACCTATGTCGATTCCATGGCGGCGATTCGTAAGCTGGTTTACGAAGATAAAAAATACACTTTAGAGCAAATTCGCGACGGTCTATTAGCCAACTTCGAAGGCTATGAAGAGCTACGCAGAGACTGCCTGAACACCCCGAAATTCGGTAACGATGATAACTATGCCGATGATTTTGCTCTGGATATTACCGAGTGGACAGAAAAAGAATGCCGTAAATACAAAATGCTCTATTCCACCTTGAGCCACGGAACTTTGTCTATCTCCAATAATACCCCGATTGGTGAATTAACCGCAGCAACACCGAACGGTCGTCTGGCTTGGATGCCGCTGTCTGATGGTATCAGCCCAACCCAAGGTGCGGATAAACAAGGTCCAACTGCGGTGATTAAATCGGTCAGTAAAATGAACGTTGAAACCATGAATATCGGCATGGTGCATAACTTCAAATTCCTCAAAGGGTTACTCGATACGCCTGAAGGCCGCAACGGATTAATTACCCTGCTAAGAACCGCATCAATCTTAGGTAATGGTCAAATGCAGTTCAGCTATGTCGATAACGAAGTGCTGAAAAAAGCTCAAGCAGAGCCAGAAAAATACCGCGACTTGATTGTTCGAGTTGCCGGTTATAGCGCCTACTTTGTTGAATTATGCAAAGAAGTTCAGGATGAAATCATCAGCCGTACCGTGATTGAAAAATTCTAACCATCCACAAGGGGCAAGCTATTCGCCCCTATTCTCGCCATTATTATCGCGAGGTTGTACAGGCAAGGATGCCTGATATCGATTAAGGAGAGCTAAAATGGAAGCAGCGCAGGAAACCCAAGGCCGAATATTCAATATCCAGAAATATTCTATTTATGATGGAGATGGAATACGCACCCTGATTTTTTTAAAAGGCTGCAATATTCGTTGCCCATGGTGTGCTAATCCTGAAGGCCTGAGCAGCGATTTCCAAGTGATGTTTTCGCACGACAAATGTGTCAATTGTGGCAAATGTGTCGATGTCTGCCCCGCCGGTGTTCACTACACTACTCTTAACGGCCAAGGTGAAAAAATTCACCAAATCGATCGCGCTGTAGATTGTATTGGCTGCCGTAAATGCGAAGAGGTGTGTATCTCTGGCGCACTCGACATCATGGGCAAAGATATGACCGTCAGCCAACTGATGGACGTCATTATGCAAGATTATGATTTCTATATTTCTTCAGGGGGTGGCGTCACTATCGGTGGCGGAGAAATGAGCTTACAGACTGATTTCGCTGTTGAATTATTTAAAGCCTGTAAAAGCATGATGATCAATACCGCGGTTGAAACCCAAGGGACGACAAATCCAGAAAATTATAAAAAACTCGCCGCCGTCACCGATCTGTTTTTATATGACATCAAACACATCGATAGCCAACAGCATAAACAGTTGTTTGGTATCGGCAATGAAAACGTTCTAAAAAATCTCGACTATTTGGTCAATGCCGGTGCGAATATTGTCGTCCGTATGCCATTGATCCGCGGTTATAACGACTCATATGACGCCATCACTGGGGCATTCGAGCATGTCATTAAGCTGGCGAAAAAAGGCAATATTAAACGTATCGAAGTGCTTCCTTATCATCAGCTTGGTCGCACCAAATATGAAAAGCTCGATATGATTTATCCGATTAAACAAGACTTGAGCTACAGCGATGAAGAATTAGAACAACTAGAACATTTCTTCAAAAATTATGATTTCGATATCCGTCTAATCCGTCACTAAATAGGAGTGAATAATGAATAGCTTGGGCGTCATTGAAACCCGTGGACTCACCGCCGCCATCCATGCCGCAGATGCCGCGTGTAAAGCAGCCAGCGTAGAAATTATAGGCTATCGTAAAATAGGTTCCGGGCTAGTTTCCATCTGTTTTCAAGGAGAAATCAGCGCAGTACGCACCGCCATCGATAGCGGAATTGCCGTGGTTAGCCCGGCGGAATTAGTGGTCGGTAGCTTAGTTATCGCTCGCCCTGAAAGCCACGTGATCCAGCATCTTAACCTGACCAATCAGCATCAATTTTTTGCTCAGCCTGCGTCTCAATCGACGCTCAGTACTGAAAAAAATCCCACGCCTCCAGCACCCGCTGAATTATTTGAATCGGCAGAAATAGCTGAAGTGAAGCCAATAGAGCCTGAACTAATTAAACCCGATCAGCGAGGCAAAGCTGAAGTTCGTAAAGGTAAAAAACAATGATTAATCAATTGCTAATGAGCAAAATTAACGCGCGTTTACCTTTACAACATAACGTTAATATTGCGCAAGGGAAAATCGCCATTCCGGTCGGGATCTCTAATCGACATGTGCATCTTTCACGCCAAGATATTGATGTTCTGTTTGGTCAAGGCTATCAATTAACCCCGCTGAAAGAGCTAAAACAACCGGGACAATATGCTGCAAAAGAGTGTGTTTTAGTCGTGGGCTCTAAAGGTTCTCTGAGCAAAGTTCGAGTGCTGGGGCCCGAGCGTTCAACAAGCCAATTAGAAATTTCAAAAGCAGATTGCTACGCGCTCGGAGTTAAAGCGCCGATACGAGGCTCTGGCGATCTTGCGGGATCTGGCGATGCATTATTAGTCGGTCCTGCGGGGCATACTCATCTCACCTCGCAAGTTATTTGTGCGCAGCGTCATATTCATATGAGCACACTGGATGCACGTTCACTTAATGTCACTGACGGTCAAATCGTGCAGGTAAAAAATGAGGGGCTACGCAGTCTCGTATTTGATCAAGTCGTTATCCGTGTCAGCCCACACTTTACCTTAGAGTTTCATATTGATACCGATGAGGCAAATGCGGCCGGTTTAAGCAACAACGACAGTGTTTTTATTGTTAGTTAATCAGGTGAGGTGCGATGTGGATAATCAACTGTTTGAACAACTGGTTAATCAAATTATGCAGCGCTTTCAGCCCAAAGTATTGTTGGTACTGACTGCCGCCAGCGGTTACCAACATGAGATTTATCAACGCCTGAAGCAATGCAATCGCTGTCATTTTTCGCTGTATATCGCCGAGAATGCCCGCCATATCCATAGCCTAGAGCAATGGGATCAGTTAGGCGAGGTCATAAATCCTGAACAAGCTACCCTGGCCGCCAACCTTGCTCAGTACCAACATTTATTTATTCCTTTTATGGATTTTTCCACACTGGGGGATTTAGCTAATGGGCTATTTAATCGGCAAGAAACACAAATTATTCATACCGCCTTAATGCAAAATATAAACATCATCGCATTAGCCTATAACTGCTCGCCTACGAGTGAATTAAATACACTCTTAGGTATGAATAAAAATACGGCCCATAACCAACTTATCCAGAAAAATATAGAGCAATTAATCTGCTCAGGTATTGATTTTTGTTCGTTACCTGATGCAGAACACAAATTAACATCTCATCAGACTTATTCTGAGAAACCTTATTTTGATAAATCAGGCTACCCTGACCAAAAATCAGAAATAGCGCCAATAACAGAACAACGTTATATCACATTAAACGATGTCATGAATAATCCTGGAGAATATAACTCAACACGTTCAAAACTCACTGACTCGGCGATAGATTATTTAAAGAATTTAAAAAGCAAATCTTAATACTTGGCATAAATACGGTGGCATAAATTAAATAATATATGCCACGTTAAATATAACTAAAAATTCAATAATCAGGAGTAAATGTAATGTCACCCAAAAAGAAAGCTTGGCTGTGGATGCTATTAGTTATTGTTTCTGAAACATCAGCAACATCAACATTAAAAATGTTTGATAATAGTGAAGGAATGACCAAAACATTTTTATTAGGATTAATTATTCTATTATATATAGTCTGTTATTTTTCATTATCAAAAGCAGTAAAAAATATTCCTGTCGGGTTGGCCTATGCGACTTGGTCCGGTACCGGTATTCTGGTGGTATCCACCTTGGGTATGGCATTCTATGGTCAGCACCCTGATACCGCGGCTATCGTCGGTATGGCGATCATTGCCAGTGGCATTGTTATCATGAATCTATTTTCTAAAATGGGTGCTGAAGAAGAAGAGCCTGTCGCTGTCAGCGATGATGTTACTGTCACCCCCGCGTTAAATAAAAAAGCAATTCATTAATTAAAAGGAATATTTTATGTTTACCGGTTTTTTATGGCTTGCACTCTCTATTGGTTCCGAAATTACGGGTACCTCAATGATTAAAAAAACCAATAGTTTCAGTAAACTCGCACCATCTATTCTGGTGGTTATTGCTTATTGCTTATGTTATTTCGCCCTAACTCGCGCAATGGATTATATTCCGGTCGGCGTGGCTTATTCTTTATGGTGTGGTTTTGGTATTGTCGGCGTCACTATTTTATCGATGATTTTATATAAACAAAAACCCGATATTCCTGCTGTATTTGCTATGGCACTTATTATTACTGGCGGAATTATTATGAATGCGTTCTCTACGCTATAATTAAAATTAATAATATACGATATAATATATAAAATTAATTCTACATATAATAAACTTAATATTTATTAATATCGATTAATCGATAGGGATTAATATATTTAAAATAGCGATACCTCCATCAGATATCGCTATTTTTATTTTTAGATTAATTAATATTTAATTCAATTATCGCGAAGCTTTTAATTGCTGAAAATAATTTTCATATAAAATATTTGCATCGCCAACATCATCCTGCCACTCTCCCTGCTCTATAATTGATTGATCAGGATATAACGATTGATCTTGCTGTAATTCTTGCGGCAGCATCGCTTTGGCTTTTTTATTTGGGGTCGGATAACCGATAGACTCAGCTACTTGGGCTGCAATTTCAGGGCGCAGTAAAAAGTTAATCAATTTATGCGCACCTTCGGTATTTTTAGCATTCGCCGGAATAGCTAAACTGTCCATCCAGAAAATACCGCCTTCTTTTGGCCAAATAGTTTCGATACTGGCGCCCGCCTCACGAGCTACAAATGCCGAACCATTCCACAACATTCCCACATCAATCTCACCTTCCATAAAAGGATTGGCCGGGTTATCGGAATTAAAAGCTAATACGTTTGGCATTAATTTTTGTAATTCATGATACGCTTCTTCGATCTGTTTTGGATCTTTAGTATTGCCTGAATAACCCAGTTTTAATAACGCCATCTGAAAAACTTCACGCGCATCATCGGTCAATAGTAGGCTATCTTTATATTGTGGTTTCCATAAATCTGCCCATGAAGTGATACTGGCAGGATCTATTTCACTGTTATTTATACCGATTGCCGTCGCGCCCCAAATATAGGGAACTGAATAATCATTTTGTGGATCAAAATCTTTGTGCAGCAAGCTCGGGTCTAGATTATCAAAATTGCTGAGTTTGCTTTTATCTATTTTTTGCAGCATCCCTTCTTTGCTCATTTTGGCAATAAAATAAGTGGATGGTACCACTAAATCGTAGGCTCCCTCTTTATAGGTTTTCAGCTTGGTGTACATGCTTTCATTGGATTCATAAGTGGAGTAAATCACTTTAATCCCAGTCTCTTTAGTAAACTGTTCAAGCAAACCTGGCGGAACGTATTCAGTCCAGTTATAAAAATACAGCACATTCTTGGCGTTATCATCAGCGGCAGTCGCTGAACCAATACCGACGGCCATGATGCCGGCAGCGAGAAGATAGGACCACTTTTTCATATAACGTTTCCTTCAACGGTTAATAGACTCGTCATGCTCTAGCCTACAGAGTCACACCATAGCGACTTGATATCCTTTGATACCTCATAGGTATCAATCCATGTGATAAACGATAACAAGACGCCCTATCGATTAATGACTTTTCAGCCGATCACGTAATACCCACTGGCTTAATATTACTAATACTAATGACAATAACAGCAAGATGGTGGCTAATGCATTGACCTCTGGCGAGACCCCAACTTTTACCATCGAGTAAATTTTTAACGGTAGAATTTCATAGCTTGGTCCGGTCACAAATGACGAAACCACCACATCGTCCATCGACAATGTAAAACTTAATAACCAGCCGGCAATCACTGCGGGTAAGGCTAAAGGTAAAATTATTTTGCGCAAAATAGTCCATTCCCCCGCCCCTAAATCTCTTGCCGCTTCTAACATCTTCACGTCAAAATCTTTTAAGCGAGAATAAACGGTAACTACCACAAATGGCAGGCAAAAAGTAATATGGGAAAATAATAATGACCAAAAACCCAAAGATATTCCCAATAACATAAACAGTACTAATAACGAAATCGCCATAACTATGTCTGGTGACATCATCACCACAAATAACATCCCGCTGACAAACGGCTTACCTTTGAAACGATACCGATATAAAGCCACTGCGGTCAACGAACCGATAACGGTCGCGAAGGTTGCGGAAAGTACCGCCATGGTTAATGAATGCCCCGCAGCTTGCAGCAGGCTATCGTTATTCATCAATAAGCCATACCACTGGGTTGAGAACCCTTGCCAATTAATACCAAAGCGAGATTTATTGAATGAATTAACCACCAGCAGAATGATGGGAATATACAAATAAGCATAGACGATGGTCATAAAACCACTACGCAAAATACGCCCTATCATCCCATGTCTCCTTTCTTGTGCAGCAATTTACTGGCGCGATAATACACGAACAGTAATAGCCCCATCGCCAGTGTCAGTACTATGCTAGTCGCTGCACCAAATGGCCAATCGCGAATATTTAGGAACTGGCTTTTTATCACATTACCAATCAACAGATTTTTTGATCCGCCCATTAAATCAGAGACATAAAACAGCCCCATCGCAGGCAGCAACACCAATAAACACCCGGCAATAATACCCGGCATAGTGAGTGGAATAATGATACGAATAAAGGTTTGGAATTTATTAGCCCCTAAATCCCTTGCGGCTTCAAGGCAAGGTTTATCTAACTTTTCGAGGCTAGAATATAGCGGCATTACCATGAAAGGTAATAAAATATACACCAAGCCCAACACCACGGCTTCCGAGGTATACATCAAGCGAAATGGTTTGTCGATCAGTCCAATCCATAACAGAAATTCATTCATATAGCCTTTGGTACTGAGGAAGACTTTAAGGCCATAAATACGGATCAGTGAATTAGTCCAGAACGGGACTATCAACAAAAACAGCATCAAGGGTTGCAGTTTTTTCGGTAAACGCGCCAAAATAAATGCAAAAGGATAGCCAATCAGCAAACAACACAGCGTAGCAATTACCGCCATATTCAAGGAATGCAACATCACCTTGCCATATAGAGGATCAAACAATCGCGTATAGTTGTCCCAAGTGAAAATCATTTGCACTAAATTGGCGTCATCACGGGTCAAAAAGCTGGTACCGATAATCATGAGATTCGGCATAAAAACAAACAGCAATAACCAAGTGACCACACCAATAATCACTATATTCTGTAATAGCTTACGTTTATTGAACATCAGCCAACACCACCTCCCAGCTGTCTACCCAAGTCACGGCAATTTTTTGATTCAACGAATGATCAACGTCGGGATCATCTTCATTGAAAAATTCACTGACCATAACCATTTTGCCATTCTCCATTTCAACCACAGAGTCTAGCGTCATGCCTTTATAGTTACGTTCACGCACATATCCAATTAATCCTGGCACATGTTCGCTATCATGAATTTCTTCAACCCGTAAATCTTCCGGTCTTAACAGGACTTTGACCGATTGCCCTGGGGTAACATTCAGCTCCGTGTAGATATCGCATTCATGCCCTTCGACCCGCGCACGGATCTTTTTATCATCAATACGATGCAGAACGGTAGTATCAAAAATATTAATTTCGCCGATAAATTGTGCCACAAACAGGTTTTTAGGCTCCTCATAAATTTCACGCGGTGTGCCATCCTGTTCAATGTGCCCAGCTTGCATCACCAAAATACGATCAGACATAGCCAAAGCTTCTTCTTGGTCATGTGTAACAAATATAAAGGTAATATCGAGCTGACGTTGCAGTGCTTTTAACTCATTCTGCATCTGCTTACGCAATTTATAATCCAGTGCCGATAATGATTCATCAAGCAGCAATACTTTGGGCTTATTAACTACCGCCCGAGCAATCGCCACGCGCTGTTGTTGTCCCCCGGATAATTGGTTCGGTCTACGCTGAGCAAAAGCGTCCAACTGCACCATACGTAAGGCTTCTTCAACCCGAGGTGCAATTTCATGTGCCGGTAATTTTTGCATTTTCAAACCAAATGCAACGTTTTCATACACCGTCATATGTGGAAATAGAGCGTAACTCTGAAAGACAGTATTCACGCAACGCTGCTCTGCCGGAATATCGGTAATATCCTGTCCATCCAGAATAAGTGTACCGCTATCGACATCTTCGAGCCCGGCAATTAAGCGCAAGACCGTGGTTTTACCACAACCGGAGGGACCTAAAATTGTCAGGAATTCACCATGATTAATTTTCAGGTCGAGTTGTGAAATGATATTTTTGCCATCGAACCCTTTGCTAACCGCTTTGAGTTCAACTAGTGGTGTGTGAGAGGTTTTCTCAGTCATTTATGTTATCACTCTATCCCTTACAAGAATGCAGATAGAACCGCTACAGGAAAAAGACTGTAATAAGCTTCGGAGGTGATTAACGCCTCTCCAGAGAAGCCCAAAACCAGTAGCGCCAATAGAATTACTACGAAGCGGGCATAATAAACGCAGTTTGATAAAATTGAAAGCTGGATCACAGAAAACTTGTATTTTTTTAATGTGGTTAACTTATTATTTAGTAATCAATAAACGCATCTAAAACATTAAGTTAAATTAAATAATTATAGAATATAGTCTAAAAAATATTTTTTATTGAGAGACCATAACTATTGGTTAATAATCATCGATGATTTACCGTTTATGATCTAAATAATCTAATAATAAAATTAATTTCTTATTTTAAATCAAAATATTAATTAGAGACTCATCCAATGATGATCTATACGACTGCTAATGAAGATAATTACCGTTTAACTATAAAACATATCTAATTAAAAACTTCATATCCATTTGTTTTAAATCAATTTATAATATTTTATTCTGTCTAAGCAGACATGATGTTTTTATTAGTTACATTTGTATCAGAAAAATAAAATCCCTCTCTATTGTGATCATTAGGAGCGACTATTTTTTATCAAAAAAAATCATATTACTCAAAACACACACATAAAAAAGGGCAGATACTTATCTGCCCTTCAAAAAATGCTTTAAATTAATACGCTATACAATCATCAATTAATAATAATTAATTTTCACCACAGTAGAAGCACTAAAGGGCCCGGTTGTCACTTTACTGACTCTCTTCACCGAAGCAGTATATTTACGAGTAACATCCGTCGAGCCGGTAGGTAAGTTGCCAAAAAATTGGAAGTAATTAAACTTAACTTTATTATTATCGCTATCTAAAATAGTTAAATTAGTCCCATTTTTTAAATCTATTGCCGAATCGCCATTTAACGGATCATTAGTCTCAAAGTTAACATTTAATGAAAAGTTATCCAGACAACCTCTTTTTACCGCTTGAATTTGAAAACTCTTATTAAACGCCTGATTCTGATCTAAATCTGTCACCAGTAATTGGCCAAAATCTATTTGTTGAGTCTCTGGATATACTTTAATATCCGCGCCACATTTAAGGAATCGGATCCCACGTAATCCCGAAACAGAATAACGTAAATTCTTGGCGCCAGGAAGTTTATTCAGCCCTAAACTCCCATCAAATTGAAACACAGTAAATTTATCATCCCCAGTGTAAGTGCCTGATTGGGGTACTTTACCTGTCACTTTAACATACAAAACAAATGTAATAGTAAAGGTAACACTTTGCTTCGGATAAATCGGATTAGTACCGGTACTCACACGCTGTTCATTTTTTTCTAGCTCTTGCCCATTATAACGAGCCCCTAATAATAACCCATCACCCAACGATTGTGATGTCGGGTTAAAATACATATAGACCACATCACCTTTATTGGTTTGTACGTTATTACAATAGACGGTTACCGTCAGCGGGTTTGACTCCCAAATAATCGTACCTGGCTCCATATCAGAGGGAATAGCTAATTGCCCGACAGGAACGGGAGGTTTAGTCACCACATTAGTTCCTGCTTCGACGCAATCTAATGCCATCACGGGTAAACTACATAATAACAATAATGTAGCCGAAAGAATGCTTGTTATATTAATGCGTAATTTTATCATTAGGCCTCATCCCAATTATAGGTAATCAATATTTAGTCTGATCTGACTACGTATATTACCTAGGGTTAATTCATTTTTAGGAAGATAGCTTTCCAGCATGGAATACAAAATAATTTGCTGATTATGATCAAATTTCACCGGATAATTTCGAAACTCTCCATTGGGTATTTCATGTCCTTTTTCATCCAGTAATCGAATACCAAAACCATCGAGTAAACTCTGACCACCAAATAAGTTGGGATCAGTACTTTTTGTTGGCTCCGCAATAAACATTAATCTCACCACAGGTTCACGATCATTCCGTAAATATGATGGAAAAATACAATCATCAAATTTTAATCGTATTTTTTTAGCCGGGCTACGATCGCCAATTTGTTGAAAAAAATTAAGTGAAATAGGCCCTAAATCAATATTTTGATCAAGTGAAGATAAACTTATTTTACAGGGTAATGAAACGATGCTCCCCCTAAAATTAACATCCCCTTTTAACATGCTGCTGTCCGCAAAAAGATATTTTGGACTAAAAAAAAGCATGATAAAAAATAAAGAAATAGGCAACTTTTTCACTTTTACACATCCTATTTATTTTCTGCAGATAACTGACACGTAACTGCAGTACAGTTATAAGTAAGCATTTTCAGTCCGCCATAATCATCCATATAACCAAGGTATAATTTAGCAAACGGTGATGTTGGAACAGTGACTGTTTCTTGAGATAACGGAGAAATCATCACACTGTCAAATCCTGGAAAATTACCTTTTTCATTATTGCTTAAATAACCGAGTGTAATATAAAACTTAGACGGGTTATCTAATGTTAATTTACTACCAGTACGACTAATCTTTAAATCCTTAGCCCAGACTTTATCACTATCATTAATAATCGTTGCTGGTCGATAAAACATTTTTAAACGACTCTGAATAGCAATTTGTACGACATTTTCTTTTTCAGATGTAGGGGGTATCTCACGTACATTTAAATAAAATAGAGATTCTCTATCTTGAGGTAATTGATTAATCCCTTCTGTTTTAATTATTTTAATCTGATTTTTAACGCCAGGTTCAACTCGCTGCATCGGAGGTAGCACGGTAAAAGGTTCAGAGACCTTTTTTCCTTCGCTATTTTCAATCCATGATTGCGCTAAATAAGGTGATGTTTTACTTTGATTATTAATCACTAAACTTACGGACTTATCTTTTCCCGGAAAAATAATCCTTGTGCGATCAATATTAATTGCTGCTGTCGCATATTGTGAGGTCAACAATAAACAGGACAGCAAAAAAGTAGCTATATTTTTATGATGCATAATCTTTTCCATTAATTACAAGGGATTAACAATTTAGAATCCATGTTGTTGGCTAATTCAGCAATATTGAGCTGACACTGATTCTGTTGATTATTCCATTTAATAATATAATTATTATCATGGTTAATACCGGTTAAATAAACAATGCCATTCTCACCAATAATACCCACTTCTCTTCCTGACTCTTTTTCAATAACACTAGTTCCTAATGGAGGATATTTTCCATTGGCTAATCGAATAACAGCAAGAATACGTCGCCCTTGATTAGCATTGATTTTTTGATAGCCAATCGCACCTTCCGTCAAAGTTTTGGCAATCATATTATCGCTAATATCGATATCATCAGGCAGAGTATTCATATCGATATAAACATCTGAGTTAGTAAAGCTATTCAGACTCGTCGCGACACCGATACCAAACTTATTAGTCACAGATTCGTTATTATTGATCGATATACCACCAACACCATCACTATCCACCATTATTCGCGGCTCATTATTAGTCGCATTTCGGTGCAATGCGGCACCGTATTTAGTCATTGTCATCGAGCCATACCAACTTCCGCCCAATGCACGGTAGGAATTAGTATTTTCAGCGCCATTAACATTCAACACCCCATAAGCTGAGGAGTATTGATAATTACCACTAATATTCGGTTCACCACGACCTAATTCACGTTTATCACCACCGGCACGAAGACTCCAATAACTATTATCAATATTTTTACTGTAATAGGCGACTGACTGACCGACTGTTTTACCGCCATCAGAATATTGAGCATCGTAACTCACCGAACTGCCACCTTCTATTGGTAAAGAAAGAGAAAAATATAGCTGGTTGTCGTCGGTTTCTCGGTATTTAATCCTGTTAGCCGATAATGTGGCTGATATATTACGAATATTTCCTAAATTAAATATTTTACTCAAGCTTAAACCAAAGCTAGTGCTGGAGTCGTTATCCCAATATTGATGATGAGATGCATTGAGATATAGCGTAATATCCAGTGGATCGATATATTGATTAAATGATGCCGTATAAACGTTTTTATCTCGACGCATATCTAACTGACCATTAAGTCCATCGATATATTGCGGCATGGTAATAAATTCTTTCTCGGAGAATTTATATCCCGCAAATGTCAGTTGCGATCGTGTAGATTCAAAACGCTTCGAATAATTTAATCGATAACTGTTACCTGAATAATTTCCATATTGGCTAAACTTGGCTTGCGTCCGAGTTATATCAAATGACATGGCGCCAAAATTATTCATATTTTGACCAATACCTAAATTAATCGCACGGTATTTATCATTATCTATAGTCGCAATCAATCCACCAAATAATGAGGTATTACTTAATATCCCATACGAAGCTTCCGCAGCCATAAATCGCGGATCATGTTTATTCGAACGGCCAAAAGGATCAGTTTTTCCTAATGTCAGTTTATACAACAACTGCCCTTGTCGAGTTAAAAAAGGTAATGAAGCAGCTGTAATTTGATAATTTACTTTTGAACCATCTTCTTCTTCAATAGTAACATCTAACGTCCCTTGAACAGCGTCAGTGATATCTTGTATCAAAAACGGACCGGGAGCGACTTTAGTTTGTTTAATAATTCGACCATGCTGTGAGATAACAACGGTGGCATTGGTCTTAGCGATACCAGTCACCTGAGGTGCATAACCACGAAGTGAAGGCGGTAACATTCTATTATCGCTAAATAATGTAGCTCCCAAAAAACGGAAACTTTCAAAAACATCCGTTTTTAAATAGGATTCACCCAGTAAAATTTTAGACCCTATTTTAGGCAAGGCTCTAAAAGCATAAATTTGTGTCCAATCGAACCGTTGGTTAGTCACCGTATTAGAACGATTATATTGATACTGATAATCAGCGCGAAAACGCCAAGCGCCTAAATTAACCCCCGCAGTCCCATTACTGCTCGCACTAAATGTCTCGCTGCTATTTTTAGGCGCAAGGTAATTAAGAAATAAATTGTAATCAAGAATAAAACCTGTAATCCCATTATCCCACTGTGATGGTGGAACCCAATAAGGATCATCATATTCTAACCATGCCTGAGGTATAGAAAAAAGAATACTCTGCGAGGCTTTATCGAAACGGATCTGTATCCCTTCTTTCTCGGTTAAATTTACACATTGACCGTCATTCCAAACTGGAAATTCTTTTTCTATTTCGGGTTTAAGATCAAATAATTTAACAATTTCAGGTGTAATACAAGGCGATGTTTCACCATCTGAATCTTCAATAAAGCGAATTAAATATTGACCTGAAAGTTTGCGTCCATTAAGAGTAATATCAGAAAGATATTCACCCGCTGGAATATAATCAGGATTAGAAAATTGAGTTAAATCGATATTATCTCTATCCTTGGCATCGATAATATTAATATTAAACTCAACTGCTTTTATCGGCATAGATGCCAACATCAATGCCGATAAAACCATACTTGTATTTATCAATTTAGCACGATGTATAAATAGCATAATAAGCCCTGATAAAGAAAATGCAGGAACAAAACAAAGAAATAACAGGCAATATATATTGCCTGTTATTCAGCTTACTAATCTTATAAATAGTTCAGAGCATAAGTTGCTTGAGCAATAATGCTACCAGTTTCAACTTTTTTACCATTAGCTTCAACACGTGCACTAAATGCTAATTTATTTGGACCATCAACTAATGGGATCTCAATACTTGTTCCACCCACAGCCATAGTATTACCATCCGCATTAATTAAACGAACGCCAACACCACGAGAAGTACCAGTATTAACTAATAAATCAGTTTTATCTGCATCTGGTGTACCAGAGAAAGTAACTTTAACTTTGCTTACTGCTGGGAATAAAGGATCAGCACCTTCACCAACCCCTGGAACTTCAGCTAAGTCACAGTTTTCTAGAGCAATATTATATTGAACGCTTTGGCTATATTTATTGCCTGTTTCTAATACTTTATTTGCAACTTGTCCTAAGTCAACATTAACAGTACCATCACCTGGTAATGAGCAAGGCGCATTAATAACTTTACCAGTAAAGTTAATTACACCAGTTCCTTGGTCAACAGTTGCAGCATTAGCAGCAACGGTAGAGAAAGAAGATGCAATAATCGCAGCCAAAGCAATTTTAGAGAATTTCATATTATTTTCCTATTGTAGAAAGACAACTAACGTATTTAATATCTAATAACAACATAACTAACAGATGTTATTAAATAAACTGAGAATAATTAATATAAATATATAATAGACAACTAAATTATATTCATATAAAAACTAACATCTTTACTTTTTTTCTTTTCCAATAAATCATCTTTTTCTAACGATAATTCATTTTCACACAGTAAATAATTCATCGTTGTATCTAAGGCATTAGCTAAAACAAATAAACCTTCTAAGGTAATAGAACACTCTCCACGCTCATAGCGTGAGACTTGCTGTTGACTCATTCCGATAATATTAGCCAACTGAACTCCAGAAAATCCGAGCTCTTTTCTACGCAATCTAATTTTTCTACCTACATATTTATTTATATTTTTCATAATTACGTAGCCTGAGTTAATAAACTGATAAATTTAATTAAAAATAAGACGCCCCATAAAAATATAATTTATGAAAAGAAGCCTAAATAAAATAAATTTTTATTTGTATGAATATGAAATCATATTCACATGTTATTAACATTGAATTTATTTAATATTAAAAATACCCGTCTGAATCAATTTAATTTGATTATAGATTTTAATCTTTGAATGTAAAACTGTTTATATCGATAGATTTATCATCTAATGTTAGGCCTGGACTATCAAAAATAGATCATCGATTGGGGATATCTAAAAATATACTTAGTATAAATAAAAAAGACGGTTATCTAATAAATAGACTATCCAAAGAAAAATATAACCATTTGATAATTAATGATTTAATTTTGAGCATCAATTACTGACAGTATGGAATATATCAGGTTACTCAGGGTATTTACTTAAAAAAGGAGTAAAAAAGGAATTGAAAAAATATCTTATTGATTTATATGAATATAATTTTTATTGATGATTGATAACATTTGATGAAAACTAGCTATAAACTCTATACTACTATTACTACTGGTAATGGTTAAAATAAAACTACGCACTTTTATTTAATTATATAAAAATTTATAGCTACTTATTTGTATAAAAGTAAAAGATAACGCTTCAATAAAGGTGATAAAAAATCAAACCCAAATAATGAGTAAAAATACGTATTAAATATAGACTTTAGGTTAGAAACCTTATTTAACGGCTTAAACAACAAATTACTTATGCTAAATCAAAAGATTAATTTAATTTTTGAAAATCAACTGAAATTTTTTATTGTTTTATTTCAGTAAGATACAATTGTAATTATTCTTCATAAAAGATTTCAAAATGTAAATTTGATAATCTATATGTGATTACTTTTCTATTTATCTTTAATAATAAAACAAAAAAATAACAGTTCTTCATAGATAATTTATAAATATTTAATTCTCAATTCGATTATAATCCCATAAAACAATAATAACTCACATAAATTATATGACATAAAAAACTAATCCGCTAGACTATTTTTAATACAAGTTAAATAAGTAAAATCTTAAAAAAATGTTACATACTTATATAAAAATATAGATCGTTTCTAATAATCAATTAACTCCATAATGTTAAATATAATACATTAAAGTTAATATAATGTATCAAAATAAAAACAAAAAAATTATCCGTTAAATTTTAGTATGTTAACGAATAGTGAAACAAGAAGAGCATCAAATAAAGATGACTCATTAGAGTAAGCCTATTAAAAGATACTAAAAAGCCCCTAAACAATAATCAAATCTGTTTAGGGGCTCATATATTTATCTTCTTATCATATCAATTCAGCTATCCGCAGATATGTGTCACACAAAATATACACTTACTATAAACTTATAAAGCACCATAAATTACAGAGGTAATAGACGCTAATCCACATATAACCGTAAATATTTGAGCGAATGTCGAAGTTCTAAACTTCGCCATTGCAGGCACCTTACGCATAGCAAATACTGGTAAAATAAATAGAATTGCCGCAATCATCGGTGCTCCCATAGTTTCAATCATATCGAGAATACTTGGATTTTTAATTGCAACAAACCAGGTTGTTAGGACGATAAATATCATAGAGCCTTTTTGGATTTTACTCACTGAAGCTGAAGAATGAGATTTAACCAGTCCCACTAAACCTTCATGCGCTCCGAGGAAGTGTCCAAAATAACTTGAAACAATTGCGGCAAAGGCAATAATCGGGCCTAAATAAATAACAATTGGTGAGGCGTGGACATTAGCAATATAAGAAAGAACACTGATATTTTGTTCCTTTGCTGCGATCAACTGTTCAGGCGTTAATGATAAAACTACGGAGAAAACAAAGAACATTACAAAGCCTGTCAGCATCATCGCAGCTCCGCCAGTGATCATATCAGTTTTAATCACCGCTTGATCGCCAAACATTTGACGATGATCTTTTGTAAACTGACTAATAATCGGGCTGTGATTAAATGAGAATACAATTAATGGAATAGCCATCCAGACAATAACAGGTAATGTGCTCCAATCAGGTGTCACTTCCACCATCGAAGTATTCCATTCAGGAATGAGGTACAAAGACAATGCTAATAGAATAAAAACTAATGGATAAACCATCATAGAGGTAACTTTCAGCATTAACTCGCGACCAAAAATAACCCCAGCTGTCATCGCTGAGATTAACACACCAGATAACAACCAGCGAGGTAATGGGTCTAAACCAACTTGGTTAACTAAAAATGAATCAACGGTATTAGTGATCCCTACACCATAGATTAATACGATAGGATAAATAGCAAAGAAATAAGCAAATGTGATGATATTTGCTCCAACTTTACCAAAATGCTCTTCCACAGTATCAGTAATATCTGCATTAGAATTTTTAGCAGATAATACAAATCTAGCCAATCCTTTATGCGCCAACCAAATCATCGGTGTAGCCAGCAAAGCCAAAATAACTAACGGCCAAAAACCACCTGCTCCCGCTTTAATAGGTAAGAAAAGTACACCCGCACCAACAGCGGTTCCAAAGAGAGACAGTACCCATGTAAAATCCTGATAAGTCCACTTCTTTACTGGCTTATTTATCGTTTTCATATCGCTCTATATTAATATTAGTTTAGGTTCTAAAAAAGATTGGGCGATTCTGCAACAATTCGAATCAATAGCACAGATAAATATGAATATTTATAATAGATTTCTGGCTTAGCTCTCAAAAATATATTAATAGTAATCTTTTCGAAAAAAATATAACAGATTGTATTTTTTATAGTTTATAATTTTTTGCTATTATTTAATCCAAAAGTTAAATCAATTGATTAATTAATTTCTAATAATAATCAATATAAACAGCTATTTTAAATTTTTTTATAAAATACCATCTCTAACTCAATAAAAAAGAATAAACAGATAAATAATCGTAAAAAAATGATACCAACGAATTGGCATCATTTTTAGATGCTCTAAATTTAATAATACAATGCAATCAAATCATTATTTAATTCCCTGACATCGACGGGAGTATCGAAAATATCTTCAATAATCTCAGACTTCATGATCTGTCTTGGCGTACCGTGGTAAGATAATTTCCCTGATTTCATGGCGATAATTTGGTCAGAATATACTGAGGCAAAATTAATATCATGAATAACCAAAATAATTGTTTTACCTAACTCGTCAGCTGCTCGACGTAATAATTTCATCATTATCACCGCATGCTTCATATCAAGATTATTAAGAGGCTCATCTAAGAGAACATATTGCGTATTCTGACAAAGCACCATGGCCACATATGCACGCTGGCGCTGTCCACCAGATAACTCATCTAAATAGCGATATCGTAGTTCGGTCAAATTTAAAAATGACAGTGATTCATCAATTTTTTGTTTATCTTCAATATTTAAACGACCTTTGGTATACGGATAACGCCCAAATCCAACTAATTCTTCAACGGTTAAACGGCTAGCAAATTGATTTTCTTGACGTAATACGGACAAACAAGTCGCTAATTTATCACTGGCCGTGGTAACTACATCAAAGTCATTAACTTTAACAAAGCCAGCATCTGCCATTAATAAACGGCCAATAATCGATAATAACGTTGATTTCCCTGCCCCATTCGGACCAATAATAGAAGTGATCCCTCCCTTTTTAATCGTCGTAGTGATGTTATCTAAGACTTTAGTATCTTGATAACTTTTCGATATCTGATTAATTTCAATCATACTAAAACCTTTTTAATACCATATAGATAAAGAATATCCCACCGATAAACTCAATAACTACCGATAAGGTTCCTGCCATATGTAGACCATATTCAAGAATTAACTGACCGCCAATTAACGCAATAACGCCCAATAAAAAAGACACAGGAAGAAGATATCGATGCTGACTACTGCCGCTAATAAAATAGGCTAAATTAGCAACCATAAGACCAAGAAACGTTAATGGCCCCACCAAGGCAGTAGAAATAGCAACTAAAATAGAAATGAGTAATAAAATAACTGTAATTTGTTGCCGATAATTGATGCCTAAATTAATTGCGTTAGCCTGCCCCAATGCCAAAACATCAAAGCAATAGCGCATCCGCCATAATAAAACACCTACCACTATGGTAATGATCAACGTAAATAAAATGAGCTCAGGCGCTGCTCGCGTAAAAGTAGCAAACATACGACCTTGTAAAATTGAAAACTCATTCGGATCCATCAAACGCTGCAACAACGTTGCAGTACTACGAAATAATGTTCCGAGGATAATTCCTATCATTAGTACCATGTTGATATTTAATTTTGCTGAAATAAATAACCAGCGATATAACAATACGGAGAACAAAACTAATAATGAAGATTCGAGCATAAACTTACCGATATTCAGCGCCCATGAAGCTGAGAAGCTGTCGGTATAAAAAATAAATACAGTTTGCAATAAAACAAATAAAGCCTCTAATCCCATAATAGAAGGCGTTAATATTTTATTATTAGCTATAGTCTGAAACAATACTGTCGACACTCCAGAAGCAAAAGCCACCAAGATCATCGTTAATACAATATATCCACGATGTGGCAAAATATAAGCTAAATTATTGCCCAGATTAATGGTCATAAAAAGGACTATCGCCACTATCGCACAAACCAATAAGATGCCTATCCGCTGCTTTGGACTAATATTTTTTTTATGAAATACAGCTAATATATTAACTTTTTGCATGACGTTGTTGCTTTAATAATAAGAAGAGAAAAATAACCGCGCCTAAAGCACCAAGAATAACACTGGCAGGGATCTCAAATGGATAGCGAACTAGACGACCAATAATATCGCACAGCAGTACTAGGCCTCCCCCCGCCAGGCAAATCCATGGCAACGTTTTGCGTATATTATCGCCCATCACTAAGCTAATCAGATTAGGAACAATCAGACCTAAGAAAGGTAAGGCGCCAACAACTACCACCACAACACCACTAATTAAGGCTATAATAGATAATCCAATAGTCATCACCTTACGGTAATTCAGGCCTACATTAATGGCGAATTCACGCCCCATTCCAGCAACAGTAAAACTATCCGCAATCCAACAAGCGATTAAGGTAAGCAACCCAACCAACCATAATAATTCGTATCGACCTTGCAAAATACTGGAAAAATCACCGCTCATCCAAGCGCCAAGAGATTGTAATAAATCAAAATAAAAAGCTGTAAATAACGTCAACGCACTAATCACCGCACCTAACATAATTCCCACTAACGGAACAATTAACGCTGATTTTAAAATGACGCGACGCAATAACAGCATAAATAACATAGTGCCCATTAAAGCAAACAGACTGGCCACTATCATCTTGGTCATAATACTGGCCGCAGGAAATAGTACCATCACCAATAATAACCCTAAGCTGGCAGATTGTGTGGTTCCAGCTAAAGAGGGTTCAACAAACCTATTTTGGGTCAATAGCTGCATGATCAACCCAGCAACACTCATAGCACTACCGGCTAAGATCAAAGACACAGTTCGGGGGATACGGCTGATAAAAAAGATATCCTGCATTTCAGGATCAGTAAATAGATCAACGGGTGAAACATCACCCGCTCCTATAAATAAACTTATCAGCGCTAATATTAATAGGCCAATAATGCCAAAAAATAAATAAAACGTTTTCATAAGCTTATTTTATTTATTTCGCTCTAATGCGTTATTAATATCATCCATCAATTGAGAATAAGTCTGTACTCCACCCGCAATATAAACTGCCGTTGGATCTAAATAAACGACTTGATCGTTCTTCCAAGCAGAGGTTTTTCTCACTAATGCATTATCTAGAATTTGCTGTGCAGGCTGAGCTTCAGATCGACCTATTGCACTATCACGGTCTATCACAAACAACCAATCTGGATTTAATTTTAGTAGTAGTTCGGCATTCACTATATTTCCATGCGTTCCTGTTTCAGCAAATACATATGCAGGTTCGAATCCTAATTCATCAAATAAAAATCCAAAGCGTGAACCCGGGCCATAGGCTGAAATTTTGCCACCACTGACCAAGATCACCATCGCCTTACCCGCATTAGGCGTTTTTTGTTTTATAGTGTTTATTTTTGCATTAAATGCATTTATAACGTCTTCTGCTTGTTTCTCTTTACCAAAAATCATGCCTAACTGTGTTGTACGCTCAGTCAAACTCTTGACGAAATTTTTATTATCGATATCCATGGATATGGTCGGTGCTACACCACTTAATTTATCGTACGCATCACGCGAACGGCCGCCACCCAGAATTAGATCTGGTTGTGCATTACTCAGTGTTTCGTATGCTGGCTCAAACAATGTACCCGCATTAATATAATCACTGGTGGTATATTGAGATAAAAATTGAGGTAATCGTACGTTAGTTTGTGGAATGCCAGCCACCGGCGCACCTAATGCATCCATGATATCCAATGTTTCCATATTCATTACTATCACTTTTTTAGGATGACGAGGGATCTCTGTTTTACCCTGTGCATGTTCGATAGTGATTACCTGTTTCTCTGCCGCTGGGGCAGTTTCTATAGCATTTTTAGGATCGTCACAACCGGTCAATATCCAAGCTGATAGCAATATAAAACCTGAAACTAATGATTTGGCGAACATCTGATTTCCTCAATCTATCTTGACATACCGATAATAAAAATTATCAACGGTTTCATGGTTAAAACAGCTGAGTGACTTATATTTTATCTGCATCTATCTAAGCCACTTGAGTAACAAGTGTTCAGTTGACCAAACCACAATGCGATGACTTAAAAAGAGCTGATACTCAATATTCAATAGCTATGAGCGGTAAGCTATAAGTGGATTTCTATAACCATTCTCATCAGTCATCTAGAAATCATTGTCGGTCATTTGAACTATGCATAGCGTATATTACCTTTTAGTTATCACAAATGATATTAATTTACATTTGCATTCAATTCGATTGAGGTAAAAATAAACAACTACATCTATAGACTAATAGCTAGATAGTAGGCTAATACACCTATGTTCAGCTACTATGCTTAGCCCTCTAATTTATGCAATGATTAACGTAATAATAAGGCTTAACGAATAAGCCTATGATCTCTCAGGCCTAAACTACTAATGTCTCGGTTCGCATCAGCCATTCATAATTTCCAAAAACCTCGCGCTGAGTTAACCAGCGAGATAACATATCTAATAACAACATTACACTGACGTCTTGCTGAGTTTTCTTGCTGTGGTTTTGTGGCATATAACGCACTTGCTGCGCATACGCTTTTTCCGGAGTATATAGCGCCAATGATAAGCATCCATGAGCATAATCGCCGATGGCTAAACCAATACTAGCATGATGATTAATAGCAATATTCTGAGCTCGAGCCAATAACATTAATAACTGTGATTCTTGACAAGCTTTTTTATCCTTAATCATCACGTCACTATTGATAGAACCTTTTTGCTCGCTATAGTTATAAACTCCATCTTGATCGCTAATATCCTCCCCAATAATCTCTCCACCTTTAAAAGGAACCGCAGCCGATTTTAACGTCCAACTCAGTAATCCTTGGCTAAAATATTCACTTACCGCCACCTGCAATTGCTGGCTTATAAGCATGTGACCAATAACTGAGGCTAATCCTTCTGTACCTTCAAATACACAGTTATCACCAACCTCAGCTTTAATCTTCTGCCAAATTTTTTTCATCTCTTGTTGTTGTACTGCCGGTCCAGTGAGTTTCAATTCAATGATAGGCGCAGAGGAGCGATAGCCCATAACACAATCTGTTGGCAGAGTTAAACTATCAAATTGCTGCGCTAAACTACTTTCACTGCGCCCAAAGCAAGTGAGTCGTAAACATACCGGTGGTTCAGGTAATATATAACGCCGACGTAAACGCGGTATGATCTGTTCTGTGACCATCACCTTAAACTCAGAAGGAACACCGGGCGTAAAAAATAGCCAACAATCATTAATCAATAAACAAAAACCACAAGCTGTACCCACAGGATTATCAATTAATTCAGCGTGTTGTGGTAGCATTGCCTGCTTACGATTGCTTTCTGCCATCGTTCTCCCACGGGAAGTGAAATAATCCTCCATTATCGTAATCCACTCTTGATGTTCAATGAGAGGCACACCAGCAGCGGTAGCCGCCGCTAAGGCACTCAAGTCATCACTTGTTGGCCCAAGCCCACCATTGATAATTAGTACATCTGCATGATAACTACGCTCAAGCAATACACGAACTAAGCTGTCTAAACTGTCACCTACTGTTGTTCTACTGCTTAAAGGGATCCCCTGCTGAAAAAAACAGTCTGCTAGCCAAGCGGCATTGGTATCAATGATTTGTCCATGCAGCACTTCATCTCCGGTACTTAACATTTCGATCACGAGCATAGAGTAACTCCTATTGATTTATATTATCTGACCTATAATAAGCTATCTTATTATCATGCTCTCTAAAATAAAAATGTAGTTAATTTATATTTATTATTTTTCCGTTCTCCAATTAGGATATTAATATTTTTATACTTTTAATAAATTAAATAATTGCATCTATTGTGAGTGTTCCCGCAAAAATAAAATCAGTTACATATATTTAACTTTTTATTTGGGAACAAAAGCAAGAATAAAACAAAAACATGATTTATAATATTATTTTAGTTATATACTAACAATGAAAAATAATTATAAATGAAGATAAAATAATTATAAATTCAATAGAATCAATATATGCATCAAATAATAAATATAATTAACACGCATAAATAGAACAATAAGATAAACTCATTTAGTCACATTATTTATAAGAGAAAAATGCCATGAATAAAATAGATTTAACCATAGAGGAACTTTCATCCAAACAGCGGCACTATAAAATAGGCTATCTACCTAATCAAGGTGAACCGAATAAAAAGCCTCAACTAATTCTAAGCGGAAAATGGTTAGCTACCTTAGGTTTTACTATTGGTACCCCCATAAAGATAAGCTTAGAAATGGGCCAATTAATTATTCAACGAGTTGAATTAGAGTAAATATCAAATTAATATCCTGATTCTATTTTATAGAGTAATAATTACTAAATATTTATATTCAAATAATGAGTTAAATAACTAGTAGATTAATTTTCTTTGTTATCAGAAGTAGTTACTAGCAGTATAAATGAATATAGTTATACTTCCTATACAATGTGTTGGTTTAACTCAATGAATAGTTCTATTTAGACTAGCTCAGACAGCACCTGCCTAGTTAGGCTAAATTATATACTATTATAAGTTGGCGCTTAATACTATTAATTCTAAGAAGCTAACATCTGATTAGTCGAATGCTTATAATTAAGCGCCTATTTATTGCACCATATTATTACACTATATTATTAAACTATATACGCTCCCTCCTCTCCTTCGGGATCGGTATATTTAGATAAAAAAGTATACTATTTTAGCGATTCGACGCTCGCGCTGAGTTAATGGATGCGAGAATAACGGATAGAATATTTAACGAATGAAATACAGCCTAAAGGCTATTTAGTCTTAATAACTGTTTTGTCTTAATATTGATAACAGCCTAACAGCGCAACAACGGCCGTAAGCATTAAATGGGTTTATTGCTACCTATTCTATGCCTTGAAGCACACGCTATTTAACGTTGAGGATCAAAAATTCAAATAATTCTTTTGATCAAAAGGTCTCCCTACTAGCTTAACTGACGCTTAATCATTGGCAATAATAATGATCGATTTATTCACAGTAATTCCAGTATTGTTGACTAAAATCTCTATCTGACCAAAGGCAGCAACGGTTTGCTCAATAATTCCTGCGATTTCTTTCTGACGCATTAAGTTTGCGCGGATATCCAGAAAACGCCGGCCTAATTTTTCAATTTTTTGTTTCGTCTCTACTGGTTCAGTAATATTCACAGCCACGATATCACAACCCGCGTTTGCTAATCCCAACGCCATACCTTGGCCTAAACCGATATCACATCCAGTAACAATCGCCACTTTGCCGTCTAATTTGAATGAATTAAGGATCATGATTTTCACCTCATTAAAATTAATTGAAACGGCGCTTTATTTTAACTAGAAATCAATGAGGCTAAACTTAGAAAGATAAACTTAGAAAGGTAAACTTAGAAAGGTAAACGTAGAAAAGTGCAGTTAGCCATAGAATATGGGCGCGAAGACTTTTATCATTAGTATTACTGCTATTAATTTGTTGGCTAAAAGACTATTTTATCTAGGATATCCAGACATTATTTATATAGGCGTTCTCAGCGCTTTGGCAGAAGAGCAAAGTGAAACGCTAAAATTTAGTACTACTTCCCAAACACTGCAATCCGCAGCGACAATTATTGCCACCGAGCCCGAAGCGCTAGTGATATCCCATCAGCGGTAATAAAGCCTATTTGCATGCCTTAATAACCCATAAACCCGCCTCTTTTAAGGGTAAAACCCAGAGCTTTTTCTCAGCCATTATCACAACACTATTCTGATTGTATCGTTTTTCTACAAAGAATCTTTTTGCCATTATCTTCTGGATGAGGGAATTTATTACGTTTTTTATCTATTATTTCCACAGACCATGTGCGCTGTAGTGTGTTTTTTATTATGGAGATTATGACTACGGAGTTTTCTGGATTGAATTGATGATGGATGTCATGTTTTAAAGCTAAACAAAAACGTCAAACACCGCAATATAATAATGCTGAAAGTATGATTGAACTAGGATGATAAAAATCTCCCATTATCGGAAGATTTTTATCATCAATGATTACTCATAATTAATACGTACAATACCTGATTTAGAATAAGTGCCAGGGGTAACCGTGCCAACGTCAGTAATAACAGCCTTTAACGGCGTTCTATCACTTCTGTTTTCATTCAAATACCATCCTGATTTTTCATCTGAATCATTATCAAACATCAATTCAATCGTTAATCCACCCATTTCCATTCTACTGGGTAGTACCTCTAAATCAACCGAGGCATCTGCATTACAATAACCGTTAAGATTGGTTGAGACCGAAGTATAAGCCGCTGAAGTTTGATCAACAGTTCCTAAATTCAATACATTGTCATCAAAATCAAAGTTACAAACAATATCAGGCGTAGGCGGTTCTATAGGATCAGTTGGAATAGGGTCACCTACGGATAAAATAGCCTGATCTCCACATGAAAGCCCATACATATCTGAATATGGTAATACGTTAGGACTTTGCCCATCCCCATGAACATAAACTTCTCTGCCGCTACCAGGCATTTTATAAATCCCTCTAGGCCCGTTAGTAACATAGACTTCAGCCGCTAGGGTTGGACGACTAAACGTTGCAACAAATTCCGGTTTTCCGAGATCCATACCAACCCATCGGGATTGTACACCAACACCCGCTGGAAACGCTGCATCATACAATGCGCCATTTTCCTTATATACAATGCCAGAAATACCGGGTTGCATTACTGTCCATCCGATAAAAATTTGAGCGCTGGGACTATCAATTTCACAATTTCCAATTCTATTGTAAAATGACTCATCAATATCTAAAGAAATTGTGCCTCGATAACTGTACTTCAACGTTGAAACTTGATAACTATTACCATCTGGCCCCACCCCCATCCAAACATTATTGGCATCTTGAACATCGAAGCCCGCTGAATCATGATCAAATGTAATGCCTGAAACTAATCTAGCTTCTCTCGTTACCAGATTAAATACTCTGGATTCATTAGGATAAGGAGCGGCATAGATGAATGGGGAAATGAAAAATAATATAAATAGAATTTTTATTTTCATAACTTACAATTAAACCTCGATGAAATATTTATTCATAACTCAATGTATAAGTCATGATTGCTGTAAAATCCCCAGCCACTAAGCTTTTATTGGCTAAAGCTTGCCGCTCACCCTGCACATAAGCTTTTAAACGGATCAGCATATCTCCATCGGTTAATGGCACAGCATAATCAGTTGTGCCATCAATCGGAATTGAGCGCCCATCTAAATACTCCAACCCAATACCTGCTCCTTTTGCCTCACTCTCTGGGGTAAACTGTAGTAATCCTTCACTATTTACTGGGCCAGAAAAAGAAGCTTTCACGGTACTGCCCAATGATGTATCACAGTCTTTCAATTCAAATGTGATTAATAGGCCGGAAGTACGTGTAAAACGATACAAGGATTTTGTTGGTGTTACCCCTAGATAATACCAAGGGTCTTCAGTACCCGGTTCTATGGTACAAGGCAACGCAATCAATGTTCCTTTGTAGTTAATGGTTGTTGATGATTCAGCCATTACTGCCCACGGTAAAAATAGTAAACTAGATATCAATAAAGCAGCACTACGGTGAAATACTTTTTTCTTTGCCATCACATTCCCCTCATGGATACCGTATTTCTACGGTACCTGTAGCAGTAAATATGCCTTCAAATAAATCTATTGCTGGATCTCTGACAGGTACAGCTGAAAGAGGAACAATGGCCGAACTACCACTGGACATGATTATTGGTATATCATCATTATTCGGTGAGACAACTTGTCCTTGATGGTATAAACGGATCCCTAAACCTCGTAAGCTAGTTTGCACTGCATCATTATCAAATGGTGCATTCATACCGTCATAACCCATATAAAGTTGCACACTATTGCCAAGGTCATTACCACAAGTTACGGTTAAAGCAAAATCCTGCATATAATTGATGCCATCAATCTTGGTAATCCCCACTTCATCAAAATCGACGGTAATAGGATCGTTATCCCCTGTAATATCACAGGGTGGATTACCAATTAAATTGCCTCTAAAGTTCACTTGAGTTGACGCGTAGGTGGAAGAAATTCCAGTACTCATGAGCAATAGTAGGACAACAACACAATAACTTGGCCTATTGAATATTTGAAATTTCATTATTCATACTCCACTGTGAGTAATGCCGAGGCCGAAAACTCACCATCATCGATTCCCTCGGAGCCTCTCGTAACAGGTACCACAGTCAGTGTAGGTTCATTTCCGTAAGTGAAATTAATCCAATCATTAAATGCAAAAGCATTACCATTTTGTTTAACTCGTAGCCCTAAATTAGGCTCACTAGTACGTAATAAATCAGCATCAAAATTTGCGCCCGAATTATTTTCAAAACGTAACTTGAGTGGGGTACTGTTAGTCGCATCATCACAATTTAAAGTATAATCAATAGGTTGCTCATAGGCTGAACCATCAATATTCTTGATGATCATATCACCAAAATCTACTTCAATCGTTTTGTTATCATTTATATCACAGGTTTTTAGCTCAATGCGTACCTTAACGGTAAAACCTAATTGATCTGAACCTGCCATGCTACTTACAGGGCCTCCTATAGCACCGAGCAGTATTAACCATCCGCTACAGACCCATCGTTTTATTGGCTTTTTCCCTTTCATGACCACGATCCTTTATTCATAATACATTTCAAAGGAAATAAGAGCAGAATATGCACCCGGCTGCATCTGTAAAGCTGTACGTACCGGTGATACATAGTAGGTCAGGGTTGATTGACCAGACGGCAACAGTTCTGGGTTACTATTTTCATTCAATGGCAATGTTTGCCCAGCAGTATCACTTAGTACTAAACCCATTCCTTGAATACCCATTACTTTGGCAAAATCAGGCATCCATGGCACGGTTGGCGCGATAAAACGAATTTTGACCGCTGGTTGTGTGCTACTCCATGCGGTTTGCCCAGTACGTGTATTTTGCAATGCGGTGGATACTTCAATACAGTCTTGTAATTCAAGGTGAAAAGCAGTTGGACGTCCTCTATCTCCAATCTTCTTCAACTCAGCCGTTTCTGTATTCCCTAGTTCGACGGCTTGATAAGCAGAGGTCATGGCTAAACGACAAGGACTTTCTGTCAATGAACCGGAAACATATAAGGCTCCATTAGCACCATCAACCTGCCAGTTATCAACCGGACGATATAAACGTGAGTTGTTATCTTCTGCCTGACTGCCCCATGAACAGACAAGTACGCTGCCAAATAGCACAGAGGTGACAGCATGATGTAATAATTTGTGTGTCATCGGTTATTCCTTATCGTCATGATGCAGACAAAACAAATGTGATGGTCTACGGCGTAGCGGGCTTATCGTTTGGAACCACGTGACATTGGTTACCTTGGCACTGGAAAGTTAAGGTTGGGCGTCCACCATAATCATTGATATAAGTCATCACCGGATGCTGGCCTAATGTATTTGCATTCACCCCTAATGTACTTTCACCAAACGGTGCCAACATTACCGGTTTAAATGTTTTTTTATCTTTACTATCCAACGCCTTGGTATTTTCTGCCACATTAATCAACGTGACATAATAAGGGGTTGGGTTTTTCACCAGCGCTGTATCACCTTGTTTTTGTAATATTAATTTTTCTTGCCATGGGGTACCCATTTTTGCGGGTACAATCGCTTTCGGGCGATAAAACATTTTCACTCGTGTTTGTAGGGCAATTTGCAATGTATTCGGTTTGTCACTTTTTGGCGGTATTTCACGCAAATTAAAGTAAAACAGGGTTTCGCGATCTTGTGGCAATGTGCTAATCGCAGGCAGCGCTTCTATTTTTATTTGGCTCGCTTTTCCCGGCTCGACACGCTGAACAGGCGGTAACACCACCAATGGCGAGGTGATTTTTTTGCCTTCTGCATCGTCAATCCACGCCTGCGCTAAATACGGCAATTGTTTATTATTATTGGAAATATTCAGTGACATTGATTTTTGGTCACCGTTAAAAATTACCCGTGTACGATCTAGGCCGATAGCGGCTTGCGCGATATGACTCACTAACATCGTACCGATTAAACCTGCCACTAGTGAGGTATATTTATTTAATTTCATGCTGTTATAACCTTTTTAATTTCATATCGATAACATCAATACGTCACCGAAAAATGGAACCATACGGTGCTAGCTTGTTTTAACGCTGTGCAAGCTGCTCTGTTATCTCTTTAGCTAACGGAGTACACATTAACAATAGTGATGAATTACTGACATCGATATTTTCAGGGAAGGACACTTGGCATCCTTCATCTTCACCCCATTGTATTTTCATTTGTGAATTAGGCTCAATACCACTGATATACGCACTGCCACTATCTCCTACTATGCCGGTGCTTTGACCTTTCGCATTGAGAATTTGAGCTCCAAACGGTGGGTAGCTACCATCCGATAAACGTAGCACTGTCATGGCTTTTTGGCCTGAAACTACTTTAAACTCGCGATATCCTACCGCCCCTTCGGTTAAGGTTACTTGGACCACCGATTGTTGAGCATCTACGTCATCTGGCAGAGCATTTAAATCAATTTGTGCTTTACTACGGTAATAACTGTTTACATCACCAACGATGGCTTTACCAAAATGATTAGTCGTGATTGGCGCGCCAAAACCTTTCACTGGCACATTAGCGACCCCATCAGTGTCTACCATTAAGCGTGTACCACCTGGCATACTCATGCGATGTATTCCCGCACCTTTAGCCGTTAGTGTAATACCACCCATTGCAGATAACCCAAATGCGGTATATTGATTATTGGCATAACTCGCATTACCCGATACACGGGCAGTATCTCCTTGATGAGTTAGGTATGCGGTTCCACTCGCACCTTTACGGTTTGAGCCTACCCCTAATTGATAATTAGTTCGTTCATCAATACGGTCATGGTAGGTCACACGATTTACCGTATCGTAGCGACTGCTGTTTAAGGAATAGCCCATATTGGCACCATTACTCAGCGGGAACGACGTTGATAAATAAATACTGTCATCCGTTACCCCGTTATACATACTGCGGTTTGCCGATAAGTTGACACTGATATTTCTAATTGCTCCAACATCAAAGTATTTGGATAACGTAAGGCTATAATAGTTATTATCTGATCTGTCCCAATAGGTTTGGTGGTTATAATTCAAATACATGGACATACCGACATCACGGAAATTTTTATTCAATGAGATGGTATACAGTTCCTTACTGCCCCCGTAACGAATACCCGTTTCCGTCGCCTGCAAGAAATCTGACATACTCATAAAGTTACGCTCCGAGAAACGATAACCCGCAAATTGAATTTGGCTGTCAATAGCGTCAAAACGTTTTGCATAACTTACCCGATAAGAGCCACCATTAATGGTATTTTCACCGGCTAAACGCGCAAAAGATTGAGTAATATCAAACGATAAGGCACCAAAAGCCAGTAAGTCACGGCCGAGACCGGCTGAAATAGCTTGATAATCTTTACTGCCAATCAATCCACTGAATAGGGACCAACCATTATTTATACCCCAAGACAATTCTCCCGTGACAAAGTTATCACCTTGTTTATTACGATTTACATCATTAGGTTGACCTAATGCCAACTTATATTGGATTTGTCCTGGGCGTGTTAAGTAAGGTAGATTTGCTGTATCAAGCTGATATTCTTGAACCGTCCCGTCTTGTTCTTGCACTTTGACGTCTAAAGTACCACTTATCGCATCACTTAAGTTTTGAATACGAAAAGGTCCTGGTGCTACTTGTTCGGTATAAATTACTCGCCCTTGTTGACTAATGGTAACGGTCGCGTTCGATTGTGCGATACCCGTCACTTCGGGTGCATAGCCTCTTAAATTTGGTGGTAACATATTTAAATCTGAGCGTAAGCTCGCACCAATAAATCGAAATGAGTCAAACATATTGGAATTGAGGTAATCCTCACCCAAAATTAACTTGGCACCAATGGCGGGTAAAGCGCGAAATGCGTAAAAACGATTCCATTGAAAATCACGATTTACCGTTTTATCTGAACCCGTTGCATGATTTAAGCGCCCTTGCCAATCTGCACGAAAACGCCATGCCCCTAAGTTAACGCCGGCTACCCCATTACCGTTTAAGGTATAAGTATTGTGACCTTTATTATGTGGACGATAAGTATTACCGTTAATATTATAATCCAATATAATTGCCGAAATACCTTCATCCCAACGCGATGGAGGATCCCAATTAGGGGAAACATATTCCATATAAGCCTGTGGAATACTCACGTATAATGATGAGGTTGATAAATCACCACGGACTTGAAGGCCAGGAAGACTGTTGAAATTGGCACATTGTCCATCATGCCACCATGTCAATTTGTCCAAGCTATCTGGGGTAAGCCCTAATTGACGTGTAATGTCGGGAGATAAACAAGGTACACTGCCTTGCGGATCATTTTCAGGAGCATAAAACGGAACTTTAACTTCCGGCAGGGCATCATCATTTACTTTTAATACCAAGCTATAAGTTCCCGGCATCATATAACCTGCTCGGGAGAAGTGATCAAGGTTAATATTTTTTTTGTCTTCTACATCCAAGACATCAGTATTGAACTGGATTACATCTGATGACATCGATGCAAATGCCTTTCCACTATCATCTAAGGCAAACGCAATGGACAGCGATAGCAGTGCAAGGCGAAAATAAGTAGCCTTTGATAAAGACATAAAAAATATCCCTCGAGAACAGTCACAATAAAAAGAAGTACAAATAAAATCGATGTCAGAGGCTAGTAATAATCGACTTTAAAGCGGATCAAACTTTGGTAAGATCCAGCTCTTAGTGGCCGAGAGTCGGAGACCAATCGTAATTGATAAGCTAACCGCATAGTAGGAGGCACTATATCTTGTTCAGCAGATGCTTCACCCGGCATCACTTGACGTAATTGTGCGTCTTGCATTAATAATCCCACGCCACGTGCTTCGCCGAAGACTTGGAATAATCCATTATCTGCGGGGCCATCAAATGTCATACGTAATGCACGCCATGTTTGGGATGGATCACTGTGTTTGACCAAATCACAATTTATCAACTGAATTTCAAAATCTTGCTTTGGACCTTGCCCTTCTTGGCGGATAGTACCGATAGGCAACACTCCCATATCAATAATCTGATCACGAGATTCCATGGCAATTGTGCAGGCTGCATCGGTGATTTCACCGTTCATGGTCACCGTACCTGCACCTTGTCCAACTGCATGCACTAAAGGTGAGGTAAAACTTGTTGCGAGGAGTAATAGACTCCCTACGAATACTGCTTGACGCCCCATGGTTTTACCCTCCTTTGAATAGCACAAGATTTTTTCTATTACTCGTACTGCATCGTGAAGTTAGCTAATGCGGTAAATTCGCCAGGAACGATAGTTTGCTTGTCACCTTGCAGATAAGCAGAGAACATCAGACTATTGTCACCATCTTGTAGGGCAATTTTGCCTGCACCCGCAGAACCATCAAGCGTTACAGGTTTACCATCTAGGCCTGTGATGATCACTCCTGCACCTGACGCTGTTCCTTGGATTGCCAATGAATTAGCTAGGTTAGGATTAACACCGCCAGTAAAAGTTACATCTGCGATAGCCTTAATGCTTGTATCACAATCGACCAGCTCAATAGTAAATGGTACTGGGCGAGAGGCGCCACCAGCTGCTAATTGAGCAGATGCGACTTGGCCTAAATTTACAGTTTGGTCTGTAGATTCTGGTGAAATACCACATGCTGCTTCGATGATTGAACCGTAGAAAGTTACAGTACCTTGACCTGCACTGACTGGCGCTGCCATTGCAGATGCACTCATTGCGCCAGAAATTAAAACTGCTAAAATAACTTTTTTCATATTTGCCTCAATATAGAAAATTTAAATAAATGATATATACGTAATCACACACAACATCGCGATAAAATAATAAATTAAAACCACTAATTTAATACGGTTTTCATTCCATTAGTTAAAATAAAAAAAACGATCAATTAATAAAATCGTTTTTTTTATTAAAATACATTTATTATTAAATTGTATAAATATTAAAAATAATGAATGATATTTTTATATATTTTTAAAAAATTACTTTTTAAGAGCATTGAGGTATTATAAAAGAATTACCTAATGGATCTACTAAAGAACTTAATCCTTAAATAAAAATAGCTACACCTATTCGATATATTACACGTTATAATGCGAGATTTGTTATTAAAACCTCACTAATTAATTTACCCGTGTTTTTCAGTTAATCCTAAAAATTTCGGGTTAAATAAATTTGACGCGTTGTTGATGTAAACGAGTATAAAGTCTATAAAAATAAAATCAAACTTCAAAAAACCTATAAATTCAGCAATTAATGTGAATTTCACACATTATAATTGTAATTTAAATATAAAAAAAACAGATAAAACAAGTCACTACCCAATCAATCTAATTGAAATAATCTTATAAGGATGGATAATTAAACTAAAAAAATCTTTTTGTGATTATAAGATAGAAGTAAAATACTTAAATTTACAAATATGCATACATTCAGAATTAATTACTGAAAAAATTTATCAATTTTATTTATTTCATTATATCTTCATTAAAAATCATTTGTTTTCAATTAGTTATTAATTATAAGTTTAATCTTTTTTTGTTACAATTTTCTTACTTTAGTATTATTCTAAATAACAAATCAAATTATGAGATTCTTTTTTGTATCTCGTAATAATAGAAACTATCCGTTTTAATTTTTAATCTATTATTATTTATACGAGCAACTTATTTAAAATAGTTATACTTTAATAAAGCTTCGCTCTTTAACTGACTAGTTATAAACTTGGTAGATATCTTTAAGATAGAAAAAATAGCAAAAAGAGACTAGTCATTTCTTATTAGTGGATATCAATCACGAGCAACTTTCTCGAATGTATTAAATTCCTTTTACTGCTTTTCTTTAAATCTTTGCATTTTTCGCTGGGATCAAAACCATTAGCAATTAACTTTTTGGCGGTATCTCTTTTTTCTCTGGCTTCTGCAAGCAAGATGTCAGGATAAACACCCAGAGCTAACATTTTTTGCTTATCGCCAAAGGGATACTGTAAACGCCAATATTTTGAGCCGTTGGGGTGAATATGAAGAAACAAGCCATCACCATCTGTCAGTATATAAGCTTTTTCGTCTGGTTTAGCTGCACGAACTTTCATATCGGAGAATGCCATATTCTTTATCCTCTCACCTTTGAGCAAGCATATACTCTAAATAATTCGGATTACATGTAGGCGGCAAGTGAAGATAGCCGAGGAGCATAGATAACTATGTGACTCGGATAGCTGAGCGAAGCCAACACCCATGTAATTCGAAGTATGACGAGTATACAAACTATTATCGAATCGAGAGATACCAACAGTAGATACTTAATATGGGTTGAATTCAGTATGCTGAGGAAGAATGAATAATTAGCGGCAACAAAATAACTTGAGGATTTTCAGGCATAAAAAAAGACGCGTTAGCGTCTTATTTTTACTTCTAAGTGGTGCCGAAGGCCGGACTCGAACCGGCACACCCGAAAGCGGTTGATTTTGAATCAACTGCGTCTACCAATTCCGCCACTCCGGCACAGAAGTGATGTTCTCTTTGGAAAACGTGGTCATTATACTTGGGTTTGACGGCTGAGCAAGATTTATTATGTGGTTTTAGACTGTTCGCTTAAAAAATCCGCAGTGAAGCGCGGGTAACTGTGGGATCTGTTCTCTTTTTTAGTAATAAATCGCTTTTTATCTATGCTATCTTGCAGTTAAGTTAAATGCCGTGGTTTTATAGCGCTTTATTGCGTGGTTATTGGTAGTGGTTATTCATCCTGGCTAATTGCGCTAATTATTTGCATTGGCTATTTGCGCTAGTGATTGGTAATAGCTATTGAGCATGGTTACTCGTAATAATGATGAGTGATAGAGCTAGGAGCTTAGGCTAAATTTTGCTAGCTTATAGGCAAACTTTCGGGAAAATTAAAGGTTATTGTATGGGCTTTGTAAGCTGGGTAGTGGTTGGTGTGTGTATTGGCGTAGCCGTCGGTGCGTTAATCAAAATTTTCGGCAATAAGAACAGTAATAAGAAATAAGGTAAGCTCGAATGAGCGGGTTTCATAACTATGACGCGGTTGATTGATTAACATGCACAAATCATTACTAAAAATAGTCGCTGTTTCAGCATTGGCTCTGGCGTTAACGGCGTGTTCAACGCCGACAAAGAAGACAACGAAATTTTTGCATTCGGAGCCGCAAGTTTCGACTGATTGGCAAATCTTTGAGGGTGATCGTCGAACCTATGAGCGGATCAATAAAATTGTCGATCTCTATGCTAATCGTATCTTTAATGAGAGTAATGCGCGAGGTATGGCGATTGTAGTTATCGATAATAATCAAACGTTGACGCGTTACTATGGGGAAACCGCGCCGGGAAATCATCAAAAGCCGGGCCCAGATTCACTGATCCGTATCGCGTCAGTCAGTAAACTAATGACCAGTGAAATTTTAATTAAGTTGGAGCAAGATAAAAAGTTACTGATTACTGATCCGTTGCAAAAATACAGTTATTACGGGGTTAATGTGCCGAATAATGGCTCAGCTAATCCGATCCGTCTGTTCCATTTAGCCAGTCATACCAGTGGATTACCGCGTGAACAACCGGGAGGCAAATGGGGACGTCCAGTATTTATTTGGCCAACTCAAGATAATCGCTGGAATTGGTTAAAAACCGGTAAGTTGGATGCCACGCCGGGGACAGTCGCTTCGTATTCTAATCTGGCCTACGATTTATTGGCGGATGCGTTAGTTAAGGCGTCAGGTAAGCCTTATCCACAATTGTTTAAGCAGTATGTGACTGCTCCGGCCAAAATGTACAACACTACTTATACGCCAAATGCGACACAATGTGCGCGCTTAATGGTGGGCTATAAGCCCAGCCCTTGCCATAATACGCTAGCAGCAGCAGGCAGTGGTGGGGTGTATTCGACCCCGGCAGATATGCAGAAGTGGATGCAGGAGTTTCTTTCGACAGATAAGCAGTTGCGCAAACGTACCGCCACACGTGAACAGGCAATCTATTTTAAACGCCAGCAGCTAAATGAGATCAAAGGGATGGACGTCGCCGGTCTGGCCGATGGTCTGGGATTAGGTTGGGTGTATATGCAGCCGAGCAATGGAAGGCCGGGGATTTACCAAAAAACTGGCGGCGGCGGTGGATTTAATTCGTATATGGCGATGATCCCCCAGCAAAATATTGCGGTGTTTGTGGTGATGACTCGGAAAGAAAATAGTAAGTTCAGTAAGTTGACCGTGGGTGTGAATGAGTTAGTCGCGGCTCTTTCAACCAATCATGCGTATGGAAAACATTGAAAGCGTACCACCGACGCTTGGCAAGCACTGGTGAGTTACTCTGCAACGATGGAAATCGCCGCATCTCGGGTGCTTAATCTGCTGATACTGTAGTCGTGCTTTACGCTATGCCCTCCGGCATTAGCACAAGCATTAGTAGCGATAAAAAACAGCACGCTATTTTCTGATGTTGTATCTCCGGTCGTGAATAATAGCGTGAAATTTATAACTGTATAGGGTCATTGCAGATAGCGGCTTTTTTATAACTTGATGTTTTTTATGATGCCGCTACCGACTCGCCATAATAAGCGTTGATCTCGCTGGCTATGGCTGAGTCGGATTTATTGGCGCTATGACTAGATACCACCCGAATCGGATTATTTTCGTTTAACCAGTAATACAATACTGACAATCAAGAACAGTAAGCTTGGCAACAAGGCGGCCAAAATTGGCGGCACCGAATAGACCAAGCTTAAGCGGCCAAATCCTTCGTCTAGCAAATAGAATAAAAATCCGCCGGAGATGCCAAACACTACGCGAACGCCCATCGGTACGCTGCGTAACGGGCCGAAAATAAAGGATACCGCCATCAGCATCATCACAGCGGCGGATAACGGCGACAGCAGTTTTTTCCACAAGCTAAGCTGATAAACCGCAGCCACCTGCCCACTCTCTTTTAAGTAGCTGATATATTGGTATAAACCACGAATCGATAATGAACTTGCCTCGAGTGACACTATGCCGAGCTTTTCAGGAGTCAGATTAGTTTTCCAATCCATTGATAACCGTTGTGAACCCGTAATTTTTTTCTCGTTACCTAAGATAGATTCATCAACCTGAGACAATTCCCAAGTTTTAGACTCGGGATTATAGATTCCTGAGGAGGCGAACAAAACCGATTGCAGTTGATGCTGCGGGGTAAATTTATAGATAGAAATTTCTTTAATCGATTGTTCGTTATCAATACGTTGGATATGAATAAAGTCGTCGCCGTCTTTGGCCCACATTCCACGATCGGTGGCAACTAATGAGCTGCCAACAATTTTTTCAGCACGATAATTTCTAGCCCATTGTTCACCGGCGGGAGCTATCCATTCACCGATAAACATCGCCACAATCACCAATGGGATAGCGGTTTTCATTACCGACAGTGCGATTTGTAAGCGAGTAAAGCCAGAGGCTTGCATCACGACTAATTCGCTGCGGGAGGCTAACCCGCCCAGCCCGAGCAAGGCACCGAGTAACGCTGCCATCGGAAAGAAAATATCGATATCTTTTGGTACGGTGAGCAAGGTAAATACGCCAGCACTGAGCGCGGTATAATCGCCGTCGCCAACTTTACGCAACTGTTCGACAAACTTGATGATGCCTGAAAGCGAAACCAGCATAAACAGGGTCATTAAAATCGAGTTGAGGATAGTGCGCCCAATATATCGGTCTAATACTCCAAACATTAGGCGACTCCTTGACTAAATTTGGCTCTAAGTTGACGCATAGGTAAGGTATTCCAAGCATTTAAGACAATGGCTAATCCTAGATAACCGAAGTTTACCAGCCACATAGCAATTTTGGGGTCGACTTCGCCTTTTTCTGCGCTATTTCTTAAGGTGCTTTGCAGTAAGAAGAAAATCAAATACAGCAGCATGGCAGGCAACATGCTTAATACACGCCCTTGACGAGGATTAACTTCGCTGAGCGGAACCACCAAAATAGCCATGATAAGCACTGAGAAAACAATAGTTAAGCGCCAATGGAATTCAGCGTTTGATTCAGGATCGTTGTCTTTCCACAGTTGGTACATGTTTTTCTGTTCAACTTTATCGTTGCGGACTTCGGATTCTTGGTGGTCGATAACCGCCTGATAGTTATTGAAATCAGTGATCCGGAAATCGCGCAGTAATGCAGTTCCTTCGTAGCGGGTGCCTTTATCCAGCACTACAATCTGTTCACCTTTGGCGTTTTCTCTTAGATATCCAGTATCCGCCACCACCACAGAGGGACGCTGTTCATTGGCGGGGCGCAGCTGGGCCATAAAGATATTGCTAAATTGGTGCCCTTTGACATCGCCGATGTACAACACAATATTGCGGTCTTTGGTGGTTTTAAATTGCCCTTCGACCATAGCGGCGAGCCCAGGGTTGGCTTTAGCATCGGCCAATACTTGTTCTTGGTATTGAGATGACCAAGGTAGCATCCACGCAATATTAATCACTGCCAATGTCGCGGTAAAGAAGGCCAATACCAGCGCCGCTTTTACTAGCACGCTTTTGCCCAAACCGCAGGCGTGCATAACCGTGATTTCACTTTCAGTGTATAATCGGCTGTAAGTCATCAGCAGCCCGAGAAAAAGGCTGAGAGGCAAAATAAGCTGAGCCATTTCTGGCACGCCAAGCCCAAGCAAGGGTAAGACTAAGTTGGATGGAATATTCCCTTGGACAGCTGCACCAAGGACATCAATTGATTTTTGACTAAAAAAGATCAGCATCAATACAAAAAGTATCGCAAACTGGCTCTTTAGTGTCTCACGTACCAAATATCTAATAATAATCACGCTTATTACGCCTGTGAAAACTTGTCTTTTTGGTGGAAAATGGCTAACTTCGTCCTATATCTACCATTTATTAACATATGCTTGGTTTCCTTATCGACTAGAATGATATAAAAGCATTACTTATACTGGTTTCCCAATCAGAACATGCTTAATTCATTAATGGAATATTAGCAAACCATTCGCTTAGCTTAGCATAAAGAGTTTATTCTCTATGAGGTAGATTATGCGGAATGCTAATTTTAGCGAGAGCATCGGTCTTTGTCTTTAAGATTCAGGAGAACGCATGGAGTTTAGTGTAAAAAGTGGTAGCCCGGAAAAGCAGCGCAGCGCATGTATTGTTGTGGGTGTATTTGAACCTCGCCGCCTGTCCCCAATTGCAGAGCAACTGGACAAAATTAGTGATGGTTATATCAGCGCCCTGCTACGCCGCGGTGAGCTAGAAGGTAAAGTAGGGCAATCCTTACTGCTTCATCACGTTCCTAATATCTTGTCAGAGCGTATATTACTCATCGGCTGCGGTAAAGAGCGCGAGCTGGATGAACGTCAATATAAGCAAATTATTCAAAAAACAATTAGTACCTTGAATGAAACTGGCTCAATGGAAGCTGTGTGCTTCTTAACCGAACTGCATGTTAAAGGTCGTAATAATTATTGGAAAGTTCGTCAAGCGGTAGAAACAGCGAAAGAGTCGTTGTACGTTTTTGATCAACTGAAGAGTAATAAAACGGAACATCGTCGTCCGCTGCGTAAATTAGTGTTTAATGTGCCAACCCGCCGTGAATTGACCAGCGGTGAACGTGCTATTCAGCACGGTTTAGCCATTGCAACCGGTATTAAGGTGGCGAAAGATTTAGGTAACATGCCGCCAAATATCTGTAATCCGGGCTATTTAGCCTCGCAAGCGCGCCAACTGGCAGATCATGCGAGCAACTCGTTGCTAACAACTCGAGTTATCGGTGAGCAACAAATGAAAGAGCTGGGCATGAATGCTTATCTGGCGGTGGGTCAGGGTTCACAAAATGAATCGCTGATGTCCGTCATGGAATACAAAGGGAATCCTGATCCTGACGCTCGTCCTATTGTGTTGGTGGGGAAAGGCTTAACGTTTGATTCCGGCGGTATTTCAATCAAACCTGCGGACAGCATGGATGAGATGAAATATGACATGTGTGGTGCGGCGACAGTTTATGGGGTAATGCGTTTTGTTACCGAACTAAAACTGCCAATTAATGTGGTCGGGGTGCTGGCGGGCTGTGAAAACATGCCGGGAGGACGCGCTTATCGTCCGGGTGACGTGTTAACCACCATGTCGGGGCAGACGGTAGAAGTATTGAATACTGATGCTGAAGGTCGTTTGGTGCTGTGTGATGCATTAACTTATGTTGAGCGCTTTGAGCCGGAGCTGGTGATTGATGTCGCTACTTTGACCGGTGCTTGCGTGATTGCGTTGGGCAGCCACTTTACCGGTTTAATGTCGAACCATAACCCGTTAGCGCATGAGCTGTTGAACGCGTCCGAGCAAGCGGGTGACCGAGCATGGCGTCTGCCGTTAGCCGATGAGTTTTATGATCAAATCAGTTCTAACTTTGCTGATTTAGCGAATACTGGCGGTCGTCCGGGTGGCGCGATCACCGCAGGCTGTTTCTTGGCACGTTTTGCGACCCGTTATAACTGGGCTCATTTAGATATCGCCGGTACGGCATGGCGTTCAGGTAAAGCTAAGGGCGCCACTGGCCGTCCAGTCGCTATGTTATCGCAGTTCTTATTAAACCGTGCCGGGCTAGGCACCGACGAGTAAGTGGCTTTCAACGCATAAACGGACGAGTCGATAGTCTTGCAGATAGTCGAGTGGCTTGTTATGCCGGCTGAGCATTGCGGGTTTAGCCTTGCGAATTTAGCACGTATAGCCGGGTAAGCTGAGTCAATATGACGCAGATTACTCGGCTAATCCCTAAAGAGGTCATCGAAAAGATGTCATCTTAGGCTGATTCCGCTAAAATACGGTTATCATCGCTTTCAGGGTATTGCTGACCGCAATGCCCTTTTTCCGTGACTGAGATACTATTTTCTGTAACTGAGATATTATGAAAAATGCCATCTTCTATTTATTAGAACAGCCCTCTTTGCAAGAGGGACTGGAAGCCCATGAATGGCTAGCCTGTCAGCTGGCTGCGGCTAAATGGCGTGCAGGAAAGCGAGTATTAATCGCCTGTGAGACAGCAGAGCAAGCGGAAAAACTGGATGAGGCGCTTTGGCAAAGAGAGCCGCATCAGTTTGTCCCTCATAATCTGGCGGGTGAAGGCCCGCGTTACGGCGCACCGGTGGAGCTGTGCTGGCCACAAAAGCGCGGTAATGCCTCCCGTGATGTACTGATCAACTTGCAGACTCCCTTTGCAGACTTTGCAACGGCTTTTCATGAAGTGATAGACTTTGTTCCTATCGATGAAACTTTAAAACAGTTGGCGCGTGAGCGGTATAAAATTTACCGCAGCGTCGGCTTTAATTTGACCATGGCGGCGCCGCCAACTTACTGAATAAAGATATAAAATGGAAAAAAAACCTGATAATCAGATCGTCGAGCCTTCGCTCGATAAAACTTATAATCCAGCGGAAATAGAACAGTCGCTGTATAGCCACTGGGAAAAAAGCGGTTATTTTAAGCCCAACGGTGATACTAGCCGTGACAGCTTTTGTATCGTGATCCCGCCACCGAATGTGACCGGTAGCCTGCACATGGGCCATGCGTTCCAGCAGACTATCATGGACACCATGATCCGTTATCAGCGTATGCAGGGTAAAAATACCTTATGGCAAAGCGGTACGGATCACGCGGGTATCGCCACTCAAATGGTGGTTGAGCGTAAAATCGCTGCGGAAGAAAACAAAACACGCCATGATTATGGCCGTGATGCATTTATCGATAAAATCTGGCAGTGGAAAGCTGAATCTGGTGGGACAATTTCGCAACAAATGCGTCGTCTCGGGGATTCTGTCGATTGGGATCGCGAACGCTTTACCATGGATGAAGGTTTATCCAAAGCGGTTAAAGAAGCCTTTGTGCGTCTGTATAAAGAAGATTTAATTTATCGTGGTAAACGTCTGGTTAACTGGGATCCTAAATTGCACACCGCGATTTCTGATCTTGAAGTTGAAAACCGCGATGTTAAAGGTTCTATCTGGCACTTACGTTATCCATTAGCCGATGGCGCAAAAACCGCCGAAGGGCTGGATTATTTAGTGGTGGCAACTACCCGTCCAGAAACCATGTTAGGAGATACCGGTGTTGCAGTTAACCCGGAAGATCCGCGCTATAAAGATTTAATTGGTAAAGAAATTATTCTGCCAATTATCCAGCGCCGCATTCCTATCATTGCCGATGAGCATGCCGACATGGAAAAAGGCACCGGTTGTGTGAAAATCACCCCGGCCCATGACTTTAATGACTATGAAGTCGGTAAACGCCATCGCTTGCCTATGATCAATATTTTGGATTTTGACGGTAATATCCGTACAGAAGCCGAAATTTTTGATACTAACGGTGAAGCGACGACTGTTTATAGCACTGAAATCCCTCAAGCTTATCAAGGCATGGAACGTTTTGCCGCCCGTAAAGCGGTTGTCGCAGAGTTTGATGCGTTAGGTCTGTTAGAAGAGATCAAACCGCATGATCTGACTATTCCTTATGGCGACCGTGGCGGCGTAGTGATCGAGCCGATGCTGACTGACCAATGGTATGTTCGCACTGCGCCGCTGGCGAAAGATGCGATTAAAGCCGTGGAAGATGGGCGTATTCAGTTTGCCCCTAAACAGTATGAAAACATGTATTTCTCATGGATGCGTGATATTCAAGACTGGTGTATTTCTCGTCAATTATGGTGGGGCCATCGTATTCCTGCCTGGTATGACGATAATGGCAATGTGTATGTTGGCCGAGATGAAGCTGAAGTTCGTCGTGAAAATAATCTCAGTGACGAGATAAGCTTACGCCAAGACGATGATGTGCTGGATACCTGGTTCTCTTCCGGCCTGTGGACCTTCTCAACTTTAGGTTGGCCAGACAATACTGAAGCACTAAAAACCTTCCATCCAACGGATGTGTTGGTCAGTGGCTTCGATATTATTTTCTTCTGGATAGCCCGCATGATCATGCTGACCATGCACTTCATCAAAGATGAAGATGGACAGCCGCAAGTTCCCTTTAAAACAGTGTATATGACCGGGTTGATCCGTGATGATGAAGGCCAGAAAATGTCTAAATCTAAGGGTAACGTGATTGACCCGTTAGATATGATTGATGGTATTTCGTTAGAAAAACTGTTGGAAAAACGCACCGGCAATATGATGCAGCCGCAATTGGCAGAGAAAATTGCTAAACGTACGGCCAAAGAGTATCCAGAAGGGATCGAAGCCCATGGTACCGATGCATTGCGCTTTACTTTAGCCGCGTTAGCCTCAACGGGTCGTGATATCAACTGGGATATGAAACGTCTTTCAGGTTACCGTAACTTCTGTAATAAGTTATGGAATGCTAGCCGTTTCGTGTTGATGAATACTGAAAATCAGGATTGCGGTCAACAAGGCGGCGAGATGAGTTTCTCATTAGCTGATCGCTGGATCATGGCTGAATTCAACCAAACGGTGAAAGATTATCGTGAGGCGTTAGATACCTATCGCTTTGATATCGCTGCCGGTATTTTGTATGAATTCACTTGGAACCAATTCTGTGACTGGTATTTAGAGCTGTCTAAACCGGCAGTACACAAAGGCAATGAAGCTCAAGTCCGTGCGGCTCGCTTTACATTGATCGAAGTATTGGAAGGCTTGCTGCGTTTAGCGCACCCAATCATTCCATTTATTACCGAAACTATTTGGCAGCGGGTCAAAGTTGTGAAAGGTATTGCAGCCGATACCATCATGTTGCAGCCTTTCCCTGAGTTCGATAGCCAAAAAGCGGATCAACTGGCGCTGAACGATCTGGAATGGATTAAAGAAGCGATTATTGCAGTACGTAATATTCGTGCTGAAATGAATATTTCCCCGGGTAAACCTTTAGAAGTGATGCTGCGTGGCGCCTCTGCGGATGCACAACGTCGGGTTGAAGAGAACCAGAACTTTATTAAAGCCATGGCGCGTTTATCGTCAGTCTCTATTCTGGCTGCCGGTGAAACCGCGCCTATTTCGGTGACTAAATTGATCAATGGGGCAGAAATTTTGATCCCAATGGCCGGTTTAGTTGATAAAGAAGCCGAGCTGGCGCGTTTGGATAAAGAGCTGGAAAAAGTAGAAAAAGAGATCGTTTCTATCGAAGCTAAGCTGGCGAATGAGGGCTTTGTTAGCCGTGCGCCTGCTGCAGTTGTCGAGAAAGAACGTGCTCGTTTAGATGATAACTATCAAGCAAAAGAGAAATTAGTGGCGCAGAAGCAAACTATCGCTTCGCTCTAATTTTTAAAATATTTAGCCTTAGTAAGCTAAGCTTAGTAGATAAGCAGACAAGTAGATAAGGAACGTTTAAGCGCACTCTATCTATCCAATCAGCCCGTTTAGCCGTCGATGATTGACGCTAGACGGGCTTTTTTCGCTTTGAATCTAATTAAATTATCATCGCAGCTACAAAACTGGTAAAAAATCGGCTAATTTAATCCTAAGTTAGGCTGCCAAGCTAATCCGATAAGCCAAGCAGACAAACTATTTCACCAGAATAGGTTCGATAGCCTATTTAGTATCAATAAAATATAATAATAGATAGAGCATAAAATCATGCCAACTCATAACATCACATTAAGTCATAACAGCACATCAACTAACAACAACTCCCCCTGCCCCGATTATCATCTCCGCCTAATCCAACCGGCAGATAACCCCGCGATTGCTCGAGTGATCCGCGCAGTTTCAGCTGAACATGGGCTGACTGCCGACAAAGGTTTTGCTGTCGCCGACCCGATCCTCGACAGCTTATATAGCGTGTATAGCCAACCGCGCAGCGCCTATTGGGTGGTCGAAGTCGCGGGCGAGATTGTCGGTGGCGGCGGGATTTCTCCATTAGCGGGGGGCGATAAATATACCTGTGAATTACAAAAAATATATTTATCGTCGGTATTAAGAGGCCAAGGCGTCGCCAAAAAAATTGTGCTGATGTCGCTTGAGTTCGCTCGCCAACAAGGATATAAGCGTTGCTATTTAGAGACCACAGCGCAACTACAAGCAGCGATTAAGCTGTATGAAAAACTCGGTTTTGAAACCATTGATGCGCCATTAGGCAATACCGGGCACGGGGATTGTGAAATCAGAATGCTAAAAACTTGGTAGCAGGAGCTTGGCTAAATAATTTGGCGTGAAAACCAGAATAGCCGAGGCAATGGCTATTCTGGTCATTAACCGGCGACTCAATTAATGAATGCTGGTCTGCGGTGCTTCATCAGGCTGTTGATCATCTTCTTCGTCATCATATTCGGCGTCAGGATCTTCAAAATAGGTTCCCCAACCGTCGTAGTTAACTGACATTTTTTCAGCTAATGCCATTAATTGGCTGACTTGTGCGTCAATCAGTTCGGCATTTAATGCGCATTCGCTGATCACGTCGCAACACATTAATTTGCTGCCGTCTTCAACTTCAAGCTCTTCCGCATCAGACACTTCGTAGCCCAGTTTAAAGGCTTCGACCGCTGCTTTTTCTAATAATTCAAAATTGTCCGCAGAGAAATGATGCTCTATAGCGTACAGTGCATCAGGATCGCTACCATCTTCGAGTAATTCTTCGATAATTAGACGTGTTTCTTCGTATTGAGCATCGAACTCAGCTTTATCAACCATGTTACATCCCTCAGATTTATCAATCGCGTTGCCGCATTCTCCCACAGCCATGCAGGTAGAACCATAGCTATGATTAACAATTTATTTGACTAATAGGTTGATTTTGAATTTTTATGCAGATAAATTAAATATTAAATCAAATTTTAAATAAAATAAAACCTGGGGTATCTTATGAATCCTTTCTATCAAAGGCACTTTTTACGCTTGTTAGATTTCACACCGAGTGAGCTGCAATTGCTGCTTAAACTCGCCGCTTGGCTAAAAGCAGAAAAAAAAGCCGGCACAGAAAAACCTTTGCTAACCGGCAAAAATATTGCCTTAATTTTTGAGAAAGATTCAACCCGTACTCGCTGTGCGTTTGAAGTCGGGGCATTTGATCAAGGTGCACGAGTGACCTATCTCGGTTCGGCAGGCAGTCAAATTGGGCATAAAGAATCGATTAAAGATTCCGCCCGCGTGCTGGGCAGAATGTATGACGGTATTCAGTATCGAGGTTATGCACAATCCACCGTTGAAACGCTAGCAAAAACATCGGGCGTACCGGTATGGAATGGATTAACCGATGAGTTCCATCCCACACAGTTATTGGCTGATCTACTCACTATTCAAGAGCATCAACCGCACAAAGCGTTATCCGAGATTAAATTTGCTTATCTGGGGGATGCACGCAATAACATGGGGAATACGATGCTGGAAGCTGCCGCACTGACCGGCATGGAAGTGCGTCTAGTGGCACCAAAGTGCTGTTGGCCAGAGGAACAACTGGTCGCCGAATGTCGTGAGGCAGCTAAACATACCGGCGGTAATATTATTCTCACTGAGGATGTAGCCGAGGGGGTGAAAGGCGTCGATTTTCTGTATACCGATGTTTGGGTCTCGATGGGAGAGCCTAAAGAAGTGTGGGAGCAACGTGTTCCGCTGCTAAAACCGTATCAGGTGAATATGGAAGTGATTAAATTAACCGAGAATCCGGCAGTTAAGTTTTTGCATTGTTTGCCCGCATTCCATAATCAAGAAACCTTGGTAGGTGCCCAGCTGGCTGAGCAATTTGATTTATATGGCGGCGTAGAAGTTACCGAAGAAGTATTTGAATCGGCCTATAGCATTGTATTTGATGAAGCTGAAAACCGTTTACATACCATCAAAGCGGTGATGGTCGCCAGCCTAGCGGCTGAACTGCCGATTTAATCAATCTACTGTTTATCCTGTGCAGCTTGTCGTTTGTAGCTTGGTCAGTGAGTTTACCGATAAATTTGCTCGCAAAGCTGCGTATTTGGCGATGAGCTCATTTGTCATTTGTCGATAGATATCAGCTAAGCTAAATATTAGGGGCCAGCGACTAAATACTAAGTGCTAAAAGTCAGCAATTATTTTCGCTGTTCGGCATAAGCAAACGCTTGCTCTGATATTAGACAGGCGTATAATGCCCCACAATTTGGCGGGAGAAAACATGATATTTGCACTGAGTAAACAATTTGCAAACTTGATTTCTGCGCTACCGTTTGGTAGCTCAGAGCCTCTGTTTTTTCTCGTATTTCTATTTAAAAGCCCCTCAATGAGGGGCTTTTTTTTGGCTCTTCACCGCCTACCCCATTCTTATCTATCGGAGAACAACGATGCCAAATCCTTTATATCAGCGTGATATCATCTCAATTAACGATCTCGACCGTAAAGATCTCGAACGGGTTTTAGAGGTTGCGGCCTCTTTAAAGCAGCATCCGCAGCCTGAGTTACTCAAATATAAAGTGATCGCCAGTTGTTTTTTTGAGGCCTCAACGCGAACCCGACTGTCTTTTGAGACCTCCATTCACCGTTTAGGTGCCTCGGTAGTTGGTTTTTCTGATAGCAACAATACCTCGCTAGGCAAAAAAGGTGAGACGCTGGCAGATACCATTTCGGTGATCAGTCAGTATGTGGATGCGATAGTTATGCGTCACCCTCAAGAAGGCGCCGCACGCTTAGCCAGTCAGTTCTCTGGCAATATTCCGATTATTAATGCCGGTGATGGCTCAAATCAGCACCCTTCTCAGACACTGCTGGATTTATTTACGATTAAAGAAACCCAAGGCCGACTAGACAACTTGCAAATCGCGATGGTCGGTGATTTAAAATATGGCCGTACGGTACACTCTTTAACCCAAGCATTGTCTAAATTTAGCGGTAATCATTTCTATTTTATCGCTCCTGAAGCTTTGGCGATGCCGGATCATATTCTGCGTATTCTGGACGAAACGGGCGCGACCTATAGCCTGCATAATAATATTGATCAGGTATTACCGGAGCTGGATATTCTGTATATGACTCGAGTTCAAAAAGAGCGCCTTGACCCGTCAGAATATGCCAATGTGAAAGCTCAATTTGTATTACGGGCGGCTGATCTCGACGTTGCTAAACCCAACCTAAAAGTTTTGCATCCCCTACCTCGCATCGATGAAATTGCAGTTGATGTAGATAGCACCCCATATGCCTACTATTTTCAACAAGCGGGTAATGGCATCTACGCCAGACAAGCCTTATTGGCATTAGTGTTAACTGAAGAAGTCACATTTTAAGGAGAACATCATGACACACGATCATAAATTACAAGTAGAAGCCATTAGTTGTGGAACCGTGATCGACCATATTCCAGCCATGGTGGGGTTTAAATTGCTCTCTTTATTTAAGCTGACTGAAACTGACCAACGCATCACTATTGGGCTTAATCTGCCATCGAATAATTTGGGCAAAAAAGATCTGATTAAAATTGAGAATACATTTTTAACCCCAGAACAAGCGAATCAATTGGCGATGTATGCGCCCAGTGCAACCGTGAATCGTATCGAGAATTACCAAGTGGTTGAAAAACTGGAGCTCAATTTACCAGAACAAATTGATGGCGTATTGGTGTGTCCAAACAGTAACTGTATTAGCCATAATGAGCCGGTATCAAGCCGCTTTAAGGTGAAAAAAATGGCTGATGAGGTGGTATTAACCTGCCAATTCTGTGAAAAAGAGTTTGATCGCCATGCGGTAATTAATCATCGTCCTTAAGCCATGCTCGGGGTGTTTTCAGTATATACTGTAGCGCAGTCTACTCAGAAATTGCGCTAAGATGGGTAGATAATTATTATTGGGTTTGTCCCTTCTATCGACGCAAAGGAGCCGTTATGTCATACGAAATTAGCACTGAAAATGCCCCAGCCGCGATTGGACCTTATGTTCAGGGTGTTGATCTTGGTAGCATGGTTATCACTTCAGGCCAGATCCCTGTTGATCCTAAAACCGGTGATGTACCTGAAGACATCGCTGCACAAACTCGTCAATCATTAGCGAATGTTAAAGCTATCTTGATTAAAGCGGGTTTGGATGTAGGGAATATTGTCAAAACTACAGTTTTTGTTAAAGATTTAAACGATTTTGCGGTGGTAAATGCCACTTATGAAGCGTTTTTCAAACAGCATGATGCCGCGTATCCGGCACGTTCTTGTGTGGAAGTGGCGCGTTTGCCGAAAGACGTAAAAATAGAAATCGAAGCCATCGCAATACGTTAATCATTTAGCGGCACGCAAGATTAATCGAATATAAAATAATCAAATATACAAATAAAGGCAGCGGCTAAAAAATAGCTACTGCCTTTTTTATTCTATCTGTCGTTTTTTAATCCGCGGGCCATTAATATTTCTCTTTCCCATATCTACATAGCTGATTAACGCTGGCCGTTTAATCATATCGCTCTTTTTTACAGTTAACTTATCGAGTTCACTGCTTACTAATATAGCCCGCGCATAGCACATATTAATCCGCCTCAAAATTGACTCTATTTGAGCCGGGATTCTATACGCATAATGCTAAAAAATTATTATTTTCTGTCGTTGTTTGATTCTTAGAACAATTATTTTTTTCTTTGTTTTAGATCAACTTTGCTGTAGCTAAATAAGAGAAAAATACCACATATTGTGTTTAAATACGCAAACAAAGCACAACATATAGTATTTATGCACAATTTTATCCACAGCATTGTTATCCGCCCCTTTATCTTTGTGGGGCATTATTATGCTGTGGATAACTATTCAAGGAGTCTTTACAGTGAAAACGGTTGTGATCAAAAGAGATGGTTGTCAGGTTTATTTCGATACACCTCGTATTCAAGAGGCCATCAAACGCGCGGCGATGGCTGCCAATATTGAGGATGACAGTTATTGCCTACAAGTGGCTAATTTGGTCGAGCAGCAACTGTGCAACCGTGATCAAGTTGATATCCGTGATATTCAAGATGCGGTCGAGAACCAATTAATGGCCGGCCCGTATAAAGATCTCGCCAGAACTTATATTGAGTATCGCCATGACCGCGATATTGAACGCGAAAAACGCAGTCAGTTAACCCATGAAATCCGTGGGTTAATTGAACAAAGTAATCTCTCTTTGCTCAATGAGAATGCCAATAAAGACAGCAAAGTGATCCCGACACAACGAGATTTATTAGCCGGAATTGTGGCTAAACACTATGCTAAACAGCATATTTTACCGCGTGATATTGTTCAAGCACATGAACGTGGTGAAATCCACTATCATGATCTCGATTATTCGCCATTTTTCCCCATGTTTAACTGTATGTTAATTGATTTAAAAGACATGTTGACCAATGGGTTCAAAATGGGAAATGCAGAAATAGAACAACCAAAATCTATTTCAACCGCAACGGCGGTAACTGCACAAATCATTGCTCAGGTGGCCAGCCATATTTACGGCGGTACGACCATTAATCGAATTGATGAAATCTTAGCTCCTTTTGTAACTGCTAGCTATAACAAGCACTTAGCCATTGCTCAGCAGTGGAATATTGCAGACTGTGCGGCATATGCACAATCGCGAACCGAAAAAGAGTGTTACGATGCTTTTCAGTCGTTAGAGTACGAAGTAAACACTTTGCATACCGCTAATGGACAAACTCCATTTGTCACCTTTGGCTTTGGTCTGGGTACCTCCAAAGAAGCCCGTATGATCCAGCAAGCTATTCTCAAAAATCGAATTGCCGGATTAGGCAAAAATAAAAAAACTGCGGTATTCCCGAAGTTAGTCTTTGCGATTAAACAAGGATTGAATCATCAGTATGGCGATCCGAATTATGATATCAAACAGTTAGCTTTAGAATGTGCCAGCAAGCGTATGTATCCGGACATTCTCAATTATGATCGCGTAGTCGATGTCACCGGATCGTTTAAAACTCCGATGGGCTGCCGCAGCTTCTTAGGCGTGTATGAAGAAAATGGTCAGCAAATTCATGATGGGCGTAATAATCTCGGGGTGATCAGCCTCAATCTGCCGCGCATTGCGATTGAAGCGCAAGGCAATGAAGAGGCCTTTTGGGCACTGTTAGATTCACGTTTAGCGCTGGCAAAAAAAGCCTTAATGACCCGTATTGCACGCTTAGAGCAAGTTAAAGCCCGCGTGGCACCGATTTTATATATGGAAGGCGCTTGTGGTGTACGCTTAAAAGCCGACGATAATATTGCCGAAATTTTTAAACATGGACGAGCGTCGATATCGTTGGGTTACATTGGATTACATGAAACGATTAATGCGCTATATGGCACCGAAACCCATGTTTATGATAGTGAAAAATTAAGAGCAAAAGCGCTCAAAATTGTGCAGCGTTTACGCCGTGCAACCGATGACTGGAAAGATGAAACCGGCTATGCCTTCAGCTTGTATAGCACGCCAAGTGAAAATTTATGCGACCGTTTTTGCCGCTTAGATACCGCTGAGTTTGGGATTATTCCAGGGGTTACAGACAAAGGTTACTATACCAATAGCTTCCATCTCGACGTTGAAAAACAGGTGAATCCGTATGACAAGCTTGATTTTGAATCCCCGTATCCGGCGGTCGCCAATGGGGGCTTTATCTGTTACGGCGAATACCCAAATTTACAACACAATTTAAAAGCTCTCGAAGACGTTTGGGATTATAGCTATCAGCATGTGCCTTATTATGGAACCAATACCCCAATTGATGAGTGTTATGAATGCGGCTATACCGGCGAATTCAATTGTACCAGTAAAGGATTTGCTTGCCCGCGTTGCGGTAATCACGACACCAATAAAGTTTCCGTTATTCGCCGAGTGTGTGGCTATTTAGGCAGTCCAGACGCCCGTCCTTTTAATGCGGGAAAACAAGAAGAAGTAAAACGCCGGATCAAGCATCTCAATAATGGACAGATAGGAAACAAATAGGCTAAATTTATGAATTATCATCAATATTATGCTATTGATGTGGTTAATGGCCCCGGCACACGCTGTACATTATTTGTCGCGGGCTGTATTCATCAATGCAGAGGTTGCTATAACCAAAGTACTTGGCGTCTCGATTCTGGGGTGCCGTTTACTCAAGAAATGGAAGATCGTATTATTGCCGATTTGCAAGATACCCGCATTAATAGACAAGGATTATCGCTCTCGGGTGGTGATCCACTGCATCCGGCCAATGTGCCAGCTATTCTGAAATTAGTACAGCGGGTACGCACCGAATGTCCACAAAAAGACATTTGGTTATGGACAGGATATAAACGCGAGGAATTAACCCCAGAACAGCAAAAGGTAGTACGCCTATTGGATGTGCTGGTGGACGGTAAATTTGAGCAATCGCTGTATGACCCCGGCTTAATTTGGCGCGGCAGCAGTAATCAAGTGATCCACAAACTACGTTAGTCCTCACGCTGCCAATACAATTTACTGCCGAATCCAAGGGTATTATTGACCATTTTTATCTCTTGGAGATAGATTTTCCAAATCGGCGTTTTAGCCGCTAACGCGACAGGAAAACGCCGACAATATTTATGCCGCGCTTCATCTGCATCACAAGCATACAGTGGTATTACCTGCCCGCGAAATTGAATACCTTGAATTTTACTGATCACTTTGGTTTGTGCCGATACCGTGCCGGCAATGGCCGGATTTTTTTGCATCAGTTGGCCGTGCCGAGAATCACCTTCGGTCATAAAAATCAATGACATTTCTTGTTTATCAAATACATAGAAGCAAGTGGCTGGCCAATAATCATCGGTATGAAAGGTAAAAATCGAAAAGACATGTTGGCGGGATAAATAACGCTGAATAGCGTTTAAAGCGGTTGGTGTTTTCATCATAGTGGCAAATAAACTTAAACGGTTCAGAACACGCCAGCAGAGCCTATACATTTATGCATACTTTACTGCATGGCGTGCTTCAGCGGTTCTGAACTCAGTAGAATGGGTTTACCACACTATAGGTTATTTATAAATTTGAGCAATACCGTTCATTTGGTTTTCACCGCTTGCTGCTACAACGCGGAAAGAAGTTGCGCCAGCTTCATCAGCTTTTTTGGCTAATTGTGCGGTCAGATCATCTAGAGTTGAAGCACCAGAGACAGACACTACACCGACAGGGGCTTGATTAGAATTTTGAACTTCTGTTGCTGCCATTGTACCAAATGAAAGGGTGGTTAATGCTAAAGTTGCAGCGATTAATGTTGTATTTTTCATTTTATGATCCTTGATTTTTTTTAGTGAAACATTCAGGGGTTGTAACCTTTCCCTGTGATATGGATCATATTATTCCTCTAATCTGATAATGAAAATTGGCTATTTTTGCTTTTCTATGTCAAAAAATTTGAACGTGAGTGGCAGTTCATAGCGAGAAAAATCGTCTAATAGGAATAAATTTCGTTATAATCTAATTAGTTAACCATATAAAATAACCCATAATATCTGCAATTTTAATCATAAGCATCAGGGCCTAATAAGCACAAAATGCAAAAATATCAGCGAGTTACACACTAAATGGGTAAAAAATCATGGTATGTATATTTAATTCGAGCCAATAATGATGCCTTATATTGTGGAATTAGCACCGATGTGGCTAAACGTATTGAGGTACATCAACGCGGTCAAGGGGCTAAATATTTAGTTGGTAAATTACCGCTACGCTTGGTGTATCAGGCTGAGGCTGGGGATCGTTCCAGTGCCTCAAAAATAGAGTATTGCATTAAGCAATTGAAAAAAAGCCAAAAAGAGAGGCTGGTCATTGACCAACCTCAGAATATTATCGCCTATCTTGAGCACATTTGTGCTCGTCACTGAATCACGGCAACTACACCTACCGCAGGGCTATAACTTAGTCACACGGCGTTATTGCAGGCTATCAAACAGCGTTGAATAACTAACCTGCCCTGTATGGGCGTCTAACGCATCATTTTCTAAACCGTACACCATAAAGTGCGCTTGATGCTCTGGCCATTGACAATGGAGCTGATGTTGCTCAGCCAGCTGGAAGCCGAAACGCTGATAATAGGCAGGGTCGCCGAGCACCACAACCGCACCATAGCCAAATTCATTCAGGCTATCTAATCCTTCATAAACTAACTTTTCACCTAGCCCTTGGCCACGATGTTCAACATCGACCGCTAACGGTGCTAACCCGACCCACTGCACATCTTCGCCGTTAACATCTACCGGAGTAAAGCCGACATAACCAATGACTTCACCTTCGTCACTAGTCGCGACTACGCCTAAAGTAAGTAGCCCATCTTCTCTTAATTGGCGCACTAAATCGGCTTGGTAAGGCGTAGGAAAACAGCGACGCAATAAACGGTCAATGCCCATAGCATCGACGGGAATTTCAACGCGGATTAGCATGATATCAGCCCAGTACTATTTTGCGTTGCTGCTGAACCCTCCTGCGGTTTATTTTGTTGAATAAATTCAGCTAATTGCATTAAACCAAAGCGTAGAGGTGCTGGCATTTTTTCTAACTCAAAAGCATCCATTAGGTTTTTAACATACAGACCTAATTCGGTATCCCCTTCAATTACTAAGCGGCGTTGAAAAAACAGACTGTCGGGATCTTCTTTACGCGCGGCAATTAAAATCAATTCATTGGCATTACCGCTAATACTGACATCGGCGGTGCCTTGTGGGCGGACCATTAACTGGCCATTTTGCAAACTAATAAACCAAACCAGTTGTAAATCAGTAATTTCAACTTTTAGCCATTTATTTTCCAAAAAATCCAGCTCACCGTCGATCAGTGATTCATGGAACTGCCATTTTAATAATTGTTCCAACACTTGACGCTGAAGGGCGAAAGGGGTCATTTTCAACGGCAGTCGCATCAAAGATGGGCCTTTACTCACAAGTTGTGAACGAAACTTTTCTAGCATAGCTCAGACTCCTCTAACTTCGATATACCTAAGATACCCCTGACATAATTCAAATTTTTGGGGCGTAACCGCCATTTATTGATTCAAGTTACACGGCATATATGGCGGGCCATTTGATGAGATAATAAGGGTATTGTGTCAAAATAAGCGACAATCGCTATGATCCTATATCAATAATCATCCATTCTGCCAGAGTTTATTTTCTCAATCGGACGTCATTCCCGCAATCTCAATCATAAAATGCCATTTAACTGCCTTAAATCAAAATGTTGTTTACTGGTCTTGATTACAATCCTGATAGCTGAAAATTTATACTGAGATCAAAACTGAGATTAAAAATATGGAATTACTCTGCCCGGCAGGCAATTTGCCCGCATTAAAGTCAGCAGTAGAAAACGGTGCGGATGCCGTTTATATCGGTTTAAAAAATGACACCAATGCACGGCATTTTGCCGGATTGAATTTTACCGAAAAAAAACTGCATGAAGCCGAACGTTATATTCACCGAAATAAACGCAAACTGCATATCGCTATTAATACATTTGCTCATCCAGATGGCTATGAGCGGTGGCAAAATTCGATTGATTTAGCCGCAGATTTAGGCGCTGATGCGCTGATCCTCGCCGATATCGCCATGCTTGAATATGCGGCGCATAAATACCCGCACATTGAACGCCATGTTTCTGTACAAGCCTCCGCGACCAATACCGAGGCTATTCGCTTTTATCAACGTAATTTTCAAGTTCATCGGGTGGTATTACCCCGAGTTTTATCGATGCATCAAGTCAAACAATTAGCCAAAAGTAGTCCGGTACCGCTAGAGGTTTTTGCCTTTGGTAGCTTGTGCATTATGGCGGAAGGCCGTTGTTATCTTTCCTCTTATTTAACTGGCGAATCGCCGAATACCGTGGGTGCCTGTTCTCCGGCCCGTTTTGTGCGCTGGCAAAAAACAGCAACTGGCATGGATTCACGCCTAAACGAGGTATTAATTGACCGCTATGATCACAATGAGCATGTGGGATATCCGACGCTGTGTAAGGGCCGCTATCTGGTTGATGATCATAAATATCACGTCCTCGAAGAACCCACCAGCTTGAATACCATTGAATTAATTCCTGATTTGATGGCGGCAAATATTGCATCGGTCAAAATAGAGGGGCGTCAACGTAGCCCGGCATATGTCAGTGAAGTCACGCGTATTTGGCGTCAAGCAATTGATCGCTATCAAGCCAATCCTGCGGGATTTGAGGCCGATCCGCAGTGGTCTAAAAGTTTGGGCGATTTGTCTGAAGGCCAGCAAACCACGCTGGGCGCGTATCATCGTAAATGGCAGTAAAGGCGTCAAAGGGAAAGTATATGAGATATTCATTAGGCTCAGTATTATATTACTGGCCACGCACGGTATTAGAGGATTTTTATCACCAAGCAGCGCAAAGTGAGGCCGATATTATTTATCTCGGTGAATCCGTTTGCAGTAAACGCCGCGAATTAAAACCGGCAGATTGGATTGAACTTGGGCGTCAATTAGCCTCCCAAGGTAAACAAGTGGTATTAACCTCTCTGGCATTATTGCAAGCGCCGTCAGAACTGAAAGAAATTTGCAAATTAGTCGATAATGGTGAGTTTCTCCTCGAAGCACATGATTTTGGGGTGATCAATATGCTCGCCGAGCGCGGATTGCCTTTCGTTGCTGGTCATGGGCTCAATTGCTACAATGCTTATGCGCTTAAATCGTTGTTAAAACAAGGGATGACACGTTGGTGTATGCCGGTCGAGCTGTCGCGAGATTGGCTGATTAATTTACTCAATCAATGTGAAAGCTTGGGGATCCGCGATCAATTTGAGATTGAAGTGATGAGCTATGGCCATTTACCGCTGGCTTATTCTGCTCGTTGTTTTACCGCCCGCTCTGAAAACCGCTCTAAAGACGAATGTGAAACTTGCTGCATCAATTATCCGCAAGGACGCAAAGTATTTTCTCAAGAGCAGCAGCAAGTGTTTATTCTTAATGGGATCCAAACACAAAGTGGCTATTGCTACAATTTGGGTAATGAGCTGAATTCGATGCAAGGATTGGTCGATATTGTGCGTATTTCACCTGAAAATATCGATTCCCTAAATATCTTGGCGCAATTTAAAGCGAATCAACTGGGCACGGCCCCGCTAAATCTGGCGGCAGAGCCCAGTTGTAATGGCTATTGGCGTAACATTGCTGGGTTATCAATGGCCCAATAAACATTAATCATGATGCTGGGACTTTTTGTGGATGAGATGGCGTAATTTATGACTGTAATGGCGTAATTCACCGTTTCGCAGCATGCCAACAAAAACTCCCAGTAGGGTATAAATCACTCCGAGAGTCAGCATCATCACGATATCCATCAAAACGCCAGTAAAAGGTAATCCCAGCTGGTTAATACCGGCAATAGCGTTAGTCGCCCAAGTAGAAGGCAGCGCAGAGGCTATCATTCGAACCCAATCCGGCATCGCTTGTAATGGCCAAATAGTGCCGGACATATAAAACACTGGCGTGGTAATAAATGCCAAGGTTAAATAAATCATTTCCACGCTACGCAGACATTCGGTCACCAGTTTGCCTAATCCGAGTACGGCCAATAAAAAAGGGAACGTTAGCATCCACAGTTCGTACAGTGGGGCTTCTTGGCGATAGCCTAGTACCCAAGGCCATAACGCAAAAAATACCGTGGATAAAAATAACCAGATAGGTAATAACGCCGATAACGCGCCGAGATAAACCGCTAATGGCGGCTTACCTTTAGGGGTACCTCGAATAGCAATACTTACCCTTACGCAGGCAATTAACAGTGAATGCTGTAATAACATCACTAAAAGCCCAGGGAAAACAATCGCCGCAAAACTCACGCCGGGATTATATAATGCAATAGTTTCACTTTTCACGGGAGTGATCACTAACGCAGCTTGCTCCGCACTATAACCGGCGTCGCGTAATAACGCGGTATTATAATCATTGAGTAGCTGGGTATAAGCAATGGATAATTCTTGTTGAATCTGTCCACTGGCTAATCGGTTAGTTCCATCACCGTAAACCGGCACCGTAATATTTTTACCTTCGAGCAGATATTTTTCAAAATTGGTTGGAATAATAATAATCGCAAACAGCTGCCGGCTGATCATATCCTGCCGTGCTTGGGCTAAATTATCGTAACTGTGTAATTGCACTTTCGGTGTGGCATCTAAATCGCGAATTAATACCCGACTTGCAGAGCTATGGTCTTGGTCAATCACCGCGACAGGAAGCTCCCATAACACCGGCTTGGCATAGACTAAACTCATGATGCATAAAGAAACCAGCAGCAACAGCCACATTGGTTTATCCAGCATGCCTAGTAGCACCTTTTTGAAGGTGGCAAAATAAACCGGCATTATTCACTCCCTCCTTGGGCTGCAAGTCGTTTAAACAGTCGGTGACGTACTAAAAATGCACAGACTAACGGATAAATCAATAAATACAGACAAACTTCAATAATCCGCCATCCGGTGACTTCACGCAGAAAAATATCAAACATCGCATTCAAAGCATGAGTTAATGGCTCTATATTTGAAATCACGCGCGCCGGCCAAATCATAGAAAGTTCGGGAACCGCCATACCGGAAAAAGCCAAGGCGATACTGACCAATATCCCAATTAAGCTGTACGCCATAATCGCACTGGAGGTAAAAGTGAACAGCAATAAGCCAATACTCTGTGCCGCTATCACATAGAAGAAACCGACCATAATCATATATAGCGGATTACCGGTAACCTTAGCATCAAATAGTGTCACTAATGCCGCTATTTCTATCACCAATAAAGTGATGAAAAATAAGGTATAAGGTGCCATTTTACCCAGCAAAGCCGGGACAAAAGGAGTGATCGATTGCAGAATCGATCCCCGCGACATGGTGTAAATGGTACAGGTCACCACAAATAGCTGAAGCATATGAATAGTGGCCGCAAATTGCTGATAATAAATATAACTGCCACTTGGATTAAATAAGCTATCGTAAGATAAGGTAACATTCGCCAAAGGCGGAAGTTTATGCCCCATCGAAGACGCCATCAGCACCCGATATTTAGCATTCAGTTCGGCCACCAGCCCACTGAAATCCTGTATCGCATAACTGCCCGAGGCATAAAATAAGGCGTTGTAATACATTCTAATTTCGGGTTGGCGACCACTGAGCGCCTCTTTTTCAAAATCAGGCGGGATATACAGCACCGCATAATCTTTGGCGCTGGCCATTCTTTTTATCGAGGTATCAACGTTATTATCAACCGCTTTAACATCGGCATGAGGTCCGGCGTTTAAATCGCGGATTAATTGCCGAGACAACGGGCTGTGATCGTTATCCACTACCGAGACGGGCAAATCCATTAAGGTGCCTTCAGAAAAATTGGCGCTCACCAAGGTGAATAACATTAGTGGAAATAACCAACTTAACCAATGGAATACCGGGCTACGGATCGCGGATTTTGTTTCTCGGCTAAAGGCATTTTCAAAGCCTCTCCAAGCAAATTTAGCTTTCATACTGCGCCTTATTATTTATCCCAGCGCCACAATGTACTCATGCCCGGACGAAGACCTTCCACAGGCTCCAAGGGGTATAAGCGAACTTCAAAGGTTTTTAAATCGAAGTCCCCGGTTGCACGCGTGGCTCTCTTGGTCGCGTAATCGCCTTTAGGGGCGATAAAACGCACTTCCGCATCGATTTCTTTATCACCTAATGCCGGAACTCGTAATTTAATAATGTCACCTTTTTTGACATTAACTAAAATATCTTCGCGTAGATTATAAATAAAATAGGCTTGAGGCAAACGGATCAACGACACTAATGGGCTACCGGCATTAAATAATTCGCCTACTTCTGCAGGGATTGGTCCGACTTCACCTTCAACCGGGGCTTTTACTTGTAAATCATCAACCTGTACTTGAATCTCAGCCAGTTTCTGCTCTGCTTGTGTTAATTCGGCTTGATATTGATGACGTAGCTCAACACGATCGCCATTTTTGCCTTCATCTAACTGGGCTTTAGCACTCAGTACCTGTTGATAAGCCACATCTTTTGCTTTACGGGCATTATCTAACTCATTCGCAGACACATATCCCTTCGCCGATAAATTACTTAACCGTGTATATTCATGGCTAGCGTTCTGATATTGCGATTGAGCCTGAGCAACCTGCGCCGCTAAATTACGCAGCGTTTCTTCACGCGTACCGTGCAGCGATAAGGCTAATTGAGCTTTAGCTTGGTCGCGCGCCGCAACAACAGCGGCATATTGTGCATTGAGTTCGGGGCTTTCCAGCGTTAATAATAACTGTCCTTGTTTAACATCATCACCACGCTCAATATGACGTTCAATGACCCGGCCGGTGGCTTTAGAAGTCACCACCACTTCCGGAGCATCAACTTCACCTTGTAATAACAAATATTGATTATGGGAATGAAAAAGAGCGGCTGTTGCAATTAAAATCAACATCAGCAGGATCAGTACAATCGTTCTTTTTTTCATTATGTTTATGAACCTTAAAAATAATGTATCCAAAATCATTCGAGTTGCAGGAACGCAATCGAAGAGATCAATAAGATTACATACGTCAGTATGTTTAGAAGAGTAAAGCTAACTAATATGCCCGCAATATAAGTATGACGGATATAATGGCAGAAACTATTATCGATACAGTATGACAATAATTTACAACAAAGCGTTAATAAATTCGTGCGCTAGCTCACTGACAGAAAGGGAATAGCACCCGAATAATACCGGAATAGTGCAACTGAAAATCACTTATGTCAAATTTTCGTGATATGAATATTAACAATAATATTCGCCACACAATAATCCAATTAAGTTAAAATAGACGCTTTGCCTCCCTACTGGAAAACCTATGTACGAGTTTGATCTAGTCCTCCTACTCTTGCAGCAGATGTGCGTGTATTTAGTGATAGCTTGGGCATTAAGCAAAACACCGCTGATCATTCCTTTGCTAAAAGTCACCATTCGTCTGCCCCATAAAGTCATGTGTTACTTTATTTTCTCCATTTTCTGCATCATGGGCACTTATTTTGGCTTACATATCAATGACTCGATAGCCAATACTCGCGCAATCGGTTCAGTATTAGGCGGCTTACTCGGTGGCCCCGGTGTTGGTTTTTTGGTTGGCTTTACCGGCGGATTGCACCGCTATTCCCTCGGCGGTATGACCGCATTCAGCTGTATGGTATCGACTATCGCAGAAGGACTGATAGGGGGGCTGATCCATAGCTACTATATGAAGCGCGGTAAAATTAATAAGTTATTTAATCCGTGGACCGCTGCTGGAGTAACACTATTTGCCGAAATCATCCAAATGCTAATTATCTTATTATTGGCTAAACCCTTTAATGAGGCTTTAGCGTTAGTAAAAAATATTGCCGCCCCGATGGTGATTGCCAACAGTATTGGCGCCGCAATGTTTATCCGTATTTTATTAGATAGGCGCGCCATTGTAGATAGGTATACCTCCGCATTTTCAGCCCAAGCAATGAAAATAGCCGTATGTACAGAAGGTATTTTACGCAAAGGCTTCAATGCGGATAACAGCATGAAAGTGGCTAAAATCATTTACCAGCAGCTAGAAATTGGTGCCGTTGCGATTACCGATCGCGAAAAATTATTAGCCTTTATAGGGATAGGCGCAGATCACCATATTCCCGGCACCCCGATTGCGTCGATACAATCGCGTCGAGCGATCGACTTCAATGAAGTCGTCTATGCCGACGGCAATGAGACCCCGTATAAATGTTCACTCGATCCTACCTGTAAATTGGGTTCTGCATTGGTTATACCTTTACGCGGTGAAAATCAACGCGTTATAGGAACGATAAAACTTTATGAAGGCAAAAATCGTTTATTCAGCTCAATTAATCGTACCCTAGGGGAAGGTATCGCCAGTTTATTCTCTGCACAGATCCTCGCCGGACAATATGAACGCAATAAACAATCACTGCTGCAATCTGAAGTTAAGTTGTTGCATGCCCAAGTTAATCCACATTTTCTATTTAATGTGCTCAATACACTCCAAGCAGTAATCCGGCGTGATAGCCAGCAAGCGGGACAATTAGTGCAATATATCTCAACATTTTTTCGTAAAAATCTTAAACGTCCGGAGAATAATGCCACGCTGGGTGAAGAGATAGAGCACGTTAATGCATATTTACAGATTGAAAAAGCACGTTTCCGTGATAATTTACAGGTTCATTTTGAGATCCCAGATCAGCTTAATCTGGTCGAGCTACCGGCTTTTTCTCTCCAACCGATGGTAGAAAATGCCATAAAACATGGAACATCACAGTTATTAGGCATTGGGCGTATTACAATACGTGCTTATCAATATAATCAATGTGTTTGTATCGAAATTGAAGACAATGCCGGACTCTATCAACCCTCGCCGCTCAGTGATGGCTTAGGAATGAGTTTGGTGGATAAACGACTGCGCTTAAAATACGGCGAAAAATATGGGGTTAGCGTGGAATATGAGCCCGAAGAATTTACCCGTATCAAACTAAATTTGCCGTATTATTCACACAACCTAATAAAATAATTAAAAAATAATGAATGTACTAATTGTTGATGATGAACCCTTAGCCCGAGAAAACCTGCGTTGCTTACTCGAAGATATAGCAGATATTGAAATTATCGGCGAATGCGCCAATGCCATCGAAGCTATTAGCGCTATCCATAAATTAAAGCCGGATGCGGTGTTTTTGGATATTCAAATGCCTCGCGTTACTGGCTTAGAGATGGTGCGCATGCTTGATCCCGAAGACCGACCTTATATCATTTTCCTCACCGCTTTTGATGAATATGCGATTGAGGCCTTTGAGGAGCATGCGTTTGATTATTTGCTGAAGCCGGTAGAAAAACAGCGCATGGAAAAAACGCTGCATCGATTACGACAAGGTAAGCAAAAGCAGAATATCGAAGCGTTAGTCGGTAGCGAGCCACTCAAGTTTATTCCTTGTACTGGTCACAGTCGTATTTGGCTAATGAAGCTGGATGAAGTTTTATACGTCACCTCACGCATGAGCGGTGTATTTGTGATTAGTAAGCAAGGCCAAGAAGGCTTTACGGAATTGACGTTACGTACCCTTGAAATGCGAACGCCACTAGTTCGCTGCCATCGTCAATATTTGGTCAATATGACTCAGTTAAATGAAATTTTATTCGGTGATAATGGGCAAGCTGAGTTAGTGCTGAGTAATGGAGAACGCATCCCAGTCAGCCGCCGTTATCTTAAACCACTCAAAGAAGCATTAGGGTTAATCTAAGCAATCATATATTATGAAATAATTATAATTAACCTAAACCTAAAGGAGTCAGGTGAATGGCTGATTTTTATCTTCAAATTAGAACTGATTCAATGACATTAAAAAATCTGGAAACTCACGATGAGCATTCAGCACAAGGTCATTTCTCTTCAGTCCGCTTGATCATCGGCGATTATTATTCGGCTGAATTTATTCTGCGACAACTGGTTGAGCAAATGGGTCTGCGTGTTTCATTGCCGTTTAGCACTCATCATCGTGTTGTGGTACAAGCGCTAGATAAAATCGAAGGTGGGCTAAGTGAAGTTGAAATTCGTTTACTCAAAGAAGTGGTTTCTGGTGGATTTGCCCAAAAAGTGAAAAAAATTGTTGTCTGCTGCGATAATTTACCCTTACCTCAAAGTGAGGCCAAAGCATTACTCGAAAACACCCAATAATTTTTATGAGTCGTCAGAGGGTTATCCTCTGGCGACCTAATCTTCTTTCTCTACCCTAATCATATACTCAATATTCTAAGACGCCTCATCGTACTATAGTCCTTACTTTCTATTCCCATATCTCTATTTTTTACGCTCTAGTTGATTGTTTAGTTTAGCTTTTCACGCTGATATTCCCATCGGGGAAGTCTGCAAAAGTTAACATCACAATATAAAATCTATAAAAAAACCAAAAAAAACCGGACAAATGTCCGGTTTTTAGTGTCTCATCAACTGAGCACAAGCCAATTAAACGCGATAATTATGCGTTATTGCTTGGAGTGCGGCGACGTGGCGCGGCTGATGCGGCACCATCTTCGCTACGACCACGGAAACCACCGCGATCATTTTTACGCTCACCACCACGACGTGGAGCACCTGCACCGGCACCACCCGCTGAACTACCTTCTCCACGACGAGGAGCACCACCACCACGACGCTCACGGCGTTCAAATGGTTGAGCTTCACCCATCAGTTGGATCTGCATAGGTTTATTCAGAATGCGTGTACGGCTTAAATGGCTCACTAAATCATTTGGCATGCCTTTTGGCAGTTCAATAGTCGAGTGAGTTCCGAACAGTTTGATGTTACCAATGTAACGGCTGCTGATATCGGCTTCGTTCGCAATCGCACCAACAATATGACGAACTTCAACACCATCATCGCGGCCAACTTCAATACGGTACAGTTCCATATCGCCGACATCACGACGTTCGCGACGCGCTGGTTTATCACCATTTCGGTCACCGCGATCACCACGGTCACCACGATCGAAACGGTCATTACCACGGCGACGGTCGTCAGAACGGTCATTTGATTCACGACGTGGACGACGTGGAGCTTCTGGTGGCAGGATCAGAGGACGTTCGCCCTGTGCCATTTTCAGCAATGCTGCTGCCAGAGTTTCGATATCTGAATCTTCACCAGGAACTAATTTAGCCAGTAATGCACGATATTGTTCTAAATCAGCACTTTCTAGCTGTTTTTGAACAGTTTCGGCAAATTTAGCTAAACGACGTTCAGTCAGCAGATCTGCATTTGGCAGTTCAACTTCAGGAATAGTCAGTTTCATGGTGCGTTCAATGTTGCGCAGTAAACGACGCTCACGGTTCTCAACGAACAGTAATGCGCGACCAGCACGACCAGCACGGCCTGTACGACCGATACGGTGAACGTAAGATTCAGCATCCATAGGGATGTCATAGTTAACAACTAAGCTGATACGCTCAACATCCAGACCACGAGCCGCAACATCAGTTGCGATCAAAATGTCTAAACGACCATCTTTTAAACGTTCTAATGTTTGTTCGCGCAGTGCTTGGTTCATATCACCATTCAATGCCGCGCTGTTATAACCGCTACGTTCTAAGGCTTCTGCAACTTCTAATGTGGCATTTTTAGTACGCACAAAGATAATTGCTGCATCAAAATCTTCCGCTTCAAGGAAACGAACCAGCGCTTCATTTTTACGCACACCATAAGCAGTCCAGTAGCTCTGAGTAATATCAGGGCGAGTGGTTACGCTAGACTGGATACGGATTTCTTTTGGATCTTTCATGAAACGACGGGTGATACGACGGATCGGATCTGGCATCGTTGCAGAGAAAAGCGCCGTCTGGTGATTTGCTGGGATTTGGCTCATGATGTTTTCAACATCTTCAATAAAGCCCATACGCAGCATTTCATCAGCTTCGTCCAGAACCAGACCTTTTAATTGAGAAAGATCTAAAGTTCCACGTTTCAAATGGTCAAGCAGACGTCCTGGAGTCCCCACGACAACTTGTGGTCCTTGACGCAGTGCACGCAATTGAACGTCATAACGTTGGCCACCATACAGGGCAACAACATTGACACTTTTCATATGTTTAGCAAAGTCACCCATCGCTTCTGAAACCTGAACGGCCAGTTCGCGAGTTGGGGCTAAGACTAAAATTTGCGGCGCTTTTAAGTTAGGATCGATATTGTTCAGCAACGGTACACCGAATGCTGCTGTTTTACCGCTTCCTGTTTGTGCCATACCCAGCACATCTGACCCTTGTAACAGATGAGGGATACATTGTTGTTGAATTGGTGAAGGTTTTTCGTAACCTAAATCACTCAGTGCAGTCAAAATAGATGCTGATAAACCAAGATCAGCAAAAGAGATATCAGTCTCTGTAGTCATGTAAAGGTGCCTCATACTTAATGGCGGCCAGTTTACATAACACAGCGAAAATCGTTTCCGTCATTTTCATTTAAAATGTGAACTGGCTCAAATTATATTATTAAACGAACAGATAAGCCCTCATCGTGTCTAGATGATGACTTAAAATTTTGTGTGAAAATGTTCGTCAGCTATTGCTGGCCCGATTCTGAAAGGTCGTCTTGTTCTTGGCCTAATAGCGCCAATTCCAACAATGCATAGCGGTGTTCAACAAAACTGTGAGCGTTGTTGGCTACCGTCAGTTTGAATAATGCAACCGCATTATTCTTATCCCCCAGACTTAGGTAATTTTTACCTAAATAGAAGTTAGTTTCACTGAGATGTTCAGCGAGCGAAGTGTTATCCATTGAATTTTGTTTTAAACGCTCCATCAATGTATTTTCATTGATGTTCCCTAAATAAAATTCAACAATGTTCCAGCCCCATTGCCCTTTTTCCGATTTGTCATAACGTGCCGACAAGTTAGCTTTCGCTACTTGGGGATCAATTTCTTTTTCCACCAAATAAAGCCATAAGCTACGGAAAGGGTCGTTTGGATCGTCTTGATAATACGCCAGCAGATCATCCTGCGCTAATTTATACCGGCCACCGTAATAAAGTGCGATGCCTCGGTTCATACGCGCGAAATTGTAAGTTGGATCAAGTTCTAATACAGAATCAAACGCTTCATAGGCGGCATCATAGTTGCCTGCCTGCGTAAAGTATATCCCAAGAAAATTAAAAATCTCTGGAATATCAGGACGTATGGCTAACGCAGTCGAAAAATCGTTGCGAGCCAATGCCCTTAAACCGAGACTATCATACAACACACCGCGCTCATATAAAAGCTGTGCGTACTCATCATCGGTCAATGAACGACTCGCAAGGATTTGTTCCATACGAGCCAATATAACTTCCTGTTGCAATGTAGGTTGTAAAGGAATAGCCAGAACTTGATTAGTTCGCCACTCTTTATTACTGCAGCCAATCAATAAGAAAAGAAATGCCGCAGAGATAAGGCGTACAAACGCATTCGCATCCCTTCTCTTAAGACAGATACTGTTCAGCATATTCCGTCCTTACATTGCTACTGGATCTTTTCAGCAAAATTGCTGAACGGTGCCCTTTTTACAGGACACCTGTTTCAAGGTCAACTTATTCCGCTGAGTCTTGTTGTGCAGCAGGAGCTTCTTCCGTTGTAACGGCTTCTTTCATGCTGAGACGGATACGACCTTGGCGGTCGATTTCCATGACTTTAACTGGAACTTCTTGACCCATTTGCAGATAGTCAGTCACTTTCTCTACACGCTTGTCAGCGATTTGAGAAATATGCACCAGACCTTCTTTACCGCCACCAATTGCAACGAAAGCACCGAAATCAACGATACGCGTTACTTTACCTTGGTAGACGCGATTAACTTCAACTTCTGCGGTAATTTCTTCGATACGACGGATAGCTTCTTTGGCTTTTTCACCATCAGTTGCCGCGATTTTTACAGTACCATCGTCTTCGATTTCGATAGTCGTTCCTGTTTCTTCAGTCAGCGCACGAATAACAGAACCGCCTTTACCAATCACATCTTTGATTTTATCAGAGCTGATTTTGATGGTATGAATGCGTGGTGCAAACTGAGAAATATCATCGCGTGGGCTATTGATAGCCTGTTCCATGACCGTTAGGATATGTAAACGCGCGCCTTTAGCTTGGTTCAGTGCCGCTTGCATGATTTCGCGGGTAATACCCTCGATTTTAATATCCATCTGCAATGCGCTGATACCTTCACGGCTACCGGCTACTTTGAAGTCCATGTCGCCTAAGTGATCTTCATCACCCAGAATATCAGACAGAACTACATAGTTTTCATCTTCTTTAACTAAGCCCATTGCAATACCTGCAACCGCAGCTTTAATTGGCACACCCGCATCCATCAGTGCTAAAGAAGCACCACAGACAGAGGCCATTGAGGATGAACCGTTTGATTCAGTGATTTCAGAAACCACACGGATCGTGTATGGGAATTCAGCCTGAGTTGGCATCACTGCCAATACACCGCGTTTAGCCAAACGACCATGACCAATTTCACGACGTTTAGGTGAACCGACCATTCCAGTTTCGCCCACAGAGTATGGAGGGAAGTTGTAATGGAATAAGAAGCTGTCAGTACGTTCGCCCATCAGCTCATCGATGTTCTGGGCATCGCGTGCCGTTCCCAGAGTTGCGGTAACCAGCGCCTGAGTTTCACCACGAGTAAACAATGCTGAACCGTGAGTACGTGGTAGAACGCCAGTACGTACATCTAACGCACGGATCATGTCTTTTTCACGGCCATCGATACGTGGCTCACCACGTAATACACGGCTACGAACTACTTGTTTTTCTAAACCAGACAGCAGGTCTGAGATTTCAGATGCGTCTAAAGTTTCGTCTTCTGCTAATAATGCGGCAGTAACTTCTTCTTTGATCAGATTAACTTGTGTATAACGCTCTTGTTTTTCAGTGATACGGTAAGCATCGCCTAGACGGCTTTCAGCCAGTGCTGCAACACGATCGCTCAGCGCTTGGTTAACTGGCTCTGGCTGCCAATCCCATTTCTCTTTACCAACTTCTGCAACCAGTGCATTGATATTTTCAATTACCACTTGTTGTTGATCGTGACCAAACACAACTGCACCGAGCATTTCTTCTTCGCTCATCAGTTCTGCTTCTGATTCAACCATCAATACTGCGCCTTCAGTACCGGCAACAACTAAATCTAAACGGCTTTCTTTTAATTCGTCAGCGGTTGGGTTCAGTACATATTGGCCATCAATGAAACCAACACGTGCAGCACCAATTGGGCCATTGAATGGAACACCTGACAGTGACAGCACCGCAGATGCACCAATCATTGCTACGATGTCTGGATTAACTTGTGGGTTAACAGAAACAACGGTAGCGATAATTTGAACTTCGTTTAAGAAGCTATCTGGGAACAATGGGCGTAATGGACGGTCGATTAAACGAGCGATCAGTGTTTCGCCTTCGCCAGGACGGCCTTCACGACGGAAGAAACTTCCTGGAATACGGCCTGCTGCGTAAGTACGTTCTTGATAGTTAACAGTTAAAGGGAAAAAGCTTTGCCCTTCTTTAACTTTTTTCTGCGCAACAACAGTAACGAGAACCGCAGTATCGTCCATGTTGACCATAACTGCTGCTGTCGCTTGGCGCGCCATCATACCGGTTTCGATAGTGACTGTGTGTTGACCGTATTGGAATTTACGAATAGTAGGATTTAGCAAAATAGTACCCTTTCTTAGACCACATGATTTCATTCATCTGTGGCATTAGTTTTCTCTTCTTACTACATCCTCGCGACTAATGAGAGGACTGAAACGGGTTATTGATACTCTAGCTGATTAGCTGTTAGTCAATATTCAATACTCTCATTAGCCGCGCGAATCGGTTGTAGCCGAAGAGGCTCATACAATAATAATGTTATTTAACTTCTGTGCGGCTAAATAAAGTTCACTGCTGATTATTTATCAGTCTGATATTAACTTTAGCCAAACAACTTTAGTCAAAACAGTAACGATGAGTTACATCGACCGGATTGAATTTAGCACAAGAAGCTTATTGCTTCACGCCTTATATGCCCACAATACTGTAATCTATATGGGATATATAGCCAGCCAATATTAACGCTTTACCCCGAGAAATTCAGGAATAAATTAACCGCCAATCAAAATAGATGCGAGCGGCGCATTCAGCTGATCTAGTTTAACATTTTAGTTAAGTGAATTTCGAGTCTAACTTCACTTGAAATAAAATATTCCGCTATTTAAATAGTATAAATAGTACTTTTCAATATCATTTAAGGAGTAGAAAAGACTATTTCCAAAGCGATTTTTACAACATTGGCTGATATAAAGATCAACTCTATCCAGAAGAAAAGGGGCCAATAGGCCCCTTTCCACTGAAACTTGCTTGATTAGCGACGCAGACCAAGACGCTCTAACAGAGCGGTATAACGTGCAACATCTTTGCTTTTCAGGTAGTTCAGCTGGTTACGACGCTGAGCAACCATACGCAACAGACCACGACGGCTATGGTGATCTTTTTTGTGCTCTGAAAAGTGACCTTGCAGGTGATTAATTTGCGCAGTTAACAGTGCAACTTGAACTTCACTTGAACCAGTGTCGTTTTCGCCACGGCCAAATTCTGCAACAATTTTTGCTTTCGCTTCAGTACTTAGAGACATAATAACTCCAGATGATTGATATATTAGGTAACGAGAGCCAATCTCTAATTTAGCTTCTCAAAATAAAGCTTAATATTTATAAACCGCAGCTATCATAACGCTAACTGTTTCTAACCGCACCGGTTCTCATCGAACATATACAGAGAGTCAACATAAAAGCCCAATAACAACCAAAGCCATATAAATAGTTAAGCGGCGTCATTCTACGCTGCTTATCAACACAACGCAATATGACAACCCAACGACGTTATTCGTTGATTGGATTTTCAACGACTAATCGACGTGGAGCAACTAAACCTTCTTCGTTGATCACAGCAATACCAATAAATTTGGCATCATCTCCTCGGGTGACACGTACCATTTCACCTTCTGGCAAGTTGTTTATCGCCGTTCTTACTGGCTGACCTTGCTGGAAATAACCGGCTGTGGTTTCACAAAGATTAACCGCTGGAAAATGCACGACCGCGGTATCCATAGGTAATAATAGAGGGTCTAGCACCTCTTCTAGTGGATGCCCTTGTTGTTCGGCAAGTTCCTTTAATGCGGTTAATTGTTCTAATGTCACCATTCTTTCATACGGATAGTTAGCGACTTGTATGCGGCGCAAATAAATAACATGTGCGCCACATCCGAGAAGTTCACCAAGATCATCAGTAATCGTTCGAATATAGGTGCCTTTAGAACAATGAATTTCTAATTCCAGTTCATCACCTTCCCAGCGAATAAACTGCAATTCATAAACAGTAATCGGACGCGCATCGCGCTCTACCGTTATGCCTTTGCGGGCGTATTCATATAACGGTTTACCTTGATGTTTCAAGGCTGAGTACATTGATGGAACTTGCAGTGTTTCACCGCGAAAACTGTCCAGTGCAGCATCAAGCTGTTCTTGAGTCACATTCACTGGGCGCTCACTGATAATTTGCCCCTGAGAATCAGAGGTATCAGTACGCTGCCCTAGACGCGCAATAACGCGATAGCGTTTGTCGGAATCGAGTAAGAACTGAGAGAACTTTGTCGCTTCACCTAAACACACTGGCAACATGCCTGTTGCCAGTGGATCTAGCGCACCAGTGTGACCGGCTTTGTTCGCATTAAACAGGCGGCGAACCTTCTGCAGTGCATCATTAGAGGAAATATCTTGCGGTTTATCCAGTAATAATACGCCATGTATATCACGGCCACGACGACGGCGAGCCATTATTTTTCCTCTTGTCCATCTGTATCTACGCGACGTTTTTCATCATCACGTACCACATTAGACACCAGGTTTGACATCCGCATCCCTTCGACTAATGAGCTATCATAAGAGAATGTTAATTCTGGTAATACGCGTAAACGCATTGATTTTCCTAGCAATGAACGAATAAATCCCGCAGCTTCGTTCAATGCTTTAATGCCATTTTTAACCATTTCAGAATCATGCTCTGCATCCAAAAAGTTTAAAAAAGTCACATAAACTTTTCCGTAGGCTAGATCTCGTGATAATTCGACACCTGAAACTGTCGCCATTCCGATACGAGGGTCTTTAATTTCACGCTGTAGGATAATGGCGATTTCTTTCTGCATTTCCTGAGCGACGCGCTGAGCGCGGGTAAATTCTTTTGCCATCGTTATATCTCCTGACATTTAGGGGGGCATATAGCCCCCCTAACAATATAGTAAGATGAACTTGCGGTAAAATTAACCGTCGATAGAACGTTTGATTTCAATGATCTCAAAGACTTCGATCATATCACCAGGGCGGACATCGTTGTAGTTTTTAACACCGATACCACATTCCATACCGTTACGAACATCACTCACATCATCTTTAAAGCGACGTAATGATTCTAATTCACCTTCGTAAATAACCACGTTATCACGCAGAACGCGAATTGGGTTATTACGTTTAATCGTACCTTCAACCACCATACAACCAGCAACGGCACCAAATTTCGGTGATTTAAACACATCACGAACTTCAGCCAGACCAATGATTTGTTGTTTGTATTCAGGTTCAAGCATACCACTCATCGCCTGTTTGATTTCATCAATCAGACTATAGATAACCGAGTAGTAACGCAAATCAACACTTTCGCTTTCAATGACACGACGTGCAGATGCATCAGCACGAACGTTAAAGCCCAGGATGATGGCATTTGATGCTGCAGCCAGTGAAGCGTCAGTCTCTGTGATACCACCCACACCTGAACCGATGATTTTAATTTTAACTTCATCAGTAGACAGTTTTTGCAGTGAGTCAGTAATGGCTTCACAGGTTCCTTGAACATCGGTTTTCAGTACGATATTCAATTCAGAAACTTTACCTTCTTCCATGTTCGCAAACATGTTTTCCAGTTTAGATTTCTGCTGGCGAGCCAGTTTCACATCACGGAATTTGCCTTGACGATACAGAGCAACTTCACGTGCTTTTTTCTCATCGCGAACGACTGTTGCTTCATCACCGGCAGAAGGAACGCTGGACAGACCCAGAATTTCGACTGGCATTGATGGACCGGCAGTTTGAACTTCTTTACCTAATTCGTTGCGCATTGCACGAATACGGCCATATTCAAAACCACACAGTACGATATCGCCTTTGTTCAATGTACCTTCTTGAACCAGGATAGTCGCAACTGGACCACGGCCTTTATCAAGATAAGATTCAATGACAACACCGCTTGCCATACCTGTACGAACAGCGCTCAGTTCAAGAACTTCAGCTTCTAACAGGATAGCTTCCAGCAGTTCATCAATACCGGTACCTTTCTTCGCTGAAACATTAACGAATTGGTTTGTTCCACCTAATTCTTCAGAGAAGATACCGTATTGCATTAATTCATTTTTGACGCGTGTAGGGTCAGCTTCTGGTTTATCCATTTTGTTGATAGCAACAACAACTGGAACGCCTGCGGCTTTCGCATGCTGAACGGCTTCAACCGTCTGAGGCATAACGCCATCATCTGCAGCAACAACCAGAACCACGATATCCGTTGCTTGTGCACCACGAGCACGCATTGAAGTAAACGCGGCGTGTCCCGGAGTATCAAGGAAGGTAATCATACCTTTATCAGTTGTTACATGATAAGCACCGATGTGCTGGGTAATCCCGCCCGCTTCGCCAGAGGCGACTTTTGTTGAGCGAATATAATCCAGTAATGAGGTTTTACCATGGTCAACGTGACCCATAATGGTAACCACTGGTGGACGTGGCTCTGCGATTGATTCGCCGCCTGTATCACGGTCGCTCAGGATAGCTTCTTCTAATTCGTTTTCACGACGCAGAATAACTTTATGTCCCATTTCTTCCGCAACCAGTTGAGCAGTTTCCTGATCAATAACCTGGTTAATCGTTGCCATAGCGCCCATTTTCATCATAGTTTTGATGACCTGAGAGCCTTTAACTGCCATTTTATTAGCCAGTTCAGCAACAGTAATGGTTTCACCAATGATAACGTCACGGTTTACTGCAGCAACGGGCTTGTTAAAGCTCTGTTGCAGTGAGCTACCTTTACGGTTCTTTTTAGATTTACCATTACGACCGACAGCACGCTCTTCTTCGCGATCTGCTTTCTCAGAAAGTTTATTGCCTTTCTTTTGACGCGGAGCTTTAGTCGTACGGTTACGTGTGCGACGACCTTCTTCTTTTGCATCACTCTCATCTTCTGCTTCTTGAGCATGGCGATAAGTGGTTGTATGGTAATCGGTTACTTCTTCAGTTGGTGCATCTTCAGTAACTGGATTTTCTGCGGCCATACGGCGAGCCTCTTCAGCAACACGAAGCGCATCGGCTTCGACTTTACGACGAACTTCTTCTTCGGCTTTGCGTTTTAATTCCGCAGCTTCCGCTTCAAGACGTTGTTTTTCACTGATTACTTCACCGGTTTTGCCTGATTTCTGTTGATTTTCGCTTTGTTTCACTTTCTCTATTTCCGCTGCTTCGCGCTTAGCTTTTTCAGCTGCTTCACGTCTTGCTTTATCTTCGGCGTTACGCTTTGCTTCTGCGTCACGTTGTGCTTTCTCTTGAGCATCACGTTTCGCTTTTTCTTCCGCTTCGCGTTGTGCCTTTTCTTCAGCTTCGCGCCGTGCTTGCTCTTCCGCTTCACGCTTCGCCTGCTCTTCCGTTTCTGCCTGTTCTACAGCATCGCGGTTTACATATGTACGTTTTTTGCGGACTTCGATATTTACCGATTTGCTTTTGCCACCGGTGACGGGGACACTCAACGTACTACGAGTCTTCCGTTGTAGTGTCAATTTACTTGGCTGACCTGCTGTACCGCCTTGTTCACGATTCAGATGTGCCAGCAAAGTTTCTTTTTCATTCTGACTAACAGAGTCACTCTCACCTTTTTTGATCCCTGCGTCAGCAAATTGCTGTACCAGGCGTTCAACTGAGGTTTGAATTTCTGCTGCCAATGATTTTACAGTTTCTGTCATTCCATTCCTTCCTGCTACAGTGATTATGCATCGTTACCAAACCAGCAGATATTACGTGCAGCCATGATGAGTGTTCCCGCTCTCTCATCATCCAGACCTTCGATATCAGTAAGGTCGTCGATGCCCTGTTCAGCAAGATCTTCCAGAGTACAGATACCATGAGCCGCTAATTCATAGGCCAATGCGCGTTCCATACCTTCTAGAGTTAATAAATCTTCTGCAGGCTGATTATCGCCTAAGCTCTCTTTCTGAGCTAATTCCAGCGTAGTTAGGGCTGCTTTTGCTCTTTCACGCAGAACTTCGATAGTCTCTTCATCAAGACCTTCAATTTCCAGAAGTTCGCTGATAGGCACGTAAGCTAGTTCTTCTAACGTAGAGAAGCCTTCTTCTACCAGTGTAGTGGCAAACTCTTCATCAATATCAAGATGCTTAGTAAATGTATCAATAGAAGCATGTGCTTCCGCTTGATGTTTTGCATTCAGCTCATCGTCAGTCATGACATTTAATTCCCACTTGTCATTACCACGATGTATTTTCAGTAATTGCGCCGCTAAGCGTACGTTTTGTCCATTACGGCCAATCGCTTGTGCCAAATTACTGCTTTCAACAGCAACATCCATTGTGCAATTATCTTCATCAACCACAATAGAAGCAACATCTGCTGGAGCCATTGCATTAATCACGAATTGCGCTGGGTTATCATCCCATAATACGATATCAATTCGTTCACCGCCCAGTTCACTGGAAACGGCTTGTACTCGCGCGCCACGCATTCCAACACACGCACCCACTGGGTCAATACGTTTGTCATTGGTTTTTACAGCAATTTTAGCACGAGAACCAGGATCACGAGCTGCGGCTTTGATTTCAATAATCTCTTCGCCGATTTCCGGTACTTCAATGCGGAACAGTTCAATCAACATCTCAGGACGTGAGCGAGTCACAAATAATTGTGCTCCACGCGCTTCTGGACGAACATCATACAGTACACCGCGAATTCGGTCACCTGGGCGGAAATTCTCACGTGGCAACATATCTTCACGCAGGATAACAGCTTCAGCGTTGTTACCTAAATCTAAGGTAATGTTATCACGATTTACTTTTTTAACCTGAGCGGTGATGATTTCACCTTGTTGCTCACGGAATTGTTCAACAACCATCGCACGCTCTGCTTCGCGAACTTTTTGTACGATAACTTGTTTAGCCGTTTGCGTAGTAATACGGTCAAATACAACCGATTCAATCTCATCTTCAATATAGTCGCCTAACTGTATTGAAGGATCATCGAAATTTGCGGCTTCAAACGTAATTTCGCGAGTCGGCATGGTGACTTCATCAACCACTAACCAACGACGGAAAGTCTCAAAATCGCCGGATTTACGGTCAATACTGACACGAACTTCAATTTCTTGCTCATACTTTTTCTTGGTGGCAGTTGCTAGAGCAGTTTCAAGTGCCTCGAAGATTTTTTCACGAGGAAGGGATTTTTCATTAGAAACCGCTTCCACAACAGCCAGAATTTCTTTGTTCATCCTAGTTGCCTCATTGAACTTAATTAAAAGTGGGGTACCAGGTTAGCTTTCTGGATGTTGCTCAACGCGAACACTTCATCCTTACCATCCACAGTAACCGTTATCATTTCACCATCAACGGCTTTAATTATACCTTGCCATTTACGGCGGTTCTGCATTGCAATGCGTAAAACCACTGTCGCCTCTTCACCGATATAACGAACAAATTGTTCAGCGGTAAAGATAGGACGGTCTAGACCTGGTGACGAAATTTCCAGGTTATAAAGTACAGCGATAGGATCTTCTACATCCAATACCGCACTGACCTGGTGGCTAACATCAGCACAATCATCAACAGTGATGCCATCTTCACTATCAATGTAAACACGTAGTGTTGAAACACGTGCACGGATAAACTCAAGGCCAACAAATTCAAAGCCTAAAGCCTCTACAGGTGCTGAAATCATCTCTGTTAATTTTTGATCTAATGTGGACAAGCCCACCCCCAGACATAAAAAAAGGGCTATAAAAGCCCAGTTAATTCGGTTGTCAAATAACAAAAAACCCCGAAATTCGGGGCTTAAGTAACTGGACCCTGTAGTGTCAACGGGTTCAACCAGTTTCTTAGTAATCTTTTAAAATTAGAGTTAATCGTGTAAATACCGATAAATGCATTTGAAAAGATAGTTGACTAAGAAGTGGTTGCGGGAGCCGGATTTGAACCGACGACCTTCGGGTTATGAGCCCGACGAGCTACCAGACTGCTCCATCCCGCGTTCGAAAACGTGACATATACTACGCTGATAACCTGCAAATCGCAAGCTATACAAATAATGGTGCCGAGAAGGGGACTTGAACCCCTACGCCCGTTTTGTAGGCACTACCACCTCAAGGTAGCGTGTATACCAATTTCACCACCTCGGCACAGAAATGAGATTATTCGCTTTTTTAACAATCTCATTTTTAAACTTTACTTTACTACTTTCGATAATTTGGTATCGACACAAAATTATCTATTTGGAATCTAGGACACTTAACGTGGAATATCACTCGTTGGTGTCGCTGGTGCTACCGGAACGTCTGTTGGTCGCTCGACTTTTGCCGGTTCGCTAATGTTTTCCCATTCGCTACCAGTTCCATACTTATTGGCTGTCATATTGCCTAAAGTTAAACTGAGAATGAAAAACAGCGCTGCAAAGATCCCAGTCATACGAGTCATGAAGTTACCAGAGCCCGATGAACCAAACAGTGTTGCAGAAGCACCCGCACCGAAAGAAGCACCCATGTCAGCGCCTTTACCCTGCTGGAGCATTATCAGAGCAACAAGCCCAATTGCAACTAGCAAGAAAACAATTAAAAGAGCTACGTACATTTGAGTTACCTATTTTCAATAGCGGTTCATAACTTAATCGTTATGACAAAATAACTGCACACCTACTCACTTCCTCTTAACAGGAATGAGCGGGTGTGGATATTAACGAAAGCCGGGCTGACAAGCAAGAGTATTTTCATTTAAATCGACTATTTGCGGAAAAAAACACCAGTAATTACACCGCTATTTATGTTCAACTTATGGTCATTATTTTTCTATATAGTTTTATCTATAACTTTCTATACAGTCTATCTCTTGCTACCTAACATCAATAATATCATTAAGCGCATTAGTAAAGCAAAACACGCCTAATGATCCTTGTCATTTTATCGATGATTTTATGACTATTTTATTAATAAATAGCCATTAACCAGCCATTTTAACCGCATCAGCAATACGGTGCGCCATAGCCGTCACTTCGGCCTCATTTTCGCCTTCGACCATCACTCGAATTAATGGCTCAGTGCCTGATTTTCTGAGTAATACTCGTCCTTTACCCGCCAACTCTTTGACCACTTGTTCATTCACATTTTGTACTAATTCTGACTGTAATGGGTCATGAGATCCGGAAAAACGTACATTGACCAGTATCTGAGGTAGTAACTTCATACCACTGCATAAATCATGCAAACTCATGTGGTTACGTACCATAGCGCTTAAAATTTGTAAGCCCGCAACAATCCCGTCACCAGTGGTCGTTTTATCCAGTAAAATAACATGGCCTGAATTTTCCGCGCCCATACGCCAGCCTTTTTCTTGAAGTTTTTCAAGTACATATCGGTCACCAACTTTCGCGCGTTCGAAAGGAATACCCAGTTGCTTTAACGCAATCTCCAATCCCATATTACTCATTAAGGTGCCAATAACACCACCGCGTAGTTGCCCTTGGCGTAGAGCTTCGCGAGCAATAATATACAAAATTTGATCGCCGTCGACTTTATTACCTAAATGGTCAACCATTATAATTCGGTCGCCATCACCATCAAAGGCTAAACCAACATGCGCTTTCTCTTCGAGAACATGTTTTTGTAATAAGCGCACATCGGTTGCACCACACTCTTCATTGATATTAATACCGTTTGGTTCGCAACCAATAGCAATAACTTCTGCGCCGAGCTCGCGCAATACATTCGGTGCAATGTGATAAGTTGCACCATTAGCACAATCAATGACAATTTTTAATCCACCCAAGCTTTGGTCACTTGGAAAGGTACCTTTACAGAATTCAATATAACGGCCAGCAGCATCAACGATACGATTCGCACGTCCTAACTCTGCAGATTCAACGCAAGTAATCGGTTTTTCCATCTCAGCTTCAATAGCTTCTTCTACATCGTCCGGTAATTTAGTCCCGTCAATGGAGAAAAATTTAATCCCGTTATCGTAATATGGATTATGTGAGGCAGAAATTACAATTCCTGCTTCAGCACGAAATGTACGGGTTAAATAGGCAACCGCAGGGGTTGGCATTGGTCCGGTAAACGAAGCAGATAATCCTGCTGCCGCTAAACCAGCTTCTAATGACGATTCCAGCATATAGCCTGAAATTCGAGTATCTTTACCAATAATGATTTTACGTGAACCATGACGCGCTAAAACCTTTCCAGCCGCCCAACCTAATTTTAAAACGAAATCTGGAGTGATCGGGCTATCACCTACTTTGCCTCGAATACCATCTGTCCCAAAATATTTACGGTTACTCATAAGATTATTTTTCCTTGTTTGACAGGGTAGCCTGCACGATTTGCATCGCTTGTACGGTTGCTTTGACATCATGGACACGCAGAATTTGAGCACCTTGCATCGCAGCAATAACTGCACATGCCAGGCTACCTTCGAGCCGTTCCTGTGGAGGAACATTTAATAATTGCCCGATCATAGACTTACGCGACATTCCTGCCAACACGGGAAGTCCGAAATCGTGGAATTCCATCAAATTCGCTAATAACTGATAATTATGGGTTAAATTTTTGCCGAAACCAAATCCTGGATCAAGGATGATGTTATTTTTTTTAATTCCTGCCTTCATGCAGCGCTCTATCTCATCAGCAAGATACTGTTTTACTTCCTGAACTACGTCGTCATAATGAGGCGCATCTTGCATGGTACGAGGTTGCCCTTTCATATGCATCAAGCATACAGGCAATTGTAATTTTGCGGCAGTAGCTAATGCACCCTCTTCATGTAACGAACGAATATCATTAATAATATGCATACCCGCTTTTGCGGCCTCAAGCATCACTTCAGGCTTTGAAGTATCGACTGAAATCCAGACATCAAACCGACTAGCTATCCCCTCAACCACCGGGATTACACGGTCTAATTCTTGTTGTACAGAAACTTCTGCTGCCCCTGGACGCGTTGATTCGCCACCAATATCTATAATCGATGCACCTTCAGTCATCATTCTTTCAGCATGAACTAACGCATCCTGATAACGATTATGACTCCCCCCATCAGAAAATGAATCAGGGGTAATATTGAGGATCCCCATCACTTGGGGAGTCGTTAAATCAAGTATCGAATTTCTTGCGCTAATTATCATGATGTATTTTATCCTGACGTAAAAAACCCCAGTGGCCTGGGGTTTTAAGTAGAGAGTTAATCAATACGGGGAAGAATAACGTGGCATTTCTGCCCACCAAATTTATTCGTCTTTATTATCCGTATTATCTTTATTCTCGTTAGTACTGTCCTGAGCCTGATCTTGCTGTTGACCATCAGTCTTAGGCTTTTCATCTTTGGTGCCTGTACCGAAAGAACCAGTCACATTTGCGACTAATTTATCTGCATCCCAACCCGCAGGTTCACGAACTGGGCGACGATTCATCAAGTCATCAATCTGAGGAATATCGATAGTTTCGTATTTAATCAGAGCGTCTTTCATGGCATGGAGAATATCCAAGTTTTCTGTCAGTACGTTGTAAGCTCTTTTGTAATTACGATCTAATATCGATTTAATTTCTTCATCAACAATGCGATTGGTCTCATCAGAGATATGCTGTGAGTTTCCAGCAGAACGGCCTAAAAATACTTGCCCTTCTTCTTCAGAATAGAGCATCGGCCCTAATTTATCTGAGAATCCCCACTGAGTAACCATTTTGCGTGCAATATTGGTTGCTTGCTGAATATCACCTGAAGCGCCTGTAGAGACACGTTCACGGCCATAAATCAGCTCCTCTGCAATACGTCCACCGTAACAACTTGAAATGTTACCTTCAAGTTTCTGACGGCTAGCACTCACTTGGTCACCTTCCGGCAGATAGAATGTTACACCCAATGCTTGGCCACGAGGAATAATCGTTACTTTATGCACTGGGTCATGCTCTGGCATTAAATGACCAATAATCGCATGTCCAGCCTCATGGTAAGCAGTGGCTTCTTTCTGTTCTTCCGTCATAATCATTGAACGGCGTTCAGCACCCATCCAAATCTTATCTCGCGCTTTCTCAAACTCAACCATTGATACTACGCGTTTATCCGCGCGGGCAGCAAATAGTGCCGCTTCGTTGACAAGGTTTGCCAATTCAGCCCCTGAGAAACCAGGAGTAGCACGTGCAAGAATAGAAGTATTAACATCTGGATCTAACGGCACACGACGCATGTGAACTTTCAGTATTTGTTCACGACCACGGACGTCTGGTAAGCCAACCATGACTTGACGGTCAAAACGGCCTGGACGCAATAACGCAGGGTCAAGAACATCAGCGCGGTTAGTTGCCGCAATAACGATAATACCTTCGTTACCTTCGAATCCATCCATTTCAACAAGCATTTGGTTCAGAGTCTGTTCGCGTTCATCATGACCGCCCCCTAAACCCGCACCACGCTGACGACCTACCGCATCAATCTCATCGATAAAGATGATACAAGGCGCAGATTTTTTAGCTTGTTCAAACATATCACGGACACGAGATGCACCGACACCGACAAACATTTCAACAAAGTCAGAACCTGAGATAGTAAAAAATGGCACTTTGGCTTCACCAGCAATCGCTTTTGCCAGCAAAGTTTTACCGGTACCAGGAGGCCCTACCATCAGGATGCCTTTTGGAATTTTACCGCCAAGTTTTTGGAAACGGCCTGGGTCACGTAGAAACTCAACCACTTCCCCGACTTCTTCCTTGGCTTCATCACAGCCTGCAACGTCTGCAAAGGTGGTTTTAATCTGATCTTCAGTCAGCATTCGAGCCTTGCTTTTACCAAAGGACATCGCACCTTTACCACCACCGCCTTGCATTTGACGCATGAAGAAAATCCATACACCAATCAATAGCAACATTGGGAACCAAGAAATGAAGATTGAAGTCAATAGACTTGGCTCTTCTGGTGGTTCGCCAACAACGGTGACATGTTTATTCAACAACGTGTCTAATAGCTTCTCATCCTGCATAGGGATGTAGGTTGTATAGCGGCTATTGTCAGCCTTTCTGACATTAATTTCACGACCGGTGATACGAACTTCACGCACCTGATCCTGGGCTATCTCGTTGATAAAAGTAGAATAATCTACCCTGCGACTATTCGAATCGCTTGGGCCAAAACTCTGGAACAAGGACATCAAAACTACTGCGATGACTAACCAGAGAATCAGGTTTTTCGCCATGTCACTCAAGGGATTAACCTCATATTACAACAGTGTTAACAAATAACGTTCAGGGGACTATAGTTTCCGCCCTGTCGCTACAATGTATACTTCACGTGAACGGGCGCGCGAAGATTCGGGTTTACGAACTTTAACTTTCGTAAACAGGGAGCGGATTTCCCTTAGGTATTCATCAAAGCCTTCTCCCTGAAATACTTTGACAATAAAACTTCCCTTAGGGGCCAGTACATCACGGCACATATCTAATGCAAGTTCAACTAGATACATGGATCGAGGAATATCGACCTCGGGTGTGCCACTCATATTTGGGGCCATATCCGACATGACGACTTGGACTTTTTTGTCACCAACCCTTTCTAATAACGCCTTAAGTACTGCTTCATCGCGAAAATCTCCTTGCAGGAAATCAACACCGACGATTGGGTCCATCGGTAATAGGTCACAAGCAATTACTCGGCCACTTTGGCCTATCTGACTAACTACATACTGTGACCAACCACCAGGTGCGGCGCCTAAATCAACAACGGTCAAACCTGGTTTAAATATTTTATCGCTTTGCTGAATTTCATCCAGTTTAAACCATGCACGAGAGCGAAGCCCTTTTTTTTGTGCCTGCTGAACATATTTATCACTAAAATGCTCTTGCAACCACCTAGATGAACTTGCCGAACGTTTTTTATTGGCCATTGTTCTTTCCAACTATACTAGTAGAGTTACATCTGTTTTACTGCTCGGATCACATCAAATATACATAATTGATGGTGATAGATATCAGATGGCGTTAGAATAAGCCAATTTCAATCCTAACAAAGCAAATAATCGATGACTCTTAACAAAAAACAAATTCAACACCTGAAAAGTCTTGCTCACCATTTGAACCCTGTCGTCATGATTGGTAACAATGGTCTGACGGAAGGCGTTCTAGCTGAGGCTGAGCTTGCATTAACACATCATGAGCTTATCAAAGTAAAAATCGCAGGCGAAGATCGTGATACTAAAAATTTGATCGCTAATGCGATTGTTCGTGAAACTGGTGCAATTAATGTACAAATTATAGGAAAAATACTGGTTCTTTACCGCCCTTCGGCAGCCAAGAAAATTATTTTACCTAAATAATTATTTCGCATTTATACAAAAATGCCATAACACCATACATTAAGTGAAGTAAAAAAGGCCGGCAAAGGCCTTTTTTACTTTAAAACTTCTAAAGAATATAACTAATTCATATAAATAGGAATCAGATATACTCAACTTTAAGAATTTCGTACTCCACATCACCGCCAGGCGTTTTGATCACAACCACATCATCAACTTCTTTACCGATAAGGCCACGCGCTATCGGTGAATTTACAGAAAGTAAATTCTCTTTAATGTCCGCTTCATCATCACCTACGATACGATAAGTCTGTTCTTCGTCTAACTCAACATTAAAAACAGTTACCGTAGCACCAAAGATAACTCGCCCAGTATTGGTCATTTTAGTGACATCAATAACCTGAGAATGCGAAAGTTTGGCTTCAATTTCTTGAATTCGACCTTCACAAAAACCTTGCTGTTCACGCGCTGCATGATACTCAGCATTTTCTTTAAGATCACCATGTTCACGCGCATCGGCAATGGCAGTAATTATTTCCGGGCGGCGGACAGATTTTAAATATTCCAGCTCTTCACGTAATCTATTCGCACCACGTACCGTCATTGGAATCTGTTTCATTGATAAATACCTCTGATTCTTTCCTAAGCAAAAATAAGTATCTTCCTGATTTTTGTTACAACAGCATACTAGGCACCTGTGTAAACAAAGGCGCCAGACAATAAACAGGGATGTAATCTTGCAGCTTCAGCACGTGATTACGATCTTATCTTATCATATTGACCCAGCATTTTAACGTAGACTTAATATGGGGTCATCGTTTACTTTTTCACGCATTACACTTTAGTATGTAGTTTATGTCCACCCTGAAGCGTAAAACTTATGTCTTTATTTACTAGAAGCAAAAAATTCATACTTTCAGCAGGTCTGATATTGACCACTTATCAGTCCATGGCAATTCCCATTGATAAATATAAAGAATATTTACCTGATGGTACGAATTTGGCATTAGTCGCTCAAAAAGTGGGGAGCGATACGCCAATCTTTGATTATAATTCGCAGCAAATGGCGCTTCCTGCCAGTACGCAGAAAGTCGTTACCGCACTTGCCGCTTTACTGCAACTTGGCCCCGATTTTCGCTTCGTCACCAGCTTTGAAACTAATGCATCATTAAAGAATGATACGCTCAATGGCGATTTGGTAATTCGTTTTACCGGTGATCCCACGTTAACACGCCAGCAAATCCGTAATATGGTTAACGCCTTAAAACAACTAGGCATTAGAAAAATTAACGGCGATTTAATTGTCGATATATCTGCATTTGCCAGCCACGATAAAGCCCCTGGCTGGGTATGGAACGATATGACGCAGTGTTTTAGTGCCCCGCCAAGTGCCGCAATTGTTGATAGAAACTGTTTTTCTGTTTCACTTTATAGCGCGGACAAACCCGGAGAAATGGCCTATATAAAAACAGCCTCATTTTATCCGGTAAATATGTTTAGTGAAGTAAAAACATTAGCAAAAGGTGCACCTGAAGCGCGTTATTGTGAACTGGATGTGGTTCCCGGGGAATTAAATCGCTATACATTAACTGGATGTCTTACACAGCGTAGTGAACCGCTCCCTCTCGCGTTTGCAGTGCAGAATGGGGCCAGTTATTCTGGCGCTATCGTCAAAAATGAATTAATTAATGCAGAAATTGAGCTGGTTGGGCATATCAAAAAACGGACTCTTCCCGCAGCACCAGAACAAGTTTTAGTCAAAACAGAATCAAAACCACTGCATGATTTACTAAAAGTGATGCTAAAAAAATCAGATAACATGATAGCCGATACCGTATTTCGTACCATAGGGCGCGATTATTTTGGTGTTCCAGGGACTTGGCGCTCAGGATCCGATGCGATTAGACAGATCCTCAAACAAAAAGCAGGGATCGATTTAGGCAATACTGTCATGGTCGATGGCTCAGGTTTGTCTCGGCATAATTTGATCACACCAGCTACGATGATGAAAGTATTACAATTTATCGCTAAAAATGATGACCAACTAGATTATATCTCGATGCTACCGCTGGCGGGGCATGACGGTACATTACGTTACCGTGGCGGTTTTGATCAAGCTGGCGTTAATGGCAAAGTTTCTGCAAAAACAGGGGCGCTACAAGGGGTATATAATCTAGCAGGCTTTATGACAACGGCTAACGGGCAGAAAATAGCTTTTGTTCAATATATTTCTGCTTATGCAGTCCCCCAAAGTGAACAACGCAGCCGGAGAGTTCCTCTGGTGCGTTTTGAAAGCCGACTGTACAAAGATCTCTACCAAAGTAATTAATCGTGCTTAATGGCCTACAAGCCATTTTATCGATAACAAAAAGGCGCCATCAGGCGCCTTTTTATCACTGTTACCTTGGATCTGCTTTATTAACTGAAAAACAGCGAACCAAAACGTTAAATGCATTATTTTTTATAAATAAATTCAATGCCTTCTTCGTCTTCTTCGTCCCAATCATCCCAGTCGTCATCAATATCGTCTTCGGTACTAGCCAGTTGCTCTTTATGGTAATCATCCCACATAAATTCAACTTTTTCTGGCTGACTTTCGTCATCTGTCGTAACCATATCACGCGGCTGAGTATTCATGAATTCCATGATATCCCAACAAAGTTCCTTAACTCCGTGATGGTTTACCGCAGAAATCATATAATATTTACCGTCCCAACCTAAAGCCTTAGCGATAGATTCAGCACGTTCCTTCGCTTCTTCTTCGCTGATTAAATCAACTTTATTGAAGACTAACCAACGCGGTTTTTCAGCTAATTTTTCACTGTATTTTTCCAATTCACCGACGATGATCTTAGCATTTTCTACCGGATCTGATTCATCTATCGGGCAGATATCGATCAGGTGCAATAAAATGCGGCAGCGCTCTAAGTGCTTAAGGAAACGGATCCCCAAGCCAGCACCTTCGGCAGCACCTTCAATCAACCCTGGAATATCAGCGACGACGAAACTTTGATGATTGTCCATACGAACAACACCGAGACTTGGTACCAACGTAGTAAATGGATAATCAGCTACTTTTGGTTTCGCGGCTGATACCGAGCGGATAAACGTTGATTTACCTGCATTTGGCATGCCTAACATACCGACATCGGCCAGAAGCATTAATTCCATCATCAGTTCACGAACTTCACCGGGAGTTCCCATGGTTTTTTGACGCGGGGCACGGTTGACTGAAGATTTAAAACGCACATTTCCTAACCCGTGGAATCCGCCCTTAGCAACCATCAAACGCTGCTCATGACGGGTCATATCTCCAAGTATCTCGCCAGTGCCTAAATCGCGGATACGCGTACCTACAGGCACTTTAATCGTAATATCTTGTCCACGTTTACCGGTACAGTCACGACTTTGTCCATTCTGCCCACGCTCAGCGCGGAAAGATTTTTCAAAGCGATAATCAATCAGGGTATTGAGGTTTTCATCAGCGAGCAGGTAAACATCACCACCATCACCGCCGTCCCCACCATCAGGCCCCCCTCTTGGAATATATTTTTCGCGACGGAAACTGACACAACCATTGCCACCATCCCCCGCAACAACTAGTATTTTGGCTTCATCTACAAATTTCATAAAGTATTTCTCCATATGATAGCCATTATAATGCTGGATGGTCGCGTGACCCAGAGATGGCGTATTTTTAAATATAAAAAGCCCCGCAAAAACTTTTGCAGGGCTTTAACTTGTGTAAAGGTCTGAAAACTTATTCAGCTTCGATGCTGATAAATTTACGATTTTTAGGACCTTTAACTTCAAATTTTACTTTTCCGTCTGCTAATGCAAACAGAGTGTGGTCACGACCGCAACCTACGTTGCTGCCTGCGTGGAACTTAGTACCACGTTGACGTACGATGATGCTACCTGCTAATACAGCTTCACCACCAAAACGTTTCACACCCAGACGTTTCGCTTCGGAATCGCGACCGTTACGAGTTGAACCGCCAGCCTTTTTGTGTGCCATTAATCTGCTCTCCTAATCTTAAGCGATGACAGTGATTTTAACATCAGTGAACCACTGACGGTGGCCCTGCTGCTTACGGCTATGTTTACGACGACGGAATTTGACGATTTTAATTTTATCGCCACGACCGTGTGCAACCACTTCCGCTTTCACTTTAACGCCTTCAACAACAGGAGCGCCAATTTTGATATCGTCGCCATTAGCAACCATCAGGACCTGGTCAAATTCAACAGTTTCACCTGTTGCGATGTCCAGCTTTTCCAGGCGAACAGTTTGACCTTCGCTAACTCGGTGTTGTTTACCACCACTTTGGAAAACCGCGTACATATTAACTCCGCTTTCCGCGTACTTCTACTAGATACATTACATTCTAGAGCACGCTATAAATATTCACAATAGGGCGCGAATTCTACGCAAAAAAGCATCAGAAGACAAGTATATAATGCGTTCGGATTACAAAAAATACGACTTTTTTGTAAGATCTTTACTTTTCATGCCGTTTGATAAATTAATAAGCTTTAAATGTCATTTCATTAAGCATAATTTGAAGTACAATCAGCCAATCTTCTATTTATTGATGCTATGCTAAAAAAGATAGCGGTTCTAAAAATAGAGCCAAAACTAATAACACGAATCTATAACGATGAATTTAGAATCTATTATCGAACTGACAGCTGATGATATGTCAGCAGTGAATGAAGTCATTCTTGGCCAGCTAACTTCGGATGTAGCATTGATCAACCAGCTTGGTTATTACATCGTTAGTGGTGGTGGTAAAAGGATCCGTCCAATGATCGCAGTGCTCGCAGGCCGAGCATTAGGTCATAATGGAAAAAAACACGTGCAAGTTGCCGCATTGATCGAATTTATTCATACAGCGACATTATTGCATGACGATGTGGTTGATGAATCTGATATGCGCCGCGGAAAACAAACAGCTAATGCCGTATTTGGCAATGCTGCGAGCGTACTGGTTGGCGATTTTATCTATACTCGATCCTTTCAGATGATGACGGATCTTGACTCTATGCGTGTCTTGAAACTGATGTCTGAAGCAACCAATGTGATAGCTGAAGGTGAAGTTCTGCAATTAATGAATTGCAACGATCCTAATATTACTGAAGATAACTATATGCAAGTTATCTATAGTAAAACCGCACGTTTATTCGAAGCCGCAGCTCACTCTTCTGCGATCTTAGCCGAAGCTACCCCAGAACAGGAAAAAGCTTTACAAGATTATGGTCGTTATCTAGGAACAGCCTTCCAGCTAATCGATGATCTTCTAGATTATGATGCGGATAATAATCAGCTGGGTAAAAATACCGGTGATGATTTAGATGAGGGTAAACCAACTTTACCTTTATTACACGCGATGCAGAACGGCACAGCAGAAGAATCCGCTTTAATTCGTAAAGCGATTGAAGACGGTAATGGCAGACATTTGCTAGAAACCGTTTTAGCAACAATGAAACGTTGTGGTTCTCTCGAATATACGTTAAAGCGCGCAGAACAAGAAGCCGAAAAAGCGATTAATGTCCTGAGTATACTTGAAGACTCGCCTTATAAAGAGGCTTTAATCGGTCTCGCTCATGTTGCGGTTCAACGTCACTCTTGAGTATTAATATATTGCGCGAAGGCAATCGGTCTTATTTTGTCTTCGTGCAATTATCTTCATTCCCTTCGGTAGGCTCTTCGAAGTGATCTCGGGGCGCCACATTAGTCTCAATTTGAATTAATAGTGCTGATAATCCTTCCCGTAAAATATATGTTACAATTTTACTGCTTTCATCCTCGGTTAATTGATAATAGACCGCTTTCCAGATCTGAAAAGGATCAGGCCGTTGTGGTACATAATCGATAGATTGATCCGATAAGATCAACTGAGATTGGATCTCTTCCGGTAGACTATCGAGTAAATATTCCACGGCTTTTCCTTGTACCCCTCTTTTTTTCCTGCACTCCCATCCTTCACGTCGCGCCATTAAATTTACACCTTGCGGTGACGAAGGTAATCCTGATATTTCAATTAATTCTTTTGCGGTATACCATATTTTTTTCATGATAATCTCTTTTATATTTTTATAACTATCAATTATTGATATATTAGCTAATAATATATTAAATTTGAAAATACAATATTATTTTAGTTATTATTAATAATTTTTTTATTATCTCTATTATTAATAATATCATACTCATTAATTAGCTTAACTAATTCTGATAATCCATATCTTAAAATAAAATTCATTATTTTATTTTTTTCATTCGGTGCTAATTGATAATATGCTTCTCGCCAAATTAAATACTTATCTTCTAATTTGGTTTGATAATTAACCTCCGGTTCATGTAACGATAATTGCTCGAATAAACTTTCTGGCAAGCTATTTATATGATATTCAACAGCTTTACCTTGAACACCACGTTTGCGTCTTGAAATCCATCCTTCACGTTTTGCCTTTATATTAACGCCTTGAGGAGTTTTTGGCATTTCGTAAAAATTTATCAGCTCTTTTGCTGTATACCATTCTTTTTTCACGATATTTATCCTTTTACACCGCTGGTTATATTGACGTTATCTTGTTTAAATTCACTAAATTTATATCTAATAGTTTCTTAAAAAGATTTTATTGTAATTTTAATAAATTTACTCTTCATATATTTACAATTAACATCTTACATATTGAATTCAAATGATTTTATGTAAAAACAGTCTTTTTTTATTCTTAAATATATTAATAATATTCCGTTATAAATGACTCGCTAAATATAAAAAACAAATAATTAAACCTGCTTTATCAATCTATTATTTTCTAATAACTAAAAATGGTTAATTATCACTTTCAAAGACTTATATAGAGTCACAATATATATTTAATATTTCTTGGCTGTTTCTTTCTTTTCCAACAGGCTTCAAAAAATAGGATTTTAAGTAAAGATTCGAAATTTTTTAACAAAAAACCTGTTATGTTACTTCTAATAACAGGTTCATTTGCATGGAATAACTCACAATGACCCGTTATTTATACCATTAACTTCTCGTTATTCTGAATATAAAAAGGACGAAAAAGAATGGATTTAAAAAAAACTGATTGGCATCCAGCGGATATTATTGCCTCACTAAGAAAAAGAGGAACTACACTTGCAGCAATTTCGCGACAAGCTGGATTAAGTTCATCAACTCTCGCCAATGCGCTATCGCGTCCATGGCCAAAAGGAGAATGGATTATTGCTAATTTTTTAAATATTCATCCTTCTGAAATTTGGCCAAGCCGTTACTTTGATCCAGTTAATGGAGAATTATTAGAACGAAAAATTAGAGACAAGTTACCTACAGCAAATTGAAAGTTACACCATAAAAAAACCGCTGATCACTCAATATGATCAGCGGCTAGCTAGCGAACGAAAGATAAACGTAAATTTATCAGTGGTTATTATCCATTAATAAATTTTTCACCCAGCTCAATATCTGCTTTCAATACATCAAGCATGCTGTTGAGAGCATTTTGTTCAAAGGCGCTTAATTCACCGATAGGTAAGCGTTCTTCAACACCATTTTTACCTAAACGCACAGGTTGAGCAAAGAAACGGGCATGTTGGCCGTCACCTTCAGTGTAAGTACATTCAATCACATTGCTTTCACCTTGCAAGCCACGGATCAGAGATAAACCAAAACGCGCTGCGGCTTGTCCCATAGAAAGCGTCGCTGAACCGCCACCGGCTTTAGCTTCTACAACTTCAGTTCCTGCATTTTGAATGCGTTTAGTTAATGCAATGATTTCATCATCAGTAAAGCTTACTCCCGGAACCTGAGACAACAGAGGCAGAATAGTCACCCCAGAATGGCCACCAATCACTGGTACTTCTGTGGTTTGTGGATTTTTACCTTTCAGTTCAGCAATAAATGTATTTGAACGAATAATATCGAGTGTCGTTACACCAAACAGACGATTTTTATCGTATACACCCGCTTTTTTCAATACTTCAGCAGCGATAGCAACCGTGGTATTTACTGGGTTAGTAATAATACCAATTAATGCTTTTGGGCAAGTAGTGGCTATTTGTTGTACCAAGTTGCGCACAATACCAGCATTAACATTAAATAAATCCGCACGATCCATACCCGGTTTACGTGCAACGCCCGCAGAAATGAGCACAACATCGGCACCGTGTAATGCAGGAGTTGCATCTTCACCGGAGAAACCGATCACTTTAACGTCAGTTGGGATATGGCTCAAATCGGCAGCAACGCCTGGAGTTACTGGAGCAATGTCATAGAGAGAGAGTTCTGAACCCGCTGGAAGCTGGTTTTTTAACAGAAGGGCGAGTGCTTGACCGATACCACCTGCTGCACCTAGAACGGCAACTTTCATTCTGAAACTCCTTTATTTTCGCTTAAAAGTATTTGAATTCATCTGGTTATATACTTACTGCATTACGTATAAAAAACAATTTGTTAACAGATCTAAAGCCTTACCAACCCAAACAATCTGTGAATTGAATTGTACTATTTTATACAAAATCCTTATCTGTTAATGAGATAACGGACACTTTTTTAACAAATAGTTTTTGTTATAGATATTTATCAACCCTATATAAATCATTACAACTTTCAGGATAAAAACCAGCATTTAATTAACATTTTAATTACAGCTGCTAAAATCAGTTATTCAGATAACTTATTCAGTGTATTCACTAAAAATAACATACTGAATAAAAACAATAAGTTTTTAACTCTTATCTGTGCAATTTTGTTGCATAAAAATTCACATTTACCGATAATACCACTCGATTCATTGTCCCAGGAAAGGTGAATTATGCGCACTCCTTCTAAACAAGAAGATTTAGTTAAGGCTTTCAAAGCGCTGTTAAAGGAAGAAAAATTCAGTTCACAAGGTGAAATTGTAACTGCACTCCAAGAACAGGGTTTCGAAAATATTAATCAATCAAAAATCTCCAGAATGCTGACTAAATTCGGTGCGGTACGCACACGAAATGCAAAAATGGAGATGGTTTATTGTCTGCCCGCCGAAATGGGTGTGCCTACAGCGACCAGTCCTCTGAAAAACCTTGTGTTGGATATTGATTTTAATCATTCCGTCGTGGTTATCAGAACCAGTCCAGGTGCGGCACAATTAATCGCCCGCCTTCTCGATTCCTTAGGAAAAGCTGAAGGAATTTTAGGCAGTATAGCTGGCGATGACACCATTTTTTCTACCCCAGCAAACGGCTTTACAACCGAGCAACTCTACGAAGCTATACTTAATTTGTTTGAACAAGAGCTATAGCCACTCGCTGAGTCTGACTCAGTAAGACTAGCGTCCATAAAAGTATCGCGCCATTGGCGCGATACTGCTAGGTTGGTTATCGGTTTTATAGCGCGATAAGATTAATAATTTTTATCTGCTTTTTGCTGGGCGATTCTCTGTTCTTTCTGCTGTAAGCTGACCAACAGTTTGTCATGAATACCGCTAAAACCACCATTGCTCATTACCAAAATATGATCTCCCGGCTGCGCCGTTTCAACAATCATATTCACCAATGCATCAATATCTGAGCTCCAACGGGCTGACTGAACGCATTTCTCTGCAATTTCAGTGACTAGCCATGGAATATTGGTCGGTTGGAACAAAAAGACTTCATCCGCACGCCCTAATGCTGGCGCAATTTCATTCTTACTGACGCCCATTTTCATGGTGTTAGAACGAGGCTCTAGTACTGCAATAATACGAGAAGTACCGCCAACTTTGCTCCTTAATGCTTCTAATGTCGCCAAAATAGCGGTTGGATGATGGGCAAAGTCATCATAAACGCTGACATTATATTCCACCCCACGCAATTCTAAACGACGGCGGGCATTAATAAAGGTATTTAGCGCCTGACAAGCTTCCTTCGGCGGTACGCCCACATGATGAGCGGCAGCAATAGCCATTAGCCCGTTATGCATATTATGCGTGCCGACTAATCCCCACTCAACTTCGCCTGCTTTTTCATTTTGATAGATAATTTCATATTTACTGCCAGAATGATTTAGTTTTTTGGCCTGCCATTCGCCATGCTCACCAACTAAAATTTGTTCACTCCAGCACCCCATGCCAATCGTCTGTTTTAAATTATTGTCGTTATCAGGCATGATAATTCGACCATTACCCGGCACAATACGCACTAAATGATGGAATTGTTTTTGAATGGCTTCTAAATTCTCAAAAATATCAGCATGATCAAACTCTAAATTATTGAGTATCAATGTCCGTGGGCTGTAATGTACAAACTTAGAACGCTTATCAAAAAATGCACAATCGTATTCATCGGCTTCAATAACAAAAAATGGGCTGTCGCCAATTTGTGCAGAAACGTCGAAATTGCCCGGAACGCCTCCAATTAGAAAACCCGGTTTATATCCACAATCTTCTAAGATCCAAGCCAACATACCTGCTGTCGTTGTTTTACCGTGAGTCCCTGCAACCGCCAGCACCCAACGCTCTGGTAATACATGGTCATGCAGCCATTGAGGGCCTGAAGTATAAGGCAGGCCTTTTTCAAGCACCGCTTCCACACAGGGATTACCGCGGGTCATTGCATTACCAATAACAACCATGTCTGGGGCGGGATCTAATTGGCTGGGAGAGTATCCCTGGATCAGCTCAATTCCTTGTTTTTCCAATAAGGTGCTCATTGGAGGATAAACATTTGCATCGGAGCCTGTGACTTTATGTCCCAGAGAGCGAGCCAGTATTGCAAGACTTCCCATAAAAGTACCGCAAATACCTAATATATGAATGTGCATTAATTTTCCATCCGATAGCATGAAGTTGGTCACTATTCTACCCATCCTCGTCGTGTTTATAAATGGATTACCTATTAATCTTTTTATTATTTGGATAAACTTCTCCCCCAAGGGTAGAATCGAGCCCTACAAACCTCTGTCTCATTATATTCAGGACCTTCGTCATGAAAACATTAGGCGAATTCATCGTCGAGAAACAACAAGATTTTTCTCATGCAACAGGTGAGTTAACCGCTCTACTGTCTGCTATCAAGCTGGGCGCAAAAATTATTCATCGGGATATAAATAAAGCAGGCTTAGTGGACATTTTAGGTACCAGTGGTGTATCCAATGTTCAGGGTGAAGTGCAAATGAAACTTGACCTTTATGCGAATGAGAAACTGAAAGCAGCATTAAAAGCTCGTGGGGAAGTCGCAGGTATTGCTTCCGAAGAAGAAGACGAGATTGTAATTTTCGAAGGTGATCGCGCAGAAAATGCCAAATATGTCGTATTAATGGATCCATTAGATGGTTCTTCGAATATCGATGTAAACGTTTCCGTCGGAACGATATTCTCAATTTATCATCGTATTACCCCTATTGGACAATCCGTTACTGAAGCTGACTTTTTGCAACCAGGTCATCGCCAAGTAGCCGCTGGCTATGTAGTTTATGGTTCATCAACCATGCTGGTTTATACTACTGGTTGTGGTGTTCATGCCTTCACTTATGACCCTTCTTTGGGTGTATTTTGTCTATCACATGAAAAAGTGATGTTTCCTACAAACGGCAAAATGTATTCAATCAATGAAGGAAACTACATTAAATTCCCTCTCGGCGTGAAGAAATACCTGAAATATTGCCAAGAACAAGATGAAGCAACGGGTCGCCCTTACACGACTCGCTATATCGGCTCATTAGTGGCTGATTTTCATCGTAATCTGCTCAAAGGCGGAATTTACATGTACCCAAGCACGGCAAGCCATCCAAATGGTAAACTGCGCTTACTGTATGAATGTAATCCAATTTCTTTCCTTGCCGAGCAAGCCGGGGGGAAAGCCAGTGATGGTAGCCGTCGTATTTTGGATATCCAACCAACAGAATTACACCAACGCGTACCATTCTTTGTCGGTACTGAATCTATGGTAGAAAAAGCAGAAAGTTTCATTCGTGAATACCCAGATGAAGCCTAATTAGCTTTACTGTACTTCTATTTTAGGTGGGGATTTCCCCGCCTTTTTGTTGCTAGTAGATCAAATAATGTGCAGCACTCCTACTCTCCCCTATTAAATATCCTCGCCACAGACTCTATCCTGCTTTGTATGGAGTGAATTATCTGCAACATATCAGTTTTTTTTCATCTATCCCGCCGCAACTAGTGAGTTTTGTCGCCCTTTACGGCTATAATAGCCGTTACGTCATTTTAGCTATTACTATAAAGGATACTTTTCATGGGCTTGAACAATGTACCGGCAGGGAAAGAACTGCCTGATGATATTTATGTCGTCATCGAAATCCCAGCAAATGCGGATCCGATTAAATATGAAGTTGATAAAGAGACTGGCGCATTATTTGTAGACCGTTTCATGTCTACTGCAATGTTCTATCCATGTAACTATGGTTACATCAATCACACACTATCTTTAGACGGTGATCCGGTTGACGTATTAGTTCCAACACCTTATCCACTGCAACCTGGCTCAGTTATTCGTTGCCGCCCCGTTGGCGTCTTGAAAATGACTGATGAGTCTGGCGAAGATGCTAAATTAGTGGCAGTACCACACACTAAATTAAGCAAAGAATACGATCATATTAAAGATGTGAACGATCTACCTGAACTGCTGCGTGCTCAAATTACTCATTTCTTTGAACATTATAAAGATCTGGAAAAAGGTAAATGGGTTAAAGTTGACGGTTGGGATGACATCAATGCCGCTAAAGCAGAAATTATTTCTTCTTTTGAACGTGCTGCAGCCGCAAAAAAATAATTTAGTTATTGGTCATACAAGCTAAATATTTTCGAGCTCTATCGATTGATAGGGCTTTTTTTATTCCTCAATTTACCCCTTACTCTGTGTTTAGCGCATAAAAAAACTGAGCCTAATCGACTCAGTTTTTTGTTTTCAGGAATTAATCTTTAAAAAGATTATTTTTCATGACGTTTTAGCCAATCACCACTTTCAATGCGTTGCAAATCATCAACGGGGAGCTTATACAGATAAATCCATGCGCTACCATACGGTGTCTGGATCAATTCTCGTTCATAATCCTGTGAGTTTTTTTTCAATTCATCTAACTCGGTTAGGATTGAAGGAGTTATGCGATACACTTCGCATTCCACGGAGCCTTCACCACAAACAACCGCAGGATAATAGCCTAAATCATAGATATCATAGCCTTGTAACCTATGCTTTCCTAAAAGTTGTGCATAGGTCATCCAATGATGATTACCCTGATCTTGCCTTAAACTGCCATACACAATAATTCGCATAACTAAAACTCAAATTGATAAAGAAGGTCTAATGCCTGATTAACACCAGACACGGCTTCTAAATATAATTTTGGCATTAACCTATAACGTATCGTCAATGTGGCCAATGAGTCAAATATACCGACACCATATTTGACTTGTAGGTCATCAGTAATTTTCCCACTAACCACAACTTGGGAACTATCACCGACGCCTTGGGTATCTAATGCCAAATCTGAAACACCAAATGTCTCACCAATCTTGCCTACAAGTTGACCACTTTGTGCTACCCCTAAGCCAATCAGCATCGATGTCATTTGCGACCCATTGGAATCCCCACTATCAAGGCCTTCACCGCGCAATAAGTAAGAAAGAGCTTCTTGCTGAGTTTTCGCTGGTTCAGAGAAAATTTCCACTTTCGGTTTATCCGCTAATCCAGTGACTTTCACGCCTGCAATCACTCCATCGGCGGTATTGTCTGGATTACGAATAGCTTCCAAATTCAAGAAAGGTTGATCCGCAGGGCCTGAGAACATAATTTGCCCTTTGCGAACTAACAAGTCTTGTCCATAAGCATGGAAACGTCCCGAAGGAATATCTACTTGACCATTCAGCTTAAGACCTTGTTTATCCTGTAATACCCGTAACATACCGGTTAATTTAGCCTGCAATCCAAACGCATCTAACTGCACATCGTTGCCGATATTAATGGTTAAATTAGTCTGGATAGGAATAGCAGTTGGCGACTGTTCAATCGGCTGGAGATTTTTATCGAGCATAACCTCGTCAGAAGAAACGCCTACCGCTGATTCTGGTAATTCTTGCACCGTAATCCGTGCCCATGGAATATTGACATTACCGGTTAAATTCAGCAATTCAGGTGAAGCTTCAAACACTAAATCTGGTGCCACATCTATCCGCACCATTGGCGGCAATGAGACCCTCAGATTGTCACCTTTAGCCATCACTTTAGCGTTCCATGCATCAATATTGCGCCAATCAGCCTCTCCATTAATATTCAGATAACCTTCAGGCGTGGTAATTTGTCCATCCATGGTGGAACTCGTACCGTTAAAGTTAATGCCTAATCGACCTTGAGTGATATCAAAAGGGATCCACGAACCTGATGCCAACAACTCTGAGAGTGTTAAATTACCGTTCAACAACGGCTTATTAGCATTCCCGCCTAAACGTAAATTGGCATTCAGTAATCCTTCCGCTTTTTCACCTTTGGATAATAATGGCTGAATCAGTGCTAATGAGATTGAGTCAATAGTGATCGAACCCGATAAGCGGCGGGCTTTTTCCAGATCCGCAATTTGTACATTTCCGTTAAATTGCCCATTATTAAGGATCTTAATCAACCAGCTAATATCTGCTTTACCATTCACTAGTGCCGCAGAAAGCGTTAATGTCTGAAACTCAACAGGTAAAGAGATACCTTCTACCATTTGAGTTACTTTAACCCCGTCACCTTTCAGATTAACTTTAGCTTGTGGTAAGCCGCCATCGGCTTTCCAACTCACTTTAGCATTGCCACTGAATATTCCCTGTAACTGGGTATCTCCGGTCATAAACGGCTTTAACATCGCTAAATTAAAACTTTCAAGCGCTATATCGGCGGTACCACTTTTTCCCGCTTTTATTGGTTTAGGTACACACAATCGTGCATTTGGATTAATCCAGCAATGCGTTCCAACCGTTACTTCTTGTAATGTATTCGCGTACTCTAGTGCCATGGCTTTATTTAAATGCCATTCTCCGACCGGCGTCTCAAACGCGGTATTATTCAGCGTTCCTTTCCAGATTTCCGTCTGGCGATCGAAGCCTCCATTTAAGGCTAAATGACCGGAGACTGGCTCACCCTGTACATCCAGTTTTAGCTGATGTTTCTTTTCGTTGCCTTTAGCCTCTAAGGTCAAATTTTTAATCACCAGATCGGCTTGTTTTAATTGACGCACTACGACCGAAAGATCGCCTTTAATCTGTTCACCAGAAGTCACGTTACCTTTAATTACTGCACTATCCACAGACAGCATATCCTGCCATTTCACGCCATGTGCATTAATATCGGCTAACACTTGAGGCGACTGCAAATCGCCACGCAATTTGATATCACCTTTAATAACACCGGCTAATCCTGGCAGCATACCGCCTAAACCGGGCGCATTAATTTTAGCGTCTAAATTCCATTTATCGGATAAATTGCCTTTTACATCAACATTATTTTTACCTAATACCAGATTAAATCCGGGAATATCCCACTGACCTGCAGCATTGCCGGAAGCCTTACCTCGCGCTTTCAGTAAATTATTTTTGACGTTACCATCGAGGCTAATTTCAGGAATTTGTAGCTGCCAACTCCCGCCATATAAACTGCCTCGAGTCACCACTTTGCCGTCCACTTTCGCCGGCCACTCTGGCCACTGTTTAGACGTATTGATCCCCGATAACGTAAGCACCGCATTCCAACTGATGGCTTTACTCCAATCAGCAACCCCAGTAATCTCCGCTTTGCCCTGTAATGCAGACAAACGCAAACGGGTTAAATTAAGTTGTTCTTCATTACCCTTGGCATCAAGCAACAATACTGACGATGGTAAATCTTGTCCGGTAATCGCTGATTTAAGCGATAAATCATAGGCTGATGGACGTCCATTAAGTCGTAAACGGGTGCCCTCTAATTGATATTGAGGCTCGCCAACCAATGGCCAGGTGATTTTTTGGCTATCTAACGTTAATAAGAAAGGTAAATCAGCCTGTGACAAATCCGTCTGTGCATCTAAGGTGGCATTTACTGGCCCACTGAGATTCAATGCTAATTTTAATTGATCTTGCAGTGCGCCCTTCAGCGTTAAATCTATCTTTTGCCCCTCAAAATCTTTGAGCTGAGATTCTCCTTGCACCGAAAGTGATACCGGCCATTTATCCTCTAGTGTCGCACTCCCTGAAAGTGCTAGATTGCCTTCAGGTGCATCTGCTGTTATCGAGGTAATTTGTACATTTTGCCCCTGATTAGACAGACTAATATGCAGACTATTTAATGTGGCTGGTGTCGCACCTGAGATACGGAAATTAGAGCCATCAATAGCTTCAACTGTTAAATCTACCGGCAAAATTATTTGAGGTAACTCCGCGAGTAAAGGTTGAGCAAACAGTTGTTTTAAAGTTTCACCTAATGGCTGTTGTGGCGGTTCATCCTGTTCAGGAGCCAGCGTATTTTTAGTTGCTACCGTTTTAGCTAGCGTTGATTCAGCTATAGTGGTGCCATCTATAGTAGTGCCATCCATAGTGGTGTCATTTATCATAGCCTCGTCTGATGCGGTTTCAGCCGCAGGTAGATCTATGGTTAAATTAACAATCTGAGTTGGCGTAACGGTTAATGCTTTGGCTTGCCAATGAAGCCCCGTCGAGAATTTAGCTAAATCGACCACCGTACCATCAACAGTGACATGGGTCTGTTGCAATGATAATTGAGCTAAATTAATCGTCAGGGGAGCATTAAGCTCAGTTAATGGCTCTGAAGGCGGTTGTTCTTCTGATGGCGGAAGCTTCGAGGTATCCACCACCACATTGACCCCTTGGGTTGAGAGATCATCAATGCAAAGCTCACGCTGAGTTAAACAGCCTAAACGTAACGCTAAATGCAATTTTTCAGCATTTACATCAACGCCCGGCATTTGGTACTGTACATTACTTAGCGTTAAATCATCCCATCCGCCATTGACTTGACCAATTTCTAACCCCGGAACCCAGCGATTAGCGCTGTTTATTACAAAATGCAAACCGGATTGTGTTCCTAAAATCCAACTGATCGCCGCTATCAACAGAACTAAAATAATCAAGAGGATCGCTGCAATGCGTTTTACCCATTTCATTGTTCTGTTCATAGTTCTGTTCCTAATCCGATATAGAATTGAATTTTTTTATTATCAGGATCACCAATTGGAGTCGCTATATCAAATTTAATCGGTCCTACCGGTGATGCCCAACGGATCCCTGTACCAGCCCCAGTTTTAAAGTCGCTACGCTTAATATCATTCACCGCTTCACCACTATCAATAAACCAAGCACTCCACCAATTACCGGTAAAGTTATACTGATATTCTACCGAGCCAACTAATAGCTTTGATGCCCCTGTCAGTTTACCCTGGCTATCTTCTGGTGATATTTTTTGATAGCCGTATCCTCGAATACTGCCATCCCCCCCCGCAAAGAAACGTAAATCGGGCGGAACTTTCTCAAAACTATTAGTATCAATCCAACCGGCATTACCACGCACGACAAATCGATGACCTTCCCATGGGGTACGGATCCAAACCTGTTTAGCCTGCAATACGGTAAAATCAATATCCGAGCCCCAAAGAGTATTGGATACATCAACAGAATAGCGCTGGCTATCCCCCCAACTAGGCATCATACCTCCACGTTGGCGGATCCGGCTCGCATTAGCCCCCGGATATAATAACATCGTGGTATTACTGATATCCGCCTGTGTAAAGTGACTGAGTGACCACCGCAAATTGACGCCATACTGCCAGCCACTGGAATAATCCCAGTTACGCGATACATTTAATGTCGCAGTGTCTGATTCAGTATCATTAAGATCCGTACGTTTGTATCCGCCTTGAACAGCATAATATTGTTCTAACGGATTTTTCTTCAATGGGATTTTATAGCTAGCGTCAATAATTTGTTCGGGTTGAGATAAACTAATATTCGAGGTAAAACTTTGTCCTCGGGAGTTTATCCACGGTTTATTCCACGTGGTTTTTAATCTTGGGCCCACGTCCGTAGCATAACCGCCACCCAACTCAATAAAGTTTCGTGCTCGCGGTGACATAACCGCATCCATCGGCAATAAATCAGTATGTTCTTCACGGGCTTTAGCTATATCGGGTGTAACAAGCGCCGAATTAAACCAACCAGTTGCAGCTAAACGACGATTAAACTCAGCTAACTGCTCAGAAGTGTAATATTCTCCCGGCTTAAACGGCGATAAGTTATTTAGATAATCTTCTCTAATTTGAGAACCGGTATAATGTATCGCGCCAAAACGATAGCGTTCACCGCTATCGAAATCAAAATCCCAATAAGAGGCATGCTGTTCTAGCGAGACACCCAATTGGCTTTTAAGCATTTCAGCATCAAAATAGCCTTTACGAACCGCTAAACTACTAAAACCATTTTTAAAACTTTCATAATCAGCATGATTTAAGATAGTTCCTTTTTTCGGTGTATCGGCTTTGATCATTTTGGCATAGGCCGGATCGTCTTTTGCCGCGCCTTCCAAGACAACATTTACGCCTTCCACTAAAATAGGTTGCCCCGGTGAAACAATCGCTGTTAAAACTGAGCGTTCAGGCGGTTTTTTTTCTTGATAGGTAAATTCAATAGTTGGCTGGTAATAACCTAATGGGCGAAGCCCTTGGCGAATGGCTTTATCTACACGAGCACGGAAACGACCATCAGGGGATACCTCATCCTGCGTTATATTTGATAGTTGTACTCGTGCGTTTTTTTCAAGTTGCCCACTTAAACCTTCTATTTTTAATCGTAAGTTTGCACTGTATGCCATCGGAGCTGCGATACACATACAAAGCAAACCAGTGAGGGGGTATCTTGACACGCCGACTCCTAAAATTGATGTTTAATTGACGAGATGATCCAAATCGATTTATTTTGAATAAGATAATCTATATTCACAAGTTTTATTAAAATTTATAACTAATTATATCGATTATAGTTCAAGTTGCAGATACGTTAACGTTTATTCCATTTAGCAATCTGTAGCTCGCACTTTCATTCACCTGCTACCTTACTACTAAGCGTAATGACCACGACATTATGACACTCAACAGTTACGATAAAACAGTAAGACAAATTTAATAATTATAGGAGATTGTATGCCGAATAATAAACGATTCCCACTTGATCCGGCTGAAGCGTTACCCGGAAGAAAAACGCCTTTAATTTATGCACCTTATCATGCAGTTAACCAACATTCGATTCAGATTATCCCCAAATCTGATCACATTGCCTACTTTGCGATGGGATGTTTTTGGGGAGCGGAACGTCTATTTTGGCAGCAAACAGGGGTATATTCTACATCGGTAGGATACAGTGGCGGCATAACAGAAAATCCAACCTATGAAGAAGTGTGTTCGGGTATGACTGGCCATACTGAAACCGTCCGCGTAGTTTTTGATCCCAACCAAATTAGCTATGAGAATTTATTAAAGTTATTTTGGGAGAATCACGACCCAGCCCAAGGTATGCGCCAAGGCGGAGATATTGGCAGCCAGTATCGCTCAGCTATTTATACCGTTTCCGAGCAACAATATCAGCATGCTATCGCTGCTAAAGAGGAGTATCAACAGGCAATGAACGCAGAGGGTGATCAGCGAGTTATCACCACTGAAATCGCGCCAATACATACGTTTTATTTCGCTGAAGATTATCACCAGCAATATCTGTATAAAAACCCGCAAGGCTATTGTGGACTCGGGGGGATCGGTATTTGCCTACCACCTCAGCACAGAAACTAGTCAGATTGTTCTATCTGATGCTATAATACGCGAGCTAATCTTATTGTGGCGGTTATTGACCGCCACTTTTTGTAATTGTCGTTCAAATTGTGTTATTAAAATTGTTCCCTTCAGTCGCAGCTCGCGCTATAAACAAGTGTTCATGAAGGTGCAACACGGATACTCTATGCTTAACAGTTTATTAATTGTTCTTTTATTATGTGCAATCAGCGCATTTTTTTCGCTGTCTGAAATTTCATTAGCGGCTTCACGCCGTATAAAACTCAAACTCATGGCCGATGAAGGCAACATTAATGCCGCCCGTGTACTGAAAATGCAGGAAATGCCAGGCATGTTCTTTACTGTGGTACAGATTGGTCTGAATGCTGTCGCTATCTTAGCAGGGGTCATTGGTGAATCGGCCTTTTCTCCGGCATTAAATAGCTTCTTTATTGAGTTCATGACCCCAAAATGGGCTGAACAACTGGCGACCATTATTTCATTCACTATTGTCACCAGTATGTTTATTTTATTGGCCGACCTGACGCCAAAACGCATCGGTATGATTAAACCGGAAGTGATTGCTATCCGTATCGTCAATCCAATGCGCTTCTGCTTAGCGCTTTTCCGTCCGCTCGTCTGGGTATTTAATGGCTTAGCCGATTTATTCTTTAAAATCTTTAAAATTCCAATGGCTAGGAATGAAGATATTACCTCTGATGATATCTTTGCTGTGGTAGAAGCCGGAGCTGTTGCCGGTATCTTACGTAAACAAGAACACGAATTTATCGAGAATGTTTTCGAACTAGAATCACGCACCGTACCTTCCGCGATGACCTCACGTGAAAGTATTGTCTATTTCGATAAAAATGAAAATGAAGAAAGTATTAAGCAAAAAATATCCACTCAACCACACTCTAAATTCTTAGTCTGTGGCGATGATATCGATCATGTTCTCGGTTATGTTGATTCGAAAGAGCTATTAACCCGCGTACTAAATGGTCATAGTCTTAATCTACATGATGGAGTTAATATCCGTAATGCGTTGATTATTCCTGATACGTTAACCCTGTCAGATACCTTAGAATCGTTTAAAAACTCAGGGGAAGACTTCGCAGTTATTCTTAATGAATATGCGCTAGTGATGGGGATTATCACTATTAACGATGTTATGACCACATTAATGGGTGATTTAATAGGCCAAGGACAAGAAGAACAGATAGTCGTCAGAGATGAAAACTCATGGCTTGTGGAAGGGGGAACGCCAATTGAAGATATTCAACGCATCATGGATATCGATGAATTCCCAGATTGCAGTAATTACGAAACTATCGCTGGTTTTCTGATGTTCCGCCTAAGAAAAATTCCTAAACGTACGGATTACGTCAAATATGCCGGCTTTAAATTTGAAGTCGTAGATATTGATAACTACAAAATCGACCAAGTTTTAGTAACTCGTTTAACTGATCCTCCGGCACCTGTAGTCGTTCATCCAGGTAAATTATCTATAGAAACGGCTAACGCAACCCAAACCAACAAAGAAACTAGTAATGATTAATTATCATCATTAGCGAAGCCGTTTCAACCTAGCTAAATTATGGCGCCAGATTATGTGGCGCTATTTTTTGGCCTATTCAAATATTTTTGGTTTATTTAAATATATAATTATGCCAAACAATAACTCAGCGTTAGCCCAACTCAGTTTTTAATACAATGACCTGTTTATTTACTTCACTCATGACACTGTAATGGCGCTGATCTCTTACTTTTGGTGGCAGAATTTTACCGTAGTCAAATTCAAAAGCACCAAAATCTTTAATGTATAGCCGACCACGAAATAGCGTTTTGACATAAAGGGCAATTTTTGATGGGTTATAACGGTTAAATATTTTCATCCGAACTTATCCTCTCCTAGCTCTCACGATACATAGTCAGTGGATTATCACTTACCTGTTAACGTCTTGCTTATCATAGACCAGTTTTAATCTGATTAGTTCTATTATTGCAATTTTATTCATAAATTTTACACAATATGACATAAGGATAAATCTGTAAAAATAGATAAATTTAGAGTATTCGCAGGTATTTTACTAAAATGTTAAATTTTACTTGGTAACTCATCGGACGAGATGTGCTATAAATGACTGCGTATAAATAATAAGCGAAAATTAATACAACAAAACCAGGAATAACCTCATCTACCCTCACTAAAAAGGTTAAATTATGATTATTAGAAGCCCACGGCAAGTGGTGCTATTCTCGCTGAGTTTACTGCTATCTTCATTTGGTGTATTGGCGGACAGAATTAAATTAAATCAACCACTCCCTCATATTCAAATTACCGATAAAGGCGAGTTAATGATTAATCAAAAAAATAATTTTAATTATCAAAATTGGAATAGCGACCAATTACTCGGGAAAACACATACTATTCAGCATATTGCAGGACGCTCATCCGCGAAAGAACTTAATGCACCATTAATTGATGCCATAAAAACGGCTAAATTCGCGCCTGAACATTATCAAACCACGACTATTGTTAATACTGATGAAGCTATTTTTGGCACTGCTAGGTTTGTTCGTAGCAGTCTAGAAGACAGTAAAAAAGAGTTTCCTTATTCACAATTTATCGTTGATAGCCAAGGTCAGGCAAAAACTGCATGGCAATTAGCAGACAAAACCTCAGCTATTTTAGTGATCAATAAACTTGGCCAAGTGATATGGTTTAAACAAGGGGCATTGACGCCAGATGAAGTAAATAATGTGATTGGATTAATTGAATCTCAATTAACCCAATAATCATATCAGCAATCCCACACTGATAATTAGGATAATTAATTTTGTCTGAAATAAATCAAATCGTTTGACCTGTTATGTGCGTATTTATATACGCATGTAACTTATTCTCTATTATTGGAACGACTATAACGTCATCTGAAGCAGATTAAATATTAAACGAATAATTTTATTGTTAATAATCAGTTAAAACGATCTAGCTTTTTATGCTGTCTAAATACGATCTAGAATACCCACACATACTGCATACTTATTGAATAATAAGTTATTTAATCTATTTTCAGCTTATGTACTTTAATAGTAATTACTGCTTTTCCTTGAGAGTCGAACAGAGCTAACTCACATCAAAAACAGATCAATAAGATTAACCGGTTTTATCCACTATAAAAACAATAACAGCCAAATTAAAATCCAAATAAAACTTAAAAATCAATTCTTATCACCAAATATTGTAGATAGGCATCTATTTGCGAATAAAGTTATTGATTTTTATGTTTTAATCCCTATTTCAACAATCACAATCATTAAATTAAAATAGCTAATAAAAGGATACAGATAATGAAAAAAGTCGTGCTGATCGCTTTAATTTCTACCCTAATGAGTGCACCACTAATGGCCGAAAATGGTGGATTTAATGGTCCCGGAACATCAACTGTACCAGCTGAAAGAGCACTAAAAGGTGGATTTTCTGGCCCTAATGCGAGTGAAACCAGTGTCGCAAATGCCCTTAAACTTACTGATGATTCATGGGTTATCTTGCGCGGAAATATCGTAAAACAGATAGATAATAAACATTATGAGTTTACCGATGGTACCGGTACTATCACCGTTGAGATTGATCACAAAAAATGGCGAGGCCAAACAATAACGCCGAACGATAAAGTTGAAATTCGTGGTGAGATTGATAAAGATTGGTCATCACGTGAGGTTAGTGTAAAAGAGATAAACCTGATCAAATAAAATATAACGCCAGTAACGTTTTCAATAAATGTTGCTGGCGCTAATCAAATCAGCCGAATAAAACTCATTCAACTAGAGTAAAGAGACTCTGAATCCTGGATTTAAAAATGACTCTCTTGGTGAATAATCTAACGTATTACCTTTCCAATCAGTCACTTTAGCACCAGCAGCAATCGCTACAGCATGCCCTGCGGCTGTGTCCCAGATATTCGTCGGCCCAAAACGTGGGTACAGCTGCGCTTTACCTTCGGCAACCAAACAAAATTTTAATGATGAGCCTATAGCGACCGTTTCATGTTCACCCATTTGACTCAAATAGTCCTGTAATTCTGCGTCCTGATGAGAACGACTAATCACAATTAAGGGGAGTGTCGCTTGCGAGACACGGATTAATTGGCGATGCCCTTTTTCTTCTTTCCAGGCTTTCCGCCCTTGTCCACAATACAAAATGCCTTGTGCAGGAGCATAAACTACGCCTAAAATCGGCACGCCCTGATCAATCAGCGCAATATTAACTGTAAATTCACCATTACGCTTAATAAATTCTTTAGTTCCATCCAGCGGATCAATTAACCAATAACGCTGCCAATGTTGACGCTCTTCCCATGCTGGGGGGTCTTCTTCAGATAATTGGGGAATGGAAGGATCAATTTTACTCAAACCGGCCTTTATAATTTGATGCGCTGCTATATCTGCTGCCGTTACCGGGGAATCATCGGATTTTTTTTCAATTTGTACCGGTGTATCCGCATGATAGATATCCATAATTGCGTTTCCGACCTCTTTTGCCAACTTACAGACTTGTTCTAACATCAGCCACCTCGACTATTATCGTTTGAGAGAAAATAGATTATCAGCCTACTGAGCTGACTGCATCCCCTTTTATTGAATAAAAAAATAGCCGGTGATTAACCAGCTATGATATCTGTATATTCAGAAGGTTACCGATAAATTATAGAATTTCTAATAATTCAACTTCAAAAACTAAGGTGCTAAATGGAGGGATAGATGCGCCCGCACCACGTTCACCATAGGCCAGCTCAGAAGGAATATATAATTCCCATTTAGAACCTACTGGCATCAATGTTAACGCTTCAATCCAGCCAGGGATAACACCGCTGACAGGGAATTCAGCCGGCTGCCCGCGTTGAACAGAGCTATCAAAAACTGTACCGTCAATCAGGCGACCGGTGTAATGCACACGAACGCGGTCAGTTCGTGCAGGAATTGCACCTTCACCTTGATTGATAACAGAGAATTGTAAACCTGATTCAGTGATAGTCACATCATCGCGTTTTTGATTCTCTTCAAGGAATTTTTGCCCTTCTACTGCCATTGATTTTTGCTTTTCAGTGCGCACAGCATCAGCACGTTCATGGATTTCACGCAGAGCATTATGCAGCGCTTCAACAGGCACTGAAGGCATATTACCTTCCATAGCATCTGTTAAACCAGCAAGAATGGCTTCTGGTTCAAGACCTTCTAAGCCTGACTCTAACAGTTGTTGACCGATCTGAAGCCCGATACCGTAGCTCGCTTGAGCTTCAATTGAATCAAAAGTTTGGTTTGACATTAAATTATCCATTAATTTTAAGCTAAAAAGTAAGGATAACAGCCGCCTCCGTGAGGGTAAACCCATATTTATATCCCCCATGAATATCATCATCAAATAGGCGATAAGTGATGAAAAAAAGACGTAGATATACGTCCTATAAATACCAAAAAAATATTAATTCTAGGTAGGTTCCGAAAATATAGAATATGCGATTAATCTGGTTAGAAATAATGCTATATTCCATTAATTACAAGTTTTCTTTTCCTCTTAAGGAGGCAATGATGAGGCTATCGATATTTCATCGCGTTGGTATTGCAATCATCGCGATCATTATTTTAATCATATTCTTCTGGCCAACTGAGGATAAAACATCTAACCAGATCACTTCATCAGAATCTAAACCGATTGTTATTCCGCCGCCTAATGAAAGCTTAGAAACACCGCCAAATATTCTGCCTGATACAGCGCAACCAGCTGAAGAGGCTCAAGCACCTATTATTGACGATACCAATAATGTACCGCCGATAAATGAGCCAAATATCATTCCTATTCAGCCACAATCAGATACGGTAAAGAATAAAGATAAAGATAAAGATAAAGATAATAAGAACAAACAAACCGAGAGAGCACCGGTTAATCAAGGAGATACGACTGCAGCGGTCTCAGGAAAATGGCAAAATTATCAGATTCAAAAAGGTAAAACTTTAGCACAGTTATTTAGAGACAATAATTTACAAGCAAATGATGCTTTTGCCATGGCTCGAGTAGAAGGCGGAGATAAACCATTGAGTAACTTGCAACAAGGGCAAAAAATTCGTTTGCAAGCCAATAACCAAGGGGAAGTGGAACTGCTAGAAATCACTACACCGGAAGGTAAGCATATTAGCTTTGCGCGGCTCAGTGACGGTGGATATTATCGCACTCCCTAAAATGAGTTATGTGGTCATCATTACAGCTAAAATTGCTCAAAAAATCCATAAAAAAACACCGGCATAAACCGGTGTTTTTTTTGTGCCACTAAAATTAATCAGTAGCACATATAATCATTACAATGATTATGCAGCAACGATCTTAACGTTTAACTGTGCAAAAACATCGCTGTGTACTTGGAAGTGAACTTCGTGGTCACCTGTAGTACGCAGAACACCATTTGGTAGACGAACTTCGCTTTTCGCAACAGTAACGCCAGCAGCAGTTACTGCATCAGCGATGTCACGAGTACCGATTGAACCAAACAGTTTACCTTCGTCACCTGCTTTAGAAGACAGAGTGATTGTGCCCAGTGCATTGATTTGCTCTGCACGAGCGTGAGCAGCAGCTAGAACTTCAGCTAATTTAGCTTCCAGTTCAGCACGGCGTGCTTCGAAGAATTCGATGTTTTTCTTAGTCGCAGGAACAGCTTTGCCCTGTGGTACTAAGAAGTTACGAGCATAGCCCGATTTAACGTTAACCTGATCACCCAGGCTACCTAGGTTCGCTACTTTATCAAGCAGAATAACTTGCATTACCTTATCCTCTTAAAGTCGTTAATGGACTGTACCTATTACTGATGACGATCAGTATAAGGCAACAGAGACAGGTAGCGCGCGCGCTTGATAGCACGAGCGAGCTGACGTTGGTATTTTGCACGGGTACCGGTAATACGGCTTGGTACAATTTTACCGCTTTCAGTGATGTAGTTTTTCAGCGTTGCGATATCTTTATAATCTATCTCTTGAACGCCTTCCGCTGTGAAACGGCAGAACTTGCGACGACGGAAATAACGTGCCATTTGGCTAGTCTCCAGAATCTATCAATTCAATCTGCTCGGCGTGGAGCACTATTTTATTCAAGCCATTACGCCCTTGATGGCAGCTAATGAAACCTGAAACAGTCACTCTACAACCGACCGTTATACTGTGAGTTAGGGCTTGTATGTCTTGTCCGCTGGCGACAATGGGCATTCTGCACCATGCCTGCCGGTATAATCCAGCTTCTTGCTGCTGTGAGCGATGTTCAATCACAAACTGGCAGTGAGGAATACCAGACGGACTCACTTTTCGGAGTAATGCTTTACAGACTGTGCCTGTTAGCACCAATCGATTAGTGGACACTTGGGCAATTACTCTTCAGAATCCCCAGCTTCTTCAGCTTCTTCCTGATAATCATCAGATTGGTCACGGCCGCGACGTTCGTCTCTAGCTTTAACCATAGTAGAAGCTTCTGTCACCGCGTGCTTAACGCGCATAACCATGCTACGGATAACGGCATCGTTGAAGCGGAAGTTAGTTTCCAGCTCATCAATCGCTTCCTGTGGTGCTTCAACGTTCAGCAGAACATAGTGAGCTTTATGCAGTTTATTGATTGGATAAGCCAGTTGGCGACGGCCCCAGTCTTCCAGACGATGGATTTGACCTTGCGCATTAGTGATAACTGCACTGTAACGCTCGATCATACCCGGAACCTGTTCGCTTTGGTCAGGATGGACCATAAAAACGATTTCGTAATGACGCATTAGTAATTGCTCCTTACGGATTAATCAGCCTCCTGTCAGGGCAGCCGCTTCCCATGGAGGCAAGGAACTTATATAAGTGCGGCTGAAAAATTGACGCGTAACTATACCCATCTCTTGAAAAAAATTCAATAGATGAACGTGAATTAATCGCAATTTTTAGGAATTATTTAGTTGCCTAAGCGCTGACGTACCGCTTCAAACAAACATACACCGGTCGCAACAGAAACATTTAACGAAGAAACATCACCCGCCATCGGAATACTGATCAGCTCGTCGCAATGCTCACGCGTTAAACGGCGCATACCTTCGCCCTCAGCTCCCATCACCAAGGCCATAGGGCCAGTTAGTTTACTTTGGTATAAATTATGAGTCGCTTCACCGGCCGTTCCCACAACCCAAATTTGCTGCTCTTGCAGTAAACGTAGCGTTCTGGCCAGGTTAGTCACACGGATTAATGGAACACTTTCCGCCGCGCCACAGGCAACTTTTTTAACAATCGCATTCATGGGTGCAGATTTATCTTTAGGAACAATTACAGCATGAACACCCGCAGCATCCGCATTACGCAGACAAGCACCTAAATTGTGCGGGTCTGTAACGCCATCAAGTACCAATAATAAAGGCGTTTTAGCCTGAGCGATAATATCCAGTAAATCATTTTCTTGGTACTGACGTCCTGGCAGAACATGAGCAATAATGCCTTGATGTGATGCGGCATCAGTCTGCGCATCCATCCACTGACGGTTAGCCACTTGAACCGCTATTCCCATAGCTTCAATTTCATGGATCACTGCCATCAAACGGCGATCTTCACGGCCTTTTAAAATATACACTTCTTTTAGCCGCAGCGGATCGCGCTCCAGCAAGGCTTTCACTGCATGAATGCCATAAATAATTTCGCTCATAGTATCTTTTTTATCCACAGGAAATAAAGGGTGGCCAATTAGCCACCCTATTTTATTGAAGCTAGTTTACTCAATCTATGTGATTAAACCTATAGTCATGACTGTTAAAATTTTAAGCGTCTTTATTGACTTTTTTAGTCGCACGTTTAGCCTGCAATTTAGCGGTTATTTTCTTGGTTTTATCCGAAGCTTTTTTAGCTTTTTTTACGCCAGTTTTTTCTGCTTTGGGCTTAGCAGCATCGGCTTTAGCCTGATTTTTAGGGGCTTTTTTAGCTTTTTTCTTAAATGCTGTATCTGGCTGGAAATTAGCATCTTTAGAAAAATCACGATCTTTACGTGATTTACCTTGCCCGCTGTTTCTGGCATCTTTTTTAGCTTTATCTCGAGCTGTTTTACCCACATTTTTAGCTTTACGCGTCGTTGATATTAAGGCGAAATCAATCTTACGCTCGTCCATATGAACAGCTTCAACTCTAATTTCGACTTCATCGCCTAGACGATAAACGGTATTTGAAGATTCACCAATCAGACGCTGACCAACAGCATCATAACGGTAATAATCGTTATCTAAAGTGGATACATGAACTAAACCATCAATGAACAGTTCATTCAAGCGCACAAAGAAACCAAAGCCAGTAACGCTAGTAATCAAACCGGTAAAGACTTGGCCCACTTGATCTTGCATAAAGTCACATTTTAGCCAATCAGCCACATCGCGAGTCGCTTCATCGGCACGGCGCTCTGTCATCGAACAATGCTCACCTAATTGCAGCATATGATCCATATCAGAATGCCAGCCGCCCGTCGGGGTCCAATGTTTTTCGGCGTGTCCTTGCTCTTTAGCTAATAAATATTTAATGCCTCTGTGTAAGGTCAAATCAGGGTAACGACGAATTGGAGAAGTAAAGTGCGCGTATGATTTTAGTGCTAAACCAAAGTGACCTCGATTCTCAGGATCGTAAATAGCCTGCTTCATCGAACGCAATAACATGGTTTGCAGCAGCTCATGATCAGGGCGTTCAGCAACATCATGCATCACCTGAGCATAATCTTTTGGAGCTGGCGTCATTCCCCCCGGTAAGGTTAAACCAAGCTCACTAAAGACAGAACGCAAATTCATGACGCTCTCTTCTTTTGGACGGTCATGAACACGATATAATGCCGGTTCTTCATTTTTCTCAACAAATCGAGCTGCCGCAATGTTAGCGAGGATCATACATTCCTCAATCAGTTTATGCGCATCGTTGCGCTGCACTGGCTCAATACGTTCAATTCGACGTTCAGCATTAAAGATAAATTTAGCTTCTTCTGATTCAAAAGAAATCGCCCCGCGTTCTTCACGCGCACTTTCTAGTACTTTATATAAATCATGCAGATGCTGTAAATGAGGAACGAGCGGCTGATAATGTTCGCACAGTTCTTCATCGCCCTGCAAGATTTTCGAAACTTTGGTGTACGTTAAACGCGCATGAGAGTTCATCACCGCTTCATAGAATTTGTATGAAGATAACTTACCACTAACTGAAATCGTCATCTCACAGACCATACACAAACGATCTACGCCAGGATTCAATGAACACAGACCATTTGATAGTACCTCGGGGAGCATCGGCACCACTTGGGATGGGAAATAAACGGAGTTACCTCGGCTTCGAGCCTCTTCATCCAACGCAGTATTAGGACGTACATAGTAGCTAACATCAGCAATCGCCACCCATAAACGCCAGCCACCGCCCTTCTTCGGCGCACAGTATACGGCATCATCGAAGTCGCGTGCGTCTTCGCCATCTATGGTGACTAAAGGTAAATCACTTAAGTTAACTCGCCCTTGCTTAGCTGCTTCGGGAACATGTTCGCTTAAATCAGCCACTTGTTTTTCAACTTGAGCCGGCCAGCCATGAGGAATTTCATGAGTACGCAAGGCAATTTCTACCGCCATGCCAGTTCCCATAGTTTCACCCAGCACTTCAGTAATATTACCGACAGCCTGTAAGCGACGCTGTGGACGGCTTACTAACTCTACCACCACCACATTCCCCATACGTGCACCATTAGTGTGCTCTTTAGGGATTAAAATATCGAAGCTCAAGCGACTGTCATCTGGCACCACAAAGCCCATGCCTGACTCAAGAAAATAGCGCCCAACAATTTGATTATTACGAGGAACTAAAACCCGTACAATACGCACTTCAGTACGTCCTTTACGGTCTTGTCCATGAGGTTGAGCCAACACGACATCGCCGTGTAAAGCACGTTTCATCTCATCAGCAGAAATATAATAATCTTCTTTTTTGCCATCGATACGTAAAAAACCATACCCATCGCGATGCCCAATGACCGTTCCTTTTAATAAGTCTAATTTTTCAGGTAATGCATAGCATTGGCGACGAGTAAAAATTAATTGTCCATCACGTTCCATCGCGCGTAACCGGCGACGTAACGCCTCTAAATCTTCTTCTGAACTTAGGTTCAGTATTTTCGCAATTTCTTCACGTTTAATCGGTGCTGGGCGTTGCGATAGGATCTCTAAGATATATTCTCTACTTGGGATCGGTGAATCGTATTTTTCTGCTTCTCTTTTCACATAAGGATCTTGTGACATCGTAGCCTCCGTTGTCATCAGAATTCGCGGATACTATTTCTTATGAATACTATTTTATTAATAGTTTAGACTAATAGTAGTCGATATAGCGGGCTGTTATCTTTCACCATGTCAGCCAGCGTATGTTTATCTAATTCTTGTAAAAATTGCTCTATCGCTTGGTGTAAAATTCCTTTTAATCGGCATGCGGGCGTTATATGGCAAAAGTCCCCACTGCAATTCACCAAAGATAAAGGTTCGAGCGCTCGAACTACGGCGCCAATAGCAATGTTGTCAGCAGGCTGTCCCAGCATAATACCGCCATTTTTTCCACGGATTGCCTTCACATAACCCAAATGACTCAGTTGATTGATAATCTTTACCATATGGTTACGAGATACGCCGTAAACTCCGGTTACTTCAGTAATACTGGTCATTTTGCCCTCAGGAAGAGAGGCTAAATAAATCAGCGCCCGTAGGCCATAATCTGTAAAACTGGTTAACTGCACATCCACCTCAAAAAATTATCATCTAACTTATATGTACCGTAGTACATAGTTCGCATCATCTGCCATATAGAGCGGCTAAATCGCACCGCTGTAAGTACTGCTGTATGGTGAAATATTTACGATATAGCTACAATAACAAGAAGATAGTATACCCAAATACTGTCGCTAAAATCATCAGAATGGCATTAAGATCATGCACGGCATATTTATAGCCTATCATCGAATGGATATAGCTTAGTCTATCACAAAGATAATTTGAGAACTTTGAGTCAAATAGAAAGCTCGAACAGTAAATTATTATGTGGTTATTTTCAGGATTAAGCAAAATTGTTCGTTATTTAGCGGAGAAATGGCGGGAGAATAGCAATAACTAACCGAAAAAACTAATAGCGCCTCGGGAGAGGCGCTAATTTCACAAAACAATTAAGCTGCGTCAAACGGGTCACGTAAGATCATTGTTTCTTCACGATCTGGACCAGTTGAAATGATATCAACAGGCACACCTGTCAATTCTTCAATACGTTTGATGTAATCTAATGCGGCTTGAGGTAATTGATCACGAACTTGAACACCAAAGGTCGTTTCGCTCCAACCTGGCATTGATTCGTAGATTGGTTCTAAACCTTCCCACTCATCAGCTGCTAATGGTGTAGTATCAAGTACAGTACCGTCTGGACGACGATAACCTACACATAATTTAACTTCTTTCAGGCCATCCAATACATCTAGTTTAGTCAGACAGAAACCAGACAAGGAGTTGATTTGAACCGCGCGATTAATAGCGACGATATCTAACCAACCAGTACGACGACGACGACCTGTCGTTGCACCGAATTCTTGACCTTTCTCACGCAGGTAATCACCGATTTCATCAAACAGTTCAGTAGGGAATGGACCCGCACCAACACGCGTTGAATACGCTTTGATGATCCCTAAAACATAACCAACAAAACGTGGACCCAGTCCAGAACCTGTAGCAACACCACCGGCAGTCGTATTTGAAGAGGTCACATACGGATAAGTACCGTGGTCGATATCCAGCAGCGTACCTTGAGCACCTTCAAACATGACTAATTCATTCTTCTGATTTGCTTTATAGAGCAGATCAGAAACATCAACTACCATTCCTGTCAGAATATCTGCAACAGCCATAATTTCATCCAGAGTTTTCTGGAAATCAACTGCAGGTTCTTGATAGTAATTCACTAACTGGAAGTTATGATAATCGATGATATCTTTCAGTTTTTCAGCAAATGTTGCTTTATCAAACAAATCACCTACACGTAAACCACGACGTGCGACTTTGTCTTCATAAGCCGGTCCAATACCACGACCGGTAGTACCGATTGCTTTTGCGCCACGAGCTTTCTCACGCGCGTTGTCTAAGGCAACGTGATAAGGCAGGATTAACGGACAAGCTTCTGAAATATATAAGCGTTCACGAACTGGAACACCACGATCTTCCAATTCTTTCATTTCTTTCATCAGTGCATCTGGCGCAAGAACCACACCATTAGCAATAATACTGATGACATTTTCACGAAGAATACCTGATGGAATTAAATGGAGAACGGTTTTTTCACCGTTAACAACAAGAGTATGGCCAGCATTATGGCCGCCCTGATAGCGAACTACGTATTTAGCGCGTTCGGTTAGCAAGTCAACGATCTTGCCCTTCCCTTCGTCACCCCATTGGGTGCCCAGTACGACAACGTTCTTACCCATGTCAAAATACACTCGGTTGCTTAAAAATGAATTCTACCATCTCAAATAAACTGTTCCAGTTATTTTTAGCATATCAATAATTTTTCATCAAATAGTAGACATGATAAAGCCCGCTAATGCGGGCTTTAAGTTAAATCCTGAAATCAAAGTAAGAATTTTTGGTCCAAAATACTCAGTTTAAAACGCCATTATTTATCCTGATTTATTTCTATAACCACTCTATTTCAACGATTTATTTTAGTACAAATTTAATGCAAAACTGCCGTTATGATTATTCTATCGCACGTAATTTAGTCGGTGCTTTCATATAGCGGAAGAAATCGGTATCTGGGCTCAGCACCATAACATCTTCACCGCTTTTGAAGCTCTGCTCATACGCGCGCATACTACGAATAAAGGCATAGAAGTTAGGTTCCTGATTGAATGCATCCGCAAACAGTCGGGTTGCCATCGCATCGCCTTCACCACGTAATGTTAGTGAAATACGTTCAGATTCAGCCAAGGTTTCTGTGACTGTTTTATCAGCGATTGCACGAATTTTAACCGCTTCTTCTTGACCCTGAGAACGATGCTGACGCGCAACGGCCTCACGTTCTGCACGCATACGTGCATAAATTGCTTCAGAAACTTCATTTGGCAATTCAATACGTTTAATACGCACGTCAACGACTTCAATACCTAATGCCTGCATACTGTTTGGATTAACCACCAGCGGCTTCAGATTCGTCTCTTGTTCTACGCGTGCAGCAGCAGAGGCTATCGCTTGATCGGCTTCTTCTATATCTGTCGCACTACCTTTATTCAAGGTATCACGGACATCAACAGTTAACCGGCCACGAGAATCAGTAATAATGTCTTTCACGCTTAAACGACCAAATTCAGAACGTAAACGGTCACTAAATTTACGTTTTAGTAAGGTCTCAGCTTGGAAAGTATTACCCCCTCCTGTCGCAACATAGTAACGACTGAAATCAGTAATGCGCCATTTCAAGTAAGAATCAACCATCAAATCTTTATTTTCGCTGGTTAAGAAGCGATCAGCTTGAATTTCCAAAGTCTGAATACGCGCATCCAACATTTTAACTGTTTCAATAAATGGAACTTTAAAATGTAAACCTGGCTCATAAATGATCGGCTTGTTTTCTGCATCACGCATAACTTTGCCAAAGCGTAAAACAATACCACGATCAGTTTGAGGCACAATAAAGACCGACGTATAGAAAACAGCCAGAATGGCAATAATGATAACAATTAGCGATTTACGCATGATTATTGTCTCCCTACTCTGACTGCGTCACCACGGACAGCCGCTGAAGATGAAGGATCCGTATTAAGTGATGACTGATTACTATTTGGATACGTCACTTTAGGTGCCTGGGTTACTTTAGGTGTAGAGGCTGAATTATTACCACGCATTAATTGATCTAATGGCAGAACAAGCATGCTGTTGCTCTTTTCATTAGCAATAATTTTGCGTGTATTACTCAACACACGTTCCATGGTTTCAATATACAGACGCTCACGGGTAATTTCAGGAGCCGCTTGATACTCAGGTAACATTTTAGAGAAGCTGGCGACCTCACCCTCTGCTTTTAGTACCACACTGACTTTATAAGCTTCCGCTTCTTCAATCATTTTTTGCGCGTTACCTTTCGCCAATGGCAGAACTTCATTCCGGTAAGCATGCGCTTCACGGATAGTTTTTTGTTCTTCTTCCCTTGCTGAAATAACATCATCAAACGCTGCTTTAACGGCTTCAGGCGGACGAGCAGCCTGGAAGTTGACATCAAGCAATGTAATCCCCATTTTATATGGGCTGATGGTGCTTTCTAATTCTTTTTGAGTAACATCACGGATATATGCACGATTAGCCGTCAGCACTTGTTCCATCGCTGATTGACCAATAACACCACGCACCGCACTATCCAGAGCTTGACGTAAGCTATTATCTGGATTTGTTACGCTAAATAAATATTCAGCAGGATCTGTTACACGATATTGAACGTTCATTTCGACGCGGATCACGTTTTCATCTGAAGTCAACATCATGCCATTTGTGGCTTGTTCACGTACAGTTTCAACGTTAACAGGCACCACTTTATCAATGAACGTTGGTTTCCAGTTCAGACCAGGGCCAACAATTCCACTGTACTCACCAAAGCGCATGACCACACCGCGGTCACTCTCTTTTATTGTGTAGAAACCACTTGCACCCCAGATGATTACCGCTGCTGCAACAGCCAGCATACCCAAGCGCCCGCCAAAATTAGAAGCCTGCTGGTTATTATCACCACCAGAACCGCCTTTATTGCCACCAAGCTTACTGCTCAGTTTGCGGAAGAGATCATCGAGATCAATAGCCCCGCGTTTTCGACCACCTTTATTGCCACCGGAGTTGCCGCCTTTATTGCTGCTTCCCCACGGGTCGCGGTCTTGTCCGTTATTACCGGGCTGATTCCACGCCATGTTTTAGCTCCATTCTTTATGATTGGTTTTTCAGGGCTAAGAGCAAATAACCGCTCTTAATATCAATTCAATTTTCTGAGAATATCAGAGGATGTAATCAGGTAATTGTGGTTCCTGTTTACACAGACGGCGCCAGTCGACAATTGGCAAGCGCACTTCCAAAAGTAGATAACCGTCCTCATCGACATGTTCATGCTCAATAGCATTGAGCTGATAGAACCGACTCCGTAGACGCCCTTCCTCTGGAGGTAAACGTAATTCAAAGTGTGCAATCTCACCCGAAAGACGTTCCGTTAATGCCTGTAACAGCAATGGGATACCTTCACCCGTTTGGGCTGATACCCAAACACGTATCGGCTTATTATCCTCATCGCGATCGATACGCGGAACAAAATCGTCCAGCCTATCAATTTTATTCATCACTAATAGCGTAGGAATCTCATGCGCTTCAATTTCTTCCAATACACTTTCTACAGCTTGGATATTTTCATCCACACGATTATCAACGGCATCAATCACATGTAGCAATAATGTCGCTTCACGTGTTTCTTGAAGTGTTGCTTTAAATGCTGCAACTAAATCGTGGGGCAAATGACGAATAAAACCAACGGTATCCGCCAAAACAACCGTACCAACATCATCGACATCAATGCGGCGTAATGTTGGGTCTAGCGTAGCAAACAGCTGATCTGCCGCATAAACATCAGATGTTGTCATACGGTTAAATAAACTGGATTTTCCTGCGTTGGTGTAGCCCACCAGTGAGACCGTTGGGATATCAGCCTTACTTCTTGCCTGACGCCCTTGCTCTCGCTGTTTCTCTACTTTTCCTAATCGAGATAGAATTTGTTTAATTTTATCACGGAGTAAACGACGGTCAGTCTCTAACTGTGTTTCACCCGGACCACGTAAACCAATCCCACCTTTTTGTCGTTCCAAATGCGTCCATCCTCGAATTAATCGAGTCGATAGATGACGCAATTGTGCCAGTTCAACTTGCAATTTACCTTCGTGAGTACGGGCTCTCTGGGCGAAAATATCCAGAATAACTCCCGTCCGGTCAACAACTTTGCACTGACATAATCTTTCTAAATTACGTTCCTGAGCTGGACTTAAAGCGTGGTTAAACAACACCACATCAGCGCCACTGGCTTGCACCGCTTCTGCAATTTCTTCCGCTTTCCCTTCGCCAACATAATATTTACGGTGTGGCGCTCGACGACTTCCAGTGATGATTTGTACCGGCTTCACGTTAGCCGATGTCACTAGGGATTCAAATTCCTCTAAATTGTCAATATCTTTTTCTTGAGAGAAAAAAACATGCACCAATACGGCGTGTTCACCGCCTTCATATCTGTCAAACAAAGGTTCGACCTCTCAGGTTTAACGATAAATTAAAAGGAAAAAACATAGGTAAAGTCTCCCTACCTATGTTTTCCTTTATTTTCAAATGATTAGCTGAATTATTCAGCAGCATCATTATCCTGCGCAGCCGGTGTACTACCTGAATGGTAGTTACCTGGAGCCGCAGTACCTGTCGCATTGTTACTATGATGAGAAACAGGACGAGCAGGAACAACGGTAGAAATGGCATGTTTATATACCATTTGGCTGACCGTGTTTTTTAGCAAAATAACAAACTGGTCAAATGATTCGATCTGACCTTGTAATTTGATGCCATTAACTAAATAAATTGAGACCGGAACCCTTTCACGACGCAATGCGTTCAGGAACGGATCTTGCAAAGATTGCCCCTTAGCCATGTTATATTTTCCTTATTTGTTGTTTTTAATAAGAACCTAATGGTTCTAAAAATTACTACTCAAAAATTGCGCTTAAACATTCTAATTGTACACAAACAATAGCCCTATGCACTAATAACCTGCATAACTGTTTCAAACGCTTGCTGAGGATGTTCACTATCAAGCCAATGAACATTTTCCCAACTTCTTAGCCAAGTTATCTGGCGTTTTGCTAATTGGCGTGTCGCACAAACTCCCCGAAAGACCATTTCATCATAATCGATTTCACCTGCCAAATATGACCACATCTGGCGATAACCAACACAACGAATAGCAGGTAAGTCTACATGCAGATCACCCCGGTCATACAGAGACCGAACTTCATCTTCAAAAGCCGAGTTCAGCATCTGATGAAAACGTTTTTCAATACGTGAATGTAAAATTTTACGATCTTGTGGCGCAATAGCAAACTGAAACACATTATAAGGTAATTCTTCGCCCGCTGTTTGTGTCAATTCAGTTAAACTTTGCCCAGAAATGAGATATACCTCTAAAGCTCGGGATAATCTTTGTGGATCATTAGGATGGATCCTTGCGGCAGCAACAGGATCAACCTGCTTAAGACGCTGATGAATCGCTTCCCAACCGTCATTTTGAGCTATTTCTTCAATCTTGGCACGCACTTCAGCATCAGCAGAAGGCAGTGGTGATAACCCCTCAAGTAACGCCTTAAAATAAAGCATTGTGCCCCCCACCAGCAAAGGAATTCTACCCGCAGCGGTAATTTCTGCCATCGCTGCAAGTGCATCACGACGAAAATCTGCCGCTGAATAAGGCTGGGAGGGATCAAGGATATCAATCAAACGGTGAGGCGCCAAACGCAATTCTTCTGCGCTAGGTTTTGCAGTCCCAATATCCATACCACGATAAATTAACGCCGAATCGACACTAATAATATCAACAGGTAATCGCTGGCGGAGTTCAATCGCCAATGCGGTTTTTCCTGATGCCGTGGGTCCCATTAAAAAGATGGCATTGGGTTTTTGCTGAGTCATCAAATCACTCATGGGTTAACGTTACTACCACCGATGTTAAATCAATTAATTGTAATAATGTTGATGGCGGTTGATGAACCCAATGTGGGCAAAGCCGTTCAACATCTGCTAATACTTGCACTGCTTGTGCTAATGTCCAGTTATTTTCGGAGTTATCTTGGACAATCGTTCTCGCTAACCATTCGGTAATTTGTAAATTAGTCACTGCCGCTTGCTGAGTAAGAAAATTAAGTAATCCGATTAATAACTGCGATAAATTTTGTGTTCGCAGTGGTAACGATACCGCATGAATCGTTACTTTTCCATGAGATATCGTCGCTTCAATACCAAATCTTGCTAATTCATCCTTGAAACGCTGAAAAACCTCAATTTCATCGGGATTAAGCGATAGTTTAAGAGGAATTAATAAAGGCTGAGGTTTTAATTTATCACCTTCTGCAGATAGTTGAGCCATTTTTAATAAATATTCTGCTTGGCTTAAGGATAACAAACCAATCCCCAACGGAGACTCTATTAATGCAAAGTTTTTTGCATAAATTGTCAATATTTTACCGAAAGTGTAATTTTTATCATTTTTCGCTACTTCAGTAGAAGTAACTGCATGTAAATTCAATGGCTTTTTAGCCGGGAACAGATCTTTTTTGTCACTTTCAGCGACCGGAATAGACATCAGTTGCTGATACAGTTGACCATTCTTCTTATCATATGGTTCTTTATCTACAAAAGATCTAGGTTTAGCAGAGTCCACTTGGGATTCTTCCAAGCGGGTTGGCCGCGGCTCGGCAGCGGGATAATGTTTAGATTTCACCTCTACGGCGTGATGATCCCCTGAAAACGATGAAAGCTTGTTTTCACTCGGGGAGTTGCTCACAAGTGTCGGCTGATTTGATGGCGTATTTTGGGCGGATCTCGATGTCGAAGATGTCGCCGAAGGTACTGATGTCGCAGAAAAACAATTCTGCCCCGCTGACGTTCGATTTTTCACTTCTGGTGCTACGCTAGAAAATGAATCAAATTCACCGCTGGTTGCCGCCTGCATCAGGGCCGTTTTTACCCCTTGATAAATAAAATCATGCACTAATCGCGCTTGATGAAAGCGGACTTCATGTTTAGCAGGATGAACATTCACATCTACTTGATGAGGATCGACTGTAAGATACAGCACATAGGCCGGTTGCTGATCGCCGTGTAATTGCCCTTCATAAGCTTGACGAATCGCATGATTAATCAACCTATCGCGCATCATACGCCCATTCACATAGCAATATTGAATATCAGGAACCGGAGCCCCCACCGGCAAGGTAACCCATCCATTAATCGCCAAATCACCATGTTCCCACGCAATCTCTAACGCCTGCTGCATAAAGTTCGCCCCACAAATTGAAGCTAAGCGACGCTCTTGCTGTGGTTTATCTTTCGCCGGCCGATATTGGCGAATAAGCTTACCGTTATGATTAAGATAAATAGCTATGTCTGGTCGCGCTAACGCAATACGACGAACAATCTCATCAATATGACCAAATTCTGTTTTTTCAGTCCGTAAAAACTTACGTCGCGCGGGAGTGTTATAAAATAGATCCAGAACTTCAACTGTTGTCCCGGTTGGGTGCGCTGCCGGCTTAATCGTGACTGACATATCTCGGCCTTCAGCATAGGATTGCCAAGCCTCAGGCTGAGTTTCTGTTTTCGAGGTTAAGGTCAGGCGAGAAACCGAACTAATACTGGCCAAGGCCTCACCGCGAAACCCCATGCTAATAATCGCTTCAAGGTCATCTAAAGTGGCTATTTTACTGGTCGCATGGCGTGCTAAGGCTAATGTGAGTTCATCTTTAGTTATTCCACAGCCATTATCACGAATGCGGATCAGTTTTTCACCGCCGCGCTCTATATCAATGTCGATACGCGTAGCACCTGCATCAAGACTGTTCTCGATCAGCTCTTTGACCACTGAAGCCGGTCGCTCTACGACTTCCCCTGCCGCAATCTGATTAGCCAATTGTGGCGAGAGTATTTTTATCGACATTGATGCTCTCCGTAATTACTGTGGTGCAGCCTGCAATGGATTCGCTAAAAAGTATTGGCGTAATCCTTGATGAATAGCTTCGGCAACTTTTTCCTGATAAGCCTCCGATTTAAGTAGCTGTTCTTCTGCGCTATTACTAATAAAGCCCGTTTCAACTAGAATCGATGGAATATCTGGCGAACGTAAAACGCCTAAGCTAGCATGCTCGGGCTGACGTTTATGAATGTTCCCAACTTTTTGTAGCTGCTGAATAACTTTTATCGCTACATCATAGCCAACACGCTGTGAATGACCGAATTGTAGATCAAGTACCGCTTGGCTTAAATAAGGGTCGGCACCATTGGACAATGCATCGCCAGCACCGCCTAGCAGTTCTGATTGTTTCTCACGTTGTTCAATCCAACTCCCCAATTCGCTATTCGCTCGGCGATTAGATAATACCCATACAGAAGCACCACGCGCACTGCTGTTTGGCGCTGAATCGGCATGAATAGATACCAACATGTTCGCTCCTTGTTTACGCGCGACTTCAGAGCGACCAGAGACAGAAATAAAATAATCACCGTCACGGGTCATCACCGGCTTAAACATAGGGTCTGCATTTAACTTTGCTTGCAGTTTCTTCGCTACACTTAGCGTCACGTCTTTCTCACGGTAACCTTTTTGCCCTAGCGCCCCGGGGTCTTTACCACCATGGCCTGCATCAATCGCCACCACAACCTGCTTACTGCCTTTGGCGGCTGATTTATTTTTTACCGCAACAGGAACTGCTACCGCTGAATTCATTTTTAGCGGTTTTTCTGTCGCTACTACTGCATTTTGTTGGGTGGCTTGAGCACGTTGTTTAAACTGAGTATGAGAGGTACTATTACCCGCTTTTATGCTCAGAATGACTTGATATCCATTCCCCATTTGTTGCAGCGAAGCTTGCGTTTTAGCTGCTTTAGAGAGTTCCAAAACTAAACGTTTATGCTGACGATCGCCCGGTTTACTCGTACGTATTAATTTGACCAAATCACCCGTTGGCAGTTTCATCGGCAGACCGCTGATTTCTGCCGATTGTTTTACATCCACCACCAACCGTTCCGGTGAATGTAAGGCAAAGAAACGATAATCAGGTTTACCCTCAGAAAATGATAACGTCACTTTAGCCTCTGAAGGACTATTGCTAACCTGAATATTCGATAACTGAGCCGCGTTAACCGAAAAGCTCGCCGTAGCAAAAAGTGCAATAAATGTTATCAGTACTAATAATGCACGATGCCATCCCTTGGCCATTTTTATCATTAAAGCATTAATCATGAGCGGTATATCCTCAGATAACAGACAAATTATCTAACAAAAACTCTCCATTTTTAGACTGAGCAACAAAATGTGCCTGACGGCCTTCATCTTGATAAGTCAACGTCAACGTTAGATCTGCTGGAGGTAAAAAGCCTTCACCTTGTTGTGGCCATTCGACCAAACAAATTGACTCTGGCGTAAAATAATCGCGGATCCCCATAAATTCTAGCTCTTCAGGATCAGCTAAACGATAGAGATCAAAATGATAAACTTGTCTGTCGGGTAAAGAATAAGGCTCGACCAACGTATAAGTTGGGCTCTTAACATGGCCTTGATGGCCTAAAGCCTGTAAAAAACCACGGCTAAACGTCGTTTTTCCTGCGCCTAAGTCACCATACAGATAAAGCACTAAACCTTGCTGACAAGCATTGGCTACTGCGCGCCCTAGTGCTACGGTTGCGGAGTCATTCGCCAGTGATAATTCACGTTCTTTCATGAGATCTTCTGCTAAATTACGGGGAAAATAAAATTATTGATCAGCTTATCATAACTCAATAAGCAGTAATGAGAACTGATTGCAGTTTAGCATTAATTTTCATCATGCTGCGCGCATGATACACTTCGCGATCGGACAACTCTCATCATTTACCTAATCTGATATGGCTATACAACTCGACCTTAATCTGCTGGCACAGCAAATCAAACAATGGGGAACCGATGTCGGTTTCCAGCAAATAGGCATCTGTGATACCGACCTAACTGCCGAAGAACCCAAATTACAGCAATGGTTGGATAAGCAATATCAGGGCGAAATGGACTGGATGGCACGCCATGGAATGATGCGCGCTCGTCCACATGAACTCCTGCCTGGAACATTGCGGGTGATCAGCGTACGTATGAATTATTTACCCGCAAAGGCATCGTTCGCCAGTACGTTAAGCAACCCTAATTTGGCCTATATCAGTCGCTATGCACTAGGACGAGATTATCATAAGTTATTACGCCAACGCTTAAAAAAACTCGGTGATCGAATAAAAGAATATTGTCAGGATTTTAACTATCAAGACGAAATTAACTTTCGTCCTTTTGTTGATTCCGCGCCGATATTAGAACGCCCATTAGCGGCCAAAGCGGGATTAGGCTGGGTAGGCAAACATTCGTTGATCCTCAATCGTGAAGCTGGATCTTGGTTTTTTTTGGGTGAACTATTGATCAACCTTCCGCTACCGGTGGATCAACCTGTTGAAGAACAATGTGGCCGTTGTGTCGCATGTATGACAACCTGCCCGACTGGCGCAATTGTTGCACCTTATACTGTAGATGCGCGCCGCTGTATTTCGTATTTAACCATTGAACTTGAAGGTGCTATCCCCGAAGAATTCCGCCCTTTAATGGGAAATCGTATTTATGGCTGTGATGACTGCCAATTAATTTGTCCATGGAATCGTTTTTCCCAACTTACTGATGAAGAAGATTTTAGCCCGAGACGCGCTTTACACACTCCAGAACTGCTCGATCTTTTTAGTTGGAATGAAGAAAAATTCTTACGTATCACAGAAGGCTCGGCGATTAGGCGTATTGGTTATCTGCGTTGGCTGAGAAATATCAGTGTAGCTTTAGGAAATGCGCCTTATCAAGACTCGATTATCTTAGCTTTACAAGAAAAACGGGGAATTGACGCTATGCTAGATGAACATTTAGAGTGGGCGATTAGCCAGCAGCGCCAGCGAAGAGAAGAAAACGCAGTAAATATACAGACTTCACAACAAAAACGTCTTGTACGTGCGATATCTAAAGGTTTACCTCGAGATGCTTAAATTTTGTTATATTATTTATGCTTAGAATAACCTGAATTCATTATTGTGAATAAAATAAAAATCCTTTATCTGACAATGAATAAAAAATTTTCAAGTCTATCTACACACAATTTAGAAAAATAAATTATTGGTTATTTTTCAAATAGTTGAAAATAATATTAATTTAACAACAAATTAAAGCTAAGATATTCATAGGAAACCCATGCTGTGGATAAGTCTGTGCAGGAACCGGAAAAAGTCACGTTATAAACCCAGCTTGTCCCAATTGATCTGTGGATAACTTTGTTTGATGATTTTTCAATTACTCGTTTGCTTTGCTGCCAAAATTTAGCTTAAAACGAATGAAAAAAACGTATTTTTTAAAATAACTCACCGTAAAGTTAACTAATTAGCTATTTATTAACTTCTGACGATTATTAATTAACGTCTAACGATAGTTATTTACCACATGATTTTAATGATGGGCTTAAAAATAATATCCCTCTTTCCGAGGGGAGCGTATTCTATGGCTAGCCTACTCCGAATGCAAGTGAAAACCGTAAATTAATCAAAAAAGATCGGCTGATCGTCGGTGGATCATTTTCAGACTTAGGGCAATAAAAATTAGCATCGATAGATAATCTCAGTCACTTAGCCCACAAATAGCCTAATTAAACCTTGTGCCATCACCTGAAATACACTGGAAGAGCCTGTTAGTCTGCGATATCTTAGCTTCATAATTAACGATATTTGAATAATCTTATACGCGATAGTACATGATGCACGATAGTACATGGAGCTAACACGATAGCGTACACCCACCGCATACCAACAAGAGAGAGCTTACTCTATATGTCTATATCTATGTGTAACAACACAATATATCCTGTTGATATTCATGCCCATACCGTGGCAAGTACCCACGCTTACAGCACAATAATGGACTATTTCACCGTTGCGAAGCAAAAAGGGATCAAACTCTTTGCGATTACCGATCACGGTCCAGAGATGGCCGATGCTCCTCATCCTTGGCATTTTATGAACATGCCGGTGATCCCAAGGATTATTGATGGCGTCGGGTTACTGTACGGTATCGAAGCAAATATTAAAAATCTACAAGGTGAAACCGACTGTAATGAGCAGATGACTAAACGCCTCGATATCGTGCTGGCCGGATTTCACGAGCCAGTACTACCGCCACAAAGCCAAGCAGACAATACCACCGCAATGATAGCTACTATTGCTAGCGGTAATGTTCAAATTATCACCCACCCGGGAAATCCAAAATATCCAATATATATCAATGAAGTAGCTAAATATGCAGCACAGCACAATGTGGCATTAGAAATGAATAACTCTTCTTTTTTACATTCAAGAGTAGGTAGTGCAGAAAATTGTATTAAGGTTGCGACCGCAGTACGTGATGCTGGGGGTTGGGTTGCATTAGGCTCGGATTCCCATGTCGCTTATGCGCTTGGCGGATTTGATAAAGTACTAAAGGTACTGGCCGAGATAAACTTCCCACCAGAACGGATTTTAAATGCTACACCACGCAGATTACTGGATTTTCTCGAATCACATGGCAAACCACCCATTACTGAGTTTGCTGATTTTTAATCTTGAATTTAATGTTTGCGAGCATCACCGTATATTGATTGAAAGCCGGGCTTATTCATACAAGAAGCCCAATATACTGCTCGCTTAATTTTAAGTAGCATTGAAGATGATAAAGAAATTATCATGATAGCTAACGGGGATGTAAATTGACTTTATTTATTTTTAAACTGAATTGAATTATTTTGAAGGGATAAATAAGAATACGACATTAAGATTGGAGCGGGAAACGAGATTCGAACTCGCGACCCCGACCTTGGCAAGGTCGTGCTCTACCAACTGAGCTATTCCCGCATCACAGAAGGATTCAGAACTAAAACGCTATAAAATTGGAGCGGGAAACGAGATTCGAACTCGCGACCCCGACCTTGGCAAGGTCGTGCTCTACCAACTGAGCTATTCCCGCATCACGGAAACGTCTTAGACTAAATTTACTAATTTATCTGTTCATTTAGAACAAATACGTTGGAACTTAAAATTGGAGCGGGAAACGAGATTCGAACTCGCGACCCCGACCTTGGCAAGGTCGTGCTCTACCAACTGAGCTATTCCCGCATCATATTTTAATATCCTGCTGAAAAAAGCTTACTTTTCAGCTACCGAACAAACAAAAAACTTCACCGGTATGGGGAGCGCATTATACGAAAAATATGCCGGCAGGCAAGCCCATTTTGGCAATTTTTTTATTTTTTTGTCTAAATGATGATTAAATCGTCAACTTGGAGGTTTAATCATCATTTATCAAACTCTTTTTATATCAACACATTAACATTTATTACAATTTAATAAATGTTTCTCGATAGTAGACTAATTCAGCAATTGATTCACGAATATCATCAAGTGCTTGATGGGTATTTTTTTTACTAAACCCGGTCAATATCTCAGGCTTCCACCGGCGAGCAAGTTCTTTTAAACTACTTACATCAAGGTAGCGATAATGAAAATATTTTTCCAATTCAGGCATATAGCGAAATAAGAAACGACGATCTTGCCCAACACTGTTACCACAAATTGGAGATACGCCGGCGGGAACCCACTGCTGTAAAAATTTAATAGTGGCTAACTCGGCTTCACGATCCCCTATTGCACTGTTCTTAACGCGCTCAACCAGCCCGCTACCAGTATGGGTCTTTACATTCCATTCATCCATCAACGCTAGTTGCTCAGCAGATTGATGAACTGCAATTACTGGACCTTCAGCCAGAATATTTAGCTGACTATCGGTCACTATTGTGGCAATTTCAATAATACGATCACGTTCTGGGTCTAATCCGGTCATTTCCAGATCGATCCAAATTAAATTGTTCTCATTTTTGTGCATGATATATCCTAACTTCACTCAGGCTAGTTTAGTGTATGATAACGCTTTTAATATCGCTCTGCGATAAGCCAAGAAGCGAATCAACTCAACCAATAATTTATTCAACAATATTTATTCAACAATAGAAGAGAGATCAGGTGGCTAAACAGAAACTGTCAAAAGGCCAGCAGCGCCGAGTGCAGGCCAACCATCAACGTCGATTAAAGAAACCGAAGAATATCGAGATTGATGATAACCAACTCGGTGAAGCACAGGAAGGACTGGTTATTAGTCGTTTCGGGCAACACGCTGATATTGAGGCAGAAGATGGTAGCATACAGCGTTGTAACCTGCGCCGAACAATTTCATCGTTAGTGACTGGTGACCGCGTTGTCTGGCGCCCAGCATTGCAAGTACAAGAAGATCGTCGCGCCTATGGCGTCGTCGAAGCTGTCCATGAACGTCATTCCGTTTTAACTCGCCCAGATTATTATGATGGGTTAAAACCTATTGCCGCCAATATCGACCAAATTGTTATTGTGTCAGCAATTTTACCCGAATTATCGTTAAATATCATCGATCGCTATCTCGTTGCCTGTGAAACGTTAAATGTCGAGCCGATTATTGTGCTCAACAAAATTGACTTATTAGACGCAGAAAATCGTCAATGGGTTGGCGACTTAATGGATATTTATCGAGAAATTGGCTATCAAGTTATCGAGGTTTCTGGCCATACTGGCGAAGGAATGGAAGCACTCACTAACACATTAGTAGATAAAATATCGGTTTTTGTCGGTCAATCTGGTGTCGGTAAATCAAGTTTACTCAATACACTGCTGCCCCAAAATGAGAAACCAATTGTGGTCAATGATGTCTCTGATAATTCAGGATTAGGCCAACATACGACGACCACTGCGCGTTTATATCACTTTACGCAAGGTGGCCAGGTTATAGATTCACCGGGAGTGCGTGAATTTGGGTTATGGCACTTAACGACGGAACAAGTTACCAAAGGATTTGTCGAATTTAGAGATTATCTGGGCAGTTGTAAATTCCGTGACTGTAAACATCTTGACGATCCAGGCTGTGCTATTCAGTTAGCGGTGGAACAAGAGAAAATTTCTGAATCACGCTTTGAAAACTATCATCGAATACTCGAAAGTATGGAAGCTGTTAAGCCACGCCGTAACTTCACCAGTACCGAGAAGTAATTCATTTAAAAATAGCCAGTTAAATTAGAGGGTTATCTTAATTATTTACGACTGGAATAGTTATAAGCAAAGTAGGTAAGTAATCACTACATTTTAAGCCAATGACTTAGAATAAAGATAAGTGTTACTCTGAAATTAGCCATAAACAGTAAACTTGTTATTGAAACTAGCCCCGACAACTGGTGTTATTGTCATAGCGATAACATCAGTTTTTATATGATAATTTAGATTATTTAAACACCATAGCCTAATACCGAAAGCGCAGGTACAATGTGTGCCTTTTTCCTAATTTCCATCCTAATTATCTGAGGTTAACGTGCTGGACAAATTGAAGATACGCTTACAGTATTTATTACCAAAACAAGGACTTACTAGCTTAGCTGGCTGGTTCGCGAGTAAACATGCAGGAAGCATCACTCAATTAGCGATCAAACTGTTTGCCAAAGTTTATAAAGTTGACATGAAGGAAGCGCAAAACAGTGAATTTAGCGCCTATCGCAGCTTTAATGAGTTCTTTGTTCGTCCGTTAAAATCCGACGTAAGACCCATTATCGCCGGTGAAAATACATTAGCCCAGCCTGCCGATGGCGCAGTTAGCCAATTTGGTCGCATTAATGACGATCAAATTTTTCAGGCCAAAGGTCATTATTACAGTACTGAAGCTTTGTTAGCGGGTAATTACTCACTAGCTGAGCATTTCCGTGGCGGTGAGTTTATTACCACCTATCTTTCACCTCGCGACTATCACCGAGTCCATATGCCTTGTGATGGTGTATTGACTGAAATGATTTATGTTCCGGGAGATCTCTTTTCAGTTAATCCGCTCACTGCCGCTAATGTTCCCAATTTATTTGCCCGTAATGAACGACTAATTTGTGTCTTTAATACTGAATTTGGTCGAATGGTACAAATCTTAGTCGGCGCAACTATTGTAGGCAGTATTGAAACCGTATGGAGTGGCTGTGTGAATAATACCCGCGAAGGAATTATTCAACGCTGGGTTTATCCAGAAAAAGGTGCTGAAGATGCTGTTTGCCTGAAAAAAGGACAAGAGATGGGACGCTTTAAATTAGGCTCGACCGTCATTAACCTATTTGAAGCAGATAAGATTGTCTTTAATTCCGCATTAATGCCCGGTTATGCCACTCGTATGGGGGAATTATTAGCTGAAGCTAAGCATCCCAAAGCTCAAACTGAGTTTGAAGCCGCTGAACCGGCCCACGAATAATCTGGTTAATTTGTCAAGGAGCTCCTTATTGTGCGTTTGATTATCAGTGTTTTTATCAGCCTGTTGATCGTCTTATCGTCTAATGCGGCGACTAATTCTGCTCTAGACGAAAACCTGCTCAAGCAGGAGCTCAAAGCGCTTGAATCGAGTAAAAATCCAAAAGATATTGAAACAGTTCAGGCGATACAAGGTGCCTTAAATTGGCTATCTGATGCGAAAGAATATGATGCCAAAGCCAAAACATATCAGGAAGCAATTGATAACTTTCCTACTATTGTCAAAACCCTCAGAAAAAATATTCTGAATCAACCTGATCAGCCGCCACGTATTGCTGAAAATATCAGCTTAAGCGAACTTGATCAGCGAATTATACGCATTAGTAGCCAACTTCTCGATCAAAGCCGACAAATACAGCAAGAACAAGATAGAGGCCGAGAAATCAGCGAATCTCTCGGCTTACTTCCACAGCAATTATCAGAAGCTCGTAAGCTGTTATCTGACGCTACAAATCGTGCGCAGGGGCTGAGTTCTTCAGGTACTCCATTATCAGAAGCACAGTCTGCAATAGCTCAAGCTGAAGTAAGCGCTCGCAAATCAAAAGTTAATGAATTAGAAATGGCGCAACTTTCTGCCAATAATAGGCAGGAAATTTCACGTATGTCGCTTGAGCTGTATAAAAAGCGTTATCAGTTACTTGAATTAGAATTACAGCAATTACGCGATTATCAGAATAATCAGCGCCAGCAAAAAGCCTTTTTAGCCCTCGAACATACCGATATGCTCGCAGAACAAGGTGAATTAACGCCTTTTCTGAAAAATCAGCTTGAAATCAATCGTACGCTGTCTCAGGATTTGACAGAGCAAGCCAAACGAATGAGCAGCATTACTAAGCAGCAAACTGTTGCCTCTGCCAATATTCAACAAGTCAAACAAGCGCTCAGTACTATCAAAGAACAGGCGCAATGGCTAAATGGCTCAACCACATTAGGCGAAGCATTAAGAACGCAATTATCTCGTTTGCCAGAAATGCCAAAGGCTCAGCAATTAGATAAAAATATCATCGATTTACGGATTGAGCGATTAAAGTTCGAAGATATGCTAGAAGGCATAGATAAGTATGATATTGCCCAAAAAGAACAAGAAAGTGCCTTAAATCCAGAGCAAATTCAGGTATATAAAGATTTACTAAACACTCGCAAAGAGTTACTCGGATCATTAATTTCAGGTTACGATGCTGAAATATTAGAACTCACTAAACTCAAGGTTGCGACCAGTCAATTAACTGATGCACTAACTGAAGTCAAAGATGCAACTCATCGTTATATGTTCTGGGTGCCCGATGTTTCGCCGGTTTCACTCAATTATCCCCTATTATTTGCCAAAAATATCACTCAGCTGTTGTCGTTAGACACACTTTCGCAATTAACCAGTGCGATTAAGGTCATGCTGACCACTCAAAATACGTTTCTCTATTTACTGGGCTCACTGATCCTCGTTATTTTCAGCATCAGTACTCGCAAACATTATCAGTCATTCTTAGACCGCTCGAGCATGCGGATTGGGAAAGTGACACAAGATTATTTTTATTTAACTATCAGAACCGTCTTTTGGTCGATCATTGTCGCCTTGCCTTTACCCATGCTGTGGTCGGCTGTTGGCTATGGTTTGCAAAGTGCATGGCAAGACCCGATGGCTACCGCTATTGGTTATGGTGTCAGTGCGACAACACCCGTTTTATGGTTATTTATGATCAGCGCCACTTTTTCGCGCCCGAACGGGCTATTCATCGCCCATTTTGGCTGGTCAAAAGAGAGCGTAAAACGCGCTATGCGCTATTACCGCTTAGCTATCTTCATGATTGTGCCATTAATGATGGCGCTAATTACCTTTGAATATTATAGCGATCGTGAATTTGCGCCGACGATTGGGCGTTTCTGCTTTATTCTCCTTTGCGTTGCATTAAGCTTAATTACCAATAACTTGAAACGGGCTGGTGTGCCTCTTTATCTTGATAGGCATGGTTCCGGCGAAAACTTTATTAATAGCGCCTTATGGGGCATGTTGTTGGTTGCGCCTATATTGGCAGCCTTTTTTTCTATGCTGGGCTACTATTCAACGTCTCAGGCACTATTAGGCCGCTTAGAAACCTCGGTAGCTATCTGGTTTGTGCTGTTAATTATTTACCATATTATCCGTCGATGGATGTCGATTCAGCGACGAAAACTAGCTTTTGATCGCGCCAAACAACGACGTGCCGATATGTTGGCCAACCGCGCCAAAGGTGATGAAGACAATATTCATAGCGCCAGTGGAGAGGGCTCTATCGATATTGAAGAAACTGTAATTGATTTAGATACCATCAGCGCGCAGTCGCTGGGATTAGTGCGTTCTATTTTAACGATGATAGCGCTGGTTTCACTAATTTGGTTATGGTCTGAATTACACTCCGCATTTTCCTTCCTTGAAAATATCCGCTTATGGGATGTGACATCCAATACCAACGGTGTGGATACTATTCAATCAATTACCATGGGTTCTATTTTTATCGCTATATTGGTGATAATTATTACCGCTCAATTAGTCAGAAATTTACCGGCACTGCTCGAGTTAGTCTTACTGCAACATTTAGATCTCACTCCGGGGACAGGCTATGCCATTACTACGTTAACCAAATACAGTATTACGCTGATAGGCAGCATTGTCGGTTTCTCATTACTCGGAATAGATTGGTCTAAATTACAATGGCTTATTGCTGCAATGGGGGTCGGGTTAGGCTTTGGTTTGCAAGAAATATTTGCCAATATTATTTCTGGATTAATGATCTTATTCGAGAAACCGATTCGTATCGGCGATACTGTGACTATCCGTAACTTAACCGGCAGCATCACTAAAATTAATACCCGAGCGACAACCCTAACCGACTGGGATAGAAAAGAAATCATTGTTCCTAATAAGGCTTTTATTACCGAACAATTTATTAACTGGTCGTTGTCCGACAATATTACCCGTATAGTCATGACTATTCCTGCGCCGGTAGAGGCGAATAGTGCACAAGTCACAGAAGTACTGCTTACTGCCGCTAAACGTTCAACGATGATTTTAGATAACCCGACGCCTGAAGTGTATTTGGTCGATTTGCAACAAGGGATCCAAATCTTTGAATTACGTGTATTTGCATCAGAGATGGGCCACCGTTTACCCGCCCGCCATGAGATCCATCAAAACATCTTAGCTGCCTTTGCCGAACAAGGTATTCCATTACCGTTCCCGCCATTCCAAGCCCGGGTGGATGTGACTGAAAATAATAGTTATACGAGCATGAATATCTCAGCGAGATCAGCGCCTCGTAAGAGCGGAGATCTATAATTTTAGTTATAACTATAAAAATAAAATACAAGACTAAATAAAAAATAGATAGAAAAATAAAGATATCAGTGGTTCAGATTAAAAATGAGTAAATATTCTGAGCCACTCGATATATAACGTAATATAGCTAAAAATAATTGGACGTAACCCAGTGAATGAATTAGATCAGATAATAAAATTATGGATTATTCAATTAGAACGAATCGCTTCTATTTTATTCTTTTTACTTCCACTAATTATTTTATTGGTTATAGGAAAAACATTTGCAAACTATATTTTATATTTATGGCAGGGATATTGTCTTCTTTATATTTTACTTTATAGATATACAATCAGAAAACTTTCAAACCATCATGAAAAAATAATGATTCTAAGATATCAGGAATATAATCGATTTTATCGTCTTAGTTGGGCATATATTGTTTTATCAGTGCTTTTTATGATCGGATATTACTTTTACTCTAACTAGTTTCCAGGTTTAAATTGGGCTAGAAAATTTATAAGTTAACTCAGGCAGAGGTCTATTTTAGATTGCCTGAGTTATAAGTTTATTTATCTATTTTTCCATAAGAATTAATATAGCGTGTAGCAAGAGCTTGAGCTTTATTTAATTCACTGGCGGTCAGTTGTTTTTCTATTTTTTTCTGTAATCGACCACTTTCTTTATTTCCATTATCTATTGCTACGGCTAACCACGCATAAGCCTGAACTAAATTTTTCGTTACACCTTTACCTTCAGCATACATACCGCCGAGACGATCTTGTGCTTTACCATCATGCTGTTTTGCCGCTTTACGGTACCAAAAAACAGCTTTTGTATAATCTTGATCAACACCACTACCGGTTGAATACAGTTGCCCCATTTGAAACTGAGCAAGCTCATAGCCACCTTGAGCCGCTAATTTAAACCAATAAGCCGCTTTTTTTAAATCTTGAGTGACACCTAATCCTTGAGCGTACATCATCGCCATATTGCTTTGTGCACGAGTATTGCCCTGTGCCGCGGCTTTCTCGTACCAACTGATAGCCTGCTCATAATCCCTACGGACACCAAATCCATTCACATACATAGTGCCTAATTTAAATTGAGCTTCAGCATTTCCTTGCTCACCGGCCTTTAAATACCATTCGGCAGCTTGTTTAGTATCTTGAGAAACCCCTGTACCCGAGAAATAGTTTTCACCGAGCTGAAATTGCGCCTGAATATTACCTTTTTCCGCCGCTTGTTTTAATTGTTCTATCGTCTGTTCGGGTTTAGGTGGAACTGCAATAGCATTGAATGAAAATGAACTAAAACAAATCGAGCCAACAAATAACGCTAAACATAACTTTTTCATTCAGTAAAAACTCCATCAATAAATCAAAACGACCACCTAAATGATAATCTGTAGCTAACTCCTGAAATAGACTAAGCCTAAATTTAATTCTTTAGTAGTCAAATTTCATTTCAATACATTTCGAATAAGAAAATTTACTTTATTTAGTTTCCTATAATTTTTAATAACGTCTATTTTTACCGCTATAATCTATAAAAATGAATTTTATCATTCCGTAAAGAATTAAATATCTGCAGCTATCATCCATTAAACACGATTATCTGAATCAATAATAATCGAAAAATCCTAAATATCACTTACTTTTATTATTCTAGCAGCTAATACACAGGAAATTATTCAATAAACCTGTGTATTAGCCTATTATCGGCTCGGTTAAGCTACACCTTAACGTGATAAAGTTTTTGCAGATAATCAGCGACCGCGTCATCCCGATTTGAGCCTATCACTTCCATATGTGGCAGAATATCTTTCAGCATTTGATGAGCATTTTCCATGATACAGCCTTTACCTGCCATTTCTAGCATTTCACGGTCGTTCATGCCGTCACCAAACGCAATACAATCAGATAATTGATAACCTTCTAATTCAGCCACTTGCTTTAATGCACGCCCTTTAGAGACTCCGCCTGCCATAATTTCTAGACAGTTTCGTAAGGAGAACGTCACATTGACTCTCTCTTGCCAACGCTCTTCGATCCGTTGCTGCAATGCCACTAAGAGATCATGATCTTCACTGGTAAAATAAACTTTGCATACTTCAGAGGTATCAAAATCGCGAGGATCGAATAACTTATAATTAAAAATCGATTCTTTAAAAAACTCTTTTTGCTCAGGACTTTCGCGATTAATCAACCACTCATCACCTCGATAGTAATTCGTCAAAATCTCAGGATGTTCAAATTCAATTAAGCACAGATCTTGGACAATTTCAGGATCGACATTATGGCTAAAGATCAATTCACCTTGTGCATTATGCACTCTCGCACCATTCGATGTGATCATGTAAGCGTCAATTTCTAACCCATCCCTAATTTGCCCGACATCTATATGATGACGCCCTGTAGCAAAAACAAAGTGAATACCTTGTTTTGTCAATAATTTCAGGGTTTGTTTAGTCAAAGGGGTCAGGTCATGGTTCGGTGATAACAATGTACCATCTAAATCTGAAGCAACTACTGGATATTTCATGCATTTTTCCTAGCTAACTTAAAACTGATCAAAAAAATCACAGATTGAATTGAGAGCCATCGCACGCAATGCATCACTTTCAAACAAGATTTCATGATGAGCCCCTTCAATAACTAAAGGTAATTTTTCGTCTCTTCCTGTTTGAGCCGCCCGTCTCGCATCACAAAAAGCCATTAGCTCACGATTACTAACGACTTTATCTTCACTCGCTAGCAAGACCATGAGCGGCAGATCAATCTCTCCGGCTTTAGCTATCAACTGCTTACCAATCGAAAAACTTTCGCGGATCCAATGATATGTTGGACCGCCTAAACGTAACTCAGGATAATCTGCGTAATAGCGTAAATAGCGCCGATAACGCTCATAACTGTGGGTTAACACATTAATCAAGTAGGGTAATGGCTGCCATTTCCCGGTAGAAACCGCATAATCATTACGAATAGCCCACCGCGGTTCTGCTCTTTCAACAATAAAATTAGCCAGCCAGCTGGGCAGTGGTAAATTAATCCCAATCATTGGTGCACACAATGCAGCCGCATCAAATGTCATGCTATCACGCAGCAAATAGCCGCTGAGAATTGCTCCTCCCATTGAATGCGCGACAGCAAAGCATTTAAGGTAATGGCGACATTTAACTTCTAACTCAATAAAAGTCTGAAAATCATCGATATAGTCACTAAATTTTTCAACGTGCCCTTTTTGCGGATCTGCGAGCATACGACCAGATCGCCCTTGCCCACGATGATCAATAATAAAAATATCGTAACCAAGATGGAAAAAATCGTAAGCTACTTCTGGATATTTAATATAGCTTTCACTTCTACCGGGGGAAATTACAATGGCTTTATTATGCGATGAATTAATAAAACGAACGTAACGGATGGGAATATTATCGATGCCAAGAAATTGATCTTCTTCGCGTTGATTCCAAAAATCTAAAAGAGAACCATTAGTAAAAGCGGAAAATTGTGTTTCGCGGGTTAACCAACTCTCTTTTAAATTTTCTGCATTCATTCTATCTTCCTTTATTCATCATGCCCTGCTAAATGATCACGAATTAACACCATAAATGCATCACCAAAGCGCTCTAATTTACGCTCTCCAACACCATTAATTAATAATAATTCAGCTGAAGTTGTTGGACAATGCTCCGCCATTTCAATCAGTGTCGCGTCATTAAATACAACAAACGGCGGAATATTGTCTTCATCGGCAATCGACTTCCTGAGTTTACGCAGTTTCGCAAATAATTTCTTATCATAATTGCCTTGATAGGTTTTATTATTTTGATTACGCGTTTTGACCGATAATACTCGAGGTACTGCCAGTTGCAATGGAACGTCACCTCGTAAAACGGGCCGGGCTGATTCAGTCAGTTGTAACGCAGAAAAGCGCGATATATTTTGAATAATCATGCCACGATGAATTAATTGGCGTAAAATACTTACCCAATATTCATTGGTTTGCTCTCGACCAATGCCATATACCGGTAATTTATCATGACCTAATTCTCGAATACGTTGGTTATTTGAACCCCGTAATACTTCAACGATATAACCGATACCAAAACGCTGCCCAACACGATAAATGCAGGAAAGGGCTTTTTGTGCATCCACTAAACCATCATATTGTTTCGGCGGATCAAGGCAGATATCGCAGTTATTACAGGCTGTTTGTCGATTTTCACCGAAGTAATTTAATAAAACTAAGCGGCGACAAGTTTGAGCCTCAGCAAAAGCAGTAATCGCATTTAATTTATGCCGCTCAATATCTTGCTGCATTCCCGGTGTTTTTTCTTCTAAACAACGACGTAACCAAGCTAAATCAGCAGGATCATAAAATAAGATAGCCTCTGCTGGTAGGCCATCTCGTCCCGCTCTGCCCGTTTCTTGATAATAGGATTCTATATTGCGAGGAATATCAAAATGAGCCACAAAACGCACGTTAGATTTATTAATACCCATACCAAAAGCCACAGTAGCAACTACCACCTGCAAATCATCTTTTTGAAATGCATCTTGTACCCATTCACGCTGCTGAGTTTCTAATCCCGCATGATAGGCGGCAGCACTCAAGCCGCGTTTCTGTAAACGCCCGGCAATTTCTTCTACTTTGTTGCGGCTATTGCAATAAACAATACCTGATTTACCTTTTTGCCCTTTAATAAAAAACCAAAGTTGATCTAAAGGCTTATATTTTTCTACTAGGGTGTAACGAATATTAGGGCGATCAAAACTGCTGATATGGACCAAGGGCGAGCGCATTTCTAACAAGCGAATAATATCACTGCGTGTTGTATCATCAGCGGTAGCCGTTAATGCTATCACGGGCAAATTGGCGAAACGGCGTCTTAATTGACCTAAAGCACGGTATTCAGGCCTAAAATCATGCCCCCACTGAGAAATACAGTGTGCTTCGTCTACTGCCAATAAGCCTAAATTCCAGCTTTCGAGCTGATCTAAAAAATTATCTGTCAATAATCGCTCGGGAGCGACATACAATAAACGTATCTTTCCACTACGGCAATTATCTAAAATTTCACGTTGCTGTAGCGATGTTTGTGTTGAGTTTAGATAGGCTGCATCAACGCCTTGAAGCGTTAACTGATCCACTTGATCTTTCATCAAAGAAATTAACGGAGAAACCACCAGCGTCAACCCTTCTCGTACCAACGCCGGAATTTGATAACATAGAGATTTACCGCCCCCCGTTGGCATAATGACGAGACAATCCTGATTATCCAAAATAGTTCGAATAACGTCTGCTTGTCCGGGTCTAAAATGTTGATAACCAAAAGTACTATTTAATATACTTTCCGCTAACAACAGAGAGTCAATAACTTCTGCGGTCGACACGCGATTCCTCGAATTACACCAGTGTTTATGCCCTATCGGCAAAAGAAAAAAACTAGCAGATATCTTGCTCAGCCAATAAGATTTTTCAGGCTGTCATGGCTAAATACCACGTAAAAATTTATATTAATGAGTTATATTGCTTAGATATATTTACTGCATATATTTCTTACTTTTATCTTATATTTCTTACGTATATTTCTTAAACATATTGTACAGCGCCATTATTCAGCACTTAAAGTGAATCAATTAAGATGAATTCAGCCAGATAATAACATCCCCAAAATAATCCCTTTATTGTTTGCTAATATGATAGCGGCTGAGCACTTATCAGTCTGATGCAAAAATGCTAAGCGCCTTTATAAACATCAACGCCCATGATAGTCATGATTACCTCGCTAATGAGGTTGAATCTAACACAAAAATCTCGCCTATTCACATCTTAATCCCCGCTAATCCCCAACCCATAGAGTTGGAGATTAAGCGGATTTTTACTTACATTATATCATTCAACATGATGCCGAGGCCGATTCGAGTTTGACGAAAATTATAATCAATCATCGATTCACCATAACCACTGAATAACTGGCTATATAAACGCACATGTTTAGTCAGTGGATAGCTCCATCCTAACTCAGCAGCCCCATAACCGGTATTCCAGTTATACCGGCTGGTAACGGTAATAACGTTTTTATCATCCAACGCATAGCCGACTTTTAAACGATAATAACCCATATATTTATTAATATCGGGATTATCATCACTACCACTGCTCTCGTTCAATCGATACCATGGTTTTAAATCGACCTGCCAATCACCTTTTTGGGCCATAAAACGCGCATAAATACGATTCCAGCTACGAGAGGTAGGATCTGATCGACCATTTGATTCATGGTTAAAACCTGTTTCAATTTCACGGAAAGTCCAACCAGCAAATTGATAGTCCGTTAACCAGCCAATAAATAATTGTGGTTCATAATTGGTTTCACGGAACGGCGATGACTCTTTTTTATTACTGAGTTGCCACCAAGAACGCTGTGTATAAGATGCTGCTAATACAGAATTATCCCCCGCAATACCACGCCACAGAGGAAATGCTAGGCTCAGTTGAAATTTAACTTCATCATCAAGGGCATCTTTGCCCCAATCATAACTCTTAATCGCCTGTTTATTTAAATCTGAAGTATAGGTATAAATAATATAATTCGATTCATAAGGATATAAAACAAATGGATTATCATAGTTTTGCATTAATCCTGAAAGAATACTCCCTCTGATTATTGTCGAATTATTAGACGGCTGGGGTTGATCAGTTTCCTGATCAGGGTTTTGTGCAGCAAAGAGGACAATCGGCCAAAACAGTGCAACACTGATTAAATTCCGTAACGCATGCATCCTTCACATTCCTATTCATCACAAAAATAACACTTGTATATGCATTCATTTTACACATAAACATTGAGATATATCGAATATTTATCACCCAAAGAGAATTAAGTTTAATCATGCAAAGACAAAAAGATTATCAAATGTTAGATTTATGTTAATACTTATCACTAAAGATTAACCAATATGCACAAAAAAATTTATACACTAGAACAAGCCACCCAACTGATGAGCGATGCTTTTATCTATAAAATGCCATTTAATCAGCTAATTGGCATAAAACTTATGCGACTAGAAATGGATTTTGTTCAATTAGCGCTGGATAATAAAGCTGAATTAATTGGTAATTTTAGTCAGCAAATATTACATGGAGGCGTTATTGCTGCCATTTTAGATGTTGCTGGAGGAATGGTATGTATTAATCAACTGCTGACACGCATTGAACCATTATCTCACGAAATGATTATTGACCGAATGTCACGTATGGGAACGATTGATTTGCGTGTTGATTATTTGCGTCCTGGTCGTGGGACTAAATTTATCGCAAGTGCTAATATTTTACGCAATGGCAATAAAATATCTGTTACCCGCGCTGAACTACATAATGATAAAAATCAACATATTGCTAGTGCAACAGCCACTTATTTAGTTGGATAACAGTAAGTTTATGCTTACTAACTTGAATAATAGTATGAGACTAAATAAGCACTAATAAATATAAAATAAAGATAGTCACTGGCGTAATTAAAAAACTTGTAAATTTAACTGCCCAATGTCACATTATCAGCTCATTGACAGAGGGTTTATCGTAGCCCATCTTACAGCGATCAATATTTGGTCTTTCAGACTTTTTCTAATTATTAGAGTTAATAATGAGCCAGCAAAACACAACCAAAGGCGTATTATGTGCTTTAGGTGCCTATTTTATCTGGGGTATTGCCCCGATTTATTTTAAAAGTATCCAACAAGTTCCCGCAGAAGAAATCCTGACTCATCGTATTATTTGGTCATTCTTTTTTATGCTGGCATTACTCACCGTGACAAAACATTGGTGTTATGTTCGTCAGGTTATTAAACAACCTAAGAAATTACTTGTTTTAGTCATTACCGCAGTAACCATTGCTACTAACTGGCTGATTTATATCTGGGCAGTGAATAATGGGTATATGTTACAAGCCAGCTTAGGTTATTTTATTAATCCATTGGTCAATGTATTATTTGGTATGTTATTTTTGCATGAACGTTTTCGTCGTATGCAATGGGTTGCCGTCTGTTTAGCGGTGACTGGTGTACTAATCCAATTGTGGCAATTCGGCTCAGTGCCTATTATTGGCTTAAGTTTAGCATTCAGTTTTGCTCTTTATGGATTATTACGTAAAAAGTTGGCGATTGACGCACAAACCGGCATGATGTTTGAAACTCTCTGGTTGCTACCGATTGGTGTAATTTATCTGCTCTGTTTTGCCGATAGCCCAACCAGTAATATGTCACTCAATAGCTGGAGTTTGAATCTACTACTCATAGCCGCGGGCATTATCACCACAGTTCCTTTGCTATTATTTACGGAAGCGGCTAACCATCTACGCCTATCAACACTGGGATTCTTTCAGTATTTAGGCCCAACAATTATGTTTTTGTTAGCCGTATTAGTATATGGCGAACATGTCACTACCGAATTATTAGTGACCTTTGGATTTATCTGGTTTGCATTAATTCTATTTACCTTAGATGCACTGTATACCCAAAGAAAATTACGTAAAAAATAATCTTTATTATGTATCTCTCTCATTCTGTCGATTATTGATCCATTATTAGAGAGATCATATTAAAATCATCAACACTATTAATATTTTAATATTTAATGTGTTTAATAAATTTAATTAAATAAAAAATAGCATTAAATCTACTTATCTAATATCAAAGACTGATTCAAATTTAATCTTAAAATTTATAATGTGCAATGAAAACAATAAGATAATTAATTTATTACTCTAAAAATATAATTAACTGAATAAATTAATTTTTTATTTCTTAAGCTCACTCATAATTACAATATAAATAATTTACTTTCTTTTCATTTAGTTATAAAAAACAATGGTTAATTATTGACTAACTTCAATCTTATCCTATGATTTATAACATAAAGTTTTTACTTGTTATTATAAATAATTAATTGCTTAAATAGTATTAGGTCTTTATATTGTACGCCGATTGCATCCACCCCAGCGGATGGTGATGGTCCGTTTCATCACTGACGTTTCATTAAAGTGCGCACGAGGATTTATAAAAAATTCTGGTGCGAGGTTTTCTGAAATTGGTTGCAGTATCGGTTTTAGCCTAATGAATTTGAATCAAAATCAATAGGCAACCGTATCTATCTTTTAAACCATTGTGTGGTATTTATTGCTTAACGTTATATCGCTATAACGTTGGTTATATTGCTGCATTTTAACTTCACTCCGCCTGTTTTATTCAGAAAGAGTTGATACGTTTTAAGGCTTTTGGGAAGGGCTTATAAATGCAACAGAATAACGTTCACATGAAGCGTGTACTAACCACGCCTGCATTAGTATTTTTCGGATTAGCCTATATGGTGCCACTCGGCATTTTTACAACCTATGGGCAAGTCACGGTACTAAGCGAAGGTCATCTACCTATCGCTTATATCATTACTCTCTCCGCGGTTCTATTTACCGCTCTCAGCTATTGCCGTATGACCCATGCATTGCCACTTTCTGGCTCCGCATATTCTTACGTACAAAAAACATTTGGCGGTAATCTCGGTTTTGTGGTTGGTTGGGCACAATTACTAGATTACTTATTTTTACCCATTATTAATTATATTGCTATTGGTATTTTTGTTCATGAAGCCTTTCCAGCAATACCAATGAGCGTCATTATTTGCTCAACGATACTGATTGTAAGTGGTTTAAATATTCTGGGGATTCGCCTCGTTAACTCAATGAATATGTTGATTATTTTCATGCAATTAGTATTCATCGGTATCTTTTTATATTTAAGTTTTAAAACCTCATTTACCTTAGATACCGAGGCCTTACTGGCACCTATCACCCTGGCGTCAAATCAAATGTCTGGTGTCTTTGGCGGTGCCGCGATCCTCTGTTTAGCTTTCTTAGGGTTTGATGCTATCTCAACCATGGCAGAAGAGACTAAAGATGCACGCCGAGCATTACCAAAAGCGATTCTATATACGGTATTTATCGCGGGTGCCTTATTTATTATTATTTCTTATAGTGCGCATTTAATTTATCCGCTATGGCAAGATTTTATTCCTAATCCAGATATTGCTAGCTTAGCAGTAATGAAAAAAGTTGGCGGCGCAATGATGGCTTCCAGTTTTATTACGGCCTATGTGATTGGTGTATTCGCTTCAGCAATGACATCTCAGGCTAGTATTGTGCGTATCCTGTATGCCATGGGTCGTGAAGGCGTATTACCTCGTCCTTTGTTTGCCTATTTACATCCACGCCTTAATACACCAGTATTCTCGATTATTTTTGTCGCGATAGCCTCATTATTATCATTGATTCTTTCATTAGGCATGGTTGCATCAATGATTAGCTTTGGTGCATTAATTGCCTTTACTTTTGTAAATCTGACGGTAATCAAACATTTTATTATCGATAGTAAAGAAAAACTTACTGCTAAACAGTATGTTACTTGCTTCATTCTGCCTTCGATTGGTGTACTGCTGACTCTTTGGCTATGGACTAGCCTTGACCGCGAAGCCTTTACGGTTGGATTAATCTGGCTCGGAATTGGCGTGCTTTATCTTACATTACTCACACGAGGTTTTACTCGAACACCGCCGGCAATTTCTGATGATGAAGTTAATATGATTATTAATTAAACATATTATCAAGTTATTACTGCGGGAGAGCGCACCACTCTTCCGTTGTTTTTTCTCTCGGCATAACTATATAGCCTTTAGCATAACTATATAGATAATGTTGCCGCTTATTATGGATTGGTTGCAAAATGAACAATAAAGTTGCAGATGTTATTTATTTCAATGGTTATATTTATACTGCTGACCAACAAAATACCGTTGTTGACTCTATCGCTGTTGCAGATGGTTATATCCTCGCTTGTGGCAGCGCAGAGCAATTACAGCGTTATGTCGGACCAGAAACCGAGAGTATTGATCTCGAAGGTAAAATGATGATGCCCGGTATCATTGATGGCCACATGCATCCCTTCTGGGGAGGTGTACAGTTATTTGGCTGTCATCTAAATTATGAATCGCTGACTATCGATGAAATATTGCAACGGGTTCAATCTCACTTAGATAAAGATCCACGGACTGGTGAAAATGACTGGCTCAAAGTTACGGCATGGTTGCGTCAAGGAATGCTACCAGCAGGTATTGACATGTATCGTGAAGATATGGATCGATTGAACACCAAACGCCCTGTCGTCCTATTTTCCAATGACTGCCATACTTTGCTAGCAAATAGTCGTGCTCTAGAATTACTCGGTATAACCAAAGAAACACCCGCTCCACCGGATGGTAAAATTGGCAAGCATTCTAATGGAGAGTTAAACGGAATTTTAGAAGATGCTCCAGCTATGCGTGCAGCAGACAGCATTCCGTCTATTCGAGATGATCAAGCCGTAGAAGTCGCTGAGTTGGTTCAGAAAGTATTAAATCAGCAAGGTGTCACTACGGTCATGGATGCCCGTGTTTCAGAGCAGCAATTAGCCGCTTTTGCTGAATTACAACAACGCAACGATTTAACGGTTCGTTTTCAAGCCGCTCGGGAAATTACTCCTGATGAAACGCCGGATATAGCATCCGTAGCAGCAGCGGTCGATAAAGCCGTTGCATTCGCTAAACAATGGCACCAAGCAGAATGGACGCCAGCACCGGGTATTGGTCTGCGAAATATCAAGATGTTTGTCGATGGTGTTTTACAATACCCAACCATGACAGCCTCTTTATTGGCACCTTATCGTGTCAATAAAGGCTCAGAAACACAACCCGATTGGCAAGAAACTGACAACTATGGTGACCTCTATTTCACCGCTGAAATCTTAGATGAACTGTTAGAAAAAATTGCGGCCGCAGGCTACGATCCGCATTTGCATACTGTTGGCGAAGGAGCAATTTCGATTGTATTAGATGCGATTGAAAAAATGCGCAGTGCACATCCAGAAAAAGATATTCGCCCTGGTCTCGCACATAATGAATTAGTTAATCCTAAAGATTATCAACGATTTGCTCGGTTAGGTGCGATTGCTTGTCTATCATTTCAATGGGCCGCACCGACACCTGAACTATCTGAATTTGAGCGTAATATGGTTGGTGAAACCCGATTTCAAGACCTTGAACCTATCGCCAAATTCATTGATGCCGGCGCAACAGTCGCTTTTGGTAGCGACTGGCCAATCGATGATTTCGATGAATGGTATGATTTGAAGGTAGCAGCAACACGTCGAGGTCATGATATCGATGGAAAAAAAGCACCTCGGCTCAATACTGATCGCAATTTAACTGTGACGGAAGTTTTGCGTGCGGCAACCATTGATTCAGCTTATGCCCAACATCGAGAAGAGGTAATTGGTTCGTTAGAGCCAGGAAAATTTGCCGATATGATTATTTTAGACCGCAATGTGTTCCAAATTCTACCTGATGATATCGCTAACGTTAAAGTACTTTGTACAATTGTCGGTGGTAAAACAGTACATATTGTCCATTAATTTGTTACTGATATAAATTAATTAAATCGGATGATGCTATTACGTAGATCATCCGATTTTTATATATAAATCTAAAAAAACTTATTACTTAAATAATAGAGCTGAGAATAATAGCCCCTGTACTTCTCGCTGGCTCAAAACAAGAAATTACTGGTTTGGAAAGATCCATTGAATGTTCTCCCTTCGATATATAACTCATTTGATCAACAGAAAAACCTGATATTTGGTTTTTTAATATCTCATTATGATCAGCGAAATTGTTTTGATTAATAATAGTAATATTAGATAAATTATAAACTGTCTCTTGTATTAGATGTATAAGATTTTGTTTTGCTACTTTTTCAGCATCAAGCACAGCTGAATAATTATCTTCAGAGATTTCCTCAATAAATTTAACTCGCTTTTCTAACTCAGGTAATTGGCTAATATAATCTTCAGTATCATTGTAATGTGCTAAATCGTTAGAAACACTTTGACTAAATTGCCGATATTTTTCATTATCGCCACTTCTTTCACTATAAATTGACATCAGTGCATCACTTTTAATCAATAAACGTTGAGAACGCAACTCTGTTGTACTTACCTGCCACTCATAAAGTTTTAATTCAAAACTATTTTGCTTATTATAAATATCTTCAAATAACGTAATTATATTTTTAGGGATTTGATCAATATTCATATCAGCGAATGATATGGTTTCATTCGCTTCGATCATCATTATTTTATTAAAATAACGTTGATCAATAAAGTTTTTATGAGCAACAACATCATTTAGCTCATTATTTGTCACATTTATATTTTTCTCTAAATTAATTAGTTCCATTACTGTATATGGAGAGTTGCTCTCAGGAATTTTTGCTAATTCAGCTAATGGTATTCCTCTTTCAATATCTGCCTCCATATATTCTCTACTATTATTCACTCCATTAATTATAGCAATATCAATTGATTTCATTAACATATCTACTAGATTAGTATTTTCATCCTCACTAGTATTCTCAAAATTATTGTTTTTTATATTATTTAATTCGTTAATTGAATCTACTAATGTTTTTTTATATTCAAAATATAAATTAGATAATATAGGAAAATTATGCTTAGCCGTAGAAATTCTAATTTGCATATCAATTTCTTGATTTATTTCATGATTAGATCTATTATTAATATCCATATTTATTATATATCCTTCTATAGTTAAATTTAATGAATAAGAAAAATTGGCAGGAATAAAAAGGGTAATATATAATTAAACTGAAATTATAGTAAAATGGAAACTAAATAGATATAAATTAAATTCATAATCTATATTAAATAATAACTTACATTATAATTATAAAAAAGTAACATTATTAGTATTGCTTTAAAATAAAATTGCAAATCAATAAATAGTAGATATTTAAAATAAACAATATATTAAGTGTTATATTGACATATATATAATAAAAATCACACTATCAACACTCTTATTACCACAATAACTTATATTATTAATTAAATGATCAACACCATAAGTATTTATTGCATCACTACTAAGAGTAAACTCATCATCCAAAATATTTGATTACATTTTATAAAGACTTATCCTTATTATCTCGTTTATAGATTTTTGACATAATACCATGATATAAAATTTCTATTATTAGATAGTCCATTACCTAAAATATCTCCGGTTTGTATACACCATTACTATAAGTTAGTTTAATAAGTTAATTATTATTTAATCACTTTTATTATTTATATTAATTTATTAGTAATTTTCTAATAATAACTTACTCCTCATATAATACCCATTTACTTCTTCGATAATCCCCATTTACTCCTTTCAATAAGGAGTTTGAACATTACTAGAGAATTAAAAATAAAACAATAAGCTTTAGCTGTAAATAGGCTGAATAAAAAGCCCACCTCTAAATAAGAGGTGGTAATAGGCTGATTAATCTATCTTGTTATAAATGAAAAATTAAAATACTTTTTGACTGAGGAACCAGCCCGCAATACTACAACGTTCTGTCTTTGTTGGCAGAACTTCATGAGGGAAATCTTCTGACATAAATATCACTAATCGACCACCAATAGGATCGACGGTAGCTAATTGCTGATCATCATTATTGAACATGGCTAACTCACCACCATCACCCGACTGCCAAAATTCATTTAGATACAGTACAGTAGTTACTTTGCGTAGCCCTTTACCTTGAAAATTATCACAGTGTTTTTTATAAAATGTCCCCTGTGGATAACGGCAATAATGCGTTTCGAAATCACGTAAACCGAGATATAACTGCCGATTGATGAGTTGCCTTAATTCTTCCATTTTATCCATATAAAGAGCTATTGGTTCACCCATCTCAGGCTCCAGCCAAAGAGTTTGATCACCACGGATATTTTTATTCTCTTGTAACTTCTCACCATTACCAATACGCGCATCAGTAAGCTGCTGCGGAATAGCCAGCTTGATTTCCTGCACTTGTTTCAGACTCAAAAAATCGTCCCAGATATACCAGCCCTGAGTCGCTAAAGCATCAATTAGATGTTCAGATTTCATGACAATTTAATCATCAGTTAAACGGAGTGATTTTATACTTCACAAACTGGAAAATATAAAATTAAAAACTTAAATCGCAAAGATTAAAATAGCATATCAAGAATAAAGTTAAATCATAGGTCGGATTATAGGCATAGCTTAAGCTAAGAAATTATCAGCTAAAAATAGGTCAGTGAAATAAGAACAATATTAAATAGATAGCCTCAAAAAAAGCGTGAATAGAGCAGAGTGATAGATAAGATTCAACGAGGATTAATAAATATATTGAAAAAATTAATCTTGTTGTAAAGAAAAAATACAGGGATGCCACGGCGATAATACTCCTACCACCGCGGCATAATGCAGCGTATACAAAAAAGAATAAATATATCTAACCGATAAGAGAACGGTTTAAACGATTTCTAATCTCGCATAAGCCGCCACCAGCCATTTGATCCCTTGTCCTTGAAAAGCAACTTGCAATCGGCAATGCTCACCGCTGCCTTCCAAATTAATAATTGTCCCCTCACCAAATTTAGCGTGCATAACGCGTTGCCCTAGCGCATATCCACTATCATTGCTGCTAATTGGTGTCCCTAAACGCTGATGATTTACAGGGCGTGAAACCGTAGCGCGTAGACGGACTTCCTCTATACAGGCTTCAGGCAATTCGCCAATAAAACGAGAAGGACGGTGATACACTTCTTTGCCATATAAGCGTCGACTTTCAGCATAGGTGATCGTCAATTTTTCCATTGCGCGAGTAATTCCAACATAAGCCAAACGACGTTCTTCTTCTAAGCGGCCACTTTCATCCAATGACATTTGGCTGGGGAACATTCCTTCTTCAACACCGACCATAAAGACCACCGGAAATTCAAGACCTTTAGCAGAGTGTAATGTCATTAACTGAACAGCATCTTGATTAGCATCTGCTTGGCTCTCGCCTGATTCTAATGCTGCATGGGATAAAAAGGCCTGTAATGGCATTAAATCTTGATCTTCATCTTGATAGCTGAAATCACGTGTTGCATTAACTAATTCTTCTAAGTTTTCAATACGAGCTTGAGCTTTCTCGCCTTTTTCTTGCTCATACATCGCGCGTAGCCCAGAATCGTTAATAACTCGATCTGCTTGTCCGTGCAGAGGCAGTTCTTGCGTTTCTGTAGCTAAGGCATCAATTAACTCAAGGAAACGTTCAATGGCTGCAGCGGCTCGGCCACCAAGTACTTGTTCCCTAATTAAATATTCGCAACTTTCCCATAATGTTAATTTTTGCGCTCTAGCTGTTTGTCGAACCGTATCTAATGTACGCTCACCAATTCCACGCGTTGGTGTATTAACAACACGCTCAAACGAAGCATCATCATTACGATTAGCGATTAAGCGTAAATAAGAGAGTGCATCTTTAATTTCTTGACGCTCAAAGAAACGTTGGCCGCCATAAATTCGGTACGCCATGGCCCCTTGGATTAAGGCTTCTTCCAATACCCGTGACTGAGCATTACTGCGGTATAAAATCGCGCAATCACGCAATGCTCCACCATTTTCATGCCACTGGCGGATTCGGCTCACGACATAACGCGATTCGTCTAATTCATTAAAAGCGCAGTAGAGAGAAATCGGCTCGCCATCGCCGCCTTCGGTCCATAAATTTTTACCTAATCGATCGCTATTATTCGCAATCAAAGTATTAGCGGCTTTCAAAATATTATTGGTTGAACGATAGTTCTGTTCAAGGCGGATAGTCTCCGCTCCCGGAAAGTCTTTCAAAAAACGCTGAATATTTTCAACTTGCGCTCCACGCCAACCATAAATAGATTGATCGTCATCCCCCACTATCATTACTTTACCTGTATCACCCGCCAATACTCTAATCCAAGCATATTGAATACTGTTAGTATCTTGAAACTCATCAACCAAAATATTGGTAAAGCGTTCACGGTAATGATTAAGAATATGTGGTTTATTCAGCCATAATTCGTGGGCACGTAATAATAATTCAGCGAAATCAACTAACCCAGCACGATCACAAGCTTCTTGATAGGCTTGATAAACTTTAAGCCATGTTGATTCGACTGGGTTTCCATAGCTTTCGATATGCTGCGGGCGCAGACCTTCATCTTTTTTTCCATTGATGTACCACATACCCTGACGTGGCGGCCATTGTTTCTCGTCGAGATTCATCGCTTTAAGCAATCGACGGATCAATCGATATTGATCATCGCTATCGAGAATTTGAAAATCTTGGGGTAATCCGGCATCCATATAATGCTGGCGCAATAAACGGTGGGCAAGACCATGAAACGTCCCAATCCACATACCACCTTCGCTACTGCCTATCAATTGATTAATACGGTGACGCATTTCTGCGGCTGCTTTATTGGTGAACGTCACCGCCATGATTGAGAACGGCGAAGCATGCTCTACTGACATCAGCCAAGCAATACGGTGTACCAAAACACGGGTTTTACCACTGCCCGCCCCCGCCAATACTAGGAGGTTAGTTCGTGCTGCAGCCACTGCATCACGCTGTTTATCATTGAGGCCTTCGAGCAGATTAGAGACGTCCATAATTACCATCAAAGCAGTACAGCAGTATAAAACCACTGTGGATTTATCCAGAGAAAAGAATTATAACAGCGTCAGCAGAGAAGCCAAATTTGAAATTTCAATATGCGGAACTAACCGGCTCTCTTTTTCTGCCATTAACGTTTTATTGTCCATATTTATCCAGCACGCTTGCATACCGCTGCGGATAGCACCTTCGATATCGGTCTGTAAATTATCCCCTATATGCAAAATATTGTTGGCAGGAATATTTAATTTATCTGCGGCAGAGCAATACATATCACAATATGGCTTAGAGCGACCATCTGGGCCGGCTTTCAGAACAAACTGAAAATAATCATTTAAACCGCAAGCGGCAGGTTCTGCATTACCGTTAGTTATCGCCACTAAAGGAAGTTTTTCTGCTAATGCCGCTAATGTGGTATGCGTCGATTCCGGCACATTAATCTGATTACGCCAATAAGCAAAGTGAGCCATGATGTCATCCGCGCCTTGAATTGCCTGTTCTCGAGAATAACCGTAATGACACAGCATCATTTTTGCGGCTTGCCAACGCCATTCCGTCACATCATGATAAATATTGGCGTCTTGTTCGAGTAAGATCTGTCGATACGCATCGAGATCGTCATGATTAAATTGAGCAAAACGTAGATCAAATTCACGAATAAATTGCAGAACTTGCCGCTCAGTTTTTTCAATCACGGGATGGTTATCATACAAGGTATCATCCAGATCAAACGTCATCGCTTTGATGGGGGCCAATGGTCGATAAAAATGCATTAAGATTTCTCCCTCTTTGCTCTGGGGTGGGCGACATCATAGACATTGGCTAAATGTTGGAAATCAAGATGGGTATAAATCTGAGTTGTTGACAGATTTGCATGTCCCAATAATTCCTGCACACCCCGTAAGTTGCCACTCGATTCCAAAATGTGGGTCGCAAATGAGTGACGAAGTTTATGGGGATTAATATGGCTATTTATACCCTGCTTAATACCCCATAATGCAAAACGTTTTTGTACATTTCGCGCTGACATTCGTCGCCCACTCTGCGTAGAGACAAATATCGCATCATCTTCTGGCTCATATAATTCTCGCATTTCAAGCCACTGCGTTAACCAGTTAACCGCCGTCCGCCCCAAAGGAACTTTGCGCTCTTTGCTGCCTTTCCCCATCACTCGGACGTCCCCCGTTGAAAGTGAAACATGCGAGATGTCTAAACCAACCAGTTCAGAGAGACGGAGTCCCGCACCATACATAACTTCCAGCATCGTGCGATCTCTAACCGATAAGGGATCGCCTTGATCAATATTGAGTAACTGAGCGATTTCATCAACATCCATATTTTTCGGTAACGATTTTTTTGCTTTTGGAGCCCGTACCGCTTTTACTGGATTCGCGGTTAATTCGCCTTGCTGTACCATCCAATCACAAAAACTGCGCAATGCAGACAAACGCAATGCCATGCTGGCAGATTGTAATCCTGCTCGTCGACTTTTCGCCGCAATATTACGTACGATCGGGGTATCCATTTTTGCCCAATCGTCAATTTTCATCTCCACCAGCATTTGGATTACCGTTGCCAATTGACGGCGATAATTAGTAATCGTGACCGCACTTAAACGTCGTTCAACTCGCAAATATTGTAAGTATATCTCTGTTTTTTCTGCTAATTGTTCATGTAGTTGGCTACTCATAATCGAGAGATCCATTTCGACAATAAACGCGGCAGTAATTGTGCCAGCTTTTCCAACATCACCGTACCCATTCCTGCCTGATAGTGTTGTCTATCTCGGCTCGTAAAAATAAGTACGCCTAACTCACCACAAGGGCCCAGTAATGAAATAGACACTGAACCTACATGCATGGTCTTTGGCAGTAGTAACAGTAATTCCGAGCCGTTTAAACTGCCTAAATACGTTTTCTGCTCACCAAACCGTTGCAGGCGAATAGCGTCAAATTGAGGTCGATGAAGAACCAAATCTTGGGCATCAAGCGGCGCAGATAAATTCCACCGATCACTAAATAGTCGTATCGATGCACTAGATAAACCTAAATATTTCGCCCAACGGTTTAATCGATTTAACATTTCACTCAAACTACCGGCTGTTGCTAACTCGATGATTAGCGCTAATAGTTGATCAAATAACTGCTGGTTTTCTCTCGCTTGCTCGACGATAAACAGAATATCTTGCTCTAGCTGCTGCAGTTGAATACGCTGTCGATTCATAATCCATTCAGGTAATGAAACTGCGCCAATCACCGGATGCGGTACCTTCATTTGTTCAACTTGCAGGGCATTTCGGAGAAAAAACTCCGGATGGTTTTGTAAATACTCCGCTACCGTCTGATCATTAAGATCAGCGGACACGCTGAGCTTTACATCTATTTTATCCATCATCGACCTCTTATTAACGCGCAAACGCCAAATAAGCTAGCAACATCAACGTTAGAACGCGATTATTGGGCTTAAATTTGTATAACACCATCATATACATGAGTCGCGGGCCCTGTCATAAACAATGGTGTCCCCGGCCCTTCCCAACGAATTTCTAGTGATCCACCGGGTAAATCGACCTGTACATTATCGCTGAGCAGCCCCTGCTGAATACCAATCGCGACAGCCGCACATGCACCACTGCCGCATGCTTGGGTTTCTCCGGCACCTCGCTCATAAACTCGTAGACGAATATGGCTCGGATTAATCACTTCCATAAAACCAATATTTGCTCTTTCAGGGAAGCGCTCATGGCTTTCAAGCGCTGGACCGATTATTTCAACTTCGGCGGTAGTAATACTTTCAACTTGCACTACACAATGTGGATTACCCATCGATACAACACCACATAATACGGTTCTTTCTTCTGCTCGAATAATATAGGTTTTTTCTACCTTTACCGCGCGAAATGGTACTTTTTGGGGTTCAAATTCGGGTTCCCCCATATTGACACAAACATTATCGTTATCAGTAATATTGAGGATCATACGCCCTGACTGGGTACTAACTTTAATTTGACGCTTATTAGTCAAACCTTTTAAGCGAACAAAGCGAGCAAAACAGCGTGCACCATTTCCACACTGTGCGACCTCACTGCCATCCGCATTAAAAATACGGTAATGAAAATCAAGTTCAGGATCGTAAGGCGCTTCGACCAATAGTAATTGATCAAAACCAATACCTGTATGTCTGTCGGCTAAACGACAAATTAACTCTGGTGAAAAATAAACGTTTTGAGTGACGCCATCGACCACCATAAAATCATTACCTAAACCATGCATTTTGGAAAAGTGCATATTATATCGCTCCGTAGAAACAACGCATTGTTTGGACTAATTTTTTATATTGCTATCGTCTGATAGGCTTTGAGACGACGTTGTCTGTGAGCTATCGGTAGCATGGGTCGTTTCTAACGATTCAGGCGGAGAATAAAGCGGCCCTTTTAAACCACAACCAGAGAGAGAAAGTACTGCCATAAGAGCTAAAAATCCGCACAATTGTTTTTTCATTGTCTTTTTGCCTGTAATACTTGCATCATTATCCCCTATAATCGCTACCATGCGGACGAAAAGCAAATAGGAATTTAACTGATGAACGATACTGAATTCCATCAATTGGCCGACCAGTTGATGCAACAACTCGAAGAGCAGCTCGATAATTACCTGGGTGATGCGGATATTGACTGTGAAACTAATGGCGGTGTAATGACACTCAGCTTTGAAGATGGCAGCAAAATTATTATTAATCGCCAAGAACCATTCCATCAAATTTGGCTAGCAACTCGTCAAGGCGGCTATCATTTTAATTATCAACGGCAACAGTGGATATGTGATCGTTCAGCAGGAAATTTTTTAGATATGCTTTCTGAGGCGGTAAGTGCTCAATGTGGCGAGAAATTCACATTTAATCACTAATTCTAGTTTTACACATTCAGGAAGACATAATCATCCTCCTGAATGTGTTTATTTAATCGCGGTTATTCTTTAAATTAAATAATGACTTTGATACTAATTATGCATTGAGCATACATCGGAATAATGTTTGTTTAATCGCCCATCGTCGCTGTTTACCTGCTCAGTAACTAATGCCCAAGCACCGCCAGCAAACGGAATGACTTGATTATGCCCATTATTTTTAATGATTTGATAAAATTGCGGTAAATTAAAATTAATGAAATTAGCACCATAGGTAAAGCGATCGTGTGATGAGGAATAAAAACGACTGACATCACGGACTAGCTCTTCTTTACTGCCTTCACAATGCGAGTAAATTTCCACGCGATTAGCCTCATCAAGCACATAAATATTAAAACCTTTGCCATCGTCGGTATTCTCAAAAAAGAATTGAACAATCCCTTCACTGGCATAACCATCAACTACCGCCGGCAAATGATGCGTCTCTTTGGCATTTAATTTTATCGGTAAGCCATGCAATTTATTATGCGAAATTGCCCCATAAAACTCGACCGCATTTTCCAATTTTTGTACCGAAACATTAAGCCGCTCGAAAAATAATCCCCACATTTGCCCGGCGATACGTAACGGTTTAAAACGCCCTGGATCATGCCGATTACTGGATAAACGTAACTCAACACACTCTGAAATTAGCTGCTGTACACGAGTTCGGATCAATCCACGTAAATGCTGGCTATAACAAAAAACTTCAACCGAATCAGGCGGAGAAGCATCTTGATGCATTTTCCCTAAAATTGTTTTTAACGCCTCAAGCATCGATTGCTCTCCGCTAAAATGCAACGTCCTAACTTCATTCCATGAATTACGATATAACAAATCGATACTGCCAATAAGGCACTGTTGAGGGTCACCAAAACTAAAGATATCTAACTTACGGAAATCAAAATGTACCACTTGGTTAGAAAATTCTTGCGTCGGATCTTGTTCTAAATTGACGATAATCGCTAAATGTCGAATTTCACACGGGCTATACAATGCCTTCGGAGTCGGGGCGGGTAAACGAATTGGAAAATGGCTCGAAACATCATCGATGAGTTCCAATAATTTTTGTTTATCGCACTGAGATTGCCCATGATGCATATATACCGTTGATGACTCGGTTAATAAGCCATTAAAATAAGCCCATGCCACCAGTTTATTTAAATAACGATTATATTCTAGCGGTTGATGCCCAATAATTGTCTCAATCCCCGGCGCCTGATTGTATAAATACCATCCACTGCGATTAGCCCTACCCGGAGGCACATAAATAAAAGTAAGATGATTTTCAGACAGATCCGGGGATATTTGTGGATTGACTAATGTCACTTTGCCCGGTAATGCTTCGAAGGCAGCATACAGTTTACGGGTCAGCACGCCGATATCTTGCGGGCTAGCGCTCACACTTAAATTATTGCGACGAGCAAAACGGATCAAGTTGCGGTAACTCTGCATCATGGTATCAAGCAATTCATTATGCGCTTCACGCACCCGCTCTATTTTCCATTGATGACGTTCATCAAGAATATTTAGCCGCTCTTTATCCCAACCCCATGATTCGACAAGCTGGCTTAAAATATGGCGACGCCAACCTGAGCAAGCATTTTGTGTTTCTTTGGACAGTTTTTCACAAACTTTAAGATAAAAACAACGGCGAATCAGATCAAGGCGGGTAAAATCATGAATTTCAGTAAGATAGCGTGTAACTCTATCAAGCATCAAACAATAAGAATCTAAGCCATAACAAACGATTTCTCCCGCATGTAAATGCTGCTTAAATTCTAATGCCAGTAATTTACCGGTCGGATAATCCCAAGAATAAGATTCTAATAAAATACTTTTTAAAACGGCCTTATAAGGTGAATCAACACTCTTATAAAGTTGCCACAAGCTTGCACCGAAGTATTCCTCCGCAGAAAGTTCACCTAGTCCGCCTAAATCTAACCATTCATTGGGAGCCAATACGCCTTGTGCGTACAGCGACATAACATATTCATCATAATTATTTTCTTCTTCGACCGGCACCATTGTCCATAATAAACGTTTACCTGCCATACGTACTGCGGTGCGATAAAATTCATCAAGTAATAATATATGCTGGGTTGAACCACAATCTTCACCACCAAGATGGCCGCTCGCGTGATGACGAAAACGATTTTCATCAATCAAAAATAGTGTCACTTCAATGCCTAAAGAGGCAGCCCATTGCTCAATTAAGCTACATTTTTGTTGTAGTCGCTGTTTTTCTTCATTATCGAGCCAGGAAGGATGACAAACCCAAATATCTAAATCAGAACAAATACTTTGGCCTATAGATGAAGTGCTGCCCATCGAATAGATACCCGTAAGTGGTAACTCACCACTCTCTGTTTGATGAATAACTTCACACGGCAAATATTTTTCAAACTGATTAAGCCAACCAAGTTGATGTGCATCTGGAGAGAAATAACAAACACCATGAGGTACATGCCCTTCAATATAGCCAGGAAGCATAGGATGGTGATAATGAAACAAGACAGGCAACAGGCTATAGACTTGTTGAAAAGCCTCACTCATTGAGGATGTCGCCCGCTCTAACCGAAGTTGGTTGATTGCATCCAGTCTCTGCTTTAATGTTTCAATATAGAGGTACAAGAGTCTCGCCTGATTTGAACCAATCGTTAATAAAAATACTGGGGATATCGATCTCTTAGGGACTATCCCCAACATCTATTAGGGATACTACTCCCCCAGCTCCCAACAAATATATCCGCTATACTTTTCAAACTCACATTATAGATGTACTTGCTGACGCCTATTATACGAAGCTCATGATTAATCCTATGGATTAACCGGTCTTCAAATTTTGCCTTGCAGCAACTCGAATGAATTTGGATATAATAGTTTTTAGAAGTTTTTCAAATGAATTGTCGGAAACGTGATCAATCTAACACCTTGCATCAAAAGGGTAAAGTAGATCACACTAATATTTGACGTTCATTTTTTCATCAGTGCAGTTTTCAACATATTGTATAAAAAGACTTTTTATTTTTTAAACAGACTAATATCCTTTGTTTTATAAGGGAAAATTTAGCCGGTGTTGCGTTAATTTACCATAATCTTACTTATATCAAATTGATTGCAAAACCACGGGACACCATAGCTTGAACGATTCACTTATTTTTTAATTCGACGCCAACTAACATTATAAAAAAATCGCACATTTTGCTAAAAAAATGGCTCATAATCTAAAATAATCGCTACTCACGGTAAAATTAAACGATTTAATAAAAGGCTGATAATTCCCTTTCGATAAATCATCATATTGGCATAATAAAAAAAATCTAAACTACACTGAAACCACGCATTATCACGCACCAAACAGTGACTAAACACAAACTCCCGCGCCTGTAACTAGAAAAATAGGCAGCAAAATGTTAAAAGTAATACTAATTTTACGGTTAATTCCTGGCTTAACTTGAGCCTGAGTATAAAAAAATGACATCAAACAATATAATTCGCATCGCTACTCGCCAAAGCCCACTTGCTATGTGGCAAGCGATATATGTAAAAACACAGTTAGAACAAGCTTATCCTGACTTAGTCGTGGAACTGGTTCCTATGGTGACAAAAGGCGATATCATTTTGGATACTCCGCTAGCCAAAGTCGGTGGCAAAGGATTATTTGTTAAAGAACTCGAATTAGCCTTACTTGAAGGGCGGGCTGATATTGCCGTCCACTCGATGAAAGATGTTCCGGTAGAATTTCCTGAAGGATTAGGGTTAGTCACTATCTGTGAACGTGAAGACCCACGAGATGCGTTTGTTTCTAATCAATATTCATCACTTGAACAACTCCCCATTGGTAGTATCGTCGGCACATCCAGTTTACGCCGCCAATGCCAATTAAAAGAACGGCGTCCTGACCTTCAAATTCGTGATTTACGCGGTAATGTCGGTACTCGCTTGAGTAAACTAGATAATGGTGAATATGACGCTATTATCTTAGCAGTTGCCGGCCTTAAACGCTTAGGGCTAGAGGATCGTATTCGCCAAGCAATGGCGCCAGAAATCTCATTACCCGCGGTCGGCCAAGGTGCTGTTGGCATTGAATGTCGTCTGTCAGATAGCCGTACTCAAGCACTGCTTGCAGCCTTAAACCATTCAGCCACCGCTGTCTGTGTCGAGGCAGAGCGAGCCATGAATATGCGCTTAGAAGGCGGTTGCCAAGTTCCTATCGGCAGTTATGCTATCTGGCAAGGCCAGCAACTTTGGCTGCGTGCGTTAGTTGGCGCGCCTGATGGTCGCACTATGATCCGTGGCGAACGTACATTTAGCCCAGATCAAGCACAGCAAGCGGGTATTTCGCTAGCGGAAGAATTGCTCAATAAAGGCGCACGTGAGATCCTTACCGAGGTCTACCAAGGGAATGCACCAAAATGAGTATCTTAGTGACCCGGCCGTCTCCCAATGGAGAACAGCTGGTGGAACTATTAAAAACTCAGGGGCTAACAGCCTACCATGCCCCATTAATTAATATTATACCGGGAAGTGAACTGCCCAACTTACCCACAAAGCTTGACCAGTTAGAATCTACGGATTTAGTGTTTCTTTTGTCCAAAAATGCTGTCTGGTACGCCAATTCAAGGCTGCAGCAAGCGGGACTGAATTGGCCAAATAAGCTATCCTACTATGGAATAGGCGGTTCGACAGGCAAGATGTTTCAGCAAATCACTGGGCGAACGATAGTTTGGCCTGAGGACGGTGAAACGAGTGAAATTCTGCTCGCTCTGCCAGAATTACAATTTCTGGAAGGTAAAAAAGTACTGTTATTACGGGGCAATGGTGGTAGAGAATTATTAGCTTCCACCTTACGTTCGCGTGGAGCCTACATTGATTATTGTGAATGCTATTCACGCCAAGCGATCAACTATGAAATATCGCTATTCAATGCCCAATGGCGAACAAAAAATATTTCAACCATTGTAGTAACCAGTGGGCAGCAGTTAAATCTACTGACACATTTAATTGCTGATGATTATCAAGATTGGTGGTATTCGCGCCACTTGTTAGTTGTCAGTCACAGAATCGCCAACATCGCCCATGAGATGGGATGGAAAAATATAGATGTGGCTAACAGTGCAGATAATAATGCTTTATTAAACGCATTAATTTCAACCGACATGGGATGCTAATTTATGACGGAACACAATAAATCTACCGAGACGGATAATCACAAAGAGACAACGGATATCACCACCGAGCCGTCTCGTACCAAAAAACGTTCTGGCCTAGTGGGTAGCGCTATAGCTATCGCAATTATTATCATTATTGGTGGCGGACTTTATTATACTCACCAACAAAATATTCAGTTAGCTAATGAAAATAATGACCTCAAACAACAAATGAGTGATTTAATCGAGCAACAAAAAACTGAAAAAATGCGCTTAGATGATCTTCTCAGCGCTCATTCTGCATTGAATGATAAAACGAGCGAATACCAGAAACAGTTAGACCGACGTATGCAGGAATTACAAGCGCATGTCACCGCACTTTCTAGTTCTGACGTTAAAAACTGGCTGATTGCTCAAGCTGATTTCATGGTAAAAATGGCCGGTCGTAAACTGTGGAATGACCATGATCCCGTTACCGCGGCGGTATTATTAAAAAGTGCCGATTCAAGTTTAGCGGAGATGAATGACCCAAGTTTATTAGATATTAGAAAATCAATTAATAATGATATCAGCAAATTAGCCACTATTAATCAAGTTGACTACGATGGGATAATTCTGCGCCTAAATCAGCTAAGTAATGAAGTTGATAATTTACGTGTCGCAGATATTCACCGTGATGATGCCATGATGGATGAGGATAATGGCGAAGTTTCTGGCGATATTTCAGACTGGCAGCAGAACTTATCGCGTAGTTGGAAAAGCTTCACCAATAATTTTATTACGGTTCGTGCACGCGATGGCTCAGAAACCCCTCTGCTCGCACCAAATCAAGATATTTATCTGCGTGAAAATATCCGCTCACAATTATTAATTGCAGCTCAAGCTGTACCGCGTTATCAAGAACAAACCTATAAACAATCATTAGATCAAGTTTCTACTTGGATAAGAGCTTATTTTGATGTTGATGACCCAGCAACTAAAGCCTTTCTTTCTGAAGTAGATACTCTTTTAAATCAGCATATTGCGGTAGAAATGCCAGATTCACTAGAGAGCCAACCAAAATTAGAGAAGGTGATGCAAACTCGCGTCCGTAATCTACTAACCCAAGCGTCAGAAAGCGTACTTCCTGAAATCAAACAGCCAGAAGCGCAACCGACAGAGCCTCAGCCAAGCGAGAAAACACCGAGAGAGCCGTCTACAGAGAAAAGTACTGACCGACTAGCAAAACCTACTCACTCGGCCACACAGGAGAGTTAATTAATGATTAAAGTTCTGCTCCTTTTTATCATCCTGATTGCTGGCATTATTTTGGGACCTGTTTTATCAGGTCACCAAGGCTATGTACTTATTCGAACTGATAATTACGATATCGTCACCAGTGTTACCAGCTTAGTTTTATGCTTTGTCCTACTGCAATTTATTTTGCTATTCATTGGCTGGTGCTATCGACGTTTTGTCAGCACAACATCTCGTACTCGTGGTTGGATATCCGGGCGCAAATATCATAAAGCCCATGATCAAACACAAAAAGCACTACTAAAACTAGCAGAAGGTGATTTCAAACAAGTTGAAAAATTAATGAGTAAACATGCTGATTATTCACAACAGCCGGTCATTAACTATCTGCTTGCTGCCGAAGCCGCACAACAACGCGGGGATGAATATCGTACCCATCAATATCTTGATCGCGCTGCTGAAGTCGCCGGTAATGAACAATTACCCGTTGATATAACTCGGGTAAGGATTCAATTAGCTGAAGGCGAAATTTTTGCTGCCAGAACAGGGGTCGATAAACTGTTAGATAAAGCCCCTCGTCATCCTGAAGTTCTGCGCCTTGCTGAGCAAGCGTATCTGAAATCAGGAGCTTATCAGGCTTTAATTGAATTATTACCAATTATCGGTAAAGAAAAAATTCATACCGATGATGAGTTAGAAACGCTGCGCCTTAAAGCTTATAAAGGTTTAATGAATCAGTGTATGGCCGAAGATGGCAGTGAAGGATTAACTCGATGGTGGAAAGCTCAAAGCCGTAAAGTCCGTCATGAAATAGCCCTGCAATCGTTTATCGCCGAGCATTTAATTGAATGTGGCGATCACGAGGGTGCACAAAAAATCATCCTCGATGGGCTAAAACAGCAATACGATGAACGTTTATTATTACTTGTTCCACGGATAAAAACCAACCATCCTGAAGCGCTAGAAAAAGTCTTATTACACTTAATTAAGCATTCAGGGGCGACACCATTATTAAACAGTACGCTGGGACAGATGGCATTACAACATGCTGAATGGGAGAAGGCAGAAAGCTACTTTAAAGCCGCATTAGCACAGCGGACAGATCCACATGATGCTGCTTGGCTAGCGGATGCTCTCGATAAGCTGAAAAAACCAGAAGAAGCGGCAAAAGTACGTCAAGAAGCATTAATACATACCTTAAAGAAAGAACGTGAATAACCTCAACAATATATGTTGAGGGTATTTTTAGCTCTAACCCGTGACTTTCTACAAACGCTACATTGATATGTAGCATTTTTTTATTACGGCGCCCACAAAATAACGGCACAGAAAAATTGTTCTAAAAATCAATTATCAAAAAAATATGAATCTATTTAGTGATAATGTTCTCTAAAATAACAGTAGATAATCAAATATCCATCAAAAATAGATGGATGTTGGCGAGTAAAATATACTTATTGCTTCATTAAAAAATCAATAAATAAATTTAACCAAGAAAGATAGCAATACGATATTATTAATACTATTTGGAATAATGCCGATATCAAACAAACTGTATTTCTTTATGTTATAAACGATTTATTTAGTGTAAAACTAACAGTATGATTTACAATCAACTATACCCAATATATTTAACTATCAGGATACCGGCATGAATGTAATTCGTACACTATGGCGATGGATAATCTCCTCCAAAGGCAGATTGCAGGCTTTCTTTGATCTGCTATTACTTATCCTCTCCCCAATTATTTTTGTCCCTTTGATTGCATCTAATTTAGATGCATTAGATAAAGGCTCATTTATTATTACTTTAGTTATCCTGTGTTACATTCAAATTACCCGTTGGTTTACCCACTGGTTTTGTAATCGTAAGCACAAAGTATAATATTCAAGATTATTATATAGCCAGCGAATAAAGAATTATCCGCTGGCATTCTCTCTTAGTATTATCTGCTATTTTTCCTACCAAAAATTATTACTCTAAAATTGTGCCGTATGTATTATTTTGTATAAAAAACTATTTTCTTCATTTATTCAAAAAAAATTAGGCAAAAAAAAACACCTACCAACAGGCAGGTGTATAAAAATACAATCAGGTCTACAGACGGGTGGTGCCTCACTCAACGTTACGTCCACTGGCTGATGAAAAGATGGCTAATCTTACTCATCTATATTGGACAATAGGCACCGATAATCGACTCTGCATCATCCCCGGCTTTATGAAGCATTGGCTGTCATAATAAATAGGATGAGCATCTACATCAATAATAATGCAGTAATCATGCCAACTTTTAAAAAGAGAGAATATAAACCTTATTGATTAATTCTCATGCCTAATCCTGGCGCTGGCATTCTAGTTATGCGTTTATTCAGTACGCACATATTAACCCGCAAATAAAAATATTCTTTCCACAAAAGTATCATGTAGATAAGTGTCTCAATATAGAGACGCTTAAATGACAATTAAAAAATATCATTAAAAATCAATAGGTAAAATGTCTCTGATTTGAGACAATTAATAATAAATATATAATAAAATAGCGACAATAATAATTATTCTTTTAATAACAGTATGTTACTGAGAGCGCGATCATCAATTTTTCGCCCTCCTTTACTAAGCATAAATAGGCAACTTTTAGCCGTAAATAGTATTACAAATAAAAATAATTGCATCACAAAATAAGATAAATACTCATTAGGAGAAAAGATTGGATCTAAGAAAGGGATAATGCGATTTAATATGATTACACCCTTTGGATGGGATACCATCGAAATGAAGAAAAAATAATTCAATAACGTAAGCAGCTATAATGAATAGAATATAACGAATGGAATAATCACTGGTACAATTGCTGAGTAATAACTAAATAGCAAAAACCCCGCTATAAGCAGGGTTCTTAAATTTGGTCGGCGAGAGAGGATTCGAACCTCCGACCCACTGGTCCCAAACCAGTTGCGCTACCAAGCTGCGCTACTCGCCGATTTATAGTGTTTATTGTTAATAACACTTTACAACTTTATATTACACATCCGCTCAATTTTTTATGGTGCGAAGGGGGGGACTTGAACCCCCACGTCCGTAAGGACACTAACACCTGAAGCTAGCGCGTCTACCAATTCCGCCACCATCGCAAGGCATCATAAAAAATGGGGTGGCTAATGGGGCTCGAACCCACGACAACTGGAATCACAATCCAGGGCTCTACCAACTGAGCTATAGCCACCATAACTTTACTTTTAAAGCTTAGTTATCATTTTACTATATTTTACTGCATGCAACAACGATTTATCAGACCGTAGCTAGACACACTTCAAAAGTGGTGCGCCCGACAGGATTCGAACCTGAGACCTCTGCCTCCGGAGGGCAGCGCTCTATCCAGCTGAGCTACGGGCGCTTCACGCCGTTGCGGATGAGGATAGTACGGATTTATGCCCCTGCTGTCTAGTGCTTTTTAAAATAAAATTACTGTTTGCTCTAGTTTTGTTCATTTCGTCGATAAAGAGAGCAATTATGCCCTCTTTTCTCGCTTTAAACAGATTTGAGCTGACAAAATAATCGTAAAAAATTTTAATTTTTTCGATTTATGCCGCGAGTAATAAAATACATGATTGAAACAATAGACAGAAAAATACCTCCCACTATCAACGATAGTCGAGTATCAGGATTTAATGCCATCCCAACTAATACGCACACTAAGAAAAGTAATGTAAGGTAGTTAACCCAAGGGAAGGCTATTGATTTAAAAGGATGCCCGACTAATTGAGCTTTATTTTGCTGACGAAAACGTAATTGGCTGGTTAAAATAACAAACCACGGCACCATCCCCGGAAGAACACTGGCACTATAGACGTAAATAAATACCGACTGCGGATCAGGGATAATATAATTTAAGCTAGATCCTGCAATTAAACACAGAATCGTTATCCCTACACAACGCGCAGGCACTCCATTCGCTGTAACTTTTAATAATGAGGCGGGTAACTGTTTATTCTGCGCCAATGCGTAAAGCATCCGCCCCCCGCTATACATCCCACTATTACATCCCGAGAGCGCGGCCGTTAAGACTACAAAGTTAATCACAGCAGCCGCAGAGACAATCCCCACTTTAGCAAATGTCATAACGAATGGACTGCCTTGATGGCCGACTTCCGTCCAAGGGAACAGCGTGACAACAATAAAAATAGCACCGACATAAAAAATTAGGATCCGCCACAAAATATTGCCAATAGCTTTACGTAAAGTAACTTGTGGATTTTTAGCCTCACCCGCAGTGATCCCAACTAGCTCAACGCCTTGATAAGAAGCCACAACAATACAAAGAGCAAATAAAAAACCTTTCCAGCCGCCGGCAAAAAATCCTCCGTGTTCGGTTAAATTTGCCAGCCCTATAGGCTCAAAATTATTCCCGATACCAAAGAATATTAATCCTAATCCAATCAATATCATCACAATGATGGTCGTGACTTTAATCATCGCAAACCAAAACTCTAATTCGCCATACAATCTTACTGCCGCTAAATTAGCCGCAGCAACTAAAGCCACAGCGATAATAGCAAATATCCATTGTGGAACATCTGGGAACCACAATTCTGCATATACACCAATTGCTGTAATTTCGGAGATACCGACAGCTACCCACATAAACCAGTAACCCCAAGCCGTTAAACATCCCCAAAATGGGCTGAGATATTTATGACCAAACGATGCGAAGGATCCCGTCACTGGCTCTAGAAAAAGCATTTCGCCCATGGAGCGCATAATGAAAAAGACAAATAAGCCAGCAATAATATAGGCCAGTAATACTGATGGACCAGCCCATTTTAAGGTACTTGCTGACCCCATAAATAGACCTACACCAATAGTCCCTCCTAAGGCAATAAGCTCGATATGTCGGGCTTCCAGCCCTCGTTGTAATCCCTGTTTTGGCGTCGTCATGATTTCCCCTGTCATTGATAACGATGGATCAAAAAATCGATTAATTAAAATAGTGTTATTTATCTAAAATTATTCAATATGCATACAGTAATCTGCAAAATAAATCTAACGGCATAATTAATATGCTCAGTGATTATTAGAGAGACACCTAAATATCAACATATTGATGTATAAAAGGTAAATAAAGAATAAAACATCTCTAACGCTGGCATTTCATGCTATCGGTATCTATTCAGTTGCTGGCATAATTTCGCGTCTATTTAAGCACAGATCAGTGTTAAATCTAAAAAATAGACATTTATACGATTATTATTGATATTAAAATGCCTTGAATAGACAAACATTAGTCAAAAATAGCAATCGCTAGAGACAGTTTTCAGGGATTATAAAAATATTTGCCGCAGGTGACCAGACATAATGCCAGTCACCTGGGTTAGAAAAGCCGATTACAGCTTACCGCTGTAATAATAACCGAGGAATTTTAATAGCTTCAATTGGCGGCGCAAACGACTTGGCTGTGAGAGTAGACGATATAACCATTCTAATCCCATATTTTGCCAAATTTTCGGCGCACGCTTAACATGTCCAGTAAACACATCGTAGGTTCCACCAACGCCCATATAAAGCGCATCAGGCTGCACAATACGGCAATCCCGCATTAACAGCTCCTGTTTAGGTGACCCCATCGCAACTGTAACAATTTTCGCCCCACTGTCCTTTATACGCACAAATAAGTCATCCCGCTGTTCTGGCGTAAAATATCCGTCTTGTGAGCCAACGATATTCACTTTCCACTGCGCCCGTAATTTGCGCTCAGTTTCAGCCAATATTTCAGGTTTTCCGCCGACTAAAAATACGGGGGTTCCTTCTTGCCCTGCGCGCTCCATCATCGCTTCCCATAAATCTGCACCCGCGACACGAGAAACCTCAGCGGTCGGATATTTACGACGAATAGCGCGAACAATACTAATACCATCGGCATACAAATATTCAGCTTGACTCAATAAGGTGTTGAGCGCCGGATCATTTTCTGCGGTTAATACTTTTTCAGCATTGATAGCAACCAACGTTCCTGTTTTCACGCTGCCATCAGCAAATAAATAATCTAAAAAATGAGCCATGTCTCTGAATCCCCAGATATCATGACCACGGATCGTATATTTAGGGATATTTGACTGTTGCATAAAATTCCTTATCTATTCAAATAGCGCTGATTTTTCAAATAATTAACGGTATGCATCCGGATAAGCCCTGCACTTTCAAATAACCAATACAGCAGCTTTGCAATCACCAGACAAGCGCCAAAAACTAAGCAGAAAAATACCACTCGTGAAACAAAAGAGTCGACGCCTTCACGCGCCAGTACAATAATATTAAAGATAGCTCCAAAACAAAATGCCTGTAAAATCGCTGACTTATAGCGATTAGATTCATTCCGTCCCATTTCATAGAGCCAATCAAACCATTTAATAATTAATCCTACTGCTATCGCCCCCAACGGAATAAAAAATACACCGCCCATCACGACTAAAGAGCCTATTAAGGTCGGTGAAATCGCTAAACCAGAGTGGTTATTTAACACTTCCCAAGTAAAATAATTAGCCGAATTGAGGACAATATCCGGACGTTCAGGCCATAACCAACTAGGAATAAAGACATAAAAGTCGCGGATAATCGGAGCTAATCCTTGAAAATCAATTTTGTCATAATTATCCAATAGTAAGCCCAAGTTCTCCCACGGTGAAAATGTATCCCGTGTCAGATAAAGGAAGGTATAAAAGGCTTCTGCACCGCTAACATCTAGTCCATAGCGTTTTAATGCTAACCAAAACATCCCGACAATCCCGGCGACTCCTGCCGCAGCCAGCATCCATAGCGTGATCCAACCTCTGACAATCCCAATAAACAAAAATAATGCAAAGGCGATAATAATATTTGCGCGCGTTCCCCCAACAATCACATAAGTCAGAAAGCCAAAAGCGACCGTACTACACAGAAAAAATAACCAGCGCTGTTGGGTTGGGCGTAAGAAATAGATCACTAACATCGCGGGAATGAAAAAATAAAAAAAACGTTTTAAGGCAACGCCGGAGACCTGACTGGAAAATATCTGGCTATAAGATTTTAATTTAAAGAGTAAAAAGCCGTTCTGCATAAAGAATATGCCGACCGTAATAATAGCCACCAGCGCCAATAATAAACACGTTAAATTGGTCTCCACTCGGTTCATTGTAAACAATGGCCGCCGGGTATGAACCGAGGCTTTGCATAGCCTAGTTTTATAAGTAACGTAATAAATGGCATAGAAACACGTCGATGCGAGCAAGGCGTATAATAATGATTCAGAGGGAACTACTGCGACATCGAATTGGAATACCAAGGCACAAGTTAATGGAAATCCAAAATAGAATGTCAATAAATACAGCATAGAAAACAATACGTTGAAATTAAAACGAACACGACGAAACTCCTGATAGGTCAGCACTCCAATGAAGATAATCGCGATTAAATAGACCAATGACAGACCACCAAGTTCAGCCAGCGTCATGCTGTCTCCTCCATCAACTGAAGCAGGTCTTTCCAGCCATCAATAAAGTTAGGCGCAAAAAAATCAATATGCTGTTTATCCAGCAGGTTCATCTGTCGCTGCGCTTCATTAATTAACGACTCAGACAGCTCATCGCCATAAAATAGTACGGGAACATTTTGAGCGGTAAGATCTTGCCAGAACGAATTTTTGCGGCTAATGACAAAAGGTACGCAAAATTGAATTAGCAGACACAATGTCCCCACGCCTTGCTGGCGATCAAAAATAAAATAGCCTAGTTGGCAGCGCTTTAATAATTCCAAATACTCAGAAAACGGCATTTTTTGTTGCAATATTTCAACATTTTCTGACGGAAATAATTCATGGGCAGCTTGTGTTACTTGCTCAATATAGGGCTGATTATTCTCCGGATATCCCATTGGGACAATCACATGAGCTTTATTCCCAAACTGAGTTTTTATCGCTTTTAAGGCTTCAATATGGCGATTTGAATGATCGCCTGAGTTACCTAATAATATAGTAATTTTGTCTTTATTCTCGCACACAGGAGCGGAATCTAAGGTTAATGCAGGGTCCATACGCGTCGGAAAATATAATACGCTCGACGGAATATTAGGATTACGCTGCATAAAATAACTGAGATCTCCGCGAGTCGCGCAGACATGTCCCACACGTTTTTGCGCTAAACGTCGGATAAAATAGAATAATCGAAACTTCAAAGATTTCGACTCTTCATATAAATCAGCCCCCCAAATATGCCACCAAAACTGATGAGATCTGATTTTTCCGCATAGCAGCGCTATCCATATCAATGCGTTAAATTGACCATGAAAGAGAAAACGGCACGATTGATTCGATTGAGCTTGGGCAATGACAGCCTCCGCAATCGACTTTTTATCCTCAAATAATTCAATCTGCAAGGCAGGAAATGATTGTGCTAGCGTTTTATCGCGGCTCACAACCTTAAATATAGGCTTTTCTAACCCGGCTAATTGATGGCAAAGCACATCATTAAAATAGGTCAGTACCGTCTGATTATGATGCGGGATATTAGATCCCAAAACGTGAATTAAGGTTGTCATGCTCGCCTACGATAAATCAAAAATACGCTACAACAGAGAAGGAAATAAATGATATAAGTCGCCATATAGGCCTGCGCTGCACCGAGTGCCCCATGCGCGGGAATTAACCAATGCGAAAACGCCGTCAATAAAATAAATTGGCTAACTTCAGCCATGACATAAAAACGTAATGCCGCCTTGGCTATCACCAAATAACCAAAAACATAGGAACCGACTTTAAGAACATCACCGACCAGCTGCCAAGCAAATAAATCTCTCATACCGTTAAACTGGGATGAGAACAACAGCCAAATAGCAAAATCTCGCAGTAACCACACCATGAAACTGGCTAGCGCTACCGCCGGAAGTACAAATTTTAAGGATTTAATAATCTCAGCAGAAATCTCTGTTTTTAACTGCAAACGCGACAAAGTAGGTAATAAATAGACTGAAAATGAGGCGGTAATAAATTGTAAATAAGCATCAGAAATACTGCTTACGCCTTGCCATAAACCCACTTCATCCCAGCTATAACTTTTCGCTAATAGATTCCGCATCATGACATAAGCTACCGGCAACGTAGCCGAAGTCAGCAGCGCCATAAGAGTAAATTTGCCTAAGTTAGTGGCAATTGCTCTCTCCCATGCAGGTTTTAACATCGACAGCGCAAATTGCTTACGCTTGATAATTAATAATCCCGCAGGTAAAACCACTAACGCGGGTACTAAAGCCAGCCCCGCTAATGCGCCTTCATATCCTCCGAGGATAAAACACAAATAATAGGCAATCACACCCACCAAGCTACCAAAAATAATCGCTAAGGCGTTACCTTGCGCATCACGGAATCCTTTCAAGATCGCCAAAAAATAGTTGGCATAGGCAATGCCCATCTGAACAAAGGCGACCACTTGAATCACCTTTTGATAATCATTATGGCCAAATAATGCCACGCTAATCGAATCAGTAGAAATCAGGAAAATGAGCGCTAATAGAGTAGAAAACCCTAAAATAATAGTTGAAGATGTGCCTAAAATTGCCTGTAATTTATGCGGGTCTTGATGATGTTCGGCGACATATTTGGTCACGCCATTGAAAATACCCGCGCCAGACAATACGCCAAGTACTGTAATTAATTGCCGAAAATTACCCGCTTGCCCTACGCCACTCGGGCCAAAAGACACGGCCAATAATTTAACCACTAATAGCCCTACCCCAATTTTGATCAGGGTAGAGCCCGCAGTCCAAATCGATGCTTTTGCCAATGACATATTAGGCAAAGAATTGTTTAATATGAGAAATTACAGTTTGCTGTTCATCATCAGTCATATTGTAGAACATCGGCAAACGGACTAAACGATCACTTTCACTAGTGGTGTAACGGTCTTCGCCATGAAAACGACCAAATTCTTCACCCGCAGGGCTAGTATGCAGTGCAACATAATGAAAGACGGTCAGCACATCATGCGCTTTCATATAATCGTTAAAAGCCGTGCGCTGTTCAATATCGCGTAGCTTGATATAGAACATATGGGCATTATGCTGTAAGCCTTCAGGAATGATTGGTAAAGCTAATTTTTTAGCCTCCGCCAGCGGCGATAAGGCATCATAATAAGTTTGCCATAATGCTAAGCGACGCTGATTAATTTTATCAGCCTGCTCTAATTGGCCCCACAGGTAAGCCGCCTGTAAATCTGATAATAAATAGCTTGAGCCAATATCGCGCCAAGTATATTTATCTACTTGACCACGGAAAAATGCGCTACGGTTGGTGCCTTTTTCACGGATAACTTCTGCGCGAGCAATCAACGACGTATCATTAATTAATGTCGCCCCACCTTCACCACCGGAAGAATAGTTTTTAGTTTCATGGAAACTGTAGCATCCGATATGACCTATCGTACCTAATGCCTTACCTTTGTAAGTCGACATCACTCCCTGAGCAGCATCTTCCACCACAAATAAACGGTGTTTTTCAGCGATAGCCATGATGGTATCCATTTCACAAGCTACACCCGCGTAGTGAACTGGCACAATAGCGCGAGTATGCTCAGTAATCGCAGCTTCAATTTTCGTTTCATCGATATTCATTGTATCTGGACGAATATCAACAAAAACAATAGTCGCGCCACGTAAAACAAAAGCATTTGAGGTTGAAACAAAGGTAAAACTTGGCATGATAACTTCATCGCCAGGTTTAATATCCAGTAGGATCGCCGCCATTTCTAATGAGGCTGTGCACGAAGGGGTTAATAATACTTTCGCACTATTAAAATGTTGTTCCATCCACGCTTCACAGCGCTTGGTGAATCCACCGTCACCACACAGTTTGCCACTTGCCATGGCATCTTTCATATAGTCCAGTTCAGTACCAACAACCGGCGGTTTATTAAATGGGATCATGTTGCCCTCTATATAACCAATAAGCGGTAGCCGCTATCTGTGCGCCGCTTCGTGTGTAAAGACGCAATGCCGCAAGATTACTAATTTGGGTCGCAACGTTTAGCTGTTTCTTTTGGTGTTGCTGACACCACTGTAATGCTGCTGACATCAATTTTTTGCCAATACCTTGATTTTGAATACCCGGCATTGCTGCTAATAAACCTATACGGGCGGTATCGTCATCGATATGCCGGAGGGTGACAAATCCGGATAAATGCCCCGTGGGATCTTTAATCAATAAACAGATATTATCAAAGGTTCCGAGCACTGCTTTTTCGAGCCATAGCGCATAAAAACGCCCGCTATCACTGGCCTGATACCACGGTTGACGGAAACGACTATTTACAAACACCCGTTCCGCGGCTTGACGCAATACCGGAATATGCTCTGCTTTCGCTACCGCAATGGTGTATTTATCGCCAAGCTGCTGATTATCAAACGCTGTATTTAAATAAGCATTTTCTGTGCCAATCATTAACGAAAAATCAACTTCACCTTCAACTAAGACAAAATTTAGCGCCGCAACGCTATCTAAAATATCTGTACGATCGGCAGCAATTTTGGCTTGTACGATGGCATAACTCGCCATTTGCTGTGATAACACAGCAAAGTTTGTCGGCTGGGAATGACCATCTGAGAAATTTAATCGTGCGGTTGGCAATGAAAAAAAATCAGATTCCCAAGCTAATGGCTCAATACTGACGTGGACGGACATGCAGAAGATCCAATAAATACTGACCATAGCCAGTTTTTTTCAACGATTCAGCTGACGTCCGCAGTTGCTCATCAGTCAACCAACCATTACGCCAAGCGATTTCTTCTAAACAAGCCACTTTAAAACCTTGGCGTTTCTCGACCGTTTGTACAAAGGTACTCGCCTCAATCAAACTATCATGAGTGCCGGTATCAAGCCATGCAAAACCACGACCGAGCAATTCAACATCTAATAGCCCTTTATCGAGATACATTTGATTTATCGAGGTAATTTCTAATTCACCACGATCAGAAGGTTTGACTTGCTTAGCAAACTCAACGACCTGATTATCATAGAAATATAATCCGGTAACAGCCCAATTTGAACGTGGTTTCTGAGGTTTTTCTTCAATCGATAAGGCGTGAAAATCATCATCAAATTCAACCACACCAAAACGTTCTGGATCCATCACCTGATAACCAAACACCGTTGCTCCGGTTTGACGCGCCGCTACTGATTTCAATTTTGGACTAAAAGAGTGACCAAAAAAGATATTATCGCCTAAAACTAAACAGCAGCTATCACCATTAATAAATTCTTCGCCAATAATAAATGCTTGTGCTAAACCGTCCGGTGAAGGCTGCTCCGCATAGCTCAATTCAATACCAAATTCTTCGCCATTACCCAGCAAACGCTTAAACATCGGTAAATCTTCTGGCGTAGAAATAATCAATATTTCACGGATCCCTGCCAGCATTAATACTGACAATGGATAGTAAATCATAGGTTTATCATAAATTGGTAATAGCTGTTTGGAGATCCCACGGGTTATCGGATGTAACCGCGTACCAGAACCGCCTGCTAATATAATGCCTTTCATGTCAGCCTCTGCCTTATGGTCGTAACCCAGTTTTATTCTAAGCTCGCTAATCTTTAACTTAGTGGCCTAATCCCAAACGTTCTCCGGCATAAGAACCGTCAAGAACGCGTTGCCACCAGGTCTGATTATTGAGATACCACTCCACCGTTTTACGGATCCCCGACTCAAAGGTTTCTTGCGGACGCCAACCTAGTTCATTAGCAATTTTTTCTGCATCAATGGCATAGCGCATATCATGTCCTGGACGATCAGTCACATAAACAATTAAATCACGATAATTTGCTATTCCTTGCGGTTTTTCAGGACACAGTTGTTCTAATAAATCACAAACTGTATTAACCACATCAATATTACGACGCTCATTATGACCGCCGATATTATAGGTTGAGCCCGGTTCTGCTTGAGTGACCACTAAATGCAATGCACGCGCATGGTCTTCAACGTACAACCAATCACGAATTTGCTCGCCTTTACCGTAAACTGGCAAAGGTTTTCCTGCCAATGCGTTCAAAATAATCAGAGGTATTAATTTTTCAGGAAAATGATACGGTCCATAATTATTTGAGCAGTTGGTGATCATGGTCGGTAAACCATATGTCCGATGCCAAGCACGAACCAAATGATCGCTCGAAGCTTTTGAGGCTGAATATGGGCTACTCGGCGCATACGGAGTAGTTTCAGTAAACAGCCCGTCGGGCCCATCTAAATCACCATAAACTTCATCGGTAGAAATATGGTGAAAACGAAACGCAGCTTGTTGTTGCTCGGTCAATTGAGACCAATAACGGCGTGCGGCTTCTAATAAAGTGTAGGTTCCTACAATATTAGTTTCAATAAATGCTGCCGGCCCATCAATTGAGCGATCAACGTGACTTTCTGCGGCTAAATGCATCACGGCATCTGGCTGATATTGATTAAAAAGGGTATCTAAAGCTGCCGCATCGCAAATATTGACAGATTCAAACGCATAGCGTTCGCTTTGAGCAACAGAAGCTAATGACTCCAGGTTTCCCGCATACGTCAGACAATCAACCACAATGGCCATATCTTCAGTATTTTCAATAATATGACGAACAACCGCAGAGCCGATAAAGCCGGCTCCTCCGGTAATTAAAATGCGTTTCAATGCCAAACTCCTTTGGTATCAACAATCCACTCTTGCTTCAGCTGTGACCGTGGGATCGCTTTAAACTGCGAATGATCCACCAGCATTAGCAGAACATCAGCATCATTAATGGCGTCTTCGATTGAAACCAGTTCGGCAATCCCTTTCAAAGAGGTAGGTAATTGCTTAATATTTGGTTCTACAGTATACGTTTTACCTGCATGCCACTCTGCAACCATTTTAGTAATGTGCATTGCTGGGCTTTCACGCAGATCGTCAATATTGGGTTTAAATGCGAGACCAAAACAAGCGATTTTAACTTCGCTGGCTTTTTTATCTGTTTTCGCTAAACAATCAGCTACCGCCGCTTTAACCTGATCGACGACCCAAACCGGTTTACCATCGTTAACTAGACGTGCTGTGTGGATTAAACGTGACTGTTTCGGGCTTTGAGCCACGATAAACCAAGGATCAACTGCGATACAATGCCCACCAACACCCGGGCCTGGCTGTAAGATATTGACGCGAGGATGGCGATTAGCCAAACTTATCAGCTCCCATACGTTAATATCTTGTTCCGCACAAATGAGAGATAATTCATTAGCGAATGCAATATTGACGTCGCGAAAACTGTTTTCAGTTAATTTACACATTTCCGCCGTTCTGGAATTAGTAATAACACATTCGCCTTCGAGGAAGATTTTATATAATTCGCTAGCACGTAAAGATGATTTTGGCGTCATCCCACCCACGACGCGGTCATTTTTAACTAATTCAATCATCACCTGACCAGGTAATACGCGCTCAGGGCAATAAGCGATATCGATATCTGCTTGTTCGCCCGCTTGCTGAGGAAAAGTTAAATCAGGACGAGCGGCCGCTAACCATTCAGCCATTTGCTCTGTCGCGCCAACCGGAGAGGTTGATTCCAGAATGATTAAATCGCCTTTTTTCAGCACCGGGGCTATCGATTCTGCTGCTGCTCTAACATAAGCTAAATCTGGTTGGTGTTCACCTTTAAATGGCGTTGGCACCGCAATTAAGAAAGCATCAGCCGGCTGAGGTTTGTTATAGGCTTTTAAGTTACCGGCTTCTACCGCCGTTTTCACTATCTTATCTAACTCAGGCTCAACAATATGGATTTTTCCTTGATTAATGGTATCAACCGCATGCTGATTGACATCTACACCAACCACTTGCTTGTTGCGGGAAGCAAATGCTGCCGCCGTAGGTAAACCGATATAACCAAGGCCGATAACAGAAATAGTTTCAAAACTCATAATTTCACCTGATTGTTTTTTAGTGCATCAAGAATACGCTGACAAGCATGACCATCCCCATAAGGATTATGAGCGCGGCTCATCTCATGATATTCCGCTTCATCTATCAGTAACCGATTAACTTCGTCAACAATTTTACGGGTATCTGTACCCACTAGGCGGACTGTACCTGCCTCAACAGCTTCTGGACGTTCCGTAGTATCGCGCATCACCAGAACGGGTTTACCCAGCGATGGCGCTTCTTCCTGAATACCACCTGAATCCGTCAAGATCATATAAGCATGATTCATCAAATAGACGAACGGCAGATATTCCTGTGGATTAATCAAAATAATATTATCAATACCATGCAAGATACGCTGAACGGGTTCACTCACATTGGGATTTAAATGCACCGGATATACAACTTGGACATCGGGATGCTCCTGAGCAATCTCCGCTAATGCGTGACAAATACGCTCAAATCCTCCCCCGAAACTTTCACGTCGATGGCCTGTGACTAAAATCATTTTTTTGTCGGGATTAATGAAGGGATACTGTGATTCAAGTTTATTAACAATTGTTTTATCTAACAATACTTTATCTCGAACCCACAACAATGCATCGATAACCGTATTGCCGGTTACAAAAATATTTTCGTCTGCGATAGATTCTTTTAATAAATTATGACGAGAATTTTCGGTCGGAGCAAAATGATACATCGCCAAATGGCCGGCTATCTTACGATTTGCTTCTTCTGGCCAAGGGGAATAAAGATTGCCTGTGCGTAATCCTGCTTCTACATGACCGACAGGAATGCGATGATAAAATGCCGCTAAACTTGTCGCCATGGTTGTTGCAGTATCACCATGTACTAAGACAACATCGGGTTTAAAATCAGCAAAAACCGCTTTTAAACCGGAGAGAATACGGCAAGTAATATCAGTTAAGTCTTGCCCTGGTTTCATAATATTAAGATCATAATCTGGCGTGATCTCAAAAAGTTGCAAAACTTGATCCAACATTTCACGATGCTGAGCCGTAACACATACTTTTGCTTCAAAGGCCTCGTCGTTTGCTAACGCATGCACTAGCGGGGCCATTTTTATTGCCTCCGGCCGTGTACCAAATACAGTCAACACTTTCACACTGGCTCTCTTATTTTTATCTATAGCAGTTATCTATCTGCTTATGTTATGTAATAAATACTATTACTACGAAGCTGACAGAAAAAATCTGTCAGCTTTAATTGTACTCTATAAGGATGAAGATGATAGAACTCAAGATTGACGGCGGCGTGTTAGCGCAATCCCGCAACCGACCAGTCCACCAATCGCTCCCCACATCACCATTAAAAAGACACGACGCGGACTATCGCGTTTGACCGGATCTTCAGGTGTACGTAAATAACGATAGGCTTGGAAGTCATCATTTAGTGTTGGGCCAACACTCAACGTGGATAACATGGCAATATTCTGATCATAATCTGCATTATATTCTGCACCTGTAGCTTTCAGCGTTTCAATCTGAGCTTGCAATAACGGCATACCCATCATGAACAATTTTGAATCCGGTAACTCATCGAGTGGTGCGGAACTTTGATTCCGTGAAATACCCTGTTTCTCTGCAACTTTCAATGCTTGTTCCAACATATTTAAACGTCTTTCATAAGCGGCTTTAGCCACCATATCTTCACGTTTAACTAATGCTTTCATCGATTGAGTTTTTGCTGCCCAAGCCCCTTTAATTTCATCATTTAGATTAGTCACCGCACGCTGATTAGCATACTGAATATAATCACGCAGTAGCTTATTAGCTTCAGGTGCACTTTCTGCAATTAATCTGATGCTGTCGTTTAAAATTTTAGTCCCGTCAGCTTGGATATATTGAATATTTTCAATTAACTCATCCAATAATACGGCATCTGCTTTAACATCATTTTCCTGACGTTGCTTATAATAATCTGAATTCAACCAAAATTGGCGACGGGTATCATAAGAACCGGCTTGTTTAGCAAACTCTTGATAAGCTTCATTCGAGATTGAGGGTAACTGAGCTTCCGGTAACGCATTGATCCGCGAATCTAAATTGCGTAAAAATTGCTGTTGAGAATAGTAGCTTCCCAAGTTATTTACCGTAGGAAGATCAGTAATAGCGGTGGCACTCCATTTTTGCTGCATGAAGTAAGATGCAGTCAGCGCAACTGCAGCGAAAAGAACTGCAAACGCAACGATCCATATCTTTCCTTGCCATAAAGTACGCACTAAACCCCGAATATCCAATTCAGGCTCCAGTGATGGCTGGTGCTGATTAGGTTGTGTTTCTGAATATTTCACTGCACAAAACCCCTGCTTTTAGTTTGTCGTCTATCGAACTGTATTACGACGCATGCGACGTCTAGCACGTTTTATAAAACGCGCGACTTTCCAAGCTCGTTTGATACAATAACCATACATAATAAATACAAGCAAAAATAATGCCAACATCACCCATTCAGGGATAAAAGTTAGTCTTTCACCCACAATACCGATAATCGCTAACAATGCAGCAGATAGCGTAATCAATACAAATGCGCCACGTGAAGAAAAACCTGAACGCATAATTAAATGATGGATATGTTGTCTATCAGGAGAGAACGGGCTCATTCCTTTACGGATACGTCGATACATAATAGCAACCATATCCATCAGAGGAATAGCAATCACCCATAATGCGGTTACCGGATTAATCGGATGCACTGGCTCTTGAGTTGATGCAACAAGTATCCAAATAACAGTAAAACCAATCAGGGTACTCCCCGCATCTCCCATAAATACTTTGAAACGACGACCGAGTAAGCCAAGATTAAGGAAGATATAAGGAAGGATAGCGGCAATAAAAGAAAAACACCAAAATGCTAATGCGTGATTACCGCTTTGGTACAGTAAAAATCCGAGTGCGCCGAAAGAAACACAAGACAATCCACCTAACAAGCCGTCGATTCCATCGACCATGTTAAATGCATTAATAGCCGCCCAAACAGCAAATAAGGTGACAATATAACCAAATGGGCCCAGTACAATCTCCCAAGGGCCAAAAGCATGACCCAGTGTTTCAAGTTTTAAGCCCGCCGCAGACATCATAACAACCGCAACTAAAGCTTGTACTGATGCCCTGAACTTAACACTGATATCAAACCTATCATCCAGCGCACCAATAAATACTAACGCACCAGCACAACCAATATATAACCATTTATGAGGAATATATTCATTAGTTATAATAAATGCGAAGCAAACACCAAAAAATACCGAAATTCCACCCACTAAAGGAATTAATCCTTGATGTTTCTTTCTAAAATTAGGTTTATCTACTAATCCTATTTTTTTTGCCACGATACGCGCAATAAAGATAAATACTAAAGTAAATAAAAAAACGTAAAAAAGGTTAGTCATAAAGTGTACGGTATTCACAATTGAACTCTCTTATCTTTTTATATTTCATCCAGATATTGTTTTGGATTTTTTATCGAAAATCTATCTTATATTATATTGTAAGACGATTATCTGCGGTCATATCATACATCCAAGCAGGTCAACTATAAGATGAATCTTTAATAAAAAACCCACACCCTAATAAAATCAATATATGAATAGATGACGGCTGTACTGGCTTAAACAACATAGAGATTTTATACCGAGTTAAATAATTATTTTACCTAAAAAATAATAATAGCGATATTATACTGAATTAGATAATTATTCATGCCATAAAAAAAATAAGCACCATTAATTAATGGTGCTTATTTATAATAAATTAACTTTCCTGTTACCAACGATTATGCGCGTTTCATGAAATCAAAAAACTCTTCATTGGTTTTGGTCATCGCTAACTTATTAATTAGGAATTCCATGGCATCGATCTCACCCATTGGATGAATGATTTTACGCAAGATCCACATTTTCTGTAGCTCATCCGTGGTAGTTAGTAATTCTTCTTTACGAGTACCAGAACGATTATAGTCGATAGCTGGGAAGACACGCTTTTCAGCAATTTTACGAGATAAATGCAGCTCCATATTACCGGTGCCTTTAAATTCTTCGTAAATAACTTCATCCATTTTAGAGCCTGTATCTACCAATGCAGTTGCAATAATAGTCAAGCTACCGCCTTCTTCGACATTACGAGCCGCACCGAAGAAACGTTTTGGACGATGTAATGCGTTAGCATCCACACCACCAGTCAATACCTTACCTGATGAAGGGACAACGGTGTTATAAGCACGAGCTAAGCGAGTGATTGAATCTAAAAGAATAATGACATCTTTTTTATGTTCAACTAAACGTTTAGCTTTTTCGATGACCATTTCAGCAACTTGTACGTGACGTGCAGCAGGCTCATCAAATGTAGAAGCGATAACTTCACCTTTGACCAATCTCTGCATTTCCGTAACTTCTTCCGGACGCTCATCAATCAGTAACACCATTAATACGCAATCAGGATAATTGTTGGCAATATTAGCTGCAATATTTTGCAGTAACATTGTTTTACCGGCTTTTGGTGGAGCAACAATCAAACCACGTTGACCACGACCGATCGGCGCCGCTAAATCAAGAACTCGAGCTGTTAAATCTTCTGTTGAACCATTACCACGTTCCATACGCAGACGGTTATTAGCATGAAGAGGTGTTAAGTTTTCGAACAGGATTTTATTGCGGGCATTTTCAGGTTTGTCGTAGTTAACTTCGTTAACTTTTAGTAGGGCAAAATAACGCTCACCTTCTTTGGGTGGACGAATTTTTCCTGCTATGGTATCACCGGTACGGAGATTAAAACGACGAATTTGGCTGGGAGAAACATAGATATCATCAGGGCCTGCAAGGTAAGAACTGTCTCCTGAACGGAGGAATCCAAATCCATCTTGCAATATTTCCAGGACGCCATCGCCAAAAATATCTTCCCCGCTTTTCGCATGCTGCTTGAGGATTGAGAAGATAATATCCTGCTTTCTCATACGGGCTAGGTTTTCTAGTCCCATAGTTTCGCCGAGTGTAATCAATTCAGATACTGGCGTATTTTTTAATTCGGTAAGATTCATAATGGTGGGTTCTTTAACTCGGGGTGATTCTCGAACTATGAACGTAAATAAGAGGTAACGTTATCGCTACCCATCTCACTTTACATCTATAAACACTTGGTCGTACAGCGAGGTAATCTATCAGCTGAACAACAAAGCACAAATTCATTTCATCGTTCACAATGCGAAACAGTAACAATGCAAACTAATAGTGTGTTTAGCCAAAATAATTTCAAGGTATTATTAGAAACACTGACGATATTAGCAATACTTTTTTACAGATTAGGACTAAATTCTAGCTCAAGGTCGCATATTTCAGTCGGTTGTTAACAGCACAGATCAACCTCTTCTTATGCTGATTATACCAATCGAACAACATACAACGCTTAACAGACAATGTATTGATCAGATACTAGGCGATACAGATAAAATTGTATTGTACCTAGGCAGATACACTATTTAATTAAACTATGAATTGTTTGATTGAAATCACTGGAGCTGTGTAGGGCGTCTGGCGTTTATTTGTATCGGGACAACAACAAGAAACCTCATAATTTTTAGCAGTAAATGCAACAAAAATCAATGAGTGATGCGCCAGATAACAAGAAAATCAGACTGACAAGAATGATGCAACCAGGATCATTCACACAGGCGCCATACGAACATGAGATAGTGAGGCTAACTTATCACGCTTCTTTGCGAACGTCTAGCGGCTATAATGCAAAAATTATAAACCGCCAAACGTGATGCAATATCGATTAATTACATTGCATTTCTCATTGTATCTTAGGTTGCTGAAGATCAATCTATTGATAGCCTATTTAAACAAACTATTTATCCAGTTTATCTAAACAAATAAATATATTGACTTAATTAGGATTGATTATCATCAGAAACGAAAGAAAAACACTGAGAGCAGTTATACACAACAAACAATCTTTCATATCATTTATTTGATAACTACTTATTATATAACCACTATTATTAATAGCGGTTATATTTATAACAACAACTATCGGGCTTACAGATTTTTATCTAAAAACTCTTTTAACTGAGATTTTGATAATGCGCCGACTTTAGTTGCCACAACATTACCGTCTTTAAATAACAATAAAGTTGGGATGCCACGGATACCAAATTTTGGTGCGGTCGCCGGGTTTTCATCAATATTCAGTTTTGCAATGGTAAGTTTGCCTGTATATTCTACAGCGATCTCATCAAGAATTGGTGCGATCATTTTACAAGGGCCACACCATTCTGCCCAAAAATCTACTAATACAGGTGAAGTTGCTTTTTGAACTTCGTTCTCAAAACTTGCATCGGTGATATAAATTATTTTATCGCTCATGTTGTACTCCAGAGAATCATCTTGTGCCGACTTAGTGTAACATTAATTTACAGCAGTATGCTTTATTTCAAAGGATACACTTTCGTAAATCAACAGTTAACTGATATTCTAACATACTATGAGTAAAGCACACTTGACAGAAAAGAAGTTTTCCGACTTCGCCTTACACCCCAAGGTCATTGAAGCACTTGATAAAAAAGGCTTCAATTATTGTACACCGATTCAGGCGTACACCTTGCCTTTCACTGTCGAAGGCAAAGATGTTGCGGGGCAAGCGCAAACAGGTACTGGGAAAACGCTGGCATTTTTAGCGTCGACATTTCATTATTTGCTAACACACCCAGCTAAACAGGGACACAAAACTAATCAGCCACGTGCGCTGATTATGGCGCCAACCCGTGAATTAGCCGTGCAAATTTATTCTGATGCGAATGAATTAGCGGCCTACACTGGGCTAAAAATGGGCCTCGCTTATGGCGGTGATGGCTACGATGAGCAATTGAAAGTGCTAGAAAAAGGCGTTGATATTCTCATTGGTACCACGGGCCGATTGATCGATTACGCAAAGCAAAATTATATTGATCTTGGCGCAATTCAAGTCATTGTACTTGACGAAGCTGACCGTATGTATGACCTCGGATTTATTAAAGATATTCGTTGGTTATTCCGCCGGATGCCAGCAGTGACAGAGCGAATGAACTTATTGTTCTCCGCCACATTATCTTATCGTGTTCGTGAGCTTGCATTTGAGCAAATGAATACTCCTGAATACATTGAAGTCGAGCCGTTGCAAAAAACCGGTCATCGTATTAAAGAAGAGCTATTTTATCCTTCAAATGAAGAAAAAATGCGTCTTCTGCAAACCTTAATCGAAGAAGAATGGCCTGACAGATGTATTATTTTTGCAAATACTAAGCACCGCTGCGAAGAAATCTGGGGACATTTAGCCGCCGATGGTCATCGCGTAGGCTTATTAACAGGAGATGTAGCACAGAAAAAACGTCTACATATTCTGGAGCAATTTACAGCAGGAAGCCTCGATATTCTCGTTGCGACCGATGTTGCGGCTCGTGGATTACATATTCCTTCCGTAACGCATGTGTTTAACTATGATTTACCTGACGATTGCGAAGACTATGTTCACCGTATTGGCCGTACTGGCCGCGCAGGTGAAAGTGGTCATTCCATTAGTTTGGCTTGCGAAGAATATTCACTAAATTTACCGGCGATTGAAACCTATATTCAACATTCAATTCCAGTCAGTAAATATAATAGTGATGCATTATTAACCGACCTACCCGCGCCGAAACGTCATCATCGCGCACGTCCTAACGGACAGCGTAGAGGTAATAATGTGCAGCGTCGCCATAATGGACCACGCAATCCCCGTAAACGGACGAGCTGAGTAACCGGTATGCTAAAATCTTCTTCTCTTTATGCTGCGATTGATTTGGGTTCTAATAGCTTTCATATGCTTGTCGTTCGCGAAGTTGCTGGTAGTATTCAGGTGATTTCTCGGGTAAAACGCAAAGTGAGGCTAGCCGCAGGCTTAGATAAAGATAACGTTCTTTCTGAGCAAGCAATGGAGCGCGGTTGGCAGTGCCTAAGACTATTTTCAGAACATTTACAAGATATCCCTGCATCTCAAGTGCGCGTGGTTGCTACTGCAACATTGAGAATAGCCAAAAATGCAGATATCTTCGTTGAAAAAGCGAGCAAAATACTCGGAAATACGATCAAAGTTATCCAAGGAGAAGAAGAAGCTCGCTTAATTTATCAAGGCGTAGCACATACGACAGGTGGCCCAACTCAGCGCCTAGTCGTTGATATCGGTGGCGGCAGTACAGAATTAGTCACCGGTACCGGAGCCAAAGCATCTCAACTGTTTAGTTTAGAGATGGGCTGTGTCACTTGGCTTGAACGTTACTTTAGCGACCGAACACTAACGGCGGATAACTTTGCTAAAGCTGAATCTGCTGCGCAGCAAATTATCATGCCTGTGGCGGAGCAGTTAATACACCATGGCTGGCAAATCTGTGTCGGCGCATCGGGCACCGTCCAAGCAATTCAAGAAATTATGATAGCTCAAGGAATGGATGAATTAATTACCCTTCCCAAGCTGCAAGAATTAAAACGCAAAGCGATTGTCTGCGGTAAACTTGAAGAACTCGAAATTGAAGGACTGACCTTTGAACGCGCATTAGTGTTTCCAAGTGGATTATCCATTTTAATCGCAATTTTCAAAACTCTAAATATTGAAAATATGACACTTGCCGGCGGTGCCTTACGTGAAGGTTTAGTCTACGGCATGCTAGATTTGCCGATTGAACAAGATATCCGAGCTCGCACATTACGCAATATTCAGCACCGTTTTCAAGTTGATATTGAGCAAGCCAATCGTGTTAAACAATTGGCTGAACACTTTTATCTACAGGTCGCCAAACCTTGGGGACTCGATCAGCGCTCACGCGATTTATTATCCAGCGCTTGTGCGTTACACGAAATTGGTCTTAGTGTTGATTTCCGTAAAAGTGCAGAGCATGCAAGTTATCTGCTAACCCATCTCGATCTACCAGGTTATACGCCAGCACAAAAAAGATTATTAGCTTCATTGTTGAAAAATCAGAGTGGCGCTATCGATTTAGCCTCACTAAGCCAGCAAAATGCGTTACCGATGCAACAAGCAATACACTTATCACGCCTTCTGCGGCTTGCGATTATTTTTGCCAGTCGTCGGCGTGACGATACCTTGCCAGCACTACGTTTACAGGTAAATTCAGCACAGTCGTTAACCATTACATTGCCGTATAACTGGCTTGCCTCCCACCCTTTACGGGCGGAAAATCTGCAACAAGAAGTACAATGGCAAAGCTATGTTAACTGGCCTCTGATTCTGGAAGAGCGCAATAACTCCAGCCTCTAATCCGCGAATCTAAGCTAAAAAATAAAATGTTGCATCGGCAGATCACGTCAGATGCAACATTTTTACTTTTAATATGAATAAGCTATATTTTTTTAGTATTTAATCCTAAACGAGCTTTAATATCAGCAAGCGCAGATTTACCTTTATTCATCCGTTCTTCCGGCGTCACGACTTTTCGTTCACTTTCCCAATCAACGTCATCTTGCGGTAACTCTAATAAAAAACGGCTCACTTCTGGGCGGATTAATTCACCGTATTGCCGACGTTCGCGACAATGAGTAAAAAATAATTCTCTTTGCGCACGGGTAATCCCGACATACGCCAATCGGCGTTCTTCATCAATATTATTTTCATCGATACTGCTTTGATGAGGGAGCAGCCCTTCTTCCATACCGACTAAAAATACATAAGGGAATTCAAGCCCTTTAGAAGCATGTAGAGTCATTAATTGAACTTGATCAGCATCTTCGCTTTCTTCCCCACGCTCCATCATATCCCGCAATGTAAAGCGCGTAACTACCTGAGATAATGTCATTGGCTCGGTTAATTCATCACCTTCAATCATTTCACTCATCCAAGTAAATAATTGATTCACATTTTTCATGCGCATTTCAGCCGCTTTAGTACTCGTTGACGTTTCATACAACCAGCTTTCGTAATCTATTTCGCGCAATAAATCACGTACCGCCATTAAAGGATCTCGCTCAGCCAAGCGGGAAATTTCCGCCATCCAGCGAGAAAAATGCTGTAATGATGCTAATCCCTTGCCCGTCAACGACTGTTCTAATCCCAGATCAAAACTAGCGTGATACAAACTTTTATTTCTTTGATTCGCCCAATCACCTAATTTTTGAATCGTTTTAGGCCCAATTTCTCGGCGTGGAGTGTTCACTATACGTAAAAATGCACTGTCATCCTCAGGATTGGTGATAACGCGCAAATAGGCTAATAAGTCTTTAATTTCAGGGCGTGAGAAAAATGATGTCCCCCCAGAAATACGGTAAGGTATCCTATTCTGCATTAACATTTTTTCAAAAATACGCGATTGATGATTCCCGCGATACAACACGGCATAATCTTTATACGCTGTTTTATTGATAAAATGGTGGGCAATTAATTCGCCAATCACTCTCTCAGCTTCATGATCTTCATTATTTGCGGTGATCACTTTTAAAGGCTGTCCATAGCCTAATTCAGAGAACAGTTTTTTCTCAAAAACATGCGGATTATTCGCAATTAAAATATTAGCGGCTTTCAGAATACGACCAGAAGAACGATAATTCTGCTCAAGTTTAATAACATTTAATTGCGGAAAATCCTGCGACAGTAACACCAAGTTTTGCGGTCGAGCACCGCGCCATGAGTAAATTGATTGATCGTCATCACCCACAACAGTAAAGCGAGCACGACGTCCAACCAATAACTTAACTAATTGATATTGGCTGGTATTAGTATCTTGATATTCATCCACCAGCAGATAACGCAATTTATTCTGCCAACGCTCTCTAACTGCTTCGTTATGGGATAATAATAGCGTGGGTTTAGCAATTAAATCATCAAAATCCAATACATTGCAGCTCTTCAAATGCAGTTCATAGCGGCGATAACATTCTGCAAAATGCTGCTCACGCTCATTGAGAGCTCGCGCCATCGCTTCCTGTGGAGAAAGAAGATCGTTTTTCCAATTTGAAATCGTCGAGATCAATTGCTTTAATAAGTCTTTATCTTCTTCGAGTAAATCAAGCGTAAGCTGCTTAAGTAACGCCATCTGATCTTGATCGTCAAACAATGAGAAGTTAGCCTTGATCCCTAGCGCCTTATATTCGCGCTTGATAATTTCTAACCCCAAGGTATGAAATGTTGAGATGATCAATCCACGAGCTTCTTTTTTCCCCAAAGTCTGTGCCACACGCTCTTTCATTTCACGCGCGGCTTTATTGGTAAAGGTCACCGCGGCAATCTGACGAGGTTGATATCCACATTGCCGAATAAGATAAGCAATTTTATTGGTAATAACTCGCGTTTTACCGGAGCCTGCGCCAGCAAGCACTAAACAAGGACCTTCAACATATTCAACAGCATGCTGCTGACTGGGATTTAATCGCATAACCTTATCGCATCGCCTTATTAATAAACTCTTGATTTGAACAGAGAGAAATAACTTAGGATTGTAGCAGAAAGCGGGCACGGTAATGAGCCGAGAATATTGAGGATATTGATTTTATTTTAATCTGTTTGAACTGTCATTCGCGCTTAATCTATCGCGCTTATCTATAATAAAAACACCATAAAAATAGAATAAAAACGGGCCCATAATCTATGAGCCCGCTGATGACTTTATTAACGATACCGCTTCATCGTTAAATAATTATCACAGAACTATTTATTAGCCGTAAACTATTAACCGTAAAATTAACCTCCTACGGCAATACGTTGCATATCTTTCATATAACCGCGCAGAGTTTTACCGATTTTTTCAATTGGATGATTACGAATAGCTTCATTAATATCGCGTAATTGGGCATTATCCGTTCCATTATCTGCAACGGCCTGCGCCAAATCACCCGGCTGCAATGTGGTCATAAATTCTTTCAGTAACGGCACGGCCGCAAATGAGAACAAATAGTTACCGTACTCCGCAGTATCAGAAATAACCACGTTCATCTCATACAGACGTTTACGCGCAATAGTATTGGCGATTAATGGCAATTCATGCAGAGATTCGTAATAGGCTGATTCAGCAATGATCCCTGCATCCAGCATAGTTTCAAATGCTAATTCAACTCCGGCTTTAACCATCGCTATCATCAGCACACCATAATCAAAGTATTCTTGCTCTTTGATTTTCGCGTCATATTCTGGATAATTTTCAAAAGCGGATTTGCCGGTCTCTTCTCGCCAAGTCAGTAGATTTTTATCATCATTCGCCCAGTCAGCCATCATCGTTGATGAGAATTCACCAGAAATAATATCATCCATATGTTTCTGGAACAGAGGCGCCATAATGGTTTTTAATTGCTCTGACAGTGCAAATGCACGTTGCTTCGCCGGATTAGATAAGCGATCCATCATCAGAGTGATACCACCTTGTTTTAAGGCTTCAGTGGTAGTTTCCCACCCAAACTGAATTAATTTACCGGCATAGCCTGGTTCCACACCGTCTGCCACCATTTTGTCGTAACACAGCAATGAACCGGCTTGCAACATACCGCACAAAATAGTTTGCTCACCCATCAAGTCAGATTTAACTTCAGCCACAAATGATGATTCAAGTACACCAGCACGATGCCCGCCTGTTGCGGCTGCCCATGCTTTAGCAATCGCCATACCTTCGCCTTTCGCATCATTTTCAGGATGAACAGCAATCAATGTTGGTACGCCAAATCCACGCTTATACTCTTCACGAACTTCGGTGCCCGGGCATTTTGGTGCGACCATCACAACGGTGATATCTTTGCGAATTTGTTCGCCGACCTCAACAATATTAAAACCATGCGAATAGCCCAGCGCAGCGCCTTTTTTCATTAACGGTTGAACCGCTTGTACCACCGCTGAATGCTGTTTGTCTGGGGTTAAGTTAACCACCAAATCTGCTTCTGGGATTAATTCTTCATAAGTGCCAACTTTAAAGCCGTTCTCGGTCGCTTTACGCCATGAGGCACGTTTTTCAGCAATTGCTTCTTTGCGCAAGGCATAAGCGATATCTAGACCTGAATCACGCATATTCAGGCCTTGGTTTAAACCTTGTGCACCACAACCCACAATGACGATTTTCTTCCCTTTTAAATACCCTGCTTCATCAGCAAACTCTTCACGCGCCATAAAACGGCATTTGCCTAATTGAGATAACTGCTGACGTAAATTCAATGTATTAAAATAATTCGCCATGGGTCAGACTCCATTGTTCTGTTGTGTTTAGCATCAGACGGTTTTTTCCGTCTATTTGCCTCATCTAATGTAAGGTGATTAATTTATATATTTACTATATGCGATGATATGCATTGCTTAAATTGATATATTAACAATACAGCATTGCATTTTTTGCAATGCGTTATTATCTGTTTATTCGGAGGCAATTATCGACATTCGTGACCTGAAATTATTTCTTCATTTAGCTGAAAGCTGCCATTTTGGACGTACGGCTAAAGCAATGCATGTCAGTCCGTCGACGCTTTCACGCCAAATACAACGGCTCGAAGAACAACTCGGTCACGGGCTATTTGTGCGTGATAATCGCACCGTAAAACTGACTGATGCCGGTGAACAGCTAAAGCAATTTGCGCAACAAACATTATTGCAATATCAACAATTGCAGCATGGGCTAAATCAAAATAGCCCATCGCTTACTGGAGAATTGTGCTTATTCTGTTCAGTTACCGCCGCCTATAGCCATCTGCCACAAATTATTGATCAGTTCCGAGCACAAAACCCACTAGTTGAGATCAAGCTCACAACCGGAGATGCTGCAGATGCCGTCGATAAAGTAGCAACTAACGACGCTGATTTAGGGATTGCCGGAAAACCAGAAAAATTACCGAATAACGTACGGTTCAAAAAAATAGGAGAGATCCCTTTAGTATTGATAGCTCCAGCACTGGCTTGCGCCGTACGCTCCATGGTCACTGATAATCCGCAACCGGATTGGTCACAAGTTCCATTTATTTTACCCGAGCACGGACCTTCTCGTCAGCGTATTGAGCGCTGGTTTCGTCGCCATCAGATCCATAATCCGTTGATTTATGCTACGGTTTCGGGTCATGAGGCGATTGTTTCGATGGTGGCATTAGGCTGCGGAATTGCACTCATCCCGAGTGTAGTGGTTGAAAATAGCCCCGAACCAGTCCGTAGCCGGATTTCTCAACTAGAGAATATTTCGCTTGTGGAACCGTTTGAATTAGGCGTTTGTGTATTAAGCAAACGCCTAAGTGAGCCGCTAATCCGTGCATTTTGGCAGTTACTGCCCGAACGCTCAATCTAGGGCTTGAGAGTTATCTTGCGGAGCTAAGAAAAACTGGAAAGATGGATTTCCAGTTTCATCATGATATTCATACCCCAAATCTTTTAAATGACGATCAAAGCGTACTTCTTGGCTAGATAATTCAAAAGCCGCCAACACACGGCCATAATCGGTGCCATGGCTACGGTAATGAAATAAAGTAATATTCCAATATGTGCCCAAGGTTTGTAAGAACTTCAGCAATGCACCCGGCGATTCAGGAAACTCAAAACTAAATAAACGTTCTTGCAGTGGCTTAGATGGGCGTCCGCCGACCATATAGCGTACATGCAATTTAGCCATTTCATCGTCAGAAAGATCAGCAACAGCATAACCATTTGCTTGTAATTCAGCGATCATTTCACTGCGTTCAGCGTCTCCACCATTTAAGCGTACGCCGACAAAAATACAGGCATTTTCTGGATTAATACCGGTATAACGGTAATTAAATTCAGTAACCGCACGATGCCCCAGTAACTGACAAAAACGTAAAAAACTGCCTTTTTGCTCAGGAATGGTTACTGCCAATAATGCTTCTCGCTGCTCGCCAATCTCACAGCGTTCAGAAACATAACGTAAGCCATGAAAGTTCATATTAGCGCCAGATAAAATATGTGCGAGGCGTTCACCTTTAATATTATGCTGCTGCACATATTTTTTTAGCCCTGCCAATGCTAATGCTCCCGAAGGCTCAGCAATAGCACGAACATCTTCAAAAATATCTTTTAGTGCGGCGCAAATCGCATCGCTATCAACCGTAATAACATCATCGACATATTGCTGGCATAAACGAAAAGGCTCATCACCAATACGTTTAACCGCGACGCCTTCAGCAAATAATCCGACCCGCTCTAAATTTACTGGCTCACCTGCCGCTAAAGCCGCTTTCAAACAGGCGGCATCTTCGGCTTCGACACCAATAATTTGAGTTTCTGGCATTAATTGTTTGATTAATACCGCGACGCCAGCAATCAGTCCACCTCCGCCAACTGGAATAAAAATCCGATCGAGTTTTTCATCTTGCTGTAATAGCTCCAGCGCAATAGTGGCTTGACCGGCTATCACTGCGGGATGATCAAACGGAGGTACAAAGGTATAGCCATGCTGCTCAGATAATTCAATGGCCTTCGCTTTAGCTTCATCAAAATTTGCCCCATACAACAAGGCTTCTCCGCCAAAACTACGCACTGCATCCACTTTGATATCCGCCGTCGCTACCGGCATCACAATCAGCGCTTTTACACCAACGCGGCTCGCCGATAATGCGACGCCTTGCGCATGGTTACCCGCTGATGCAGTAACCACTCCACGTGCTTTCTGCTCTTCGTTTAATCCGCTGATCATTGCATAAGCACCACGTAGCTTGAAGCTATGCACTGGCTGACGATCTTCACGTTTGACTAAAATTGTATTATCAAAACGGGCAGATACTTTGCCCATTTCTTCCAATGGTGTCACCTGTGCAACATCATAAACCGGTGCACTGAGCGCGGCTTTCAGATAATCAGCGCTCGAAGGCGCCGCCGTTAACAATTTAGTAGAGGCCATTATCAACCCCCTAATTTGGATTTATCACGCACAGCACCTTTATCCGCACTGGTGGCGAGAGAAGCATAAGCCCGTAATGCAAACGAAACCTGACGCTGGCGATTTTTCGGTGTATATGCCTGTTCACCGCGAGCAAGCTCAGCTTGCGTTCTCTCTGCTAATACTGCGTCATCGACAACTAACGAAATACTACGGCGTGGGATATCAATATCAATAATATCGCCATCTTCCACCAGCGCAATCACTCCACCGCTCGCAGCTTCTGGCGAAATATGACCAATTGATAAACCGGAGCTTCCGCCCGAGAATCGACCATCGGTAATTAAAGCGCAAACTTTACCCAGACCCATAGATTTTAAATAAGACGTTGGGTAGAGCATTTCCTGCATTCCCGGACCACCTTTTGGCCCCTCATAGCGGATCACGACGACATCCCCTGCCACAACGTTACCGCCGAGAATTGCTTCAACTGCATCATCTTGGCTTTCATAAACTTTAGCCGGTCCACGGAACACTAAACTGCCTTCATCAACACCGGCGGTTTTTACAATGCAACCATCTTCCGCTACGTTACCCGCTAATATGGCTAAACCACCTTCTAAACTGTAGGCGTGCTCCAGACTTCTGATACATCCATTTTCACGGTCAGTATCGAGAGATGGCCAACGACAGCTCTGTGAAAATGCTTTGGTCGTACGGATCCCTGCTGGGCCGGCTGAAAACATCTGTTTAACCGACTCATCTTGAGTCAACATGACATCGTATTGCGCTAATGTGTCAGCTAAATTTAACCCCAGAATATTTTTAACCTCTGGCGCTAATAAATTGGCTCGATATAATTCACCTAAAATTCCCATAACTCCACCAGCACGGTGAACATCTTCCATATGATATTTCGGTGTACTTGGTGCGACTTTACATAAATGAGGAACTTTTCGTGACAAGCGATCGATATCTTCCATGGTAAAATCGACATCGCCTTCTTGCGCGGCGGCCAATAAATGCAGCACAGTATTTGTTGAGCCACCCATCGCGATATCTAGCGTCATCGCATTTTCAAATGCCGCTTTACAGGCAATATTACGAGGCAACGCACTCTCATCATCTTGCTCATAATAACGTTTAGTTAATTCGACGATGCGCTTACCCGCATTTAAAAACAATTGTTCGCGATCACTATGAGTTGCTAATAACGAACCATTACCCGGCTGAGATAAACCTAACGCTTCGGTTAAACAATTCATCGAATTAGCCGTAAACATCCCCGAGCACGAACCGCAAGTTGGACACGCAGAACGTTCAATTTGATCGCTCTCTGCATCACTTACATTTGGATTAGCCCCTTGGATCATCGCATCGACTAAATCAAGTTTAATAATTTGATCGGATAACTTAGTTTTTCCGGCTTCCATCGGACCGCCAGAAACAAAGATGACCGGAATATTTAGACGCAACGAAGCCATCAACATGCCTGGGGTTATCTTATCGCAATTAGAAATACACACCATGGCATCGGCGCAATGCGCATTCACCATATATTCAACCGAATCAGCAATTAATTCACGGGAAGGCAGCGAGTACAACATACCGCCATGCCCCATCGCGATACCATCATCAACAGCAATCGTATTGAATTCTTTTGCGACTCCGCCAGAGGCTTCAATTTGCTCAGCCACTAATTTGCCTAAATCACGCAGATGAACATGTCCGGGTACAAACTGAGTAAATGAATTAACAACGGCAATAATCGGTTTGCCAAAATCGTCATCAGTCATGCCTGTCGCGCGCCATAATGCTCGGGCACCCGCCATATTACGGCCATGAGTTGTGGTGGCGGAACGGTATTTAGGCATTGTTTTCACTCCTGTGTTTAGCAACAGGCGGGGAACGACCGCCTGTAAGATATAAAATTTTTTATTGTGGGTTGACTGGATCTAACCAGCCCCATTTGTCTTCTGTCTGACCATTGAATAAGCCAAAGAATGCTTGCTGAACTTTTTTAGTTATTGGGCCACAGCGACCAATGCCCACTTGAATTCCATCGACACTGCGTACCGGTGTAATTTCAGCCGCGGTACCGGTCATAAAGACTTCATCAGCCAGATACAATGATTCGCGAGACAATGTTTGCTCACGGACTTCAATACCCATATCTTTGGCTAATGTAATAATCGCATCACGGGTAATACCGGGCAGTGCAGCTGAGGTAAACGGAGGGGTAAATAAAATACCATTTTTAACTTCAAAAATATTTTCGCCTGCGCCTTCAGAAAGATAACCGCTGACATCCAGAGCAATACCTTCTTGATAGCCATGACGACGCGCTTCACTGCCCACCAATAAAGAAGATAGATAATTTCCCCCAGCCTTGGCTGCTGTAGGGATAGTATTCGCTGCCGCACGATTCCATGAAGAAACCATCGCATCGATACCTTGATCCAGCGCTTCTTCGCCTAAATAAGCCCCCCAAGGGAATGCAGCGATAATGACATCTGTGTTGTAGCCATCTGGCGGATTCACCCCCATACCCACATCACCGATAAAGACTAAAGGACGAATGTAGGCGCTAACTAAATTATTTTTACGCAGAGTTTCGCGACACGCTTCCATCAGTTCGTCAACGCTATAGCTGACCGGCATACGATAGATTTTTGCAGAATCCTGCAAACGCTGCATATGCTCACGATGACGAAAAACGACCGGGCCTTTATGCGAGTCATAGCAACGGACACCTTCGAACACCGAGGTTCCATAATGTAATGCATGAGACATTACGTGCACTTTCGCCTCAGCCCAAGGGGTCATTTCGCCATTAAACCAAATATAGTCAGCTTTCTTTGTCATTTTTGTCTTCCTTTCCTTACATAGCACTTTGTGTGCGTAATAGTCGTGATTCTTGTTCACGGATTTCAACACCGGAAACATCAGATAACTTGGTTAATTGAGCATAAAGTAACGCCAATGGACGCTGGCTATTTACTGTCAGCTCGATATTAACATTATTGCCGTCTAGCGTTTGGTCCATATTCATGGAGCAGATATGAAATCCACGATGACGAGTAACGCGTAATATACGCTCTAAAACCTCGGGACGGAAACGCGCTTGAATGGCGAGTTGATGTTGCATCATTAGGGTTTCTCCATCATTTTTTCATTGCTTGCCCCTGGTGGAACCAATGGCCAAACGTTTTCTAATTCATTTATTGATACCTGCAATAAATACGGGCCTTCACTATTCAGTAGTTCATCTAACGCGGCAGCAACTTCAGATTTTGTTGTAATACGACGGCCGGGGATCTCGAACGCAGAAGCTAAAGTAATAAAATCTGGATTATCGGTAAGAATTGTTTCGCTATAACGTTGTTCAAAAAACAGTTCTTGCCACTGACGTACCATCCCTAAGCGCTGGTTATCTAATAATAAAATTTTAACAGGTAATTTTTTACGTTTGATAGTACCTAATTCCTGCACATTCATCATAAAAGAGCCATCGCCAGAAACACAGATTACGGTATCTTGTGGCCGAGCAATTTGCGCGCCGATAGCTGCAGGAATACCAAATCCCATGGTGCCTAAACCGCTAGACGTAATAAAATTTTCTGGCGCTTCAAAACTCAGATGCTGAGCCGACCACATTTGATGCTGACCAACATCTGTCGTGATCACGGTATTATGTGGTTTTTTCTCTGATAATTGCTTTAATAACAAGGGGGCATAAATAGCTTCCCCTTGATGATCATAACGCCAAAAAAATTCAGTTTTCAGTTGTGTGACCTCTTGCTGCCACGCAGAAATATCCAGCGGCATCATCAGTTCTGGTAATAACGCTTTAGCGTCTCCACATAAAGAAACATGTGTCTGGCGTAATTTATCTAACTCGGCATGATCGATATCGATATGAATAACTTTAGCATTGGGAGCAAAAGTATTTAATTTCCCTGTTACACGATCATCAAAACGTGCACCTACCGCAATGAGTAAATCACTGCGCTGAACCGCAAAATTAGCGGCTTTTGTGCCGTGCATGCCCAACATACCTAAATAATAAGGCGATGAACGTTCAGCTGCGCCTAAACCTTTAAGCGTCGAAACAATCGGAATCCCGGTAAATTCAGCTAACGCCCTAAATTGCTCAACGGCATGCGACATGCCCACACCACCACCAACATAGAAAATAGGTTTACTGGCTTGTTGCAATAATAACTTAGCCTGTTCTAACGCGACTACAGGAGTGACAAACTCTTCATCTACAGGCATTAAATAAGCTGATAACTCAGCTTGTTGCAACTGAATATCTTTAGGAATATCAATCAATACAGGGCCAGGACGACCACTATTAGCAATGATAAAAGCTTCTGCAACGATACGAGGAAGGTCATCAATAGATTCGACTAAAAAACTGTGTTTAGTACAAGCGAGGGATAAACCTAAGACATCAATTTCTTGAAAAGCATCCGTTCCTATAAGATCTGAGGCAACTTGCCCGGTGATGGCTACAACAGGGACGGAATCGAGTAATGCATCAGCTAGGCCAGTAATCAAATTCGTTGCTCCCGGTCCCGATGTTGCAATACAGACTCCAGTACGGCCACTGGCACGTGCATAACCAATTGCTGCCATGACCGCACCCTGCTCATGTCGACATAACAGATGTTCAAGTCCACTATCATACAGAGCATCATATACTGGCATAATTGCACCGCCGGGATAACCGAATACGGTATCAACTCCTTGTGTTCGCAACGCTTGAACCAACCACTGTGCCCCGTTCATGCCCTTCTCCTGTCGTTTTTTATCGTTTTATTTGCATTAATTATTTTTACGACCACACATTTTAATTTTTCGATATTTACGCAAAAAAAAACCCGCGCCTTTCGGTGCGGGGTTCTTGTGAGATCTGGCTAATCTTTAAGCCGTTCTTCGTCCAAGTGCAGCCCCGCACGGTGGGATAATAATCACCACCACGCTTAGTATAATTAGGCTAATAACTTGGACAAATGCGTTCATAATCTTCTATTCAATGTGATTCTGTATAACTTAAGAGTTATCATTTTAAAAATATTTTGACAACTTTTATTTTATTTTTTTCATTTCATAATGTTTTGTTTATTTAAAATCAACAGGATAGAAGAAAAATAAAATAATGACCTACCAAACAAGCTATTTACTAGAGATATAAACCAATAAAACACGTCATAACAATGTAATAACGCTATTATTATTAATCCGTTATTATTTTAATCTAAATCTCCAGTCATTAAATATTAGTTAATTACAGTGATTAATTTTAATTCAAGAAAAATATAACTTGGTTATTATTAATTGTGAGCCGCGTCGAAGACATAATTATTCGATCCGGCATAAATATTAAATATTTTCGAGTATAGCTACGCTTTCCAGCAATATTAGCCATCAATTCTATTTTCTCCACTAATCTATGCTTACACCCAAAGGGAGATATTATGTCGCTAGCTGTTATTTATACTCGAGCCTCAATCGGCATGAATGCCCCGGCAGTCACTGTCGAAGCGCATATCAGTAATGGCTTACCCGGATTAACTATGGTAGGACTGCCTGAAACCGCAGTTAAAGAATCCAGAGACAGAGTACGTAGCGCACTCATCAATAGTGGATTTCAATATCCAGTAAAAAAAATAACTATAAATCTAGCCCCAGCTGATTTACCCAAAGAGAGCGGACGCTATGACTTGGCTATAGCTATTGCTATCCTGGCTGCCTCAGAACAGATCCCAACCACTAGACTGAATGAATTTGAATTCTTAGGCGAGTTAGCTCTTTCTGGATGTTTACGCCATATTTCAGGTGCGATTATTGCGACTCAAGCGGCCATCATCAAGAATAGAATTTTGATTTTATCTGTCGATAACAAAGCTGAATTAAATTTATTACCGGATAACTCCGCGTATTTCGCCGAACACTTACTTGATATTTGCTATTTTTTAGCTGATAACCATGCACTAAGCGGCAATATATTATTAAAAAATCCCGCCAGTACCCAGAATCAATATGATGATGTCAGCGAAATTATCGGCCAAGAGCAAGGCAAACGAGTATTAGAAATTAGCGCCGCTGGAGGGCATAACTTACTGCTACTTGGTCCGCCGGGTACAGGAAAAACTATGCTAGCGAGCCGATTAATTTCATTACTGCCACCATTAACTCCACAGGAAGCATTAGAAGTTACAGCGATACATAACTTGAATGGACGAGTATCGCTTGCTAGCAATGAATGGCCAGATAGACCCTTTCGTTCACCTCACCATAGTGCCTCAATAGCCGCCATTATCGGTGGCGGCAGCTTACCGAAACCAGGCGAGATTTCTCTGGCGCATCATGGAATTCTGTTTTTAGATGAGCTTCCTGAATTCCAAAGAAAAATATTAGATTCATTAAGAGAACCCTTAGAGTCACATGAAATAATTATTTCCAGAGCAAAAGCTAAAGTTACTTTCCCGGCAAAATTTCAGCTCATCGCTGCGCTTAATCCCAGCCCGACTGGATATTATGAAGGAAATTATCAACGCAGTACCCCAACACAAATGTTACGCTATCTATCACGTATTTCAGGCCCTTTCATCGACCGATTTGATCTCTCGATTGAAATCCCATTGCTACCTCTAGGCACACTTAGCCAGACGAATATTACTACTGAAAGTAGCAGTACGATAAAACAGCGGGTAGCCGCGGCTCGAATCAAGCAAATTGCACGGGGAGGAAAAATTAACGGGCTCCTGAGTGGCAAAGAAACCAGTAATTTATGTCGATTAAAACCGGAGGATGCTTTTTTTCTTGAATCTGCACTAAATAAACTGGGGTTATCCATTAGGGCTTGGCATAAAATTCTTCGGGTCTCGCGCACTATCGCCGATCTTAATGAAGAGAAAAATATTGAAAAATCGCATTTACTCGAAGCATTAAGTTACCGAGCGATGGATAGACTTCTGCTACATTTACAACAACAAGTAAGTTAGAAAATATAAGGGAAACAACAGAAAAGTTAAAAGTAATGGTCTTACTTGAGGGAATTTTAATACAAACCATCATTTGGCTACTTTACGATTCAAATAAGGCTAACAAATGAAAAGAAAAGGAGCCGAAGCCCCTTTTCTCGCAGATCTAGATGATATTAATCATCTGTATCTGTATAGTCTTCCGATGGATCAATCTGAGGTTTTCCACCAGATAAAGTATGAAAGCGTTTAGGGCGACGAATACGTGAAACGTATTTTGCCCACACTTTCTCTTCAAGGGTAGTGGGCTCACGTTCACCACGACAAGCAGAGACGAAGAGCTTCTCTTCTTCTGTTTGTGGTTCACGTTTACCTGCATCAAGCTCGTTAAAAGCCTGACCATAACGCTCTAATAATTGAGCCTCTTTGATGGTGAAATCACCATGACGAGAAAAGCCACGAGGATAATGTTTAGTATCAAAAAAACGATTAGTCGTGATAAAGCTTTCTGCCATCTGGCACACTCCTAATTTCTACTGTCAAACGCTTTATGGCGCGGAGTATTAGATAGCATTAGCATTCTGTAAAACAAAACATTTAAATCCTCACGACAAAAAAAATTGGAGATGCATGTGGATACCGAGTTACTTAGAACATTTTTGGAGGTCAGTAAAACGCGCCACTTCGGAAGAGCCGCGGAATCACTCTATCTGACACAGTCTGCAGTAAGTTTTAGAATACGTCAGCTAGAGACTCAACTTGGCACAAATTTGTTTACTCGACATCGTAATAATATTCGTCTTACTGCTGCGGGTGAGCGATTAGTACCCTATGCTGAATCATTGATGAATACTTGGCTGCAAGCTAAAAAAGAAATTACCCATGCTTCGCAGCATACTGAATTGTCAATTGGAGCGACCGCATCATTGTGGGAAGGATATTTAACGGATTGGATTCAAGACTTATATCAACAACATGATGAACTACGATTAGAATCACGAGTATCGACTCGTCAATCGTTAGTCAAACAAATCCATTCTCGAGAATTAGATTTGTTGATAGCAACAGAGCCTCCAAAAATGGACGAATTTCAGAGTACAATAATTGGTTCTATCTCGTTGCAGCTAATGACTTCGCAAAAACATTTAGCTCTCACTCAATATAACTATATCAAGCTAGAATGGGGCGCAGATTTCAATCCCCAAAATCAACCTTTGCTCTCTGCTGATTCATCTCCGGTGATGATCACTACATCAGCTCATATAGCACGCCAATTACTTTCTGTAACGCTTTCTGCGGCATTTTTACCGTCACATTGGGCTTCTGACTACCCTAACATTAAAACAGCCTCAGAATCTGTAATTACAAAGCCTCTGTATGCAATTTGGCTGCAAAAAAATGATCAGCAAGCATTAATTAATCAATTACTTAAAACACCGATTAAACATGCTTTATTACATCATGAGGATGAAGGTACTTGATAATAATTTTAACTACTCTTCGATGACCGGTACGTATCCTATCTAAGTACTAGAAATTCAATACTACAAATAGATAATATCGACCCTAATCGATAAAGATCTCCGAATAAAACTAGGTATTTTTATATCTAGTTTGGATCGGTTTATTACTGAAATTTTAATTTCAAATCAATCAGTAACTCTCAATTTATTTTTAACAAATCATAGGGATAATCTATTAAAATATAGTTTTATCTTATTTTTTATTTTAATTTCAAATAGTTATTTCATAATCACTAAAAATTATTTAAAAAAATATCTTATTATCTTTAAGCATGAAAATAATCTATACATATATTTATGTGTTGGAATAAATATTGGGATCATAGAAGAAATGAGGAGGAATTTATTTTCTGTATGGTAAACAAAAAGATTAGTAATATTTATAAGAGGAAAAAACGGGGAAAAATCATGAGAACAAACGAAATTTAGATAAAGAAAAACCCGACTAAAGTAGCCGGGCTATCAATATGATACTTCTTTTATTATTACTTAATTGGTAATTGGCAGGGGCGGAGAGACTCGAACTCCCAACACCCGGTTTTGGAGACCGGTGCTCTACCAATTGAACTACGCCCCT
>NZ_LGAA01000004.1 GCF_001294465.1 Moellerella wisconsensis ATCC 35017
GCAGCGGATTATAGGGAGCTGAGAAAATTACACAAGTGTTTTTTTGAAATAATTTATCAAATGAATATATATTCACCAAAATGCCGTATTTTGCATCAATATTGGTTCTGTTAAGGTAATAATTAAGTGTTTTGAAGTAATAACTTAAAGTTTGCAACAGATATTATTAATAGCTTATATAGAGGAAAATCATATTCTCTCTGTTTAATCACGATTTCGTTTCTTTTATCTGCTAATCTTTTTCTATCCACTTTATTTTATATATCGATACTATAACTATGATGAAAAGTAATCTGCGTTCTTATATGGGTATCATGCCTTCTATTGCTGAAAACGTAATGATTGATCCATCGGCTATTATTATTGGCGATGTACGTTTATCGGAACATGTCAGTATTTGGCCTTTAAGCGTGCTGCGGGGTGATGTAAATCATATATCCATAGGTGCTAGAACTAATATTCAAGATGGCTCGGTTCTCCATACCACTCATAAATCTGCTAATAATCCTGAAGGCAATCCATTAATTATTGGCGAAGACGTTACTGTCGGTCATAAAGTTATGTTACACGGCTGCCGTATTGGTAACCGCGTACTCGTTGGAATGGGATCCATTATTCTGGATAATGCGATTATTGAAGACGATGTTATTATTGGTGCGGGTAGTTTAGTCGCTCAAGGAAAATACCTACCGAGTGGATTCCTTTATTTAGGCAGCCCAGCCAAAGCTATTAGACCTTTAACCGACGCCGAAAAAGAACATCTGAAATCGTCATCAAATAACTACGTTGGCTGGAAAGATAATTATCTTTGCGATGATGATTGTAGTAAGTAATTACCCAATTCATCTTCATGGCCTTGTTTTATCAAGGCCTCAAACTCTTCTTCAATATCCCAACGATGATGAGTGAATACAGAAAGCGCATCGATATCATGACCAAATCGTGAATACAGTTGCTCTTCAGTAATAACACAATCAGCAACCCTTCCATTGACCAGCACAGGAAAAATTATCTTGCGCGCCGAACTATCCCAATATTCACTGTCTGGAAATTGTATTGCCTGATTCATCGATTAATCTCTTTCTTTAATGCCAATAATACGGGGTCGATTTCAGGCAAAATACCGTGCCACAATTTGAACGAGAAAGCAGCTTGCCCCACCAGCATACCTAAACCATCAGATATTTGCTGTACCTGATGCTCAGTAACGAATGATAGAAAAGGCGTTAATCCTGATTGATAAAACATGTCATAGCAAGCAACTTTAGAGGTTAATACATTCGGATTAAGTGTAGGTATATCACCATTAATACCCGACGATGTGGCATTAATAATTAAATCAAATTTCGGCTCAATTAGTTTTTCAATTGATTGAGCGGTTATATTACCGATAGAATAGAATTCCGCAGCTAATTGCTCCGCTTTATTTAATGTCCTATTTGTCAGTGTGATACGGCACCCATATTCTAGCAAAGGTAATAATGCACCCCGTGCCGCCCCACCTGCGCCAATTAATAAGATATTACTATTTTTATGAATAAAATTGAGGCGTTGTAAATCTAGCAATAAACCCACCCCATCAGTATTATCTCCCAGCAAACGTTCACCATCGAGCCGCATTACGGTATTTACAGCCCCACAAATTTGTGCGCGCTCAGTTAATTCATTCATAGCTACATAAGCACGTTGTTTAAAAGGAAGCGTAATGTTAGCCCCTTTACCACCTTCCATAAAAAACATAGCTAAGCATGACTCAAACTCATCTATTGGCGCCAATACCGCGCCATATTGATGAGATAACCCTGTTTGCTGTGCAAATAGCTGATGAATAAAAGGAGATTTACTATGATTGATAGGATTACCAAACACCGCAAAATTACCCATAACAACTTATCCTTTTCTATATAATTGTCCGGTTTGCACATCGCGTATTTCGGATGGATTCTGTCGCCCGCCAACAATCCCCTCTAAAATGGGAATCGAATCTTTAAATTGTGCAAGGACTTCATCATAATTACGGCAAGGCTCTAAACCACTTAAATTTGCACTAGTCGAAACCAAAGGTTTACCATAAGAGCGACATAATTCTTTTACTAATGGGTGGTCTGTAACGCGAATCGCTAAAGTATCAAATTTTCCAGTCAATAATTTTGAAGTCGTTAGTTTAGCTGGCACAACCCACGTTACTGGCCCTGGCCATGAAGCTAACATCGTATTCTTTTGCTGCTCACTAAGTTTGCTATCGTCAATATAATTTCTAAGTTGTTCATAATTGTCAGCAATTAGAATCAATCCTTTTTCCCATGAACGATTTTTTAAAACTAAAAGCGAGTTGATCGCCTGTTCATTATCCGGATCACAACCGAGACCAAACACAGCTTCAGTCGGATACGCTATTACTTGGCTATTATTTAATTGTTCTATTATTTTATCTATTGCAGGTGCTACATGATTTGTCATAGTTTTACTCATTATCTTTTTGTGGTTTACCACAACGTTTACTGGCACAAAACAATTTTACTCCCTGCGCGGTTCTCTTTTCCATTAATAATGGATATTGGCAGAATATACACTCGCCAGATATCGGTTTATTATTAATAATAAACTGACATTCAGGATAGCTATCACACGCATAAAATGTCTTACCAAATCTCGATTTACGCTGTAATAAATGCCCTTTTTTACATTGAGGGCAGATGACTGATGTCTCATCCGGCTTATCGATCAATTCCGTATGCTCACACTCAGGATAATGGCTACACCCGATAAACATACCAAAACGCCCTTGCCTAAGAACTAACTCATGGCCACAAGCCGGGCAGATTTGCCCCTCTAATACTTTAATAATATGACTATCATTGATTGGACGTAAAGGCCGTGTATATTGACATTCGGGATAGGCTGAACACGCCAAAAAAGGACCATGTTGGCCATTACGAATAACCAATTTAGCATGGCATTCGGGGCAGTGCTCTACGCCCTCGGTAGCAAAAGGCAATTGTGTCGACATAATCCTCTCTTTATTATTCAATTAATCTTTATATAACCACCAGCAACAGAAATAATTTTTCCGGCCAATTCGAGTTCCATTAATTGCGGTAATATGACGGAGACAGATTGTTGTGCACGCTGGGCAATGCTGTCTATTGCCGTTACCTGATAATCAATAAAATGTATCAAGCCACTAGCTATGATATCAGCCTCTGGCATATTTAACGACGATATCGTATTTAATGGCGGCTCAGAATTAAATAATGGCTCCGGCATTAACCACTGCAACTCACTTTGTAAATGCGTAAGTAGATCTTGTGGATCCGTCATAAGATAAGCACCTTGCTGAATTAACCAATGATTTCCTTGATAATGCTCATTGCCTAATGCCCCCGGAAGGGTAAAAAGATCTCTATTTTGTTCAAGGGCATATCTCGCCGTAATTAATGAGCCACTGAGCATACTCGCTTCAATCACCACTACAGCTCGACTCAATCCGCTAATAATTCGATTACGCCGAGGAAAGTTTTTGGCTAATGGTGGTGTATCTGGTGCATATTCTGAAACTAAGGCTCCTTGCTGAGTAATCTGCTCCGCCAACGCTTGATGCTGCTTAGGATAAATATAATCTAGACCGCTCCCAAATACGGCGATTGTTTTACCATTATTTTCTAATGCGATTTTATGACCAATACTATCAATACCTAAAGCTAGACCACTGGTAATGGTAAGGTTATGTTCAACAAAAGTGCGTACAAATTTCTTGGCCCAAAAAATACCATAATGAGTTGCATTACGACTACCAATCAAGGCTACCTGCTCTGTAGAAAGAACCTCAATATTTCCCATAACAAACAAAACAAGAGGAGGATGATGAATTTGCTTCAATAAAAATGGATATTTAGGATCAGCAAGCGTGAGGAGATGGTGCTGACAGTCTTCTAACCACTTAAATATGCTCGTTATTTGTTTTTCAGAGCGATGAAGATACTGTAAGCTTTGTTTTTCATTAAGCCCAGCTTGTAGTAAGCTAGCGTGATTAATTTTCTTTACTATCATTAATCTATTAATCACTTTTAGTGCTTGTAACGATGGTAAGCGGCTTACCATCATCATTCGTAGCCATATTTCCAAGACATCCATAGTGTCATCCTGACGCAGTAGGTGGAATTACCCTAAAAGAATCATTCTCTATAAAATATAGTGATAACGGCTCACCTTGCGTTAAGCTTATTATAAAGGATAGTCATTAATAGCCATTTTCAGCAATTAATACCATCTAGAAACAGTTCTTACTGTTTGATATTTAGAGGGTATAGTTATGATTTGCACAAATCATAACCAATACTGTCAATCTAACCGAGAAATGTCTAGAATAGGCATTAATTCCCATTCACATTTTGGATACAGTTCGAAATTATTTATGTCAGTATTACATATATTACATTATCCAGACGAGCGCCTACGCACCGTCGCCAAGCCGGTTGAAAAAGTTGATGCCGAAATCCAACGTATCGTTAATGATATGTTTGAAACAATGTACGATGAAGAAGGCATCGGTTTAGCCGCAACACAGGTTGATATTCATCAGCGTATCATTGTAATTGACGTTTCAGAGTCACGCGACCAACGACTGGTTCTGATCAATCCTGAACTCTTGGAAAAATCAGGCGAAACAGGGATTGAAGAAGGCTGTTTATCTATCCCAGAACAAAGAGGCTTCGTGCCTCGGGCTGAATTCGTTAAAATACGCGCACTCAATGAGAAAGGTGAATCTTTCGAACTAGATGCCGATGGGCTCCTCGCTATTTGTATTCAGCATGAAATGGATCATTTAGAGGGTAAATTATTTGTCGATTATTTATCAGCATTAAAGCGTCAGCGTATACGCCAAAAAGTAGAAAAAATTGATCGTATAAGAGCTAAAACAGCGAAAACCAACTAATTTCGCTAGCTGTAAAAGTCATCAAACAGGAATTTGCAACGTGTCACAACCGCTAAATATTATTTTTGCCGGAACCCCGGATTTCGCTGCCAGACATTTGGCTGCTTTATTAAAAACTCATCATAACGTTGTTGGGGTATTAACTCGGCAAGATAAACCTGCTGGTCGAGGGAAGAAACTGACTCCAAGCCCAGTAAAAGTAATGGCTGAAGAAAATGCAATTCCTGTTTTTCAACCTACGTCGCTCAGAAATGAAGAAAGTCAGCAATGGGTCGCTGACCAAAATCCAGATATTATGATAGTGGTTGCCTATGGAATGATCTTACCTGAGGCGGTACTTAATCTACCCCGTCTGGGATGCTTGAATGTTCATGGGTCTTTACTTCCACGTTGGAGAGGTGCAGCGCCAATCCAACGCTCTATTTGGGCAGGAGATGCACAAACGGGAGTGACTATTATGCAAATGGATATTGGTTTAGATACCGGTGATATGCTGCATAAAGCTATTTTGCCGATTTCGGCTCAAGATACCAGTGCTTCTTTATATGAAAAACTGGCTGAAGTTGGACCCAATGCACTGATAGAAACGCTTAATCTCATCACATCAGGCCAAGCGACCCCAGAAAAACAAGATGATACGTTAGCTAATTATGCAGAAAAACTCAGTAAAGACGAAGCAAGAATTGACTGGTCCTTACCAGCAGAGCAGATAGAACGTTGTATTCGAGCCTTCAATCCGTGGCCAATCAGTTACTTTGAAGTAGATGAGCAGTTAATTAAAGTTTGGCAGGCTGAAGTTATCAATGAGCCGCATAATCAACCAGCAGGAACTATCCTACGAGCAGATAAAAAAGGAATTTGTATCGCTACTGGTGATGGCCAATTGAATATTCTTCAATTACAACCGCCAGGTAAAAAACCGATGCATGCACAAGACCTCCTAAATTCCCGCCGAGGATCATTTATTCCAGGACAGCAACTCAATTAGTCCCATATTCTAACTGCCTGAGCCTAATTTCAGGCAGTTTCTTATTTAATGAAAGACATATCTCATTCCAATCTATGAAAAACACATATAATTTACGCAGTATCGCTGCTCAGGCAATTAGTCAAGTCCTCGACCGAGGCCAATCTCTTAGTACCGTTTTACCCGATTTACAACGTAATATCAGTGATAAAGATAAATCCCTTTTGCAAGAATTATGCTTCGGTGTTCTGCGCGTATTACCCCAGCTCGAATGGTATATTAGTCAGTTAATGGCAAAACCAATGACAGGCAAACAACGCACATTACACTATTTACTCATGGTAGGAATTTATCAGCTAGCTTATACTCGTATTCCTGCCCATGCAGCTCTAGCAGAAACAGTCAACGGTGCAACTGCGTTAAAAAAACCGCAGTTAAAAGGATTAATAAATGGTGTATTACGTTCATTTCAACGCCAGCAAGAACAGTTAGAAGAACGTGTCGTTAATAATGCGAGTCATCATCTTCACCCGAGTTGGTTACTTGCCCGGCTCCAAACGGCTTATCCTGACCATTGGGAAGCCATCGTTGCTGCAAATAATCAGAAACCACCAATGTGGTTGCGAGTTAATTCTTTACATCATTCAACCGCTGACTATTTATCTTTGTTAACACAAGCAGAAATTAAAGCTTATCCACATCCTGAACACCCTAGCGCATTACGATTAGCCGAACCTACTGCGGTCACTAAATTACCAGGATTCAACGAAGGCTGGGTTACGGTTCAAGATGTTTCAGCACAAGGCTGCGCTGAATTACTCGCGCCACAAGAAAACGAATATATTCTGGATTTATGTGCTGCTCCTGGTGGAAAAACTACACATATCTTAGAACTTGCGCCAACAGCCAATGTTTTGGCCGTCGATATTGATGAGCAACGCCTAAAACGGGTAAAAGAAAACCTTCAACGTCTAAAGTTACATGCGAAAATTATTGTTGGTGATGGAAGAACACCTGATAAATGGGCAAAAGATGAGAAATTTGATCGCATATTGCTCGATGCACCGTGCTCTGCAACAGGTGTAATACGCCGCCATCCAGATATAAAATGGCTGCGCCGTAATGATGACATAGCAACACTAGTGACACTACAAGCTGAAATTTTAGACGCTATTTGGCCAAAACTAAACGTTGGCGGAACATTAGTTTATGCGACTTGCTCTATATTACCCGATGAAAATAGCCAGCAGATCCTACAATTTTTAGAGCGCCATCCGGAAGCCCTACTCTCAGATGGCACCGTCGCAGGCCATCAGATCCTACCTGAAATCGAGGGTGGGGATGGATTCTTTTACGCGCGATTAACCAAAAAAGCCTAATATAAATGTATTGTTATCAGAGAATAACTAGAGATAGGAATATGGTATGAAGATCATTATTCTTGGGGCTGGGCAAGTCGGTGGAACACTTGCTGAAAACTTAGTCGATGAAAATAACGATATTACCGTCGTCGATACTTCAGCCGATCGGTTGCGCCAATTACAAGATCAATTTGATCTGCGCGTGGTTAATGGGCATGGCTCTCATCCGAGAGTATTAAGAGATGCAGGAGCTGAAGATGCGGATATGCTAATTGCTGTTACCAATTCTGATGAAACCAATATGGTCGCATGCCAAATAGCTTATTCTCTTTTTAATACGCCGAATAAAATTGCTCGTATCAGAGCAACTGAATATATTCGAGAAGCTGATAAATTATTTTTACCCGAACATATTCCTATCGATTATCTCATCTCTCCAGAACAGCTAGTTATTGACTATATTTATAAGCTCATTCAATACCCTGGAGCGCTGCAAGTAGTTAATTTTGCCGAGGGAAAAGTCAGTATTGTCGCAGTAAAAGCATACTATGGAGGCTCGCTTGTCGGCAATGCGTTATCCAGTTTGCGAGAACACATGCCACATATTGACACCCGTGTCGTGGCTATTTTTCGTCAGGATAGGCCGATTAGACCACAGGGCTCGACGATTATTGAAGCTGGAGATGAAGTATTTTTCGTCGCTGCATCTCAACATATTCGCGCAGTAATGAGTGAACTGCAACGATTAGAAAAACCGTACAAACGAATGATGATTGTCGGTGGCGGTAATGTCGGTGCAGGATTAGCTAAGCGCTTAGAGAAAGACTATAGCGTAAAACTAATCGAGCGAGATCAACGCAGAGCGACTGAATTGGCTGAATTACTGCATGATACAGTTGTGTTCTATGGGGATGCCTCTGATCAAGAATTACTGGCAGAAGAACATATCGAACAAATGGATGTGTTTATTGCATTAACCAATGACGATGAAGCCAATATTATGTCCGCCATGCTAGCCAAAAAGATGGGGGCTAAAAAAGCGATGGTGCTAATACAACGTTCTGCATATGTAGAATTAGTACAAGGCGGAGTAATTGATATCGCCATTTCACCACAGCAAGCGACAATTTCAGCGCTACTAGGCCATGTAAGAAAAGCCGATATTGTCAGCGTTTCATCATTACGCCGAGGGGTCGCCGAAGCTATCGAAGCCATTGCCCATGGTGATGAAAACACCTCTAAAGTGGTGGGTAAAAAAATATCAGATATCAAACTTCCCCCCGGAACGATCATTGGCGCGATTGTTAGGGAAGATGAGGTTATCATCGCAAGTGACTATCATTTGATAGAACAAGGAGATCACGTAATTATGTTTATTACTGATAAAAAGTATGTGCCGGATGTAGAGAAATTATTCCAACCAAGCCCATTCTTTTTATAAAAAAGAATAAAAGCTAAAGGAATAATTTGCGGCTAATTGCACGATGAGCTTATAATTTAATAGTTTAGTAAATTTTTTGTAACACTTTATTTAATGGGGGTACTATGAGTTTTTTAAAAGAGTTTCGTGAATTTGCCATGAAGGGCAATGTTGTTGATATGGCGGTGGGTGTAATTATCGGTGCTGCTTTCGGTAAAATAGTGTCCTCACTGGTTGCCGATGTCATTATGCCACCACTTGGTTTATTGATAGGTGGTGTGGATTTCAAACAATTTAGCGTAATACTACGCGCTGCACACGGTGAAATACCAGCTGTTGTATTAAATTACGGTGTATTCCTTCAATCCGTTTTTGATTTTGTCATTGTTGCATTGGCTATTTTCAGCGCCATCAAATTAATGAACAAAATGCGCCGTGAGAAAGAAGAAGCGCCTTCTGCACCACCGGCACCTTCAAAAGAAGAACTGTTATTAAGTGAAATTCGTGATTTACTGAAAGAGCAGAACAAAAAATAATAAATTTAGAAAGCCAGTGGTAATAGATTGATAAAACCATTACCACTGGCCTCCCAGTTACCCGCCTTAGAATATTTTCTTTTTCTTTGATAGCTTCCTTTTCCTTTCTTATTTTTCTCAATTCTCTGTTTAAATAATGGATCATGTAATAATGCTTCAAGCGCATTCTTCTGAATAATCCCTTTTTGGTGCTGATATTTTGACATGGCTACATCCTCTTAATGTTTCTATCATTTTATAAATATAATTCTATAATTTTACTTGCTCGCTGCACCTTTCTCCAGAGTTTCTAAAATGGAACAGTAAGTCGTTGCATGTTCATCGCCACAACACGCGGCGCTCAACATTTTTAATGAATCGCGCATAATCGTCAATTCTTGAATCTTTGACTCAACGTCAGCCAGGCGCTCATCAACAATTTGCTTTGATTCTTGGCAAGTATGATGCGCGGGATCTACACGAATAGATAGCAATTCAGTAATTGTTTCTAAGGTGAATCCTAGCTGTTTAGCATAACGAATAAAACGCAATCGTTGTAAATCTTGTTCAGTGAATAATCGGTATCCACCTTCAGTTCGAATTTGATGCCCCATCAGCCCCTGTTTTTCATAGAAGCGAATAGTATCAGGGGTTACATTAGCTAACTTGGCTAATTGTCCAATTTTGTACATAGATCACTCCCGTACATGATATGAGGGTGAAAAAGATAATAACAAATAAAATGGGTAAAAAAGACTGAAAAATAGATATGAATTAAGACTAGATTTTAAATACAAAAAAACCGGGTAAATACCCGGTTTTTTTGTCAGTACACAGATTACTCTGCTACTACTTCCTGAGACTCAACGGCACGATCAACGAGCTCGATGTAGGCCATCGGCGCGTTATCACCGGTACGGAAGCCACACTTAAGAATGCGAGTGTAACCACCGGCACGGCTCGCAAAACGAGGTCCCAGTTCATTAAATAATTTTGCCACGATCTCGTTATCACGAGTACGGGCGAATGCCAGACGACGATTAGCTACGCTGTCGGTCTTGGCAAGAGTAATCAGCGGCTCAACGACGCGACGCAGTTCTTTCGCTTTTGGCAAAGTCGTCTTGATGATTTCATGACGAACTAAAGAACCTGCCATGTTACGGAACATAGCTTGGCGGTGGCTGCTGTTGCGGTTCAATTGACGACCACTCTTACGATGGCGCATGACCTTATCCTTCTCAGTAAAACCTTAACCTGTGACCTTATTCGTCAGCGATACTTGCCGGTGGCCAGTTTTCTAGGCGCATGCCCAGAGACAGTCCACGAGATGCCAAGACATCCTTAATTTCAGTAAGAGATTTCTTACCAAGATTAGGCGTTTTAAGCAACTCAACTTCAGTACGCTGCACCAGATCACCGATGTAGTGGATAGCTTCTGCTTTAAGGCAGTTAGCAGAGCGGACAGTCAATTCCAGATCGTCAACTGGGCGCAATAAGATAGGATCGAACTCTGGTTTCTCTTCTTTAACTTCTGGTTGACGTACATCACGTAAATCAACAAAAGCTTCAAGTTGTTCAGCCAGAATGGTCGCTGCACGACGAATCGCCTCTTCAGGATCGATTGTACCGTTAGTTTCCATTTCAATAACTAGCTTATCCAAATCAGTACGTTGTTCAACACGCGCTGCTTCCACATTGTAGGCTATACGCTCTACTGGGCTATAACACGCATCAACTAATAAACGACCGATAGGGCGCTCATCTTCTTCCGAATGAATTCGGGTAGAAGCCGGCACATATCCACGACCACGCTGAACTTTAATACGCATACTAATAGAAGCGCTTTCGTCAGTTAAATGGCAGATGATGTGCTGAGGCTTGACGATTTCGACATCACCATCATGGATGATGTCGGCTGCAGTCACAGGGCCAATGCCAGACTTATTCAAGGTAAGAATAACTTCATCTTTGCCCTGAACTCTTACCGCCAGCCCTTTCAGGTTGAGGAGAATCTCCAGGATGTCTTCCTGTACACCTTCTTTGGTGCTGTACTCATGCAGTACACCATCAATCTCAACCTCAGTCACCGCACAACCCGGCATAGACGAAAGCAGAATACGGCGCAGTGCGTTACCAAGAGTATGACCGAAGCCACGCTCTAATGGTTCAAGGGTCACCTTGGCGTGCGTCGAACTGATTTGCTCGATATCTACCAGGCGCGGTTTTAGAAACTCTGTCACAGAACCCTGCATTGTGTCCTCTCTTTGGTGCTAAGCTTTACTTAGAGTAAAGCTCGACGATCAGGTGTTCGTTAATGTCAGCAGATAGGTCAGTACGTTCAGGGATACGTTTGAACACACCTTCCATTTTCGCAGCATCAACTTCCAGCCAAGTTGGCTTTTCACGCTGTTCAGCCAGCTCTAAAGCAGCCTTAATACGAGACTGTTTTTTTGCTTTTTCACGAACGCTGATAACGTCATTCGGGGAAACCTGATAAGAAGCGATGTTGACAACGTGACCGTTTACCATGATCGCTTTATGGCTAACCATTTGACGTGCTTCTGCGCGAGTTGCGCCAAAGCCCATACGGTAAACTACGTTATCTAAACGACCTTCCAGCAGAGTCAGCAGGTTTTCACCTGTGTTGCCTTTCAGACGAGTTGCTTCTTTATAATAGTTACGGAATTGACGTTCCAGAACACCGAACATACGACGAACTTTTTGTTTTTCACGTAACTGCACACCGTAGTCAGACAGACGCGGTTTACGCGCGCCGTGCTGGCCTGGTGCTTGTTCTAATTTACACTTGGTGTCAATCGCGCGAACACCAGACTTAAGGAATAAGTCGGTACCTTCGCGACGGCTCAGCTTGAGCTTAGGACCCAAATATCTTGCCATTTTCTCTCTCCAGCAATCCTAAAAACGATACGTATTAAACGCGGCGTTTTTTCGGTGGTCGACAACCGTTATGAGGAATCGGAGTCACATCAGTAATGTTAGTGATGCGGAAACCAGCCGCGTTTAACGCACGGATAGTTGACTCACGGCCAGGACCAGGTCCTTTAACCATAACTTCCAAGTTCTTAATTCCGTACTCTTTAACCGCTTCAGCACAGCGTTCAGCTGCAACTTGAGCTGCGAACGGAGTTGATTTACGAGAACCACGGAAACCGGAACCACCGGCAGTTGCCCAACCTAATGCGTTACCCTGACGATCAGTAATAGTAACGATTGTGTTGTTAAAAGAGGCATGGATATGAGCCACACCGTCTGAGACTTGTTTTCTTACACGTTTACGTGCACGAACAGGTGCTTTTGCCATTATTCAAATACCCCGACTATTTCTTGATCGGCTTACGCGGACCCTTGCGGGTACGAGCATTAGTCTTAGTACGCTGACCGCGCACCGGAAGACCACGACGATGACGTAAACCACGATAGCAAGCAAGGTCCATAAGACGCTTGATGCTCAGGGTAACTTCACGACGCAGGTCACCTTCGACAACATATTTGGCAACTTCGTCACGTAGCGTGTCGATTTGTTCTTCAGACAGCTCACTGATCTTAACATTCTCAGCAATCCCCGCTGATGCACAGATAGCCTGTGAGCGAGTTCTACCAATGCCGTAAATCGAAGTTAAAGCGATTACGGTATGTTTATGATCAGGAATGTTAATGCCTGCTATACGGGCCACTATGCACTCCTAAAATAAAGTATTGTATCAAAGTTCTGAAAAGCCCGTTTTCAGGATACTCAAACATTGATACATCTTCTTGATAAAAAGATTGGCTGGCTAATTTAGCCAGCTCAACCCAACTTTGCAAGAAAAAAATGCTTTTTCTTAGCCTTGACGTTGTTTATGTCTTGGCTCAACACTGCAAATCACACGAACGCTACCATTGCGACGGATAATTTTGCAGTTACGGCATAATTTCTTGACGGAAGCACGAACTTTCATTTTTACTCTCCGTAACTTCTCAAGCAAACCGTAACCATCACAATAAATGATTACTTACCTTTGAGATTTGCTTTCTTCAATGCAGACTCGTACTGACTTGACATCATCAGAGTTTGCACTTGAGCCATAAAGTCCATGATGACAACAACTACGATTAATAGTGAAGTACCGCCAAAGTAAAATGGTACTTTCATTGCATCACGCATGAACTCCGGGATTAGGCAGATGAAAGTAATATACAGCGCACCAACTAATGTTAGGCGAGTCATTACTTTATCAATGTACTTGGCCGTTTGCTCTCCCGGACGAATTCCTGGTACAAATGCACCGGACTTCTTCAGGTTATCTGCCGTCTCTCTTGGGTTGAAAACCAACGCCGTATAGAAGAAACAGAAGAATATGATAGCAGTTGCATAAAGTAACACATAGAGCGGTTGACCGGGCTGTAAATACATAGAAATCGTAGTCAGCCAATCCCAACCTGTCCCATCACCGAACCAAGAGGCTATTGTACCCGGGAATAGTATAATACTGGAAGCAAAAATTGCAGGAATTACACCCGCCATATTCACTTTCAACGGTAAATGTGTACTTTGTGCCGCATAAACACGGCGTCCTTGTTGACGTTTAGCGTAGTTTACGACGATACGACGTTGACCACGTTCCATGAAAACAACAAAGAAAGTAACCGCGAACACTAACACTGCAATCAACAGCAACAGGAGGAAGTGCAGATCGCCTTGCCGAGCTTGCTCGATGGTACTGCCAATCGCAGGTGGAAGACCTGCAACAATACCGGCGAAGATAATGATTGAAATACCGTTACCGATACCTCGTTCAGTTATCTGTTCACCTAGCCACATCAGGAACATTGTCCCAGTGACTAAACTGACAACAGCCGTAAAGTAGAACGGTAAACCTGGATCAATAACTAGTCCTTGCATACCCGGCATATTAGGTAATCCCATAGCAATACCGATAGATTGGAAAATTGCTAATACGAGAGTACCCCAACGGGTGTACTGACTAATTTTTCGACGTCCTGCTTCCCCTTCCTTCTTAATCTCTGCTAGACGAGGATTAACCACCGTCAATAACTGGATAATGATAGAGGCCGAAATATACGGCATAATACCCAAAGCAAAGATAGACGCACGGCTAAGAGCACCACCAGAGAACATGTTAAACATGTCAATGATGGTGCCTTGTTGCTGTTCGAGCAATTTGGCAAGCACAGTGGCATCAATACCAGGGATAGGAATAAAAGAGCCAATTCGGAAAACGATCAGCGCCCCAATAACAAACAAAAGTCTGCGTTTTAGTTCACCAACGCCGCCCTTGGCACTTTGAAAATCTAATCCTGGTTGTTTCGCCATCTGTCACTTATTCCTCAATTTTACCGCCAGCAGCTTCAATTGCAGCGCGAGCGCCTTTAGTAACACGAAGGCCACGTACAGTAACTGCACGATTAACTTCGCCAGACAGAATCACTTTCGCGAATTCAATCTGAATGCCAACTACATTAGCGGCTTTAAGTGCGTTCAGATCAATAACATCGCCTTCAACAGAAGCAAAATCAGACAGACGAATCTCTGCAGTGATCATAGCTTTGCGTGAAGTGAAGCCAAATTTTGGCAAACGACGATATAAAGGCATCTGGCCACCTTCAAAACCACGACGTACGCCACCACCAGAACGTGAGTTCTGACCTTTGTGACCACGACCAGCGGTTTTACCCAGGCCAGAACCGATACCACGACCTACGCGTTTAGGCGCGTGCTTAGCACCTTCAGCCGGAGACAGAGTATTTAAACGCATCTGTTACTCCTCAACTTTTAGCATGTAGGAAACCAAGTTGATCATACCACGTACAGCAGGAGTATCCTCGCGCTCTACTGTATGACCAATACGACGCAGGCCTAAACCGATCAGAGTTGCCTTGTGTTTAGGCAAACGGCCGATTGAACTGCGAACTTGTGTAATTTTAATAGTCTTAGCCATGGTTTCTTACCCCAGAATTTCTTCGACGGATTTACCACGCTTAGCTGCGACCATTTCTGGAGACTTCATGCTGTCTAAAGCGTCCAGTGTTGCACGAACAACGTTAATTGGGTTCGTGGAACCATAGGTTTTAGCCAGTACGTTACGAACACCCGCAACTTCAAGCACAGCACGCATTGCACCACCGGCAATAATACCGGTACCTTCGTGAGCTGGTTGCATGAACACGCGAGATCCGGTGTGCGCACCTTTCACTGGGTGGAATAATGTGCCGTTGTTTAATGCAACGGTTGTCATACTGCGACGGGCTTTTTCCATCGCTTTCTGGATTGCTGCCGGAACTTCGCGTGCTTTGCCGTAGCCAAAACCAACGCGACCATTACCATCACCAACTACAGTCAGTGCTGTAAAGCTGAAAATACGGCCACCTTTAACGGTTTTTGCTACGCGGTTTACCGCGATCAGCTTTTCCTGCAGTTCGCCAGCTTGTTTCTCGATGTGAGACATCTTACACCTCTACCTTAGAACTGAAGGCCAGCTTCACGGGCAGCATCTGCCAGTGCCTGGACTCTACCATGATATTGGAAACCAGAGCGGTCAAAAGCAACAACTTTGATGCCTTTTTCCAGTGCACGTTCAGCGATTGCTTTACCAACTGCTGCTGCTGCATCTTTGTTTCCAGTGTATTTCACTTGCTCAATGATAGCTTTTTCAATTGTCGAAGCTGCTACCAAAGTGTCAGAACCGTTCGGTGCGATAACCTGCGCATAGATATGGCGAGGGGTACGGTGTACCACCAGGCGAGTCGCACCCAACTCTTGGATCTTGCGGCGTGCGCGGGTCGCACGACGGATACGAGCTGCTTTCTTATCCATAGTGTTACCTTACTTCTTCTTAGCCTCTTTGATACGCACGATTTCATCGGCGTAACGAACACCCTTACCTTTATAAGGCTCAGGACGACGGTAAGCACGCAATTCTGCCGCGATCTGACCAATCACCTGCTTATCAGCACCTTTCAGTACGATTTCAGTTTGTGTTGGACATTCTGCAGTGATGCCTGCTGGCAATGCATGCTCAACCGGATGCGAGAAACCTAAAGACAAGCTAACTGCATTGCCTTTGATTGCTGCACGGTAACCAACACCAACCAGTTGAAGCTTCTTACTGAAGCCTTCGGTAACACCAACAACCATTGAGTTCACCAGAGAACGTGTAGTTCCTGCTTGAGCCCATGCGTCAGCAAAACCATCGCGAGGTGCGAAAGTTACATGGTTGTCTTCATGTTTAACTTCGACAGCTTTATGGATAGTACGAGTAAGCTCGCCGTTTTTACCCTTAATCGAAATAACCTGACCGTTGAGTTTTACCTCTACGCCGGCAGGAATGACGACGGGTGCTTTTGCCACACGAGACATTCTTTCCTCCCGAATTATGCTACGTAGCAGATAATCTCGCCACCAAGACCAGCTTGGCGAGCTGCACGATCAGTCATGACACCTTTAGAAGTAGAAACAACAGCAATACCTAAACCAGCCATAACTTGTGGCAGCTCATCTTTTTTCTTATAGATGCGCAGACTTGGACGGCTAATACGCTGAATGCTTTCAACTACAGACTTACCTTGGAAATACTTCAGAGTAACTTCCAATTCAGGCTTAGTGTCGCCTTCGATTTTAAAATCTTCAATATAACCTTCTTCCTTCAGCACTTTGGCAATCGCCACTTTCAGCTTGGAGGAAGGCATGGTGACCGCAACTTTATTCGCGGCCTGACCGTTACGGATACGGGTCAGCATATCCGCGATGGGATCTTGCATGCTCATCTGTCTTTACTCCCGTGATTCAAATGGTGATATTACCAACTAGCCTTTTTAAGGCCCGGGATTTCACCGCGCATAGCGGCTTCACGGACTTTAATACGGCTCAGACCAAATTTCCGCAGAAAACCGTGCGGACGCCCAGTTTGACGACAGCGATTACGCTGACGAGAAGGACTTGAATCACGTGGCAGTGTTTGCAGCTTGAGAACAGCGTTCCAACGATCTTCAGCTGATGAATTAACATCAGAGATGATAGCTTTCAGTTCAACGCGTTTTGCGAAGAATTTCTCAGCTAGATTTGCACGTTTAACATCACGTGCTTTCATAGATTTCTTAGCCATGAGTACCCTGCCTTACTTACGGAACGGGAAGTTAAACGCAGCTAACAATGCGCGACCTTCGTCATCTGATTTCGCGGTTGTGGTGATAGTAATATCTAAACCACGAACACGATCCACTTTGTCATAATCGACTTCAGGGAAGATGATTTGTTCACGCACGCCCATGCTGTAGTTACCGCGTCCATCGAAAGATTTAGCGGATAAACCACGGAAATCTCGAATACGTGGAACAGCAATAGAAATCAGACGTTCAAGGAACTCCCACATACGTTCGCCACGCAGGGTCACTTTACAGCCGATCGGATAGCCCTGACGGATTTTGAAGCCTGCAACAGATTTGCGTGCTTTGGTGATCAAAGGTTTTTGACCTGAGATTGCTGTTAAATCAGCTGCTGCGTTATCCAGCAGTTTTTTGTCAGCAATTGCTTCACCAACACCCATGTTCAGGGTGATCTTCTCGACCCGAGGGACTTGCATGACAGAATTGTAGCCAAACTGAGTCATCAGTTGTTGGACTACCTCGTCTTTGTAGTAATCATGCAGTTTCGCCATCGTATACTCCAAAAATTACTTGATAGTTTCGCTGTTAGACTTGAAGAAACGGACTTTTTTGCCGTCTTCGAATCTAAAACCTACACGGTCAGCCTTGCCAGTAGCCGTGTTGAAGATTGCAACGTTAGAAACTTGAATTGCAGCTTCTTTTTCAACGATGCCACCTGGTTGACTCAGAGCAGGAACTGGCTTCTGATGTTTTTTAACCAGGTTGATACCTTCAACAATAACTTTACTAGAAGAAAGGACCTGTTTTACTTTACCGCGCTTACCTTTATCTTTCCCGGTTAGCACGACAACTTCGTCATCACGACGGATTTTCGCTGCCATTGTCCGCTCCTTAGAGTACTTCTGGTGCCAATGAGATAATTTTCATAAACTTCTCGTTACGAAGTTCACGAGTTACCGGCCCAAAAATACGCGTACCGATAACTTGCTCGCTGGTGTTGTTTAACAACACACAAGCATTGCCATCGAAGCGAATGACAGAACCGTCAGGGCGACGAACACCCTTCTTGGTGCGCACCACTACCGCTTTCAGGACATCACCTTTTTTAACTTTACCGCGTGGAATTGCTTCTTTCACGGTAATTTTAATGACGTCACCTACATCTGCGTAGCGACGGTGCGATCCACCTAGAACCTTGATACACATTACGCGACGTGCACCGGAGTTGTCGGCCACGTTCAGCATAGTCTGTTCTTGGATCATTTTAGTGCTCCGCTAAATGTCAACTACTACTGAGCCTGCTTCAGGATGAAGAGGCCGTTCAATATACCCATATTACGAGGGCGCGGCATTATAACACCACAACAACCATATGGACAGAAAAAATAAACGGCTCGAACAATATAGAGCCGTTTATTTATCGAGAAAGCCTATCCTATTACAGAATCGCTTTTTCTACAACTCGAACTAATGCCCAAGACTTAGTTTTGGACAGTGGACGGGTCTGACGAATTTCTACGACATCACCGATTCCACATTCATTGTTCTCGTCATGTACGTGCAATTTGGTTGTACGACGGATGAACTTACCATACAGAGGGTGTTTCACCATACGTTCAATAGCAACGACAATAGATTTCTCCATTTTGTCACTAACAACACGACCTTGCAGAGTACGGATTTTATCGGTCATTACGCACCCGCCTTCTCAGTCAATAAAGTCTTAACACGTGCTACATCACGACGCACTTGTTTCAACAGGTGAGACTGTTGTAGCTGGCCACTTGCTGCCTGCATACGCAGATTAAATTGTTCGCGTAACAGGTTCAGCAGCTCAGTGTTCAGCTCTTCAACGCTTTTTTCGCGCAGCTCTTTAGCTTTCATTACATCACCGTCTTAGTTACAAAGGTGGTTTTGATAGGCAGTTTCGCTGCTGCCAGCTTGAATGCTTCACGAGCCAGCTCTTCAGAAACACCGTCCATTTCATACAGGACTTTACCAGGCTGAATCAAGGCAACCCAATACTCTACGTTACCTTTACCTTTACCCATACGCACTTCGAGTGGCTTTTCTGTGATTGGTTTGTCTGGGAATACACGGATCCAGATTTTACCTTGACGCTTAACTGCACGGGTCATAGCACGACGTGCCGCTTCGATCTGACGTGCAGTCAGACGACCACGGCCAACAGCTTTAAGACCGAAAGTGCCGAAGCTAACATCCGCGCCAGCTGCCAGACCACGGTTGCGGCCTTTGTGCACTTTGCGGAATTTCGTACGCTTTGGTTGTAACATCAGCGACTCTCCTTACTTGCGGCCTTTACGCTGCTGCTTTTTAGGTTGCGCAGCCGGTTTTTCCGCCTGTTCAACAGCAGCCATACCACCCAGAATCTCACCTTTGAAGATCCATACCTTAACGCCGAGTACACCGTAAGTGGTGTGCGCTTCAGCTGTATTATAATCGATGTCAGCACGTAATGTGTGCAGAGGCACACGGCCTTCACGATACCACTCAGTACGAGCGATTTCAGCGCCGCCTAAACGACCGCTAACTTCAACTTTAATACCTTTAGCGCCAAGACGCATTGCGTTCTGTACTGCACGCTTCATAGCACGACGGAACATAACACGACGTTCCAGCTGTGAAGTGATGCTATCAGCAACCAATTTAGCGTCCAGTTCCGGTTTACGGACTTCGGCAATATTAATCTGCGCAGGAACGCCAGCGATTTTCGCTACGTTTTTACGCAGTTTTTCAACGTCTTCACCTTTCTTACCGATAACAATACCTGGGCGAGCAGTGTGAATAGTTACACGAATGCTTTTTGCAGGACGTTCGATCACGATGCGTGAAATTGACGCTTTAGCCAGTTCTTTGGTCAAGTACTGGCGAACTTTAAAATCGCTGTCTAGGTTGTCAGCGAATTCTTTAGTATTCGCATACCAAGTAGAGTTCCAAGGTTTGACAATACCCAGGCGAATACCATTAGGATGTACTTTCTGACCCATTGCTAGTCTCCAGAGTCTCAGCGATCGGACACAACCACAGTAATGTGGCTGGTGCGCTTAAGAATACGATCTGCACGGCCTTTCGCACGAGGCATGATGCGTTTCATGGTTGGACCTTCATCGACAAAAATCTTTGTCACTTTCAGGTCATCAATGTCAGCGCCATCGTTTTGCTCTGCGTTAGCAATAGCAGACTCAAGTACTTTCTTAACTAAACCAGCAGCTTTCTTGTTGGTATAAGCCAGAATTTCCAGAGCTTGCGACACTTTCTTACCGCGGATCAGGTCAGCCACTAGGCGTACCTTCTGGGCAGAAGAACGAGCGTGGCGATGCATAGCGATAGTTTCCATCTCTTCCTCCTACCTTAACGTTTTTTAGCTTTCTTATCAGCCGCGTGGCCGCGATAAGTACGAGTCGGTGCGAACTCGCCCAATTTATGACCAACCATTTCGTCGGTGACATAAACAGGAACGTGCTGACGACCATTATGGACAGCGATGGTCAAACCGATCATGTTAGGAAAGATCGTTGAACGACGGGACCAAGTCTTGAGAGGCTTTTTGTCGCCGCTTTCCACCGCTTTCTCTACCTTCTTCAGCAAGTGCAGGTCTATAAATGGACCTTTCTTGAGAGAACGTGGCATGGTTTATCCTCTAATTATTTTTTAGAACGGTGACGTACGATATATTGATCGGTACGCTTGTTGCTACGGGTCTTCTTACCTTTAGTCTGAACGCCCCAAGGTGTTACAGGGTGTTTACCAAAGTTACGACCTTCACCACCACCATGTGGATGGTCTACTGGGTTCATCGCCGTACCACGAACGGTAGGACGAATACCACGCCAGCGGCTTGCACCAGCTTTACCTAGTACGCGCAGCATATGCTCAGCATTACCAACTTCACCTAAAGTTGCACGGCAATCAGCCAGAACTTTACGCATTTCACCAGAACGCAGACGCAGAGTAACATAAGCACCGTCACGAGCAACGATTTGAGCATATGTACCTGCTGAACGAGCCAGTTGTCCACCTTTACCAGGTTTCAGTTCAATGTTATGCACAGTTGAACCAACTGGGATGTTACGCATTGGCAACGTATTACCAGCTTTGATTGCAGCATCAACTCCAGATTGGATTTGATCACCTGCTTTCAGGCCTTTTGGTGCCAAAATATAACGACGTTCACCGTCTTTATATAGAACCAGTGCGATATTCGCTGAACGGTTTGGATCATATTCCAAACGTTCAACAACTGCAGCAATACCATCTTTGTTGCGTTTAAAGTCAACTAAACGATAATGTTGCTTATGGCCACCACCAATGTGACGAGTGGTAATACGACCATTGTTGTTACGACCACCGGATTTGCTGCTTTTTTCAAGCAACGGAGCATAAGGCTTACCCTTATGCAGCTCTGGGTTAACCACTTTAACTACGTGGCGACGGCCCGGAGACGTAGGTTTACATTTAACAATTGCCATTGTTCTTTACTCCTCCGACTTACTCAGCACCACCGATGAAGTCCAAGTTTTGGCCTTCCTTCAGGGTTACGTAAGCTTTTTTCCAGTCGCTACGACGACCAAAACGCTGACCGTGGCGTTTAGTTTTGCCTTTAACCAGCAAAGTGTTAACACCTTCAACTTCGACTTCAAACAGTTTCTGCACAGCAGCTTTAATTTCTGCTTTAGTCGCGTCTTTCGCAACTTTGAGAACGATGGTATTTGTTTTTTCCATCGCTGTAGAAGCTTTTTCAGATACATGCGGCGCGCGCAGTACTTTTAGCAGACGTTCTTCACGGATCATGCCAGCATCTCCTCAACTTGCTTCACAGCTTCAGCAGTCATAACCACTTTGTCGAAGGCGATCAGGCTAACTGGATCGATACCAGCGGCATCACGGACGTCAACCTTATACAGGTTGCGAGCTGCGAGGAATAAATTCTCGTCAACTTCACCGGTGATGATCAGCACGTCTTCCAGAGCCATATCTTTCAGTTTCTGTGCCAGCAACTTAGTTTTAGGTGCTTCAACAGAGAACTTCTCGACAACGATCAGACGATCTTGACGTACCAATTCAGATAGGATGCTTTTTAAAGCTCCACGGTACATCTTCTTATTAACTTTTTGACTGTGGTCCTGTGGCTTCGCTGCAAAAGTTACACCACCAGAGCGCCAGATTGGGCTCTTAACAGAACCAGCACGCGCACGGCCAGTACCTTTTTGACGCCACGGTTTTTTGCCTGAACCAGAAACTTCAGCACGAGTTTTCTGAGCACGTGTACCTTGACGAGCACCAGCTGCATACGCAACAACTACTTGATGCACAAGCGCTTCATTGAAATCACGCCCGAAGGTAGTTTCGGAAACAGTCAGCGCGCTTTGCGCGTCTTTCATTACCAATTCCATTCCTATCTCCTCGACGTTAAGCCTTAACAGCTGGTTTTACGATCAAGTTGCTACCAGTTGCACCTGGAACAGCACCTTTGACCAGCAGCAGGTTACGTTCTGCGTCTACACGCACAACATCTAGGCTCTGAACAGTTACACGTTCGTTACCTAATTGACCTGCCATTTTCTTGCCTTTAAACACACGGCCCGGAGTCTGGTTTTGACCAATAGAACCCGGAACACGGTGAGACAAGGAGTTACCGTGAGTAGCATCTTGGGTACGGAAGTTCCAACGTTTTACTGTACCAGCAAAACCTTTACCTTTAGATGTACCAGTAACGTCGACTTTTTTAACGTCAGCGAAAATTTCAACGCTAATGCTTTGACCTACTGAGTATTCAGCTGTGTCATCCAAACGGAATTCACGCAGGATACGGCCAGCTTCAACGCCAGCTTTAGCGAAATGACCTGCTTCAGGTTTAGTTACACGGTTAGCTTTTTTGCTACCAGTAGTAACCTGAATTGCATGATAACCATCAGTTTCTGCAGTTTTAACCTGAGTAACGTGGTTATTTTCAATTTCGATAACAGTTACAGGGATAGAGACACCATCTTCAGTGAAGATACGAGTCATTCCCACTTTCTTACCGACTAAACCAATCATTGTTTCAACCTCTCAATCGTTCGACCTGATTAACCCAGGCTGATCTGCACGTCAACACCGGCAGCCAGATCCAGACGCATCAGAGCATCAACGGTTTTCTCGGTTGGCTCAACGATGTCAACCAGACGCTTGTGAGTACGAATTTCGTACTGATCACGCGCATCTTTATTAACGTGCGGAGAGATCAGAACGGTAAAACGCTCTTTACGAGTCGGCAGCGGGATCGGACCACGGACTTGCGCACCAGTGCGCTTTGCAGTCTCGACGATTTCCGCAGTTGATTGATCGATTAAACGATGATCAAAGGCTTTCAGGCGGATACGGATTCTTTGGTTCTGCATGAGACCAGAGCTCCAACTATTTATAAACGTAAAATGATTACTCCTCGTACCCATTTCGATTGATGGGAGAGTGTAATCGTTCTTTATGTAACTCCCAAATCGGGAGTATTGTCTAAATGAGCAGCAAATCGCTGACTCAATGCTGAATTGCTAATATCTGAATAAATCAAAATTATCTAATCAGCAAGCCCGCGTATTATACGTGTTTTTTGCTTGAGTGCAAGCCGCCGAGGAAAATATGTTCAATAATATTTGCATCTATTCATTATTAATTTTTACTTCAAAAATAATTACTCAATTTTAGTTTAGTTACTTTATTAATCATAATGTTAAAGCGGTTATTTTTAACCTATTATTCTATCAATAGAGTTATATCTCAAAGAACGAATTATCCTTCTTATTGTTGTATCCCTATCAAAATTAGACAAATAAGATGAATAGTAACTCATTAGAAAACCTAAAATTGTTTAAAATCAGGGGAAGAGTTATTTCTTAAATTTTAAATATGAAAAAAACCCATCACGAATCTAAATACTGAAATCAAGAACTAGATATCAAAAAGATAAATTTACGTAATAAATAGAAGAAAGGGCTGGCAGTTGAAAGCTGGGAACTGGGAACTGGGAACTGGGAACTGGGAACTGGGAACTGGGAACTGGGAACTGGGAACTGGGAACTGGGAACTTAATATTTTCGCTGATTTTTAGCAACATCAATAAAAAAGTAAAAATTCTAACTATTATTTTTCAATATAGTCGTGTTAACAGATAAAAAAAGAGGCGTAAACGCCTCTTTTTCAAATCTAACTAA
>NZ_LGAA01000005.1 GCF_001294465.1 Moellerella wisconsensis ATCC 35017
TTAGATTGTCCCTCTAAGACACGGAATCGGTGGTTAAACCACATCAACCAAGTAATGAAATATTAATTACTTGTATTTCAACAGGAGAGTAAATCAGGGAATATTGAGAACATCGGGGAAGTGGTGCTGATAGGCAGATTCGAACTGCCGACCTCACCCTTACCAAGGGTGTGCTCTACCAACTGAGCTATATCAGCACATCTTGGAGCGGGCAGCGGGAATCGAACCCGCATCATCAGCTTGGAAGGCTGAGGTAATAGCCATTATACGATGCCCGCAATGAACTCGGCTACCTGACTTAGTCAGCTGTACTGCAACTCAAGTGTTATTCATTGCAAGGAAGTCTGAACACTTGAGAGTAATTATTGGTGGTGGGGGAAGGATTCGAACCTTCGAAGTCTGTGACGGCAGATTTACAGTCTGCTCCCTTTGGCCGCTCGGGAACCCCACCTTTCCATATTTTTAATTGGTGCCGGCACCAAGAGTCGAACTCGGGACCTACTGATTACAAGTCAGTTGCTCTACCAACTGAGCTATGCCGGCATCAAGTGCTGCGCATTCTAGGTATACTTAGCGAAGGTTGCAATAAAAATTTTCATTTTTTTGTTCTTTCGCTTATTTATTATACACATCTAGTTATTTTGCTGTTTTTTTCACTAATTTCAGCACGATTAATATACAGCACCCCAGTGATTAAATTCAAGCTAATCATCATTGAAAATAAATAGAGTGAAAATTTGTCTGGCATATTAATTATAAAATGTCTCTTCAGTATTTTTATTTGATTAAAAAACAATCTGTTATTCTATTTTTTTGTATCTGCATCAAAAAAAACATAGATAAAACATAAAAAAACCTACGCCTACCCTCTATCAATAGATATGATGCGAGTTATTTTTACGGATACGGGTGTTTAACACAACCTGTCCAACCTGCACAAATAGGCAGATGTTGGTATATGAAACCAAAAGAAAACTTAATAGCTACGCCATATTTAGAATTTGATAGAGAACATTGGGCCACTTTGAGGGATTCCGTTCCACTTACGCTGACGGGAAAAGAACTTTCTGAGCTAAAAGGCATCAACGAAGAACTTTCTATGGAGGATGTGATTGAAATATATCTCCCCCTTTCTCGTCTATTGAATTTTTATATTAGCTCTAATTTGCGCCGTCAAGCTGTCCTAGAACAGTTTTTAGGTACCAATGGAGCAAAAGTTCCTTATATCATCGGTATAGCGGGCAGCGTTGCTGTGGGCAAGAGTACAACGGCGAGATTACTTCAAGCACTACTGACCCGCTGGCCAGAGCATCGGAAGGTTGATTTGATAACAACTGATGGCTTTCTTTATCCGAATCAAGTTCTTAATGAACGAGGAATAATGAAAAAGAAAGGCTTTCCTCAATCTTACGATATGCACCATTTAGTGCAATTCGTCTCAGAGATTAAATCAGGAGCACGCAATGTTGCTGCGCCAGTATACTCGCATTTAACCTATGACATTGTCCCAGACCAGACTCAAATTATCGATCAGCCTGATATTCTAATCTTAGAAGGACTGAATGTTTTGCAAAGTGGGATGGACTATCCACATGCACCTCATCATGTTTTTGTCTCTGACTTTGTCGATTTTTCTATCTATGTCGATGCTAAGCCAGAATTACTAAAAAGCTGGTATATCGGTCGCTTTTTAAAATTTAAACAAGGCGCTTTTTCTGATCCTGATTCATATTTCCATAATTACTCTCATTTAAGTGAGTCTGAAGCAATTAATATTGCTGAAAAAATTTGGGATGAAATAAATGGATTAAATTTAGCTGAAAATATTCAGCCAACACGAGAACGCGCAAGTTTAATAATGACTAAAGGCGAGAATCATTCTATTCAAAATGTACGGCTAAGAAAATAATATTTATAAATAAGCCAGTATTGATTACTGGCTTATTTATATATGAGAACTTAGCTATCATTAGATCTTAATGATATTTCTCCACCAATATAAGGAATTAATTCATCACCTTGCTGTAATAATAAAGCGCCTTGATCATTAATCCCTCTTGAAATCCCTGTAATAACTTTCTCTCCAATCAACAACTTAACGGGGCGATTCAGATAATTATCTAATTTATACCAACGTTCAATAAACGGAGTCATTCCTTCTTTTTCAAATTGAAGTAATGCTTCACGTAATGATTTAATAATCTTTGCTGCTAATTCATTTCTATTAATCGATATATTAGTTTCATTCAAACTAGCCCATTGCTGATTTATATTTTCTTTATCAGCTAAATTAGCTTTATCCATACCAATATTAAGCCCTACACCAATAATAATATGAGCGGCATCCCCAGTTTTGCCCGTTAATTCAACCAAAATACCAGCTAGTTTCTTATCATTTAAATATAAATCATTAGGCCATTTAACCCGTACACCCACATGACCTAATTTATTTAATGTTTCGGCCAGAATAATACCAACCACTAAACTCAATCCGATAGCTGCCGCAGGGCCTTGATCTAGCTTCCAATACATCGATAAATATAAATTACAACCAAAAGGAGAGACCCACTGACGCCCTCTTCTTCCTCTTCCTGCACTTTGATATTCAGCGATACAAACATCTCCAGACGCTAATTCACTGATACGCTCTAATAAATACTGATTCGTCGAATCAATTACTGGCTCAAGAATTATTCTTTGATTATCTGTATAAGTGCTAATAGCTTCTATACTGAGTAAGTTTATTGCTTTTGGTAAACAATAGCCTTTACCTGTGACGGTTTGAATATTCAAGCCCCAAGATCTCAATGTTTGGATATGCTTATTAATTCCAGCGCGAGTCATACCCATTCTCTCGCCTAGTTGTTCACCAGAATGTATTTCAGCATCAGATAATATTTTTATTAGTTCTAATGGGATATTGTTTTCTTTCATGAGATACATTCCACTGAGTCTATTTCTCCATTTATTCCCATAAAGCGGACTTCAGGTTCGAGAAGAACAGAGAAACGCTGAAATACTTTTTTTCTTATTATTGCAGCTAAATTAACAATATCCATACCTGTGGCCGAATCTTGATTGATCAGGACTAAAGCTTGATGTATATGAACGGCAGCTCCGCCTAATTGATATCCTTTTAAGCCACACATATCAATTAACCAGCCAGCAGCTAATTTGACATGACCATTAGCTTGAAAAAATTGAGGGCAGTTAGGAAAATCTTGACGGATATTTTTAGCAATTGTGGCGGAAACTATCGGATTTTTGAAAAAACTACCTGCATTACCTAGTTGTTCTGGATCCGGAAGCTTACTGCGTCGTGTGGCACAAATAGTATTAAATACTTTTTGTGGTGTTATTGTAGTACGATCTAATTGAGATAAATCACCGTAGGCTAAAATAGGAGTCCATATTTTTGATAATTTGAAACCTACGCCAATAATTGCATAATTATCGCGGTATTGATGTTTAAAAATACTATCTCGATAACCGAATTCACACTCAACGGTGGATAAACGACTTACTTCTCCATTATCTAACTGAACAATATCAACATATTCACAGACATTTTTTAACTCCATCCCATATGCTCCAATATTTTGAATCGGAGCTGAGCCAACACAGCCTGGAATTAATGCCAAATTCTCTAACCCATAAATAGATTTATTCAGTAAAAACTCAATAAACTGATGCCAATTCTCACCAGCTCCAGCATATATATGCCAGCTATCAGCTGTTTCTTGAATATCAATTCCTTTAATTCTATTTAGGATCACCGAACCATGAAAATTATCAGTAAACAGGACATTGCTGCCTGATCCAAGTAATAAAACTGGATATTGTTTGGCTATCGCTTGTTGCCATAGATCACATAATACAGAGACTGAATCCGCACGATGTAATTCATAAGCACAAGCATTTATACCGAAGGAGTTAACAGACTTTAATTCAATTGATGGCTTCATTAGATGCTCTTAGGCTAAATAAGCTATATCGCTCAGGGACTTTGTTATCTTACATAACTACCTAGTTATACCATTCCTATTGTCACTACTTTTATCATTATTTTGTTAAGATTAAAGCAATTATACCAGTTTGATAATCGGTTAATTAGAGTAATAAGGCTAATCGAGCCGAGTAGCTGAATTTAACACAATAGACAATTGCCTTCATCTCTAAATAATTAATATCCTGATAAAATTTTTAGTATATTAATAGGTTAAGTACCAAACGCAAAAAAGCCACCCTTATGGGTGGCTTCTTAAATTTAATGCTTGGCAGTTCCCTACTCTCACATGGGGAGACCCCACACTACCATCGGCGCTACGGCGTTTCACTTCTGAGTTCGGCATGGGATCAGGTGGGACCACCGCGCTATTGCCGCCAAGCAAATTCTTTTTCATTTTATGAAATCATGGTGCTGATACCCAGATTCGAACTGGGGACCTCACCCTTACCAAGGGTGTGCTCTACCAACTGAGCCATATCAGCAAATATGGTACTGTCAGTCAGTACTGACACAACCTTTA
>NZ_LGAA01000006.1 GCF_001294465.1 Moellerella wisconsensis ATCC 35017
GAATTAATTTACTGTTCGCTTTATTATTCATCAAATTGCACTTAAATAGCTAGTTTTTCGAGCTTTTCGAACCCTTCAGTAATTAATACAGGGGTCAATTTAGCGATCGCTTCATCAATCCTCAAACAATAAGCGATATTTTCTGCCCCTTGTTTAGATTCAATAAGGGGTTGTTCTATTAATAAAGAAGCTGTTTGTTGATTATTGACCAGCCATTGAGTTCTTCTGGCTATCGCCGCCCCAGAATCAATGAATCGCGTTCCTGAAGGTAGTACTTGTGCAAGCTCATCAAGAATTAAGGGGAAGTGGGTGCAGCCCAGAACAACTGTATCTGGTGGCTCCTTCATGCGTAACCAGGGTTTAAGCGCTTGGGAGAGTCGCTGTAGCGATATAGGTATGCCATGTAATTTATCTTCTGCCAGTTCAACGAGTTCTGATGACCCTAAGGATTCTACTTTGCAGTCTGCCGCAAAACGGCTAATCAGCTCTTTAGTATAAGAACGATTCACTGTGCCTTTAGTCGCAAGCAAGCCCACAATCCCATTGCGTGTTAATTTACTTGCAGGTTTTATCGCTGGTACTGCTCCAACAATAGGAAAGCTAAACTTAGCACGTAAAGGAGGAAGGCTTATTGTACTCGCGGTATTACAAGCAATAATCGCCAGAGTTAATGGATGTTTTTTCTGAATAGCTTCAACAATAGAAGTCACTCTTTCTATAATAAAGGATTCGGTTTTTTCCCCATAAGGGAAAGCTTCATTATCGAATGCATAGATGTAATGAAGGTTAGGCAGTAATTTCCTAACCTCTCGGTAGACAGAAAGCCCCCCAACACCAGAGTCAAATACTAGAATTGTTGGGCGGCTGAATGGATTTTTATCAGAAGTTATAGCTTCCAGTGAGGAAGAATTCTCTTCCAGGGGTGCGATAGCCATACGCAGTCTCATAGTCTTTATCTAACAGGTTGGCTATTCTACCACGAATTGTCAGATGGTCAGTCACTGGATATGCCGCAGTTGCATCCCATAAACTAAAGCCACCTTGTTTAATGGTCCTAGGATAATCCGTATCATAACGCGAACCTATATATTGATAAGTCAGCCCCATGTTGACTTTTTCTATATTCCAATCTAATTGATATTTAACTTGTTGTTTAGCACGGCGTAATAACACTTTATTGGTTTCATCATCTCTAGGGTCAATATACTGATACGTTAATTGGTGATGAAAAATCCAAGTATCTAAATCACCGGTCCATTCAATCCCTTTGATTGTGGCTTTCTTAATATTGCTATAAGTAAAATCAGGATCGTAATTAATTAAATTTGTGATTTGATTGCGATATGCGGTAAGGCTCCAATAAAGAAGACCTGTAACTCCTTCAACTCCACCTTCCCATTGCTTGCTCTCTTCTGGCTTAAGATTTTCATTGGCTCCCCATTTTCCATAGAGTTGATCTAATGTCGGTGCTTTATAAGCTGTCGCATAAGAGCCTATTAATTTATAACCTTCAATGAATTCCCAGCCGGCACCTACTTGCCAGGTGGTATGCCAACCATATTCAGAATGATGATCGCCACGGATAGCACTCTCTATTGTGATATCCTGAATCTGTTTTTGTCCTGTTAAATATAAGCCCGTATTATCAGTATTTTCTTTTTTTACCATACCATTGGTATCTGGCTCTACCGATTGGCGATTCCAATCAATCCCAGTACTAATGCCACCATCTTCAATACGGAAACTATTACCCCATTGTAGATTGTACTGTTCAGAATCATTCAATCTGGCACTTGTATCATAGCGTCCTATTCTAGGATCAAAATTATAATCCTTAACGTGGCTATAACTTGCCAACAGTTGTGTTGAATAAATACCTCGCGAAAACTGCATGCCAGTATCAATTGTTCTGCTCGAAAGCTCTCGTGTATCAACTAAGGGTCCAGGATAGTTGCTATCATAATAGCTATCATATTTAGTTCTATTATCATAACCATAGCCTCTGGCAAATCCATTAAACTCATCATTAAACTGATGCTCAATGCCTAACCATAAGGATTTCGCCATAAAGCCATCGCGATCAGGTTGAGGAGTATTCCCTGTATTACCTCTGGCTTCAATATCATAGCCCGATGTGTAATCATAAGAGGCCGAAGCTGTAACTTTCGTTTTTTTACCAATAAGTTGTTGAGTAGAGGCATTATAATTTTGATAACTATAACTTCCAAGGGTCGCCCCTAATGTTGTCCCCGGCTCCGTCCGCCCTGTAATGATATTAATGACCCCTCCTATCGCATCGGATCCATATACCGCAGATCTCGCACCACGAATATATTCAATACGCTGAACAAGAGAGATTGGAATTTGGCTCATATCTGAAGAACCACTAATGCCCGCCTGATTAAGTCTAATCCCATCAACTAAAACTAAAACATGACCTGAATTAGCCCCTCGAATGTAGATCGAACTTAATTGCCCTCTTCCCCCACTTTGATAAAAGTCCACTCCCGGCAATCGTCTTAATACATCAACCACTGTATTAGACTGCCAATGGTCGATATCCTCGCGAGTCACTACAGTGATGGGGGCTAATACCGAAGAAATTGGCTGCTCGAAACGATTGGCAGTTACCACCATCTGATCCGCATTATTAGCCCATGCCAAAGAAGAAATACCACCAAATACTGCAATAGCTGCTGCCGACAGTGGCAACAATTTTTTATTTTTCATTTTTAAAGCATCCAGAGTAATCATTTTTAAAATCAGGATGCCGCAAGGCGGAATATAAGATGCGCGCAAATATTCAGCAAGGCGACTTTCAATGGCAGATATTCGGACTCAAGGAAAATTAATTGTTCTTATATAAGCTGAGTGTAGGAAGATCATAAAAATAGCCAACACTGCTACAGTTCAACAATATAATAGATACAAATTCCTATTACCGCTGCGCGTCAGTCCCAGATTCACACTGGGTTCCCTATTAACTCCTTACGGAGACCATTAGCGGGCTATATCCTAAAAGGCACGTGCGATTATGTCCATGCGTACACAATGAAAACTGGACATCTTGTCAGCTTTCCCTACAATTTCGCGTCAGAAAATTGATTTTTAGTGAATAATGGGGTCATACATATGCAAAATGCTTTGCCAACTGAACAATACGAACTGCAACTGGCAGAAAAAGTAACTCGTCTGAAGCAGTTGATGATCCCTTTCAATGCGCCGGAACCTGATGTTTATCGCTCGCCTGAATCGCATTATCGGATGCGCGCAGAATTCCGTTTATGGCATGAAAATGATGATATTTTTCATATTATGTTTGATCAACAAACCAAGCAACGGATTCGGATTGATCACTTTCCTGTTGCCAGCCAGTTGATTAATAACATGATGTATTCTCTTTTATCCTTAATAAAAGATAATCAAATTTTACGCTTTAAGTTATTTCAAGTGGATTATTTATCTACGTTGAGCAACAAGATGATTGTTTCTCTGCTTTATCATAAGAAACTGAATGATGAGTGGACAGCTGACGCCAAGCAACTTAAAGCAGCATTAGAAGCCCAAGGGTTTGATGTGCAGATTATTGGCCGTGCATCGAAAACCAAAATCATGTTAGATCATGATTATGTTGATGAAGAATTATTAATTAACGGTAAAAAAATGATTTATCGTCAGGTTGAAAATAGCTTCACTCAGCCTAATGCCCAGGTAAATATTCAAATGTTAGAGTGGGCAATTGCGGCAACTCAACATTCTAAAGGCGATTTACTGGAGCTTTATTGCGGAAATGGGAATTTTTCTTTGGCATTAGCGCAAAATTTTCAGCGCGTCTTAGCCACTGAAATAGCTAAACCGTCGGTAGCTGCGGCGCAATATAATATTGAAGCCAATAATATTGATAATGTGCAAATTATCCGAATGTCGGCGGAAGACTTTACTCAGGCGATGCAAGGAACTCGACAGTTCCATCGTTTAGAAGGCATTGATCTCTCAAGTTATCAATGTGAAACTATTTTTGTCGATCCCCCACGCAGTGGGCTAGATGATGACACGGTAAAATTAGTTCAGGGCTATAATAAAATTCTGTATATCTCGTGTAACCCAGAAACGTTAAGTCAAAATTTATTAGTGCTTAGCCAGACTCATGATATTAAGAAACTGGCACTGTTTGATCAATTCCCTTATACCCACCATATGGAATGTGGCGTATTACTGGAGCGTAAAGCAATTACGGACTAATATTTCGAGCTAACTGGATAAATAAAGGCCCTCAACGGGCCCTTTATTATTTCATCCTTGTTCCGATAACAAGCTTACTATTAAGTTATTATCATCTTACGACGAAATTATTCTTGTTCTGATTCCGCTAGCAATTCTTGCTGTTCACGCTTCCGTGCTATCCATGCACGACATAACCACAATGCAATAATTACTGAGAACGTAGCAGGCACAAAGTTAGAACCCATCTCACTGAACTCGGCTCTTAAAATAGTGGCATACAGGAACAAGCCTAATAAGAAAACGCCAACCACAATTTTCGGTAATCCATCCGGCATTGGAGCATGCAAATAACGTTGATGTAGACAATAAATAGAAAGTATCAACGTTAAAATAGGGAAAATGGAGAAAGAAACAAAGGAATTAAAAAATACAGAGAAAGTACCGTGAGTTGATAGTCCTATCACGAAGGCAAGCAATAAAGTACTTTTTTCTTGCCGATTGTGTTCCATCATGAGGTCTCCTTAATTTGTCGGTCCGGGGTAAGAATGATGTTTGTCTTGTTCACGCCTATACCAGTAATATGCACCTTTAGCTATCATACGTAACTGTAATACAAGACGTTCTTCGAGTCGTTGCCTTTTTTCTATATCAATATCCAGAGCTTCAGCACCGGCACTAAAAACGATGGTTACCATTGCTTCAGCCTGCATTTCAGTAAAATAACGCGGCATCCGTTTCTCTAATTCGAGGTAATCTGCTAATTCAGCAATAAAATGCTGAATCTCTCGCGCTACCGCAGCACGAAACTCCGCAGAAGTGCCTGAACGCTCACGCAATAATAACCTAAAGGCATTTGGGTTATTACCAATAAACTCCATAAAAGTTGAGACTGATGTACGGATCACACTCCCGCCCTTGGCAATGCGCTGACGAGCCTGTCGCATTAATTGACGCAACATCAAACCACTTTCGTCGACCATTGTAAGCCCGAGTTCATCAACATCTTTAAAATGGCGATAAAATGAAGTTGGTGCAATTCCTGCTTCACGAGCAACTTCACGCAAGCTTAAGCTGGTAAAGCTCCTTTCGGCACTCAATTGACTAAAAGCAGCTTCAATCAATGAGCGACGAGTTTTTTCTTTTTGTTTTGCTCTTACGCCAGTAACGTTACTCACAGTGATCCTAATATTTATTCATTGGACAGCAATTAATATATCAAATTTTTCAATCTTCGTGTTATTTGCTTCGGACGACAAAAAATAAAATCCATACAGATGTAGGCCATACCGTTAAATATGACTAATAATTTTCCTTTCCATTATTTTCGTCCATGTCGCAAAAATGCCGCTACCTATTAGGCTAATTAATCCGCCAATGTTAATATACAGTTGTCATTTTGTTTTCCAACAGGTCATATCTCATGCAACATATCCATTTTGATGCCATCGTAATTGGCTCTGGTCCTGGCGGAGAAGGTGCCGCCATGGGACTCGTTAAGCAAGGAAAGAATGTCGCTGTTATTGAGCGTTATGATAGCGTCGGTGGAGGATGTACCCATTGGGGGACCATTCCCTCTAAGTCACTCCGTCATGCTGTAAGTCGTATTATTGAATTTAATCAAAATCCACTTTATAGCGATAACTCACGAATTCTTCGTTCTTCCTTTGCAGAAATTCTTCTTCACGCTGAAAGCGTTATTAATCAACAAACCCGTATGCGCCAAGGCTTTTATGAACGTAATGGCTGTTCGATGTTTTCTGGAGAAGCGTCCTTTATTGACGAACATCGACTCAGTGTGCGCTATGCCGATGGTAGTTGTGATATTTTAAGCGCCGAAAAAATTGTTATCGCGACAGGTTCGCGCCCTTATACTCCCCCCGATGTCGATTTTACCCATTCGCGTATTTATAATAGTGACACTATCCTCAGTCTTTCTCATGAACCACGCCACGTCATTATTTACGGCGCCGGAGTGATTGGCTGTGAATATGCTTCTATATTCCGTGGCTTAAGTGTAAAAGTTGATCTAATTAATACTCGAGATCATTTACTGGCATTTCTTGATCAAGAAATGTCCGATGCGCTGTCTTATCATTTTTGGAACAGTGGGGTAGTTATTCGCCATAATGAAGAATATGAAAAAATAGAAGGCGTTGATGATGGTGTCATCGTCCATTTAAAATCAGGCAAGAAAGTCAAAGCTGATTGCTTATTATATGCTAATGGTCGAACCGGTAATACTGATACTCTGGGCTTAGCAAATGTTGGAATAGAAGCCGATAGCCGTGGCTTAATTAAAGTCGATAATCTATACCGTACTACAAATGAACACATCTATGCGGTAGGTGATGTTATTGGTTATCCAAGTTTAGCTTCAGCGGCATATGATCAGGGCAGAATCGCTGCTCGCGCTATGAATTCAGAAATTGATGGGCCTCATTTAGTTGATGATATTCCTACGGGTATTTATACCATTCCAGAAATTAGCTCAGTGGGGAAAACAGAACAACAACTTACTTCGATGAAAGTCCCTTATGAAGTAGGGCGTGCACAATTTAAACATTTAGCTCGCGCTCAAATTGCAGGAATGAATATTGGCAGTTTAAAAATCTTATTTCATCGAGATACGCTTCAAATTTTGGGTATTCACTGTTTTGGCGAAAGAGCCGCTGAAATTATTCATATTGGGCAAGCCATTATGGAACAAAAAGGTGAAGGTAATACGATTGAATATTTTGTTAATACTACCTTCAATTACCCAACCATGGCAGAAGCTTATCGAGTAGCCGCTCTCAATGGTTTAAATCGATTGTTTTGAATATATCTTATCGATGACGGGAGTCATATAAATTGATCCGACGATCCCGTCATTGTTATTTCTCAATAAAATTACGCAGAGATTTTTTTATCTTCATAATAATTCTGCATTAAACTACGAATAGCTTCTGCTAATTGTTCATAACGACCACGTAATGGCGATCCTGGACGATAAACTAAAATAACCGTACGCTGTGGCTCGGGGTCAGAACAATTAAGATAGCAAACACCATCACGACGAGTTTCATTTGGTACAGATAAATCGGGTAATAAAGTAATACCACTTCCCGCTGCAACCATATTGCGCAGAGTTTCAAGACTGGTTGCTCTAAAATGTGTATCTTCCTTTGCTCCCGCTTGAAAACAAAAGCCCAGCGCTTGATCACGTAAACAGTGACCATCTTCTAACATCAATAATTTTTCACCCACTAATTCGGAAAACCCAATATCTTGACGATGAGACCACGGATGATTTTCATAAACAGCCAATTTCATCGGCTCATTAAATAATGGAACGTCAATAAAGTTAGCGGTCTCTTTGACTCGCGCTAAAATAGCACAATCCAATTTACCACTGTCTAACTGCGCCAGCAGTTGTTGAGTTTGAGCCTCATGCAAATACATCTCTAATTTAGGGTATAAACTATGTAATTCTGGAATTATATGCGGTAATAAATATGGACCAATAGTCGGAATTAATCCGATATGTAATGGTCCTGACATACTTTCACCTTGCAAAGAGGCCATTTCTTGTAACACTTTGACTTCTCTCAACACGGTTCTTGCTTGCTCTACAAGCAATAATCCTTGCTGAGTAAATAATACTTTTCGACTGGTACGCTCAAGAAGCATAACACCCAGTTCATCTTCTAATTTACGGATTTGTCCACTTAATGTAGGTTGGCTAACATGACAAAAATCAGCAGCGCGACGAAAATGTTTATGCTCAGCAAGCGCAACCAGATACTCTAAATCACGAATATTCATATATTCCTCAGAAGACGATAGAATTTACCAATCATTATAGATTAATAACATGCTAGAAACTATCAACAAAATAAATTTTGCTTATTAGGGTCAGCAAATAATATTTAAAAGTATTTAACTTTATTTATATTTTTTGTGGATCAATTTATGAATAAATGAACTAAAGAAATTACTCGATAGGAATAAAGATAATTAATTAGCACTAGATAATATTAAAATTAAATTTTATTAACAATAAAGAAACATTTTTAACTATTTATTGTTATGTTTTTTTCAAAAAATAATAACATTATTATATAATCCAATAATTTATTATTTAATACTACCTAACCATAAAGACAAATCAGCTAAATCCTAAAAAGATAACTCTGAAATTTTATGTTACATATTTTCAATCTAGAAATAAAATTATACGAACAAACTCCTGTAATAAAAATAGATAAAAAGGAATAATCATATAAATAATTATTAACTTAGTTATGCTTTTACAATAAGGAGGATATATAATTTTTAAAAAGAATATTTATCTATATCTTAATTAGAGTAACACTTATTTTGCTACTCTCACAAATACTGTAGGAAATATAAATATATTCATAGTATAAAGAGATTTTATCGAAGCAATTATCTATACTTTATATTATTTTAATTAAGAAAATATAAATAATAATTATAAATTCAATTAATTAAATGAAAAAAGAAAAGTTAATAAATTAAATTTCAATCCATTAAATTTATAAAATATTATCAACCAACTAATAATAAAGAAGATATCTGATTTAAATCGATTGATAAAGATCAACAGAGGACACTATTAACAGTAAGCTATCAATAGCAAAAATTAGTAACTATTATAGCCATTAAAAATATGTCTTTATAAAAACTTTTTATGTTGATTTATTTCTAATAATATAAATATATACTTTTAATGGAATTATTGAATTAGATTAAACCGGATAAAATAAAAATAAATACTAAAATAACACCTTTAGTTCTTTAATTAGAAAAAACTATTTGAATCCGCAACTGGAGCATAAACTAAAATACCTCATATATATAAAAAAAAGCAACCAAGAATTATGATATAAACTCGGTTACTTTTTATTTTTCATTATTTTTATGACATTTTTAAACGCAATTTTGCATCCATAATAGCGGTGGAAACTTGGTGCTGAGAAACACCGCCTTTCGCTAAACGTTTATCTAAGCACGATTGTAATGATAAAATATCATAAACGTCGGATTGAATGACTGAACTGAATTTTTGCAAATCACTCAGTGATAATTCTTCCAACGCTTTCATCTGTGTAATGGCAGTAACAACTGCTTCGCCAACAATATGGTGAGCTTCGCGGAATGGTATTCCTTTAGCGACCAAATAATCCGCTAATTCAGTGGCATTCGCATAACCTTGTTTAGCGGCTTCTTCACAACGTGGACGTTTAATTTGAATACCATCGAGCACCAATGCCGCCATATGCAAGCAATCTAACCAAGTATCTAAAGCATCAAATAAGCCTTCTTTGTCTTCTTGCATATCTTTGTTATAGGCTAACGGTAATCCTTTTAGCGTCATCATCATGCCAGTCAATGCCCCTTGGACACGACCACATTTTCCACGAATCAACTCAAGTGCGTCTGGATTTTTCTTTTGTGGCATTAATGATGAGCCTGAAGTAACACGGTCTGATAATTCAACGAAACCGGCTTCTCCACTATTAAAGAAAATTAAATCTTCAGCAAAGCGCGATAAATGGATCATGCTAATGCTGGCATTAGAAAGCAATTCCAGTACATGGTCGCGGTCAGAGACCGTATCTAAACTATTACGCGTGGCAGAAGAAAAACCTAACCAACCGGCCAGTTGTTCACGATCGATATCGTATGCGGTTCCCGCTAAAGCCCCACAGCCTAATGGACTGATATCTAAACGTTTTAAGGTATCTTTTAGTCGGCTTTCATCACGCGCTAACATTTCGCAATACGCTAAACACCAGTGCGCAAACGTAACCGGCTGCGCTCGCTGTAAATGTGTATAACCGGGCATAACCGCGTCTTGATTAGCTTCAGCGGTGATCACTAAAGCCTGTTGTAGCAGTTCAATGGCATGTAATAATTCTAGTGTTTGGTCTTTGCACCATAATTTGAGATCGGTAGCTACCTGATCGTTTCGGCTACGTCCGGTATGCAGTTTTTTCCCGAGATCGCCAACTTTTTCAATTAATTTACCTTCAACCCAACTGTGGATATCTTCCGCATCACTTTGCAAAATAGCCTTTGGGTTTGCTTGTACTTCTTTCAGTAATTCATTCAGCGCGCATTCTAATTGTTGTTGTTCATTCTGGTTAAGCACTCCAACGGTCACCAACGCTTTTGACCACGCGACAGAGCCGGTAATATCCTGCTCGGCTAAACGATAATCAAAACGTAATGAATCGTTAAACTGTTTAAACCGTTGATCGGCTTCCTGACTGAAACGCCCGCCCCAAAGTGCCATAACTGTTTCCTATTCGATTAATAATCTAACAATAATTAATTTCTGTAATTCTTTGGTTCGCTACCCAAAATATAGCGATAACGAACCAGAAAAATTGAGATAATAATAACTTATTTTGTTCTGACCTATTTCTGTTCTTTTAACGCACGGATACGTGAAGACAAAGAATATAAACGAATAAAACCACCTGCATGGCTATGATCATAAACATCATCTTCACCAAAAGTCGCAAATTCTTCAGAATATAAGCTGCTGTCAGCTTTTTTCTGAATCGCCGTTACTTGGCCTTTGTACAATTTCAGCACAACTTCACCGCTGACATCTTCAGCCAATGATTCTGCGGCAGCTTGAATTGATTTACGCAATGGAGCAAACCAACGACCGTCATAAACCACATAAGACATTTCTAATCCCAGCTGTTCACGCCATTTAAAGCAGTCGCGATCCAGAACTAGCTGCTCGATACCACGCAGTGCAGCCATCATAATGGTTCCCCCTGGCGTTTCATAACAACCACGGGATTTCATGCCGACTAACCGGTTTTCAACAATATCGATACGCCCAACACCGTGCTTGGCGCCTAATTGATTTAAAGTTTCTAAACAATGTAATGGTGATAATTCTTGTCCATTCACGGAAACCACTTCGCCTTTTTTCACACCAACAGTGACATATTCAGCTTCATTTGGTGCGTCTTCTGGTGCAACAGTCCAAACCCAGCAATCTTTATTTGCTGCATTCCATGTACTTTCTAAAACACCACCTTCTGTCGAAATATGCCATGCGTTTTCATCGCGGCTATAAATTTTTTCTAACGAGGCTGTGGTTGGTATATTACGTTCTTTTAGATAATCCAATAGTGCTTCTCTTGAACGTAGATCCCACTCACGCCATGGTGCAATTACTTTCAGTTGCGGTGCTAATGCTGCGAAGGCGCTCTCAAAACGCACTTGGTCATTACCTTTACCTGTCGCCCCATGGGACAAAGCATCTGCACCGACTTTCAATGCTAATTCAACTTGTGCTTTGGCGATAATAGGACGTGCCATAGAGGTGCCTAGCAAATAGCTGCCTTCATACAGCGCTCCTGTTTTCAGCACCGGATAAACGTAGTCTTTAATAAACTCTTCACGTAAATCAACAATATGGCATTCAGATGCACCCGATTGCAGTGCTTTTTGCTCAACACCCACCAGCTCTTCAGGGTCTTGGCCGACGTTTGCTACAAATGCCACAACTTCACAGTTGTTATAGTTTTCTTTTAACCATGGAATGATTGCAGATGTATCTAGGCCGCCAGAATATGCTAGAACAATTTTTTTGATACCTTTTTTCATAATATGACCTTATCTTAACTCTTTAGAATATATGATTTAATTACACTTCGATATGAGTTGTATTCAGCTATTATTCAGCCAGAATACGGGTACCAATCGCCGTGCCGTTGAATAGTGCAGGTAATTGCTCTGCATGACGCCAGCTCGCAATATCTACTGGGCGCTGTAAGATTTTTGCCGCGTCTAATGCCGCATTAACTTTCACAATCATGCCATCAGTTATAATGCCTTGTTTAATCAGCATTTCTGCTTTCTTAGCTGTCATTTCAGCAATCTTTTGTCCTTTGCCATCTAAAATCCCACTAACATCAGAAAGTAAGACCAAATCTGCACCTAATGCTTGTGCTATCGCGGTTGCCGCCTGATCTGCATTAACATTCATTAATTGACCTTCAAGCGTGATCCCGATAGAACTGATAATCGGTAAATAATCCGCAGTTAATAATAAATTAAGTAGTTTAGGATCACCGGGACGCGCATGACCAACATGCCCTAACTCATCATTAAATTGATTAACAACTGCACTTTGTCCATCACCTAAAGATAAACCTACTGCGTGCAATTGGTATTTAGTCGCCCATGCCAATAAGGTTTTATTCGCAGTTCCAGCCAGAGCCCCGGTAATAATGTCAATCTGATCTGCTGGCGTAACGCGTAACCCCTGCTTTTTAATCACTGGCAATTGCAGTTTTTGCATTAATTCATCGACTAGACAACCACCACCATGAACGATAACTAGCGGCCGTTGATGCGATTGACGATAGGTTTGTAAGGCCGTAAATAATCTTTCCAGCGCTTCTTCGCTGTCCAGTAAAACACCACCTAACTTAATAACTAATGGTTCCATGGCACTGATCCTTAATCTGACTAATAACGCTTCTGGCAAAGGGGGTTAATTAAAGTAATGACTGAGTTTCATTAAAGCCAAAACGAATATTCATACACTGAACAGCCTGTGCGGCCGCACCTTTCAATAAGTTATCTTCTGTGCCTACAATAATCAGATAATCACCATTCAAGACAAAACCAATATCGCAAAAAGGCAATCCAACCACAGATTTCAACGCGGGTACTCCCTGCTCGTATAACCGCACTAAGGGCTTGTTGTGATAAGCCGACTGATATGCGGCTTTAATCTGCTCAGCGGAAACCCCCGACTTAACTTTGCAGGTAATCGTTGCCAGAATACCCCGCGCAAAATTGCCTAAATGTGGCGTGAAGATAACATCAGTGCCAAGATGAGCCGCAATCTCCGGCTGATGGCGATGAGTAAAAATTCCGTACGGCTGTAAGCTAACTTCGCAAAAGCTGTTAGTCATTGAAGCTTTACGCCCCGCACCAGAAACTCCGCTCGTCGCATTAATCACAGGCGGCATACTGTTATCTAATAATTTCTTAACCAATAAAGGCTTTAACGCCAATTGAGAAACCGTTGGATAGCAACCTGGTACCGCGATTAATTGAGCCTGTTTAATTTTGTCTGCCTGCCATTCGGCTAGTCCATAAACTGCATTCATTAACCAATGGTTGTTTTTATGTTCGAATCCGTAGTATTTTGGATAAAAATTAGCATCTTGAACACGATAAGCACCTGAGAGATCAAAAACTACACAGCCTGCTGCTAAAAATTGTGGGGCAATATCATGGCTCACCTCATGTGCTGTCGCCAAAAAGACGATATCGATACCTTTTGCAGCCTCACTGACATCAGTCAATGGCTGTAAAGACATGTCGATAACGCCTTTATACTGCGGATAGAGATCTGACAGCGATTTACCTGCATCAGTACTTTGTGCTGAGACCATTAATCCCTGCAGTTTTATCTCAGGGTGACGTTGCAGATATGCAGCTAATTCTGCTCCGGTATAACCACTGGCACCAATAATTAGAGTGTTCAACATAAGCTTTCTTTACCTTGTACTCAGTACCCAAACAGTTTAATGTGTATTTTTATTCAAATAAAGTGCATGAATATTGATACTATTAAGGATAAAGGCTGTCAACAGTGAATATTAAATTACCTGCATTTATTGAGCTTTATCGTCAATTAATTGCCACGCCGTCAATTAGTGCTACTGACGCTAAACTCGATCAAAGTAATAAAGTCTTAGTCGAACTGCTGGGATCATGGCTCAAAGATCTCGGTTTTAACGTCAATATCCAACCAGTTCCCGACACTCGAGATAAATACAATCTATTAGCCTCAATAGGAGAAGGTTCAGGAGGTTTACTGCTATGTGGCCATACTGATACCGTTCCTTTTGATGATGGACGCTGGAGCAAAGATCCCTTTACCCTGACCGAACAGAATGGCAAGTTATATGGATTAGGTACGGCGGATATGAAAGGCTTTTTTGCCTTTATTATTGATGCACTCAGAGATATAGATATACAGAAATTACAAAGCCCACTGTATATTCTCGCAACCGCTGACGAAGAAACGTCCATGGCCGGAGCGCGCTATTTTGCGGCAAATACCACATTACGCCCGGACTTCGCGATTATTGGCGAACCTACATCGTTACAACCCATTCGCGCGCATAAAGGACATCTGTCTAATGCAATCCGAATTACTGGACAATCTGGACACTCCAGCGATCCCGCTCGGGGAGTCAATGCGATTGAATTAATGCATGAATCTATCAGTCACTTAATGACCCTACGTAATACACTGAAAGAACGTTATAACAATCCTGCGTTTGTTATTCCTTACCCGACCATGAATTTTGGTCACATTAATGGCGGCGATGCGGCAAATCGGATTTGTGGCTGTTGTGAACTACATATGGATATTCGACCGTTGCCGGGATTAACTTTGCAGGATATTGACGAGTTATTAAATGAAGCCCTTGAGCCCGTGAAACAGCGCTGGCCAGGTCGATTAGAAATTGAAGCTATGCATCCACCTATTCCAGGGTATGAGTGCCCAACAAACCATAAAAAAGTAGCAGTGATTGAAACACTGCTAGGGCAAAAAGCCGATAGCGTCAATTACTGTACTGAAGCGCCATTTATTCAACAATTATGCCCGACATTAGTTCTTGGTCCCGGTTCTATTGAGCAAGCTCATCAGCCCGATGAATTTATCGATATGAAATTTATCGAGCCAACTCGTCAATTAATGACCCAGCTAATCGAACATTTTTGCCTGACAGAATCCGCGTAAATGCTACATCTGTGTGAGGTCAGCTTTGTATTGGCTGGCCTCATCCCTGTATTTCCCTATCCTCTGCACTTATTCTTTGCTCTTATCATCTATCTTGTGTGTATCTTAAAGTCTATTGGCTAGATGAATTTTTTTCTTGTTGATATTGAAAAACTCTCAGCGCGTTATTTGTGTTAAGTATTGACTCAAAAATAATATCAGGTAATCTCTATCTAGACGTCTAAACGTATAGGCGTTTACACGGATAAAAATAAATGAACAAATAGCCTCATGATAAGAGAAGCAAAAATATCAATACGAACTCTAAATAATTTGAATTGTAAGCAAAAAATAAATCACTAAGCCTACAACTTGAAATATGACGGGTGATGAAATGCCATAAAGATACAGAGGATACAGGGTATGAGTTTTTTTCACGCAAATCAGCGAGAAGCGCTGAACCAAAGTCTGGCAGAGCTTGATGGCCAAATTAATGTTTCCTTTGAATTTTTCCCACCTCGTACCGAAGAGATGGAACTCACTTTATGGAAATCCATTGATCGCCTCAAAACACTAAAACCAAAATTTGTTTCTGTCACTTACGGGGCTAATTCGGGTGAACGCGATAGAACACACAGTATCATTAAAGATATTAAAGATCGCACCGGTTTAATAGCGGCGCCGCATTTAACCTGTATTGATGCGTCACAAGATGAATTACGTGAAATAGCGCGAGATTACTGGAAAAATGGCATACGTCATATCGTCGCCTTGCGCGGCGATCTACCAGATAACAGTCAACGACCTAATCTGTATGCTGCAAATCTGGTGGAATTATTAAAATCTGAAGCAGATTTTGATATTTCTGTCGCCGCCTACCCCGAAGTACATCCTGAAGCTAAAAGTGCGCAGGCCGATCTGATTAATCTGAAAAAGAAAATTGATGCGGGAGCAAATCGCGCAATCACTCAGTTCTTTTTTGATGTCGAAAGCTATTTACGTTTCCGCGATCGCTGTGTTTCAACCGGTATCGATGTTGAAATTGTGCCCGGCATATTACCGGTCTCCAACTTCAAACAATTAGATAAGTTTTCTAAAATTACCAATGTGAGAATTCCAACCTGGATGCGTAAAATGTACGAAGGATTGGATAATGACCCAGAAAGCCGCAATTTAGTCGGTGCTTCTATTGCTATGGATATGGTTAAAATATTGAGCCGAGAAGGGGTAAAAGATTTCCACTTTTATACTTTGAATCGCTCCGAGCTTACTTATGCGATTTGCCATACGCTTGGTGTGCGGCCCGAATAACGCAAAATATATGTGGCGATAAATAGCGATATAAACTAAATAATAGCCACATAAATAATATCAACAATTTCAGTATATAAAAAAGGCTGTCGACTTAATTGCAGACAGCCTTTTTGGATCCCAATAAATATCTCTTTAATATTATTGATTATCTTCAATATTATATAGGCACAGCGATTAGCCGGTATTACGCATCCCCGCAGCGACACCAGCAATAGTAATCATCAGCGCTTGTTCAACTCGTGGATCTGCACCTTCTTGCTGGCGAGAACGTTGAAGTAACTCAGCCTGTAATACGTTCAATGGATCGGTATAAACATTACGTAAAGCGATAGATTCCGCAATCCATGGCAAATCTGCCATCAATTGTTCATCTTTAGAAACCGCCAACACACTTTTAATATCTTCCGATAATTGATTACGCAGTTTCTGCCCTAATGGCCATAAACGTTTTTCAACCAATCGATGATCATAATATTCCGCTAACCATAAATCGGCTTTGGCAAAAACCATTTCCAACATCGCAATTCGAGTTTTAAAGAATGGCCATTGATGCCACATCTCATCGAGTATCGACTGTTTACCGGCTTCAATTTCGTGTTTCAGCGCAGCACCCGCTCCTAACCATGCAGGCAACATCAGTCGATTTTGCGTCCAAGCAAAAATCCAAGGGATCGCTCGCAGAGTTTCAACCCCTCCCGTCGGACGACGTTTGGCTGGGCGCGAGCCTAAAGGTAATTTACCCAATTCTAATTCTGGCGTTGCCGCACGGAAATAAGGTACAAAATCGGGTTGTTCACGCACATAATCACGATACATATCACAAGAAACCGCCGACAGTGAATTCATCACTTCTTTCCATTCAGCTTTTGGCTCTGGTGGTGGCAGTAGATTGGCCTCAAGAATAGCACTGGCATATAAGGCTAAGCTGCTAATCGTGACTTGTGGTAAACCAAATTTAAAGCGGATCATTTCGCCTTGTTCGGTCACACGCAATCCACCTTTTAGACTTCCCGGTGGCTGAGATAATAAGGCGGAATGCGCAGGTGCACCACCTCGACCAATGGTTCCCCCGCGGCCGTGGAATAAGGTTAGTTTAACACCTTCTTTTTCACAGAGCTTAATCAGCGCATCTTGGGCATCGTATTGCGCCCATGAAGCAGCCATAACGCCTGCATCTTTCGCCGAGTCCGAATAACCAATCATCACCATTTGGTGATCATCAATTAAATCACGGTACCAAGGAATATTCAGAAGTTTTTGCATCACGCTTTCAGCATTATTCAAATCATCCAGCGTCTCAAACAATGGCGCTACAGGTAATTTAAGCGAACAACCGGCTTCTTTTAATAATAATTTTACCGCTAAAACATCGGAAGGAACTTTCGCCATAGAAATAACATAAGCCGCGACTGAATCTGCCGGCGATTCAGCAATAACCCGGCAAGTATCAAAGACTTCACGAGTTTGATCGCTTGGCTGCCAATCACGAGGTGTTAATGGGCGACGAGATTGTAATTCAGTTAATAAGAACGCTTGTTTCTCATCTTCGGACCACGCTTGATAGTCGCCTAATCCTAAATATTGAGTGAGTTCAGCAATAGCTTCGGTATGGCAAGTACTTTCCTGACGCACATCAATACGGACTAATTGCAAGCCGAAACAACGAATGCGACGCAGCGTATCGAGTAACTGGCCATTGGCGATAATTTTCATGCCACATGCAATTAAAGATTGATAGCACGCATAAAGCGGCTCCCATAATTGTGCGTTATCCAGCAGCAAATCAGCCGGCGGTAACACTTTTTCACCTTTGATACGGCGTTCAAGATATTCTAAGGTTGAAAATAATTGGCTGCGTAAATTTTTAGCAATCTGGCGGTACGGCTCAACAACCTCATCACCACCTGCCAGTGCTTGTAACTCTGGAGTCGCTTCAGTCATGGATAATTCAGAAACTAAAATCTGAATATCTTTTAAGAACAAATCAGCGGCTTTCCAACGGCTTAACAATAGCGCATGGCGGGTAATGTCAGCAGTAACATTTGGATTACCATCGCGATCGCCCCCCATCCATGAGGTAAAGCGGATCAAATTAGAATCAACCGGCAATGAGGTGCCAATAGTTTCTTCTAATTGTTCATTAAATTCACGCAAAAATGCAGGAACGCCTTCCCACAATGAATTTTCAACTACAGCAAACCCCCATTTTGCTTCATCAATCGGCGTAGGGCGCTGCTTGCGGATTTCATCGGTATGCCATGATTGAGCCACTAGTTGGCGCAAACGACGCATAATATTGTTGCGTTCATAATCGGCTAAATCATCATGATCTAACTGAGATAAACAGGTATTAACTTCCACCAGCTTATGGATCAGGGTTCGGCGTGCAATTTCGGTTGGGTGAGCGGTTAAAACTAACTCAATTGATAATTCATCAACCGCTTTATGAATATCACCATCGCTAAAATTTTTCGCTTTTAAGCGATCAAATAAATTCTTCAGCGCAACAGGATTACTCGCAGCTTCTCCGTGTGGAGAAATGCTGTGATATTGCTCAGCGACATTGGTCAAATTTAAAAATTGGTTAAATGCCCGAGCAACCGGCAATAACTCATCATTTGATAGATTTTGTAGCGTATCAAGTAGCTGTTGGCGATCGTCTTCATTCCCTGCACGGGATGATTTAGAAAGTTTACGAATAGTTTCAACTTTATCGAGAATTTCTTCCCCTAAAGCGTCTTTGATGGTGTCTCCCAGTAACTTACCGAGCATACTGACATTGGTTCGCATTGCAGAATATTGCTGATTCATTGGACTCCTGACCTTATCTATCTGGCAGAATGTATTTATCCCGTCATACTCCAAGTTATCGTCTTATTCGTTCTTTGCCGATTGACGATCATATGGCCGCAGTAACTTAAACTATGACGGATATAACCCGCACTATCTTTACCCTTAGCTGTATATTCATAACAGAAAATAATCTTTTTGGGGAAATTTTCTAAAATTTAATTACATTGCTATTATTATTAGTTTTTCTTATTAACTGCATTGCTCTAGCGCAATTTAGCCGAATATAGCGTCGATTCAGCTATTATTTATGTTAAATATTTCTTATTTAATACTGGCGTAGCAGAAAAATTTCTAACCTCTGGGTATTTTTCCATACAATTAATTTGAATTATTTTAGTTTTATCCAAATAACCTATGAATGAAATTAAAATTCAAATAATTCGTGTTATTAATTAGTTTAAATAGCCAGTTCCAAATAACTATAACGAGTACTGTTCGCCTAAAGAGCTAAAGCTAAAATCAGAATCTATGACATAAAAAATAGGCCACTTAATAGCAGCCTATTTATATCGAACTATATCAAACTATAATAAATAAAAATTCACTTTGAAAATCATCACTAACCGGTAATTGACTATTAAAGTAACTGAGATAATCGATTTAAATCCGACTGAATCGCCCCTGCCGTTACATCTCTACCAGCCCCCGGGCCACGGATTACCAGTGGGTTATCTCGATACCAACGGCTCTCAATCGCGAAAACATTATCCCCCGGTAGCAGAGAGGCAAGTGCATGATTAGGTTTTACTGCCTCTACGCCAACTCGGGCTTTACCTTTTACCGCATCAAAACGAGCAACATAACGTAAGACCATATCCATCTCTTGAGCTGCTTCTAATCGTTGGATCATTTGCTCATTAATCACCGCACTGTTTTCAAAAAAGGCATCAAGAGAACCGGTTGCCGCCTCCATTGGAACTAACGATTCCACACGCACATCTTTTGGCTCAATATCATATCCTGCTTCTCGCGCCAGAATAATTAATTTGCGCATTACGTCTTGGCCCGATAAATCAATGCGCGGATCCGGCTCAGTTAATCCTTGCTGCCATGCTTGTTCAACTAATTCACTAAACGGTACGCTGCCGTCAAATTGTAAAAATAGCCAAGATAAGGTGCCAGAAAAAATACCACTGATCGACAATATATTATCGCCGCTTTCTTTTAAATCACGTACCGCATAGTTAATCGGTAAACCTGCTCCTACTGTCGCATTGTATAACCAGTGGCTATTCGTTTTGGTAAAAGCATCACGAATTAAACGATAGCGTGGTGTCTCAGAAGCGCCAGCAATTTTATTGGCACTAATGACATGAAAACCGTAGCTAGCAAAATCCACATAGCTCTCGGCCAGCTGTTCGCTCGCGGTAACATCTAGCACCACTAAATCATCATAAGGATGGGCTCGCATCCACAAAAATAGATCATCATCTTGCTGCTCTACAGCTTCATCATCGAAAAAAGCCAAGGCGCGACTGGGATCAATACCTTGATAATTCAATAAACTACGTTTGCTATCAACCACGCCAGCCAATATAAATTCAAAATCACTGCGAGCAGATAATGGTTTTTGTTCCGTCGCAAATAACTCGAGCCAACGAGCACCTATATTGCCTTTACCAAAGAGCACTAAGCCAACCCGCTTCTCCGCTCGGAATATACTCTGATGTAATCCTTGAATAATATGCTCAGTCTGATTGGTCCTCAGAACCGCAGCTAAACTAATACCATCTTCAGAATGCCAAATATATTCAATCGGCTGGTCTTTTAATTGCTGATAAAAACGATGGCTATGTAAGGCATTTTTACCAACCCCCGCCCCGACTAATGCCACCAAAGAAAAACCTTCGCGTAACGAAAGTTTGCCGGGTAGCGTGGCTTCTTCAAGAATATTTAATGCACTTTCAGCGACTTCAGAGGTATAACATAACTGCAATATATGCCGATCTTGGTGGATACCACTGGCTAATGGGCGAAGTTGCACTCGCTTTAATAATTGATCGACATCTTTATAAATTTTTTGAAAATCACGCCCTTGTGCAACACGCAATTCAATTAAGCATACATCATCGTGACTGGTTACAATTTTAGCGCCACTTCCCGAGGCTAATACACGCTCAATTTTAGTTGACCCTTGCTCGGGCTGATAACTGCAACGTAATTGCAAATCAATATTGCTGATAGAAACTGGTTGTAAGGTGCGGGTATGCAATACCGGTGCGGCCAAACGCGCTAACTCACTGGCTTCATCAAGGCGTAATAATGGCAATAAGCACGCATCTTTTACTTTTCGCGGATCGGCACTATATACCCCCGCAACATCACTCCAAATAGTCACTTTACTGACATTTGCTAATGCACCCACTTGTGTTGCCGAGTAATCACTACCATTACGGCCGAGTAATACAGTTTCACCCGCTTGATTCTGTGAGATAAATCCCGTAACAACTAAACGTTGATTAGGATGCTGTGCTAGCAGCTGCTGTAAAAGAGGACGCGAGAGTGTTTCATCAACTTGTGGTTGCGCTGCTCGCTCGGCGCGTAAAAACTGCCGAGCATCCAGCCATACACTTGCCATACCCGACTCGGCTAATACTGCCGACATTAATCGAGCAGACCAAATTTCACCGTGTCCGACAACTTCAGCATAAGTAGCCTCATTCACGGGCTGATCTAAAAGTTGGCTTAAGCGCTCTAAATCTGCCACCAGTTGCTGATTCAATCTATCCGCTGTTGCCTTAGTCAATAAATGAGCTATTAAATCTTGTTGATAACGGCGTAATGTTTGTTGGATTTGATGAGCCGATATACGATCACTCTGGCTAGTTTTAAACCAATTAATTAACTGATTTGTTGTGCTACCCGCTGCTGATACCACCATTAAATCATCGGGTTGACTATAATCAGCCATAATTTTCACTACCCGCTGATAACATTTAGCATCGGCTAGGCTACTGCCACCAAATTTGTGTAACTGGCGGTTATGCTGCCCCGCCTCGACTACTGTCAGTGTGCTCATCAAAAAAACTCCGCTACCCTTGAGTGACAATCCGGAAGGCATTTTCCAAATCGGCAATTAAATCTTGGCTATCTTCAATTCCTACCGATATACGCAGTAACTCATCGGTGATCCCTGCTTTTGCTCTCGCTGCTGGTGTCATCCCGGCATGAGTCATAGTCGCGGTATGAGAAATTAACGTTTCAACACCCCCTAATGATTCTGCTAACGTAAATAATTCTAACGCAGCAAGGAAGCGCCGAATAATCGTTTCGTCTCCCGCGAGTTCAAAACTCAGCATCGCGCCAAACCCTTTCTGTTGGCGTTTCGCGATTTCATGCCCAGGATGATCAACTAAAGAAGGATAATATAATTTTTTTACTAAAGGCTGATTTATTAAATAATTTACGATTTCTTGCGCATTTTTCTGCTGCAATAAAATGCGTGGAGCTAACGTTCGGATCCCACGTAACAATAAATAACTGTCAAATGCTCCGCCAGTAACCCCAATATTATTGGCCCACCATGCTAATTCCTCAGCCTGCTGCGGATCTTTAGCAATGACCGTGCCTGCCACCACATCGGAATGACCATTCAGATATTTAGTACAAGAATGAATCACAAAATCAGCGCCTAAAGATAATGGTTGCTGTAATACCGGGCTTAAAAACGTATTATCAACCGCCACTAAAGCACCGGATTGATGCGCTAATTCAGCAATATGCTGAATATCCACAATACGCAATAATGGATTACTTGGTGTTTCAATTAATACTAATTTCGGCGCTTTGGCTAATGCGGCTTTCAATGCTGACTCATCACTTTGGTCAACAAAGATTACGTTATAAGCGCCGCGTTTACTTTGGCTATCAAAGAGTCGATAACTACCGCCATAACAATCATGAGGTGCAACTATCCAATCGCCAGGATTTAAAAATGTGGTACACAGCAAATGAATCGCCGACATACCGCTACTAGTAACAACAGCACCCGCGCCACCTTCAAGCGCGGCGAGTGCGTTTTGCACCATGTCTCGACCCGGATTACCTCGACGGGAGTAGTCATGGACTCGCGGCTGATTATATTCGGTAAAATTATAAGTACTCGATAAATAAATCGGTGGGACGACACAACCAAACTGTGTATCTTGATTTAATCCACTATGAATTGCGATTGTTGCTGGTTTGCGAGCCATAATTACCCCAGATAAAATAAATTCTGCTATAAATATACCCACCAGATGTATAGACGTCAACAGGTCTAGCCGTCTAAACTTCTTTACGTTTAGACGAAGAAATGAAATAATCAATACTAGAAATAATGTTATTAGCTGTTTATTTATCGATCTGACCTACTGTACTTCTCATTTTTCGTGAATAGATCATAATAAAATGAGCAATAAGGTCGATAATAAACGCTGAAAAATTCAAGTACCACAAGTAGTAACCTCGCCCTTACCATCTATTTATGCCAGTAAATTATAGGGGGAGATAAAAGTCACTTATACTGCGGTAACTTGAAATATAATCGATATATTTACAATCTTTATTACTAATGAAAATAATTAAGGTACTTCATGGCTGAGTGGAATGGTGAATATGTCAGCCCTTACGCTGAACATGGCAAAAAAAGTGAGCAAGTTAAAAAAATTACCGTTTCAATTCCGTTAAAGGTATTGAAAATTTTAACTGATGAGCGCACTCGTCGCCAAATTAATAACTTACGTCACGCGACCAATAGTGAACTGCTGTGTGAGGCTTTTCTCCATGCGTTTACCGGACAACCTTTGCCGAACGATGAAGATCTACGTAAAGAGCGTAGCGATGAGATCCCAGAAGCGGCAAAAGAAATAATGCGTGAACTCGGTATCGATCCAAATAATTGGGAATATTGATTTCCAATCAAGTATTATTTTTATCCCCCTTATTTCTCCCTTAAACTTTGTTGAGGGAGAAATATCTCATGGAACTTCCCATAGAACTTCCCATAAAATAAGCTACCCTATTTTTCTGTACTCATACTCATCGCTTTTAAAGGCTATCATTTCTAACAGTGATCTTTTCAATGCCAGTCTGTTTTTAATAATTTCTTCTGAATGAACATTATGCGCCCACGTTCTAATACTGAATTCTCTTTAGCTTCATTATCTATTTTTAGCTTAATCGACTTACTGCAACAAGTATGACTCTAATGACGAAAATTACCAATTAACAGGTAAAAATACCGAAATAGAGGAATAAAATGAATAAAATAGTTGACTAAACCCCGATAAAAATCATGGAGTAAGAATTACAAAATAGGAATTACGCTATAACGATTACACAGTAGAAATAACAGGATGGGAATACGGTATAGAAATTATCGAGCAGCCATAGTAGTGGTATAACCCAGAGTAAAATTAAAAATAATCTAATCGTAAATAAACAAAAACCCCAGCCATTAGCCAGGGTTTTATCAGAGGTATCGGTAAATTTATAAATTCTAGAGTTACCAATAAATCTGTTTGAAATATCTTGGATACCATAAAATGACGATATTCAACTAAAGCATCAAGCTTTGTTAGAACGCGGTATTCTGCAATAACAAGATATTTCTTCAGCCAAACAGTCTTACTTCTTGCCACCTGGGATGCTGAAACGCTGATTGAAGCGATCAACACGGCCACCAGTTGCTACATCACGCTGTTTACCAGTGTAGAATGGATGACAGTTGCCGCAAACGTCCAGATTCAGAGAGTGACCAACTGTTGATCTGATTTTCATCACATTACCGCAAGAACAAGTTGCAGTAACTTCATCATATTTAGGGTGAATACCTTTTTTCATGGGAAAACCTCTATTAAGGCCGTGTCGCCATCCCGCCCTAACGCCGGACACCACACGTCGAGTTGATTATAAATTAGGATGTTTTTATTGGTAAAAATCGATACCAAAGGCGGCGGATCATACAGAAAAACTATTTACCCTGCAATGAAAACCGTGCTTGTTTTATGGTACTCTTATTCGCTTATGTTCGCAAAATTGTCTAAGGGCGCTAAAAAAAACGCTCGGGGAATCCACTTATGGTTGTCGTTCAGGTTGCCTTACCTGTACCTTTAAATCGCTCTTTTGACTATCTGCTCTCCGAGAATATGCCTGCTCCCGTAGTAGGAGCTCGGGTCATGGTCCCTTTTGGCCGGCGCCAGGCTCTAGGGGTGGTTACAGCTATCACGGATAAAAGTGAATTCACTGCCGAACAGCTCAAACCTATCGATACCGTACTCGATAAAGTAACGCTTTTCCCTGATGATCTGTGGCAACTGTTGCTGTGGTCTTCACAGTATTATCACTATCCGATTGGCGAAGTGTTATTTCATGCAATGCCTACCTTATTACGTCAAGGAAAACCGGCAGAATTTTCGCCTATTTGGCAATGGCAGATAACGGAACAAGGTAAAGCCTTTGATATCACAACATTAAAGCGTTCACCTAAACAACAACAAGCATTAGCTCAATTACTGCGCCAACCTATTTATCGCCATCAAGTAAGTGAATTTGAACTTAGCGAAACCGCATTACAGTCATTAAAGAAAAAAAATCTGGCTGATTTATATCCGATACAACCGGTTGCTACCGCTTGGCAAGATAACTTTTCCGTGTCAGAGGAACGGTTTCGATTAAATACAGAGCAAGCGACTGCCGTTGGTGCTATTCGAGCACAAGATGATCAATTTTCACCTTGGTTATTAGCCGGTATTACCGGTTCAGGCAAAACTGAGGTTTATCTCAGCGTACTGGAAAATATTTTAGCTCAAGGGCGACAAGCGTTAGTTTTAGTCCCCGAAATCGGCTTAACACCACAAACTATTCGCCGGTTTAGTCGACGTTTCAAAGCCCCTGTAGATGTATTACATTCCGGTTTAAATGATAGCGAACGATTAGCTGTTTGGTTGCGTGCTCAGCGGGGTGATACCGCCATCGTTATTGGTACACGCTCGGCCTTATTTACCCCATTCTCACGTTTGGGGATTATTATTATCGATGAAGAGCACGACAGTTCTTATAAACAACAAGATGGCTGGCGTTATCACGCCCGTGATTTGGCGGTATTCCGTGCCAAAAAAGAACATATTCCAATTGTCATGGGAACAGCAACACCATCATTAGAAACGCTGTGTAATGTGCAACAAGGCAAATATCAGCGGCTAAACCTGACTCAGCGTGCAGGGAGTGCAAAACCTGCTACTCAGCATTTAATTGATTTAAAAGGACAACCATTAAAACATGGACTGTCACATTTGCTTATCCAGCATATTGGCGAACATCTCGCTCGCGATAATCAAGTAATCTTATTTCTTAATCGTCGAGGTTATTCGCCGGCTCTTATTTGCCATGAATGTGGCTGGATAGCCGAATGCCCACGTTGCGATCATTATTACACGCTACATCAACATCACCGGCAATTACGTTGCCATCACTGCGACAGCCAACGTCCCGTGCCAAAACAATGCCCAGAATGTGGATCAACCCAATTAGTCCCCGTCGGGATGGGGACCGAGCAACTGGAAGAAGGGATCCAGGAGATCTTCCCACAAACTCCCATTACTCGAATTGATCGTGATACCACCAGCCGCAAAGGCGCATTAGAACAGCAATTAAATGAAGTTAGTACGGGAGGTGCTCGTATCTTAATTGGTACTCAGATGTTAGCCAAAGGCCATCATTTTCCAGATGTGACACTAGTCGCATTATTAGATGTCGATGGCGCACTCTTTTCGAGCGACTTTCGAGCTGCTGAGCGTTTTGCTCAATTATATGTGCAAGTTTCTGGCCGAGCTGGACGGGCGGGTAAGCAAGGAGATGTCTTTTTACAAACGCATCATCCTGAGCATCCATTATTAATAACCTTACTAGAACAAGGTTACGATGCGTTTGCAACAGAAGCCCTAGAAGAACGCAGTACGGTTCAATTACCCCCTTATACCAGTCATATTATGATCCGTTCAGAAGATCATAATAATCAACAAGCCCCGCAATTTTTACACAATCTGCGCCACTATATTGAACAGCATCCTGATCGTGATGAAAAATTATGGATTATGGGGCCATCACCTGCAATTCAAGCGAAACGCGGCGGGCGATTTCGCTGGCAATTATTACTGCAACATCCTTCACGGCTCTATTTACAACGCCTAATGACTCGATTGATCCCAGAAATCCAATCTTACCCTGAAAGCCGTAAAGTAAAATGGAATATTGATGTCGATCCTACTGACGGATAATTTTATGATATCTACTTATTTAAAGTAATAACGTGATTAACTATTTAGCAAGTTAATATTTTATTTTTGCGAAGTAGCTCTAATAAATGACATAAGTCACACTTTTTATGCAAACTAAGTAACAGTTTAAGTTTATAAAAAGTTTAGAATAACTAGCTAATAGGGATCATGTTATCTACCTTGAGTAGCAACATGACATTTAAGTTTATTCAAAAAGCAATCGATTAACTTAATCGCGAGGGATGTGTCGTGGAACAACGAAATGATAGCGGGGCTGCAACGATGAAAGATGTTGCAGATGCTGCGGGGGTATCAACAGCAACAGTATCAAGAACGCTGATGAATCCTGAAAAAGTCTCCTCACAAACTCGACAAAAGGTTGAACAAGCAGTTTTGGATGTCGGCTATTTTCCACATAATTTATCGCGTAATTTCAAACGCAATGAATCGAAAACAATCTTGGTTATTGTTCCTGACATCAGTGATCCTTTTTTCAGTGAAGTAATTTGTGGGATTGAAAACGTAGCCGCTCAAGAAGGCTATTTAATCTTAATTGGTGACTGTAAGCATCAACAAAAACAAGAGCATGCTTTTATTAATCTGATTATCACCAAACAAATTGATGGCATGGTTCTGCTCGGTTCAAATATTCCCTTCGATGCATCGACCGAAGAACAAAAAAATCTTCCGCCAATGGTTATGGCAAATGAATTTACTCCAGAACTAAAATTACCCACTGTGCATATAGATAATCTAACTTCATCATTTAATGCGACCCATTATCTTCAGAAGCTCGGGCATCGACGTATCGCCTGCATTACTGGACCAGAAGATATGCCGCTGTGTAAATATCGCTTAGAAGGATATAAAAAAGCCATGCTACGCACTGGCGATAAAGTGCGTGAAGATTATATTATCCGTAGTGATTTCAGCCATGAAGGTGGCGCTAAAGCGACTAAAAGACTGCTTACGATGCCAGAACCTCCTACGGCGATTTTCTGCCATAATGATATGATGGCACTGGGCGCAATGTGGCAAGCCAAGCATATGGGGCTTAAATTACCAAACGATTTATCTGTGGTTGGTTTTGATAATTTAAAACTCTCACAATACAGTGATCCACCGCTTACCACTATTGGCCAACCGCGTTTTGAAATTGGTAGTCAGGCGATGAAATTGCTGTTAGATCAAATACAAGGGCATAATATTAATGTCGGTTCTTGCTTGTTAGATGCCGATTTAATTATTCGCGGGAGTGCTCAAGCGCCTAAAAGCTAGGCAAAATGACTCAGGTTAAGTAACATGTGTCACCGTATATAACATTTATTATTAATAACTCAGTGAATTAACATTGTGGCACAGAGAGATTACGTAGCTCGCGGGCGCACCGCCGCCCGCCGAAAAAAAGGACCGGGCAAAAAGAAACAGCCTCAAGGATTATCTAAAACAACATTAGCTGTTGCGGTGGTGATCGTCGTCATGTTTATTGGCGGGCTGTTTTTTATAACCCAAAATAAAAAACAAGATATCCCCCAAACGGTTGAAGCCATTAAATCGGCAAAACCAGCAAATACCTTGCCGCCAAAACCTGAAGAACGCTGGCGTTATATTAAAGAGCTGGAAAACCGTGGTGTCGATATTCCAAGTATTCCCGAGCTAAATAGCGGTGGGGCGAATATCGTACGCCCATCAGATTTAACCGCAGAACAGCGTCAATTATTGGAGCAAATAGATTCAGACAGACGCCGTCCAGTCACGACGTTGTCAGAAATTCCTTATAATGGGCAACCAGTTCCTCGCTCTCAGGTAATTATTAATGAGCCGACGCCAGCACCCACTGCGACGGTAAAAAAACCTGAAATCAGAATTGAACCCAAGGTTGAAAACCGCCCTGCTCAGCAGCAAGTTGCGACAGCTGTAAAGCCGGAGAAAAAACCGATTGAAAATATCCAAAAAATGCTGGTGCAATGTGGTTCTTTCCGTACAACAGATCAAGCAGAAAGTGTTCGCGCTACATTGGCATTTTCAGGAATTGAAAGCCGAATTAGCTCTGGAGGTGGTTGGCATCGTATCGTGATGGGCCCTTATAGCAAAGAAACTGCCGATAAAATGCGTTCCCGTGCATCCGATGTTGGCGTATCCGGGTGTATTCTTCGCGCTAGTGGGGGTTGAAAAATCTCCCTCGCTCCCCCATCTATTTCTTTAATGTATCGTAGCGGCTATCGTAGCTAAAAAAATAGCCGCGTAATTTTTTGAGAAACCAGGGGCTGACTCATGACTACAATCGTAAGTGTTCGCCGTAATGGCCAAGTCGTAATCGGTGGTGATGGACAGGCGACGATGGGTAATACCGTCATGAAAGGCAATGTCCGTAAAGTACGTCGATTATATAATGACAAAGTCATTGCAGGATTTGCAGGCGGCACCGCTGACGCATTTACTCTTTTTGAATTGTTTGAGCGTAAACTCGAACTTCATCAAGGGCACTTAACTAAAGCTGCGGTAGAGCTAGCCAAAGATTGGCGTACTGACCGTATGCTACGTAAACTGGAAGCCTTATTAGCGGTTGCTGATGAAAGCACTTCTCTGATAATCACCGGTAATGGTGATGTCGTGCAGCCAGAAAATGATTTGATTGCTATAGGTTCAGGTGGTCCTTATGCACAGGCCGCAGCTCGTGCAATGCTTGAGAATACAGACCTTACTGCCCGTGAAATCGCAGAAAAAGCACTTTCGATTGCTGGCGATATCTGTATCTACACCAACCATAATGTAAACTTTGAAGAAATTTCTTCAAAATCATAAGGATTGATAGTATGTCCGAAATGACTCCACGCGAGATTGTCAGCGAACTAGATAACCATATTATTGGCCAGAACAAAGCAAAACGTTCTGTCGCGATTGCTCTACGTAATCGCTGGCGCCGTATGCAATTAGATGAAGCCTTACGCCATGAAGTAACCCCTAAAAATATTTTGATGATTGGTCCTACTGGTGTTGGTAAAACTGAAATTGCTCGTCGCTTAGCAAAATTAGCCAATGCACCTTTTATTAAGGTTGAAGCCACAAAATTCACTGAAGTGGGTTACGTCGGTAAAGAAGTCGATTCAATTATCCGTGATCTAACCGATGCCGCAGTCAAAATGGTTCGTCATCAATCAATTGAAAAAAATCGTTATCGCGCAGAAGAATTAGCCGAAGAACGAATTTTAGATGTATTGATCCCACCGGCTAAAAATAACTGGGGGCAAAATGAGCCGTCAGATGAACAATCTCCGGCACGCCAATCGTTTCGCAAAAAATTGCGTGAAGGCCAGTTAGACGATAAAGAAATTGAAATTGAAGTCGCTGCAACATCTATGGGTGTTGAAATTATGGCACCTCCAGGCATGGAGGAAATGACTAATCAATTACAATCTATGTTCCAAAACCTTGGCGGCCAGAAACAAAAACCGCGCAAGATGAAAATCAAAGAAGCGTTTAAACTGCTGATTGAAGAAGAAGCGGCAAAATTAGTCAATCCTGAAGAGCTGAAACAGCAAGCCATCGATTCCGTTGAGCAGCATGGTATCGTGTTTATCGATGAGATAGATAAAATCTGTAAACGTGGCGGTCAATCATCTGGCCCTGATGTTTCTCGCGAAGGCGTACAACGTGATCTGCTTCCTTTGGTTGAAGGCTGTACCGTATCAACCAAACATGGGGTAGTTAAAACAGATCATATTCTGTTTATTGCTTCAGGCGCATTCCAAGTCTCTAGCCCGGCAGATCTTATCCCCGAGCTACAAGGTCGTTTGCCTATTCGTGTTGAGCTACAAGCGCTCACTACCGATGATTTCGAACGTATACTGACCGAACCAAATGCTTCACTAACCGAGCAATATCGAGCATTAATGGCTACTGAAGGCGTAAATATCACCTTCACCACCGAAGGTATTCGTAAAATTGCTGAAGCAGCATGGCAAGTCAATGAGACCACTGAAAATATCGGTGCTCGTCGTCTACACACTGTACTTGAGCGTTTGATGGAAGATATTTCCTATGATGCCAGCGAGCTGGGTGGAGAAACCATAGAAATTAATGCAGAATATGTGAAACAACATCTGGATGAATTAGTGGCAGATGAAGATTTGAGTCGATTTATTTTATAATCTGACTATCTCACGTTTATCATTTATAATTCTGATGGGAGGCAATTGCCTCCCATCATTTATTTTATAAAACATACCATTAATAACGAACCTGTGAATCTATCGAATGAGCTCATCAACTGCTACCAGTCGCAAACAAGCGTGGCTAGAAAGTTTACGACCTAAAACACTGCCTCTTGGAGTTATTGCTATCGTAACTGGCTCTGCGCTGGCTTACTGGACAGATAACTTTAAATGGCCGGTTGCTTTATTATCTATTATCACCGCGGGCATTTTACAAATTCTATCGAATCTAGCGAACGATTACGGCGATGCTGTCAAAGGCTCAGATACCGCGGAGCGTATTGGTCCACTGAGAGGGATGCAAAAAGGCATTATCACTCAGGAAGACATGAAAAAAGCGCTAAAAATAACCATTTCATTAGCCTGTTTTTCTGGTTTATTACTGATTATCGTTGCCTGTGAAAAACCAGAAGATGCACTTGGATTCCTCGTGCTTGGGCTGGTGGCTATCGTTGCCGCAATAACCTATACCGTGGGTAAAAAGCCGTACGGCTATCTTGGGCTGGGTGATATTTCTGTGCTAATCTTTTTTGGTTGGCTCAGTGTTATTGGTACTTATTATTTACAAGCGAATAGTTTCGATATTGTTACTATTTTACCGGCAACTGCCTGTGGATTACTGTCTGTCGCGGTATTGAATATCAATAACATGCGTGATATCGAAAACGATATTAAGGCCGGTAAGAATACTTTAGCGGTTCGTTTAGGCGTCCAAGGCTCTCGGATTTACCATGCGATTATTATTATTAGTGCCATTTTATGCTTAATCTTTTTTAATCTCATTTATTTGCATGGCTGGAGCGGCTGGTTATTTTTACTCGCGGTTCCTTTGTTACTGAATCATGTCCGTAAAGTGCTCAATGACCCTACCACAGAAGGCATGCGTCCGATGTTAGTCAATATGGTAAAATTAGCCTTGCTAACCAACTTACTGTTCTCTATTGGCCTCGTTTTAAATTGATTTTTTCCTCCGCCATTCTTTAAGGTGTTGAGCTTATATACCCGCGCCTTAAAGTCTGACGGATAGATTAAATCTGATGATAATTCCTCCCCCTTATCTATTTTAATTGATGATTTTGCCAACAGCAGACAGAAAGGGATATACTATCTCTCCCCTTGCAGCCAAAAGACCTTAAACCTATGAAATATGATACTTCCGAGCTTTGCGATATCTACCAAGAAAGCGTCAATGTGGTAGAACCTCTTTTTTCCAACTTTGGTGGACGTACTTCATTTGGTGGCCAAATCATCACAGTGAAGTGTTTTGAAGATAATGGATTACTGTATGATTTGCTCGAAGAAGACGGTGATGGACGTATTCTACTTGTTGATGGCGGCGGTTCAGTGCGTAAAGCATTAGTGAATGCAAACCTTGCTCGTCTTGCTACTGAAAACGGTTGGGAAGGTATTGTCGTTTATGGAGCGGTACGCCAAGTTGATGCATTAATGGATCTCGATATTGGTATTCAAGCCATCGCTGCTATTCCTGCCGGTTGCCCTGATGAAGGCATTGGCGAGAGTGATGTTCGTGTAAATTTTGGTGGCGTCACCTTCTTCTCTGGTGATTATCTGTACGCAGATAATACTGGGATTATTTTATCTGAAGAACCGTTAGCGGTTGATGATGAAGATGAAGATTTCGATTCTGAAGAAATTATTTAGTCGCTATTGAGCGGAGAAGACTGACAGCAAAAAGGGCGAAATATCGCCCTTATATTTTTGGTCTTTTTAGATATTTATCTTTTACGATAACTATCTTGTATATAATTAACTACTTAACTTCTTCCATGCGGCCTAACAATACGCGTAAACGTTCTTGCCAAGCTTGTTGTTCCTGTTTTAACTGCTCATTTTCACGTACTAAAGATTCACTACCTGATTTTGCAGCCTCAACTTCTTGAGCCAATGAACTGTTTTTATCTTTCAGTTCGTCAATTTCCATCTGTAATAATGCAATAGTATCAATTGCTTGTTGTACTTTTGCTTCTAACATCTCAAATACTTCAAATGACATTCTTTTCGTCCCCTTTATCGGTAATAAAACGATTGTAAGTAGCCTATCGGTTCCTGTCCAGCTACATCCCTCTTATATCGTATTTCTTCTGTTGCAAAACACTGGTCGGATCTCATAACAATAGTCGTATAGATCACCATTTTGGTGCGTTTTCGAACATTTTTTTGATGTAACACACAGATTTCAATTTCGCTATTTCTCGTTTACGCTCATTAACGATAAATTCACACCTAAGGGTCTACTTTATAAAATCTGAACCTTAAAAAAACATACAATAATTTTAATTTTCGTAGGATAGAAACATATGAGCCAAATGACTTCTACTACACTCACAGGCCAGTGTATATCCGAGTTTCTCGGGACGGCCTTAATCGTTTTCTTTGGTCTAGGGTGTGTTGCCGCAGTACGTATCGCTGGTGCACAATTAAGTTTGTGGGAAATTAGTATCATCTGGGGCTTTGGCGTTGCCTTAGCCGTTTATCTTACCGCCGGTATTTCAGGCGCCCATCTTAATCCTGCCGTCACTATTGCTCTTTGGCTGTTTGCTTGTTTTGAACGCCGTAAAGTTGTGCCTTATATTGTTGCACAAATGTTAGGTGGTTTTTGCGCAGCTGCGCTTGTTTATTCCATGTATTACAATGTATTTCTGGATTATGATCAGATTCATCATATCGTCCGGGGAACCCAAGAAAGTTTATTTACTGCCGGTGTTTTCTCAACTTATCCAGCACCACAGATTTCTGAAGGACAAGCCTTCTTTGTCGAAGTCATCATCGGAGCTATTTTGGTTTGTCTGATTATGGCATTAACTGATGATGGTAACGGAGTTCCTCGCGGACCACTCGCACCTCTATTAATTGGGATCCTAATTGCCGTCATTGGGGGCTCATTTGGCCCATTGACCGGATTCGCACTGAATCCGGCGCGTGACTTTGGACCAAAAGTCGTGGCTTATTTCGCGGGTTGGGGGGATATAGCGCTAACCGGTGGACGTGAAGTTCCTTATTTCTTGATCCCATTAATTGCACCAATTGTTGGTGGCTTAATTGGCGCATTCGGTTACCGCAAACTTATCGGTCGCCATTTACCTTGTATGGTTTGTGAGTCGGAAGAAAAAAGCGCCACTGACAAACAAGCTTAATTATTTTTATTTATTACCGGAACAGGTTCATTATTATGACAACAGAAACAAATATCGAAAAAAAATATATTGTCGCTCTTGATCAAGGAACAACCAGTTCGCGGGCCGTGGTTCTTGATCACGATGCAAATATTATCAGTATTTCTCAGCGTGAATTTGAGCAGATTTATCCTAAGCCCGGCTGGGTTGAACATGACCCAATGGAAATTTGGGCATCACAGAGCTCGACATTAGTTGAAGTATTAGCTAAAGCGGATATTCGTACCGATGAAGTCGCGGGTATCGGAATTACCAATCAGCGTGAAACCACGATTGTGTGGGAAAAAGCCACAGGCAAACCAGTGTATAACGCTATCGTATGGCAATGCCGTCGTACCGCCGATTTTTGTACCCACCTAAAACAGAATGATCGCGATTTAGAAGAGTATATTCGTCAAAATACAGGGCTAGTCGTCGACCCTTATTTCTCAGGCACCAAATTAAAATGGATCCTCGACAACGTTGAAGGTGTACGTGAACGCGCTGAGAAAGGTGAATTGCTATTCGGTACCGTAGATACTTGGTTAGTGTGGAAAATGACCCAGGGGCGTGTACATGTCACTGATTACACCAATGCTTCTCGTACCATGATGTTCAATATTCGTAATCTGGAGTGGGATGATAAAATTCTGAAAGCACTCAATATTCCGCGTGCTATGTTGCCAGAAGTCCGTGCCTCTTCAGAAGTATACGGGCAAACCAATATTGGGGGTAAAGGCGGCACACGTATCCCAATTTGCGGTATTGCGGGAGACCAACAAGCCGCACTTTATGGTCAACTTTGTGTTCAGCCGGGCATGGCAAAAAATACCTATGGTACTGGCTGTTTCTTGCTATTAAACACCGGCGACACAGCAGTTCGTTCAAACCATGGCCTGCTAACCACTATCGCTTGCGGCCCGCGTGGTGAAGTTAATTACGCTTTAGAAGGTGCGGTATTTGTTGGTGGTGCTTCTATTCAATGGCTACGTGATGAGTTAAAACTGATTGATGAAGCTGAAGATTCCGAATATTTCGCGACCAAAGTAAAAGATAGCAACGGTGTCTATGTTGTTCCTGCTTTTACCGGTTTAGGTGCACCTTATTGGGATCCATACGCACGTGGGGCTATTTTTGGCTTAACCCGTGGCGCTAACCGTAATCACATCATTCGTGCGACGTTAGAATCTATCGCTTATCAAACTCGCGATGTACTTGATGCCATGCAAGCTGATTCAGAAACCCGTTTAGCATTCCTGCGAGTTGATGGTGGTGCGGTGGCAAATAATTTCTTAATGCAATTCCAAGCAGACATTTTAGGCACCTCAGTTGAACGTCCTCAAGTCCGTGAAAGTACTGCATTAGGAGCTGCTTACCTGGCAGGCCTAGCGATTGGCTTCTGGAATAATTTGGATGAGCTGAAAACCAAAGCAACTATTGAGAAAGTATTTAAACCGGGTATTGAAACTACTGAACGTAATTATAAATACGAAGGTTGGAAAAAAGCCGTGGCTCGAGCACAAGAATGGGAAGATCGCGCCTAATCAAGCATCTGTAATTGGCATCAATTAAAAAAAAACAGGTCGCTTATTTAGCCACCTGTTTTTTTATCAAAAGAATAATAAATGTATTTAAATCATATTCTCCGTTCTATCCATTCGATGTGCTAAAGGTAACCAGCACAATAGAATCAAGATAGACATAGAAAACATCAACATACCTAAGCTAAATTGACCATTTTGCGGTAATAGCGCAGATAGCCACGTTGCAATACCAGAGCCGACATTTTGTAAACCACCAACCAAAGCTCCGGCAGCTCCGGCTAAATAAGGAAATGGCTCCATCGCCCCGGTAGTTGCTAACGGGAATAGCATTCCGGCACCAAAGAAAAAAACCGCCGCCGGTACTAATAAGGTCCAAATATTCATAAACCCAAGCCAACCGGGGATCCACATCAGTATTCCCGCCAGTAAACAACAAAATACAGCATGCCACATCAGAGTATAAAAACTTTTACTTTCTCGACCTGCATACCACGCCCCAAAAAAAGCCGCAGGAATGGGCAGAATGAATAGAATACTGACCGTGATACTGTTTAGCCCTAAAACAGCCCCCATCAACACGCCACTACAGGCTTCAAAAACTGCAACGCCGGCTAATCCACCGATTAACATCACCAAATAAGAGGTGAATGAGCCATTAGAAAGCAATAAATGATAAGACGACAACATCTTACGTTTTTCAGGAGAAACCGGTCGAGTTTCGGGCAGCCAATGATACATGCTGACTAAAACTGCACAGCCCAGTAATAATAAGAAAATATAACAGGCATGCCAGCCCCAAATATGTGCTACCACTCCACCTATCATCGGTGCAATTAATGGACTCACTAGAATACCCATATTTAATAAGCTATTGGCATAACGTAACGCCGTACCTTTATATAAATCACGCGGCATGGTTCTGGCCATTACACCAGCAACCCCGGTACCTAATCCCTGCAACCCACTAGCCACGATTAATAAATTTAGCGAAGGTGCCAAAATAGCCATTATGGTGGCGGCTAAAAAAATAGTTAACCCCGCCAAAATAACTGGACGGCGACCAATTTGATCGGACAAAGGCCCATATAATAGCTGCGAAAAACCATATGCAAACAAATATGCAGCCATAACTCGCTGTACAGAACCTGAAGGCTCACCAAAATATTTAGCGATATCAGCAATTACGGGCACATAAATAGTTTGCGTCATTTGCCCAACCGCAACTAAGGCAATTAACATTACTAGCAGATTAAAATTTTCTAACTTTCTCATTGCTATCTCGGAAAAATTTATTCAGTCATCGAATGAACAATACCAGTGGAGCGATTTAAATAAACATAATCACGGCTCGTTGCACTGGCTCGCACCTTTATTACACTATTTGCCGTACTCTTAATTACTAGTTTACGTTTATCATCATGGGCTATTATTACTCATGCCCCGTATGAAACGACGTACGCAATCCCCAAACAATATATTTGTCGGTTATTTAAAACTCCGGAAATTAATTTCGATTATTTAAGCATAAATAATCTAATACCCTTTTTTGAGGTACACCCTCTATTTGTGACTTATATTAATCAATTCCCCGAGTTAATTTAGCCCGCAGACTATTTCAACCTGATATTAATTTATAAGCACCTATTGATGATGTAGTACCCTAGGGTATTAGTTGGTTAGCACTAAGATAACAAAATTTAAAAAATTATCGAGATAGGCTACTGTTTTATTTCAATTTTATTTTATCTTGATTTGTCAGCTTTTTCAGCCATACCTGTCAAGATAACTGTACATATTTCACTAACTTAAACCTATAAAAACAGAATAATAAGCTGCCACACATAATCGATAACCTGAGAACACTATCTAGCATAGTATTAAATGCGGTGTTAAATGCAGCACAGCATGAAAACACGAGAGCTACTCAAGCAATCAGTAAGATATTAAACTCATAGAAGGTGAATAAGATATGGCAAATTGGGTCACAGGAAAAATAATTGAGACACGATTCTGGACAGAAACACTTTTCAGTCTAACGCTAAATGCGCCGATAAAACCGTTTATTGCCGGCCAATATGCAAAATTAGCTTTAGATATAGAAGGAGAACGTATTCAGCGAGCCTACTCTTATGTTAATTCACCCGACGATGAACGCTTAGAATTCTACTTTGTCATTGTACCGGAAGGACGCCTAAGCCCTAGACTGGCCACCTTAAAGCCAGGAGATTCTCTACAAATTACTGAAGATGCCGCTGGATTCTTTATTTTAGATGAAATACCTGAATGTAAAACGTTATGGATGCTATCAACAGGTACTGCAATTGGGCCCTTTCTCTCAATATTACAACAAGGTAAGGATCTAGATCGCTTTGAACATATTGTATTAGTTCACGCAGTCCGCTACTCCTCAGATTTAAGTTATCTACCACTGATGGAACAATTACAACAATCGTATGCAGGCAAGCTAAAAATAGTCACCGTCGTGAGCCGCGAAAAAACGGGCTCATCACTGATGGGACGTATTCCTGCTTTAATTGAAAATGGCAACTTAGAAGCTGCGGCTGGATTATCTATTTCTCCCTCAAATAGCCATGTAATGCTCTGTGGAAACCCCGAAATGGTCAGAGATACCCGAGATATCTTACAATCAACCCGTGAGATGAAAAAACATTTACGCCGTAAACCAGGACATATTAGCAGTGAACAATATTGGTAATATTATTTAATATTGTTAGAATTTTTGCTTATAGCACAGGATGCTCTATTTAATAAGGCTCTCTACTCACTGAGAGCCTAAATGGCCATTCGGATAATCTTTACGATAAATAATCAACGGGTTGCGTTTTTTCACCATAGCGATTCTCAGAGGCCATTCCATGAAATGTTCCACAATCCAGCAACATAATCACCGTGATAAATAGCGGTAAAAAACGACCTATTCCCCACTGCCAGATAGGCGCAAATTGACTAACATCTAGAGAAAATAATAAAAAAGCGATAAAAATCAGTGCCGTCCAGCCGCCAGGTTTGCCTCTATCATGCAAACGCTTAGTAAATATTGCAGCAAGTGGATACAATACTAGAATTAATAAAGGGATAATCAGCGTATTGGGCAATGAGAAAGCTGTTTGCAATGAGGTAATAATGACCATCAAAATAAAACACAGGGCGATACCCGCCCAAAAAGGCCTGCGACCTATCCGACCTTTGAATGAAAATGCCCATTGTTGTAATGTCATTAGAAAGGGTTCCAATATCGAGTCAATTTGCCATTAAAAGCGAAAAAATGAATATGATGAGCCAATTAGCGCACCACACAATAAAAGCCATAATAACCGCTTTTATCTATTGTTTGCCACTGTTGAGTCAAGCGCAGGAGATCCCACGACTGCCGGATAGCAATGTGGAAGTCGCCTATTTGTCACCGGACGCCCCATCTTTTACTGAAACAATCCCTATTTTCCGCGAAAAATTTAATCTTAACAATCCAGCAACACCGTTATATGAATATAAAGTTATCGCCAATAATGATATCTCTACCCCCTATATCCGAGCAGCGACGCGCATAAATCCGCGATTTTACTCTTCTGCTGTTCTAGAACGGGGCAGCGAAAAAATAAAAAGTCTGCAACTGACTTTGCTACCTTCAGATGACCCGATTCAAGCACAAGCCGACTTAAAACTGGCTGAGCAATATATGATTGCGCTTATTCATCAAGTCGATCCGACCATCCCTCTGGATAAAGCGCCCGAACTCAATTTAGTATTAAAAAACTTTATGGCAACCAATAATCATAATCAAGCTGATGAAACTAGACTCGGCGCTATACGTTATATTTTAGTTAAAAGTACCGATAATATCCTGACCTTTGCCGTTGAACCTATTAAACTGTTTATAAATTAATCTAATAGACGCTAATGACAGTTTGAATAGTCATGATTATGACAAAAAGCAAAGCTATTCTTTTTTATCGTCTCTATACTGTACTCAGTCTATTTATCCTAAATAATTTGAGTGGACGGAAAGTATGGATACGCTTCTCTAATATGTTTGAAATAGATATCATATTAAACGCGTCTAAATACCAAGCCACTTAACCTGGGGTGGATATCAATTTATTAATCATAACAACTCTCTGGTTGGAGGAAGAAACATGCGACATCCATTAGTGATGGGTAACTGGAAACTGAACGGCAGTACCCATATGGTGAACGAACTGATCACAGGTCTGCGTAAAGAATTAAGCAGCGTTGATGGCTGTGGCGTGGCTATCGCACCACCAGCAATCTATTTGAACCAAGCAAAACATGCGTTAGCTGGCAGCCGAATCGCACTCGGAGCTCAGAACGTTGATGTTAATCTTTCAGGCGCATTTACCGGTGAAACATCTGCTGAAATGCTGAAAGATATCGGTGCTAAATATATCATTATCGGTCATTCAGAACGCCGTACTTATCATCATGAAAGTGATGAATTTATCGCCAAAAAATTTGCGATTCTTAAAGAACAAGGTCTAATTCCTGTTCTGTGCATCGGTGAAACTGATGCAGAAAACGAAGCTGGCAAAACTGAAGAAGTCTGCTCGCGTCAAATTGATGCTGTACTAAACTCGCTCGGCGTGGAAGCTTTCAACGGCGCAGTTATTGCCTATGAACCTATCTGGGCTATCGGTACCGGCAAATCAGCGACGCCAGCACAGGCACAAGCAGTGCACAAATTTATTCGTGACCATATTGCGAAAAAAGATTCGGCAATTGCTGAACAAGTTATAATTCAATACGGCGGCTCAGTGAATGCGGCAAATGCAGCAGAACTCTTCACTCAACCTGATATTGATGGCGCATTAGTCGGTGGTGCATCACTGAAAGCCGATGCCTTTGCAGTGATCGTAAAAGCAGCGGCAGAAGCGAAAAAAGCCAAATAATACACGCGGCTTACTGACGTAATTTATAAAAAAGCGGCTCCTCTTTAGCCGCTTTTTTCATTATTCCTTGTACCTTATTTACTCTCACTGAGACTAAAACTAGCGCCGAATAATTTGATCAAATGTTCCACCGTTAGAAAAATGAATATTTTGCGCGTTATTCCATCCGCCAAAATCCTGATCAATCGTCAATAATTTCAATGCTGTAAATTGGTGCTTATATTTTTCTGCGATCGCTTTATCGCGTGGTCGGTAAAAATTCTTAGCCGCAATTTCCTGTCCAATAGGGGAATATAGATATTCTAAATAAGCTTCAGCAACGTCACGGCGTTGACGTTTATCAACGACTTTATCTACCACGGCGACAGTCGGCTCAGCAAGAATCGAAATACTCGGCGTAACAATTTCAAATTGTCCACTCTCGCCTAATTGATTAATCGCTAACAGTGCTTCATTTTCCCAAGCAATTAATACATCGCCAATACCACGCTCAACAAAACTGTTTGTCGCACCTCGCGCTCCGGGGTCTAACACTTCTACATTTTGATACAGCTGCTTAACAAATTGCTGGGCTTTCTGTTGAGAACCTTGATTTTGCGCTAATCCATACCCCCATGCAGCCAAATAGTTCCACCGAGCACCACCCGACGTTTTTGGATTAGGCGTTACAATAGCTACATCATTACGGATTAAATCATCCCAATCTTGAATATTTTTAGGGTTGCCTTTGCGTACTAAGAAAACAATTGTAGAAGTATAAGGTGCTGAATTATCAGCTAATCTAGATATCCATTTTGGATTTATACGCCCTGTATTGGCTATCGCATCAACATCATAAGCTAACGCCAATGTGACAACATCTGCCTCTAAACCATTAATTACGGATGTTGCTTGCTTCCCTGATCCGCCATGGGATTGACGAACCGTCACTGTATCACCGGTTTTTTGTTGCCAATAATCACTAAAAGCCTGGTTATATTGTTGATATAACTCGCGAGTCGGATCATAAGAAACATTAAGTAATTGGATATTTTTCGCCGATGCACCTGTCGTTATTAATAATAATATCCACGCTAATAATTGTATTTTCGCTCGCCAACATGCCGTCATTATCCCAATCCCCATTATCGTTATTGAGATTTAAGGCTGACAGAATCCATCACTCTCGGGAAATAATAAAAATAGCCGTCTTATTCAATCGAGGAATATAAAATCAAGGGAGTAAACAGAAATAATAGGAAAGAATCGAACCTGCGTAGCGCTGAATCAGTACTATTTGTGCACTATTCGGTGCTACACAGGTCAGATTTGCAATCAGAGTCATGCATTTATTATCAACGGATCAGGCTAAAATATCGCCATGAGGAAACCAAGATGATAAAAATTAATACAATTTTTTCGCAGTTTCGTACCAATCTTTCTTAAATACACGCTTCATGTTCATTACTGCATCAATAATATCATGATGAACTAATTTTTCATTTTGGATGCCGACACAACGGCCACCATAACCATCAAGCAGTAGCTCAATCGAATAAGCGCCCATACGCGATGCCAAAATTCGATCATAAGCGACTGGCGAACCACCACGCTGAATATGACCTAATACTGTTGCGCGAGTTTCATGTTTAGTTTCAGCTTCAATATAACGAGCCAGTTCATCTACATCACAAACGTGTTCGGTAATTGCAACGATAGCATGACGCTTACCTTTATCGATGCCTTCTTTGATTTCAGCCAGTAACTCTTCACGATTAAATTCCATTTCACTTTCTGGCAATACTAAAAATTCACAACCACCTGCTATTGCTGCAGATAACGTAAGATCACCGCAATAACGCCCCATAACTTCGACAATAGAGATACGTTTATGAGATGTAGAAGTATCTCTTAAACGATCAATTGCCTCTACTACGGTTTCCAATGCAGTAAAATAACCAATCGTATAATCGGTGCCCGCGACATCATTATCAATTGTGCCCGGTAAACCAACGCAGGGGAAACCAGCTTCAGTCAGTGCTTTTGCTCCCAAATAAGACCCATCACCACCAATAACTACCAGCGCATCAATTTGATTACTTTTCAGATTTTCAATCGCTACTTGGCGTACTTTTTCATCACGGAACTGAGGGAAACGCGCAGATCCTAAAAAAGTACCGCCACGGTTAATCATGTCAGATACACTGAAACGGTCGAGTTGTTTCACTCGGTTTTCATACAGGCCAAGGTATCCATCATAAATACCAAAAACCTCTAATCCCTCGCCTAGAGCTGCACGCACCACACCACGAATAGCTGCGTTCATTCCTGGCGCATCGCCACCGCTTGTTAATACACCGATTCTTTTGATCTGTTGGACCATGATGACCTCTGACTTATTAATGTGAATTGCAAATCTATGAAAAGCGCCTCGGGATGAATGCGCCTATTTAAGCGTTATAAATCGTCAGTGCTGAATTGATTCACCCTAAGATATAATACGGCAAATCATTGCCCATGCACCTGCTTTCAATCAACCTTTTTCATTTTATTGTGATCAAGATTAAAAAATTATAGGATACAAAATCATCGCGAGTAATGGCTCCGCATTGCTATTATATTCTGCGACGTGATTTCATTGATCAATTAAACGCAATGTAAATCCTATAAAAATCACAAATAATGCCTTTCGATAATTCTACAGTGAGTTATTTATATAACTGCCCTATTCATTTCACTGTGTGATTACAACCACAAATTATATTACTGTACTGTTTCAATACGAGTAGAATAAACCAAGCGGTAAATATTGATAATATTGTATAACACACCGCCAGCTATCTATCGTAAGTTTAATGCCATAAACTGCAAGTTTAGTACCACAAAGTAACAACAAATAGATCATAACATTTAACCATCATGAGTGACGAAAGAAAAAAGAATATTTCACCCATCGACTAAAATGAGAGCAACCGCGCCTTTATCTCTCTATTTATCTTTCTTTATCTACTAGAAACATATAAATATTGGTATCAAAGATAAATTAAAATAATCGATTACCTCAAAATTGCTCTCTCTTCTGAAGCTCAGATAATATGCAGAAAAAAGACATAAAAAAGCAGCGCCAATGGCACTGCTATATTCAATTTTTAGTCTTATTTAGAATTAATTTTTTTTATCTGCTGCGATACGATCACGAATATGTTGAGCACGCTCTTTAGATGGCGGATGAGAATCAAACATACTGCTATCGCTGTTGTCCATTTTCGCCAGCTTTTCAAAACTTGTTGCTAACCCTTCAGTGTTAACACCTCGTTTTTTCAATAAATCATACGAGAAATCATCCGCCTGACTTTCTTGATGTTGAGAGAATTGAGAATTAATTAATTTTTGCCCCAAATCAGCTAACTGAGAGTTACTCAGTTGCTGAGCTATTCCGCCTGCAGCAGCGGCGGCATTACGAGCGGCAACAGCACTATAAGCAACTTGCATAGACTTACGAGTATGACCAAGTGCAACGTGGCCCATTTCATGCCCCAAAACACCTTCAACTTCGTTATCGTTCATTTGGTCCATTAAACCACTATAAACACGAACACATCCATTGGCCATTGCCCATGCATTAACATCGTCAGTCAGATAAACTTTATAATTAACTTTGGTGCCATTAATATTATTGCCTAATGCCTTAGATATTTTTTCTAAACGCTTAGCATATTCACTTGTAGAAGGCGCTATCTTATTTTGTGCATCCATTTCTTGGCATGCCTGATCAGTTAGCTGTTTAATATCATTATCACTCAGTGTTGCCGCTTGAAATAACTGCATACCTGAGTTGGCTAACATCCCACTATCCATTCCCTTACAACCTGTAAGTAGCACGGCAGAAAAAGCTATTGCAACAAGAGGTTTCATATTCATAATTTTATTTTATCCTTGGACTTCGCAAGACAGTATATTTTTGCGTATCAAAGACTACGATTTTCTCGCCAAATAACAATAAGATAATCGTCAAAAATAAACAGAATATCAATTACACAATATTCTCAATATGTGAACAAAAATGGCAGAGTAAAAATTAATATATTTAAGTTAAGATGAAATTACATAACAAAAATTAACTGTTTGCATGCCATTAATTAGACAAAAAAAAGCCCCTAAAAGGGGCTATAAAAGACAGGGATGGTGTCTATGGCAAGGAAAAACTTAGATGTTGCTAGTGCTACTACAATTGAGAGAAAAAGGGCATTAATTTACTGCTGTAAAGCTTGAAACTGTTTCATACGCTGTTGATGCTGTTGTTCTAATTGCGCTTTTTGTTCTGGCGTTAATAACTGATATAATTCATGATGAACTCGCGCCATATTAATTCGATGTTCAACATCGCGTTGTAACTGCTTCTCTATTTCTGCACGTACTGCCGATTCATCAAATGTGTCTGCTGTCACCAATTTACGAATAATTTCACGATCTTGAATAAGATCTGGATTATCCTGACGAGACAGGCGCAAGGTAGCCATTAAATCTCGCATTTGCTGACGTTGTTTTTCGTTTAACGTGATACCATTAAACATAAACGTACTTGCATTATCTTGATAACCACGCATCACGCCACGATGATATTGACTGATACTCACTCTATTACCAGACAATAATTCAGAAGATGAATCGTGCTGAGACTGTAGCTGACGATTATTTATCTGTTCAGTGGTACTGTTTGTAGCTTGATGAGTGTCACTATTTATTAGGCTGTCGGTAGTATCTGCTAAAGCGGCCGTCGGTCCAACAATTAACAGTGACATCAAGGCTAGCGTCGCTATTTTATGCATTCTTGACCTCTGTTTTCTCGGCGGTGCTGTTGATTCGATGTAGACAACTATACCTCCGCGGCTGCAAACTACCGTCAGAGCATGTAAAATAACGTAAAGTCATGGAATCGTGGTGATTGTTATCGTATTTTGGCAGCAGGAGGAATTAATTCATGCATAAAATCCTATTAGTTGATGACGATCGTGAACTCACGTCGCTGTTAAAAGAACTACTAGAAATGGAAGGTTTTAATGTTGTTATTGCCCATGATGGTGAACAGGCACTGCAACAAATAGACGCATCTATCGACCTATTATTACTCGATGTCATGATGCCGAAAAAAAATGGTATCGAAACATTAAAAGAACTACGCCAAATACATCAGACCCCGGTCATTATGTTAACGGCACGTGGCAGTGAGTTAGACAGAGTCCTTGGTCTTGAACTTGGGGCTGATGACTATTTAGCCAAACCATTTAATGACCGCGAATTAGTGGCACGTATACGCGCGTTATTAAGACGCTCTAATTGGAGTGAACAAACCCAAACAGATACCGGGAGCACCCCGATATTACAAGTCGATAAACTTCAATTAAATCCAGGTCGTCAAGAAGCGAGCTTTGATAATGAAATTCTCGATTTAACCGGTACTGAATTTACCTTATTGTACCTACTGGCACAGCATTTAGGGCAAGTTGTTTCGCGTGAGCATTTAAGCCAAGAAGTTCTCGGTAAACGTTTAACACCATTTGACCGTGCTATTGATATGCATATTTCTAATTTGCGCCGCAAATTACCTGAGCGCTCAGATGGCCTTTCCTGGTTTAAAACGCTAAGAGGTCGTGGATATTTAATGGTGTCAACAAATTAACCATCCCCCTTCCAGTGGAAGGGGTTTTTATTTTTAACGCCATTATTCTACATGCATTATTTAAAAATATTATATCAAGCCTAATTATTTACTGTGGCTCAGTAGCCAAACACAACCATTAATCGGCTCAGTCAACAGCTGTTTCAATACGCTGTCTTAGCAACAAGATGTTGGCTTCAACAATATAATTTCAATATAGGTATATAATACATATGCTTAAAATCACTGTTGTGGTTAGTTTAATATACACCGTCTACTCATTTAGCTTTAATCAGGCCGAATGTCTCGGGGGCAAATGATGATCAGCAGCCTAACCGCGAGAATTTTCGCTATTTTCTGGTTTACTTTAGCGCTAGTACTCATGCTGGTACTAATGGTGCCAAAACTTGATTCACGTCAGCTAACTAATCTATTAGAAAGTGAACAACGACAAGGTGAAATGCTAGAGCAACATATCGAGGCTGAACTAGCTCAAGCACCGTTAAATGATCTTTTATGGTGGCGACGAATTTCAACGGCTATTCAAAAATGGGCACCTCCCGGACAGCGATTAATTATTGTCACCAGTGAAGGTCGCGTTATCGGCGCCCTTCCTAGTGAAACCCAAGTGATCCGTAATTTTATTGGCCAATCTGATAATGCTGACTATCCCAAAAAGAAAAAATATGGCCGTGCTGAAATATTAGGTCCATTTTCAATTCGTGATGGTGAAGATCACTATCAACTCTATCTAGTACGCCCAGCAAATAGCCCGCAATCTGACTTTATCAACCTGCTCTTTGACCGACCCTTGCTGTTATTAATCGCGACAATGCTGATCAGTGCACCTCTATTACTATGGTTATCATGGAGTTTAGCTAAACCAGCTCGTAAATTAAAAATGGCAGCTGATGATGTCGCGAAAGGTAATCTGCGCCCACATCCAGAATTAGAATCCGGCCCTCAAGAATTTGTCTCCGCGGGCTACAGTTTTAATCAAATGATCAGTGCATTGGATGGTATGGTCAGTGCACAACAACGTTTGATTTCTGATATCTCTCATGAGCTAAGAACGCCGTTGACACGCTTACAATTAGCCACTGCATTATTGCGTCGTCGGCATGGGGAAAGTAGAGAGCTACAGCGTATAGAGACTGAAACGCTCCGTTTAGATAGTATGATCAATGATTTACTTGTGTTATCTCGTAGCCAGCATAAAAATGAAATCTTGCGTGAAAATATCACTGCTGATGATTTGTGGGGAGATATTTTAGCTGATGCTAGCTTTGAAGCTGAGCAAATGCATAAAACATTAGATGTGACCTCACCACCAGGACCGTGGTCAATTTATTGTAATCCATCGGCGATTGGTAGCGCGTTTGAAAATATCGTCCGTAATGCGTTACGCTACTCTAATACCCATATTGCGGTCGAATTTAAACAAAGCAATAGTGGCATTATGGTTACTGTCGATGATGATGGCCCTGGTGTTAGCCCCGAAGATCGCGAGCAAATATTTCGTCCATTCTACCGGACAGATGAAGCTCGAGACCGTGAATCAGGGGGGACAGGCTTAGGTCTCGCTATTGTAGAAACAGCAATATCTCAGCATAAAGGCTGGGTAAAAGCAGAAGATAGCCCTCTAGGAGGCTTACGATTAGTTATTTGGCTACCGGAGCATGGTCGATAATATTATCAATAACCTAGCTCAGAATATAGGCGATAAATAACTGCGCCATTATCTGTTAGACATTTATTAAACTGCATATAAAGTTACTGAAGAATAATTTCTCTTCAGTAACTTTATCGTTTTATTATTTTATACCAAAAAAAGAGTATATTTTTATATTTATGGCGAAAAAAACTAACATTAACTATCGACAATAGTTTTTTATACAAATTTAGATAGTAATACTTATATGATTACTTATTGTATGAGCTAATAACAAGATATCAATTTCATTTGATATTATTTGACAAATTTGATCCCATAGAGATTAAAAAAATAATGTTATTATCTTAATCACTATAATTTATCAGGAAATAAATCCTTATGATTGATAAATCTATACAGTAAAAATCAAAGATTTCATTATCTTTTACTTTATATTTGCTATGATTTATTACAATAAATAATTTAGTAGTTTTCCTTAATATAGATATACTCTACTCTCAAGTATCATTAGAAGAATATAAATTTATCCAACTTCATTATCTTTAATTGACCTGTTATTAAACTAATTAATACGGGGTTATTGACTTAAGTAAGCGGAAAAACGAATGAAAATATACAAATTGAACAAACTTGCACTCTTCGCTTTACTCGGAGCGATTAATAGTAGTGCAATCGCTAGTGGGCTGGTACTCCCTGATAATAACTTACGTAATGATTTAGCTTGGTTATCTGAGCGTAATGTTATTCAAATCAGTCTATCAACTTGGCCGCTTTCATCTCAAGAAATAACCCGTTCATTGGATAACGCCAATATCTCTAATGATGAACAAAAAAACGTTATACAGCGCATAAAACAACAACTTAATAGAAATAAAAATACCCTACAATTACAAACCTATCTTTCCTCTGGCCATCCATCAATGCCACAAGGCTTTGCTGATAGCGAATATAGCGACTTCCGTTATACCTTAGCAGGCAATTATAGTACTGATAACGTTGATTTAAATCTAAAAGCCAATGCAGAACGCGATCTTCGGGTAGAAAATGGTTCGGATTATAATCTCAATGGATCATACGGGGGCGTTAAAATTTGGAATCAATGGCTGGCCTTCGGTGAAATACCTCAATGGTGGGGTCCTGGCTATGATGGTAGCTTAATTCGAACTGATGCTGCTCGACCAGTTACCGGTTTTTTGATGCAACGTGCAGATCAAAGCCCATTTGATTCCAAATGGTTGTCTTGGATTGGTTCATGGCAATACCAATTAACTGCCGGGCAAATAAAACAATATCCCGTACAATCCGGTGTCAAGCTGCTCGGTTTACGAATGACCATGAATCCTACCGATTATCTTGAATTAGGCGGCTCTCGTGTAATGATGTGGTCCGGTGATGGGCGCCCATCCAATTGGAAATCGTTTTGGGATGCAACAACAGGTAGCTCAAATACCGGTGATGTCAAAAAAGATCCCGGCAATCAACTAGCTGGTTTTGATTTTAAATTAAAACTCTTTCCTCTTATTGAGCTTCCTCTAAGTGTTTATGGGCAATATATTGGCGAAGATGAAGCCGGTTATTTACCGTCCCATAATGCTTATATGGCAGGTATAGAAGGCCACCATTCTCTCTACGGCCAGCCATTAAATTGGTATATTGAAGGTGCCAATACCCGTACTGAATGGAGTAATAAGGGTGTGATGTATAGACATTTTGTTTATCACGCAGGATATTATCAACAAGGCTATCCATTAGGCCATGCGATGGGCGGTGATGGACGCATGATTTCCAGTAAAGTCGAATATACTTTAGATGATCATCAGCGCGTTAGTACCCGAGTAATGTACGCGACAGTTAATCCTCAAAGCCAATGGCAAAATAAAGCCTTTCCTAAAGATGATACTATCAAAGGAGTTGATGTTGGCTGGTGGTATAATTTCAATGACCGTGTAATTACTGACTCAAAAGTTTGGTTATCCAAAACAGATACTGATACACATAATGATGTCGGTGTCTCAGTTGCTGTCACCGTTCCTTTTAAATGGTAACCTATTGATAATAAATAAGACCGCAGTTTTATACTGTGGTCTTATTTAATCGCTCCAATTTTATTATCCCACGAGATTTACCAATAAAATCTCTAGCTAAGGTGTCAATACTCAAGATACTGGAAACTAATCCCGCATATTTATTAAAATTTACCTATTTATTAAAACTAATCAGTCTAATGTATATAATGTTGGCTATCTTATTTGAATAGACACTCATTTAAGATAATATTCGTTAAGTCATAAAATAAATTTTCTGCTATTATACTCAAATAAAAGTGCTGAAATAAAAGTACTAAAATAAAAAGTACTGAAAAAACGATAAGGATAAATCCTAAACTTCGATGCATTAAGAACCTGAGTATTACCATGCGATTAAGTCGAATTTTAAGCGCGGTATTATCTCATTCAATTGAATTGCCTAGATTAAGGTGATTAAAGTTCATCGGCCTGTTATGGAAATGCTTAAAACTAATTCCTTATCAACAATTTTGGTACTAAAAAGTTTTGCCATAAAACGCAATTTACGTCAGACTCTAGGCCACAAATGGGTTATATACCTTTTATTTGCCAATCGGCTAGAAAGGAATACCCCATACTGATTTATACGAATTTAGATAGATTAATACACTATTTAAGTTTTTTTATATTTAATTAAATGGATAATGAGTGTTTATGAAACGCCTTTCTGTTGCTGTCTTTATGCTAACTGCACTGACGGGCTGTACCGTCACCCCGGGTGTCTATATGTCAACAACGGGCAAGAATGTTGTTGATACTGGCGACCGTGATATTTCAAAATTTGTTGATATCTATCCTATATCGCCACAATTATTAGACGAACTGTATATTCCACACGATATTGCCAAACCTAATACTCTTTTAGAACAACAATTGGCAAGCTATGAATATCGTATTGGTGTCGGCGATGTCCTGAATATTACTGTTTGGGATCACCCTGAGTTAACTATTCCTGCCGGTTCATACCGTAGTGCTGCTGATTCTGGTAACTGGGTACATTCTGACGGTACTATTTATTACCCTTATATTGGTTCAGTCAACGTTATTGGTAAAACAGTCACTGAAATTCGCTCATTAATCAGTAACCGCTTGGCAACTTATATTGAATCACCACAAATCGACGTTAGTATTTCAGCGTTCCGCTCACAAAAAATGTATGTTTCTGGTGAAGTAGCTAAGCCAGGGACACTGCCAATCACTAACGTACCATTGACGGTATTAGAAGCATTTAATAATGCTGGTGGATTAACAGAAAAAGCCGATTGGGATAATGTGGTGCTCACACGTAATGGGCAAGAAATTAAAATTTCATTACAGTCCTTAGTTCAATATGGCGATCAAACTCAAAACTATCTGATGCTACCTGGCGATGTGCTTTATGTACCACGTAATGATGGACAAAAAGTGTTTGTAATGGGTGAAGTCGGCCAACCATCAACATTAACTATCGACCGTGCTGGAATGAGTATCACCGAAGCATTAAGTAAATCAAATGGTATTGATCAAAATACCGCGAATGCAACGGGTGTGTTTGTTATTCGCCCATTAAAAAATCAATCCTCCGGAGATAAACAGCTGGATGATTTATTACCGAAAAAAATGGCGGCTATCTATCAGTTAGATTTATCTGATGCCACCTCGTTAGTTATGGGTACTGAGTTTAGATTAAAACCTTACGATTTAGTCTATGTAACAGCTGCTCCAATCGTAAGATGGAACCGTCTGATTACTCAATTGTTACCGACCATCGCTGCCTATAATCAGTTAACTGAAGGTACTAAACGAATTAAAGATTGGTAATCGATTATATGTTTAACAATATATTAGTAGTTTGTATGGGCAATATCTGCCGTTCCCCTACCGGGGAGCGGTTACTGCAAAATCTATACCCAGACAAAAAAGTACACTCTGCAGGTATTATCGCTAAAAATGATATGCCTGCGTATGAGAGTACGATTCGGATTGCTCAACAGCATAATTTACCCTTGAATAACCATCAGTCGCGCCGTTTAACTAATGAACTCTGCCGTGAAGCTGACTTAATCTTGGTGATGGAAAATAGCCATATCGATAAGGTTCATGCCCAGTTTCCGGAAACCCGTGGTAAGGTGATGCTCTTCGGCCAATGGCTAAATAAAACAGAAATTCCCGATCCGCATAAACGCAGCGATGAAATGTTCGAGCATGTCTACCTTTTAATGGAAAAGGCCGCTCATCAATGGAAAGGCAAAATCTAGTCTGATTGCCTTTGCGCCTTTGTCCTTTTTTTATTGATATGATTAAATAACTATGAACACAACAAAATCACCTTCGACAGCAGCAGATGAAATTGATTTGCTCGCCTTATTTAAAGTTCTTAAATCCCATTATTTAATTATTGGGTTTGTAACACTGGTTTTTTTACTGCTTGGGGCAGCTTATAGCTTTTTAGCTACACCTATTTATCAAGCTAATGCCACCTTACAATTTGATAAGCAAAGCCAAGTATCATTTTTTGATCAAATGGGTGATTTATCCCCGTTTTCTGGTGGCGGAAATCAAGTTGATTCAGAAATTGAAGTCATCAAATCGCGTATGGTTTTAGGCAAAACAGTTACCGACCTTAACCTAGATACTCAAGTTTCAACCGATGGCTTCTTTAATAAACTGTGGGGCAATAATCCGCAGATCAATATTACTCATTATTCGATTCCAGATGCCTTAGTTGGCGAACCCGCTACTTTAACCTATCTTGGCGATAATCAATTTTCACTAAAATTAGACACTATTGTTTTAAAAGGAAAGATTGGCGAGTTAGTTCAGCATGATGATATCAGCCTATTAATATCTTCTATCGAAGCAGAAACTGGCGAAGAATTCACACTGACCAAAAACGGCCGTTACTCAACTATTGATGAACTGCGTAATACGCTTAATTTATCTGAAGTTGGTAAAGGGACCGGCATTATTAGCCTGACGATTAAAGGCGCGGATAAAACTGAAAATATAAGAATTTTAGACAGTATTATTCAAAACTATGTCGCACAAAATACTGATCGTAAAAAAGAAGTTACTAATAATACCTTAATTTTCCTCGATGATTATCTACCTAAAGTTAAAGCTAAACTGGATAATTATGAAAACCAGCTAAACACGTTCCGTAAAAAGAATGAATCTATTGATTTATCTTTAGAAGCTAAATCGGCGTTAGAAAGTGCGTTACAAGTTGAAGATAAACTTAATGAGTTAACCTTCAAAGAGATTGAAATCCAACAACTCTATACCCGTAATCACCCAGCTTACCAATCTCTGATTGATAAACGCCAAAAACTATTAAATGAAAAAGCGCTGATCAGTAAAAATATTCAAAAATTACCGAATACTCAACAACAGATTGTTCGTTTAACGCGTGATGTTGAATCTGAGCAAGCAATTTATAATCAGCTTGTAGGTAAGCAACAAGAACTCAGTGTGATGAACTCAGGGATTACTGCCGATGTTCGCGTGATTGACTCCGCAGAATCACAACCTCAGCCGGTTGCCCCGAAAAAATCATTAATTCTGGCGCTGTCACTGATCTTAGGCTTTATTATTGGTTGTGCGTATGTCATTGCCCGCGAACTATTTAATAATAAAATCAAAGGTACCGAAGATATTGATGCTCTAGGTGTCAACGTATATGCCACTATTCCATTTTCTAGTCATGAGAAAAAATTGATTATGAATGGAAATATGCAGCCACTAGCATTAGAGAACCCAGCAGATACCGCAGTAGAAGCCATTCGTTCATTACGTACCAGCGTATATTTCTCAGTAATGAATCAAGGCAATAATCTCGTGATGGTCACCAGTGCGTCACCGGGTGCAGGTAAAAGCTTTATCACCTCAAATATGGGGGTTGTTTTAGCCAATGCGGGTAAAAAAGTCCTGCTTATTGATACCGATTTACGTAAAGGTCGAATTCATAAAGCGTTTGGTTTAGATAACAAATTGGGTTTATCTGAGTATTTGTCACAAATGGACAGCAATAAACCCGTTATCCATCACAATGTAATCGAAAATCTTGATGTAATTTGTCGTGGTAAGAATGTCACTCATTCCTCTGAGCTGTTAATGAGCGAACGCTTTAAAGACATGTTAGATAATCTAAAATCACAATATGATATTGTCGTGATTGATACCGCACCAATACTTGCGATAACTGATGCTGCGGTGATTGGTAAATATGTCGGTACCTCATTATTAATTGCTTACTATGGTGTAAATACCGTCAAAGATATTGAGTTATCATTAAAACGCTTTAAACAAAATGATATCGAAATAACGGGTGTGATCTTGAATGGTATTGATGCAAGATCAGATGATTATAATTATGTTTATGAGTATTAATAATAGTCATTAATCCAATCGATAGCATTTTATCGGGTTTATTGCACTATTTGATAGACGGTTATTAAGCTATTCTCAGTCTCTCGAAAAATACCTATTTCACGGTTATCTTCTCGAGAGACTCTCTAGCCCTTGACCGTCTATCTGCAATATAACGACTTAAAGTAGCCACAAAAAATAGACTCGGGAAATTGATAATGAATAAAACAATGGTGTTAGTCACCGGTGGACTGGGCTTTATCGGTAGTCATACCTGTATTCAGATGATAGAACAAGGAATACAGCCTGTTATTTTAGATAATCTCTGTAATTCTAATCTGGAAGTTTTATCCCGCATTGAAACAATTACTGGCATCAGACCGATTTTTTATCAAGGTGATATCCGAGATAAAGCCTTAATTGATTCCATTTTTGCAGCTCATTCCATTGCCTCAGTCATTCATTTTGCTGGTTTAAAAGCTGTCGGTGAATCAGTAAGTAAACCTATTGAATATTATGATAATAATGTTAATGGTACGCTGGTTTTAGTACAGAGTATGCAGCAGGCCGGGATCAAAAGTTTAATCTTTAGCTCCTCTGCTACCGTCTATGGCGATCCAGAAGAAGTTCCATTAACTGAAAATTCTAAAGTGGGCGGGACCACCAATCCATACGGTACCAGTAAATATATGGTGGAACGAATTTTATCCGACCTACATATTGCGGAACAAGATTGGTCCATTACATTGTTACGCTACTTCAATCCAGTGGGAGCACATGCCTCTGGTTTGATGGGGGAAGACCCAAGCGGTATTCCTAATAATTTGACGCCGTATATCGCACAAGTTGCTGTAGGTCGCCGCGAAAAACTAACTGTTTTTGGTGCTGACTATCCGACAATCGATGGAACAGGTGTGCGTGATTATATCCATGTCATGGATTTAGCTGATGGCCATATTGCGGCGCTTAATAAAGTCAGCCAACAATCTGGACTGCATATTTATAACTTAGGTACCGGCAAAGGCACTAGCGTATTAGAAATGATCGCTGCGTTTGAGAAAGCGGCAGGTAAACCAATTCCATATCAACTGGCTGATCGTCGTCCAGGAGATATTGCCGAATGTTGGTCAAGCCCAGAAAAAGCATTGAACGATCTTGGTTGGAAAGCCAAATACTCGATTCAAGATATGGCTGATGATACTTGGCGTTGGCAACATAAGAATCCAAACGGCTATAACCCTCAATAATATAGCCAGTTATTATTCTCATTACCAAAATATCCCGTTAAAACCTAATTTAATGGGATATTTTTTATCGAATTTAATCAATGCAGCATAGCAACTTTCAGCGTAAAATCACCTTATTGTCGAACTCTAATTGATACGCAGGGTTTATCTCTGCCAGAAAATCTATGCTACATATCGTACTTTTCGAACCTGAAATTCCACCCAATACCGGAAATATTATTCGTCTTTGTGCTAATACTGGGTTTAGCTTGCACTTAATCCACCCATTAGGTTTTACATGGGATGATAAACGCTTACGCCGGGCTGGGCTTGATTATAGTGAATTTGCTGATATACATCACCATCATGATTATCAAGCATTTCTAACCAGTGAAGGGCTCAGCTCAGACAATGCTCAATCGTCTTCTGGGGCTCGTATTTTTGCACTAACAACGAAAGGTAAACCAAGCCACAGTAATGTGAATTATCGCGATGGGGATTACTTAATGTTTGGTCCAGAAACTCGCGGCTTGCCCCCTGATGTTTTAGATAACATGCCGATTGAACAAAAAATACGTATTCCTATGTTAGCCGATAGTCGCAGTATGAACTTATCTAATTCTGTTGCCGTGGTAGTATTTGAGGCATGGCGCCAGCTCGGTTATCCCGGAGCCATGCTGAGAGATTAACTGTAAAATTTATAGGTTTAGGCTTTATTTGTAACAATATGATTTATTGAATTAAATTCAGTATAAAAAAAGGCGCGGTATGTATTATTACACCGAGCCTTTTCATCAAAGATGACTGTTAGTTAATCAAAAACTAAATTCCATCACCATATTCAAAACCATAAATCATACCGTTAAAGTTTTGATCCATATCGAAAGATGGCTTATCACTATTTGGTTTACCCACAATACGCGCCGGAACACCTGCGACGGTGGTATGGGGAGGGACAGGATGTAATACGACTGAGCCCGCACCAATTTTAGCCCCCCGCCCAATCTCAATATTCCCCAGTATTTTTGCGCCGGCACCGATCATCACTCCTTCACGGACCTTAGGATGACGATCACCACAGGTTTTTCCTGTTCCACCTAATGTCACTGATTGTAAAATCGATACATCATTTTCAACAATAGCGGTCTCACCAATGACAATCCCGGTTGCATGATCCAACATAATGCCACAACCAATACGTGCTGCGGGGTGAATATCTACGCTAAAAGAGACTGAGATTTGATTTTGTAAATAGATAGCCAGCGCTTTACGCCCTTCGTTCCATAACCAGTGTCCAATACGATAAGCTTGTAGTGCATGGAAACCTTTTAGATAAAGAAATGGCGTTGAATATTGATCCACTGCGGGATCACGTAGGCGTACTGCAGATAAATCCATCGCGGCGGATATAATCATTTGCTCATCATGTTGATAAGCATCTTCAATAATCTCACGCACCGCGATAGCAGGCATGATAGGTGTGCTCAGCTTATTGGCTAACATATAGCTTAACGCATTACCGAGATTTTCATGTTTTAGCAGTGTCGCATGAAAAAAGCTGGCCAACATAGGCTCACAATCAGCAAGAGCTTTGCCTTCTTCTCTAATATGCGCCCATACTCTTTCCAGCTCTTCTCGCGACATAATATTTACCTGCTTAATAACCTGTTGGTGCTATTTTTGCTATAATATCTCAGTTATAACTGACTGATATTATTCCGGCTTTTGCATAAAATGCATATCAGCAATTTCATCTTTAGTTGCTCTACCGAGTAATGACTTAGCTGCTTCTAGGACATTTTTATGACAATACAGTATCTGATACAACTGTTCTGTAATTGGCATCTCGACACCAACACGCTCGGCTAATGCTTTGACTTCTTTAGTATTACGATAACCTTCAACTACTTGGCCAATATCTGCTTCAGCATCTTCAACACCGATACCTTTGCCTAACATCATACCGAAACGACGATTACGTGATTGATTATCCGTACAAGTTAACACTAAATCCCCAAGTCCCGCCATGCCCATAAAGGTCGAGGGATCAGCCCCCAATGCGGCACCTAAACGACTCATTTCCGCTAAGCCTCGCGTAATTAATGCCGTACGGGCATTTGCGCCAAATCCCATACCATCAGAAATTCCTGCACCAATAGCGATAACATTTTTGACTGCTCCGCCCAATTGCACACCGATGATGTCTGGATTTTTATAAACACGGAAACTTTTACCACAATGGAATAATTGCTGTAATTGCTCCCCAAACTCGGGATCAGTAGCTGCCACCGATATTGCTGTGGGTAATCCTGCGGCTAGTTCTTTCGCAAATGTTGGTCCTGATAACACAGCCAGTGGAATTTCATTGCCTAATACTTCACGAGCCACATCTTGTAACAGACGACCAGTATCACGTTCTAAACCTTTAGTGGCCCAAATAACTCGAGAATTCGACTGTAAAAAGGGTTTTATTTGTGTCAGTACATCACCAAAAACATGGCTTGGTACAACAATAAGAAGATTGTGACTGGCTTGAACTGCTTGTTTTAAATCAGTTTCAAGGGATAAATTATCAGGGAAGGAAACGCCAGGCAAAAAAGCCTGATTGCTCCTATCTTGTTGCAAGCGAGTAATATGGGCCGGGTCATGGCCCCATAATACGACTTGATGGCCATTACGCGCTAAAGTAATGGCTAAAGCGGTGCCGTACGAGCCGGCACCGACTACTGTCATTGAAGCAGTATTCATTAGTTTTCCTGTGGAACTTCACCTGTCTGCGCTTGAGCTTCCTGCTGTTGCAAGTAGTTCATAAATAACGCATCAAAGTTAACGGGGGCCAGATTTAGTTGTGGGAAAGTACCACGGCTAACTTGGCTAGTCACACATTCGCGAGCATATGGGAACAGGATATTCGGGCAATAAGCCCCTAAGCAATGAGCTAATTGTGTTCCTTCAATACCTTCAACGGAGAAAATACCTGCTTGCTGTACTTCACACAGAAAACCGGTTTCTTCACCCAGATTTGCCGTAACAGTTACACGCAGAACAACTTCATAAACACTATCCGCTAACAGAGTAGAAGAGGTATCCAGATCCAATTTAATTTCTGGTTGCCACTCTTTCTGGAAAATATGTGGAGCATTGGGTACTTCAAATGAAACATCTTTAGTATAAATACGCTGGATCTGAAATGCCATTTCTGGATTGTTTTGTTCTGACATAATAATTATTACCTTTTAACTTAACGTCCATATGAGTTTTGAGAATATCTACTCTACAATTCAAGAGGTAAGCTACTGATATAGCTTCACTATATCCGTCTATCCGCCGACAACTCAAAATGCAATAGAGACAAATTATTTCTTACCGCGAGCCAATGGTAAGTTGTCACCAGTCCAGCCCGAGATGCCATCTTTTAGAATGAAAATCTGTTCAAAGCCATGCTGAATCAATTGTTCTGCTGGCTTATTACCATCCATACCGGTTGCGGAAGCAATAATCACTGGTTTTTGCTTATATTTATCCAATTCACCTAAATTATTATCTTTAATTTCAGAAGGTGTTAGATTAATCGAATCAATGATATGCCCTTTACGGAAATCTTCGCGCGAACGCAGGTCTACCACCACAGCCTCTTGTTTGTTGATTAACTGAACCGCCTGACCACTAGTAATTACTTTTGATTTAGAGAACATTCCCTTAAAAGTTATTACAATCACGGCGACAAGCAACGCTACCCAAACTAGGCTCAATACCATATGTTGGCTAATAAATTGCATGATTTCTTGCATCATGGAGGGCAATCACTCCCGTAGGTTAAAATAGATATCAAAGGCTTCAGAGTATACCTTTGTGTCGGCTTAATTACAGCCAGTTAGCGCAAACTGTCGGTGTTTTTTTACAAAATAGTCCGCATAAATAGTTAAAAACAGGTTAAAATGCACAAAATTTTATCAGCAACATACTCTTTATTGCTCGATCACCACAAAAATAATTTTTATTATAGGGTACTGGGTGACTAAGTAATCCACAGATCAGAATAATCTCAATCTATTCATTTTCGCAATTAATTACAGTATGGCAATAAATAAAAACCTAGATATTTCATAGTAATAGACATATTCCTGTGGGCTAAAAAAGACATTCATCCTAGCTTAATAAAGTAAATCAGTGATAATGTTATAATATCGCTTAATTCAATAAGATAAATTAAAATTAAGCACGATTCGCTGGCTTCCAAAATTAAAATTAAGACGCCAAATGACGGCAATCTATTGTACTCAATGAGATCATCAGCCTCATGTTCATTCAAGGTGATAAATAAGAATGGCCACTAAAAAATTTCACCGGATGCCATTTATCCGCTCCTCCCTTATGTCGGTAGTGCTGGCCAGCAGTCTATTGTCTTTATCCGCCCCTTTGAGCTTTGCGGCAAATCAAATGGGTGAAAATAAAGATCAATTACAAAACCTACTGCAAAATATTGCGGCTAAAGAAAAGAGTGTCAAAGAACAGCAAACTAAACGAGCAAATCTACTCCAGCAATTACAACAGCAAGAGCAGAGTATTTCTGCGGCCAGTCGCAGTTTGCACGGGTTACAAAATCAATTAGAGCAATTAAATAAAGAAATAAATAGCTTAAATTCCAGTATCAAACGATTGCAACAACAAAAATCGGCACATGAAAAATTATTAGCACAACAACTCGATGCCGCCTTCCGACAAGGTAGACACCAAGGACTTGAGCTATTATTTAAAGGTGAAGAGGGCGCTAGAGAAGAGCGAGTTTTGGCTTATTACAATTATCTCAACCAAGCGCGAGAAAAAACAATTATCGAGCTACAAAATACCAGTGATGAGCTCAAGCAGCAAAAGTTGCTCGAGCAACAAAAACAGGCTGAACAGAAAAAAGCATTAGCTAAACAACAACAAGAAAAACGTAAACTGGATAATGCACAATTAGCCCGTAAGCAAACGTTAGTCGCTCTCGAAAGTGCCCTGAAAGAAGATCAAAAAAATCTGTTGGTGATGAAGCAAAATGAAAGTCGTCTGCGCGATAAAATCGCCCGTGCAGAACGTGAAGCCAAAGCGCGAGCAGAAAAAGAAGCCAAAGAAGCGGCTCGTATTCGAGCTCAAGTTGCTGAAAAAGAACGTAAAGCCAAAAAAACAGGTTCAAGTTATAAGCCAAATGAAAGCGAACGTTCATTAATGGCTCGTACCGGAGGCCTTGGACGACCAGCAGGACAAGCAATATGGCCTGTTCGTGGACAAGCCTTACATAACTACGGTGATGCTATTTCTGGCGAATTACGCTGGAAAGGGATGGTGATTGGTGCCAATGAAGGAACCCAAGTTAAAGCGATTGCCGATGGCCGGGTTCTGTTAGCAGATTGGCTTCAAGGCTATGGCCTAGTCGTCGTTATTGAGCATGGTAAAGGCGATATGAGCCTCTATGGCTACAACCAAAGTGCTTTAGTAAATGTCGGGCAAGAAGTACGCGCAGGTCAGCCAATTGCGTTAGTTGGAAGCAGTGGAGGGCAAGAAAAACCCGCACTCTATTTTGAAATTCGACGCCAAGGAAAAACCGTTAACCCTCGACCTTGGCTGGGGAGATAAAGATGTTAATATGCCGGCCTCACAAACTAGTTACAGTCGTTATGCTATTTATAATTAGTTTTTCGGCCAGTGCAGCACGATTAGCCATCGTTATTGATGACTTTGGCTATCGAGTAAAAGAAGATAATCAAATCTTAGCATTACCCGTTGGGGTCTCTATTGCTATATTGCCCGATTCCCCACATGGACAACAAGTTGCGCAAAAAGCCTATCAGCAAGGACGTGAAATATTAATTCACATGCCGATGAAACCGCTCAGCAAGCAACCGCTCGAAAATAATACCCTTGCGCCATCAATGAGTAGTGATGAAGTTAATCGTATTATCCGCAAAGCCATCAGCCAAGTGCCTCACGCTAAAGGGATGAACAATCATATGGGCAGTGAAATGACCTCTAGCCTCCCCGGTATGATTAATGTGATGCGAGCGTTATCACACTATAACCTCTATTTTTTAGACAGTGTTACGATAGGTAATACCCAAGCGGGTAAAGCCGCTAGTCAGTTTGCTGTCCCTAATGTACGTCGCAATATTTTTCTCGATAATACCCAATCAGAGGCAGAAACTAACGCTCAATTAAATAAAGCGATTGCTTATGCTCGCAAGCATGGCAGTGCAATAGCAATTGGCCACCCTCATCCATCGACAGTCAGAGCGCTACAGAAACAATTACCTCAATTACCAGCAGATATAGAGCTCGTGGCTGTCAGCGCATTATTTACACCGGGGATAACTCACCATATTATTCCCGAGAAAAAAGTAGATTTATCGACAAAAAACCAACCGCCTACAGAGAAAACATCCCAGAAAACGATGGGGAAAATCCAGCATCAGCTTAAGCAATGTGCGGTCTCTATCGATTCAGAAACAAGACAAGGTATTGATTTTTTAATGTTTATTACTGAGGCTATTTATCAAGATCCACAATTACAGCCATTATTAAAAGATCATAATCCCCCTCTATTTAACGTAACATCCAAAAATAAATAATCCATGCCAGTCAAGCATAGCCAGATAATAATGTCTGGCTATTTTATTTTAGCACCAAGAATCGCCCAACCAACTATCATGCAACTACGCGGTTAATCCTATTAGTAGTGCTGTCGCCAAAGCCGTTAAATGTTATGATAAGCCACAATATAGAATTAAATTATCTCTATTATACTTCCTGTAATCGGGTAATTTCATGCTTACTCCCCCGATAGTAACTTGAAGTGTTTAGGATAAAATCGTTAACTCATTTGAGGTATTCCCAATGATTATTGTCACCGGCGGCGCTGGATTTATTGGCAGCAACATTATAAAAGCACTAAATGATGAAGGCCGTACCGATATTTTGGTCGTTGATAACCTAAAAGATGGTACTAAATTTGCCAACTTAGTCGATTTAGATATTGGCGATTACGTCGATAAAGAAGATTTTATCGCGAGCATTATCGCAGGCGATGACTTTGGTGATGTTGAAGCCGTTTTCCATCAAGGTGCTTGCTCTTCCACCACTGAGTGGGACGGTAAGTATATGATGGATAATAACTATCAATATTCAAAAGAGTTATTACATTATTGCTTAGATAGAGAAATACCTTTTCTGTATGCCTCATCAGCCGCAACCTACGGCGGACGCAGCGATAATTTTATCGAGCAACGCCAATACGAACAGCCATTAAATGTTTATGGCTACTCTAAATTTTTATTCGACCAATATGTACGCGAAATATTGCCAGAAGCAAATTCACCGGTATGTGGTTTCCGCTATTTTAATGTATATGGTCCAAGAGAAGGCCACAAAGGCAGTATGGCTAGTGTCGCTTTCCATTTAAATACGCAAATTAATCAAGGCCAAAATCCAAAATTATTCGAAGGCAGTGAACAATTCCAACGCGACTTTATCTATGTTGGCGATGTAGCCACTGTTAATTTGTGGTGTTGGAAACATAAAATCTCAGGAATTTATAATTGTGGAACCGGTCGCGCTGAATCTTTCCAAGCCGTAGCGGATGCTGTAATTGCTTATCATCAAGATAAAGAACTATCTATTGAACACATTGATTTCCCAGAAAAACTTAAAGGCCGTTATCAAAGTTTTACTCAAGCAGATTTAACCAATCTAAGAGCAACAGGCTATGACGCTCCATTTAAAACGGTCGCGGAAGGCGTTGCTGAATATATGGCTTGGTTAAATAAATAAGGTAATTAATTAATATTTTATGAAAATATTGGTGATCGGACCCTCTTGGGTGGGAGATATGATGATGTCTCAAAGCCTTTATCGCAGCTTAAAGGCTTTACACCCACACGCAGAAATCGATGTGATGGCACCAGCATGGTGTCGCCCTTTACTCGCAAAAATGCCCGAAGTTCGTCAGGCAATTTCAATGCCACTGGGTCACGGAACATTAGGAATTGGTGAACGTCGCCGTTTGGGGATTGAGCTGCGTGCAGAGCAGTACGATCACGCTTATATTTTACCTAACTCATTTAAATCCGCGCTGGTTCCTTGGTTTGCAAACATACCCCGCCGAACAGGTTGGCGAGGCGAAATGCGCTATGGATTATTAAATGATCTGCGTATTTTAGACAAAAATGCATTTCCGCTAATGGTTCAACGCTATATCGCGTTAGCGTATCCCGCAGACCAAATAACCTCAGCGGCCTGTTTGCCACAACCGTTGTTATGGCCAAAGCTACAGGTTACTGAAGACGAAATTACTAAAACTCGTGAGAACTTCGGTCTTTCTGAACAACGCCCCATTATTGGATTTTGTCCTGGCGCCGAATTTGGCCCAGCCAAACGTTGGCCTCATTACCATTATGCCAATCTAGCGCAAACTTTAATCACAGAAAAAGGTTATCAAATATTACTATTTGGTTCAGACAAAGATGCCCCCGTTGGCGACGATATACGTCAATCTCTCTCGGATGATGCGCAACAGTATTGTTATAATCTGGCAGGTAAAACTTCACTAGAACAAGCCGTTAATCTTATCGCTGGCTGTAATGCAGTGATCAGTAATGATTCAGGACTGATGCATATTGCAGCTGCACTCGATAGACCACTGGTTGCACTTTATGGCCCAAGTAGTCCTGATTTCACCCCACCATTATCTAATAAAGCGCAGGTAATCCGGCTCATTACTGGTTACCATAAAGTACGTAAAGGGGACGGGGACAGCGGTTATCATCAAAGTTTAATCGATATAAAACCCGAACTGGTGCTAAACGCACTGAATAAATTATCCGTAGGACAAGCCGATTAATGCGCGTTTTATTAGTCAAAACCTCATCTATGGGTGATGTTTTACATACTCTACCAGCACTGACCGATGCGCAGCAGCAACTGCCTAATATTCGTTTTGATTGGGTAGTCGAAGAAGGTTTTGCGCAAATTCCTAGTTGGCATCAAGCGGTTGATCAAGTGATCCCCGTCGCTATACGCCGTTGGCGTAAAAACTGGTTTTCTGCACCGATAAGGGCAGAACGGGCCGAATTCCGTCATTTACTACAACAACAGAACTATGCCGCCGTTATTGATGCGCAAGGATTATTGAAAAGTGCATTCTTAGTCACTCGTTTAGCGCATGGGCCTAAACATGGTTATGATGGCAAAAGTGTGCGTGAGCCACTCGCCAGTTTATTCTATGATTATCGTCATCACGTTAATAAACAACAACATGCAGTAGAGCGCATTCGCCAATTGTTTGCTCTAAGTTTAGGCTATCCATTACCTGAAATAAAAGGTGATTACAGTATCGCCAAGCATTTTTTATCACCAAAAATAGAATACCCAGAAACTGATTATTTAATTTTTCTACATGCAACGACCCGCGATGATAAACATTGGTCAGAAGATAACTGGCGGGAACTTATCTCGTTAATGGCACCCAGTGGATTAAAAATTAAATTACCTTGGGGAGCTGAGCATGAATATCAGCGCGCATTGAGGCTGGCTAAAGGGTTTCCTTTTGTCGAAGTGTTACCGAAATTAACCCTCGCAGAAGTCGCCCAACAAATAGCTAATGCTAAAGCAGTAGTCTCTGTCGATACTGGTCTCAGCCATCTAACGGCCGCACTGGATAAACCCAATATCACCTTATTTGGCCCTACGGATCCAGGTTTAATCGGTGGATATGGAAAAGCGCAATATTCATTAAAAGCGCCCGATAATAAAATAAATTCAATAACAGCCAATCAAGTACTTACTAAGTTAATATCTCATATCTAAGAAATAGCAGCTAATATTTATCGGCTGCTATTTCTAATATTATTTTTTTGTCGCAACTGAATCTGGTGCAATAAAGCCAAAGCACATCGTTTTTATCGGAGCGTTAGGATCTGAGCGATATATAACATCTTCTTTTTCAATTGAAAACTGTGGCCAAAACTTTTGTACTCGAGAAAAATTCTCATGTTCGCAATCATCATATTTATTACCTAATAATAACGCACCATGCTGACGAATTTCTGCTTCAGTAATATCTCGATTATAAATATTCGGCGGCATATGGTCTTCAAGCGTCCAAGGCTGAATGACATGGGGATGATCAGAAGCATATATAATAAACCACTGATATAAGTTATCTTCTCCGCCAACGTATTTTAATGGCTGACCATATTTATCGTGCCAACGTTGTTGACCTTCTGCAGTTAACGTTTTAATCCCTATAAATTTTTGCCCCGCCCCACGAACATTGGCAATCATCACCACACAGTACCCAACAAAAACTAAGATCCCAATAACAGCTAAGCTAATTAATGGACGGCGTAATGATTTTTGAGGATATTGAATAATAGAACCCACCAATAACGGCGCGCAGACTATCACAAATGGCTGTAACCATTCGGTGATCCTTCCTCCATCATGGAAAGAAAACCAACCATAAATTATCGCCAAGGGAAACAGAACAATAAAGTTAACCAAACGGTTAGGCTGTTGTTTAGGCCAGCCAAATCGTCCGCCGGCGAAATACAGAATAATTGCTGCAATAATTAAAGGATAAAATACTGACAGAGCAGCTTGAGTGGTATGAAGATTAAATCCCGGAGCTATCTGTGAATCCACCCATTTAAAAGCAGAGAAATCAGTGGCCATTAACCAGAAAAAATTAGGTAAAACTAATGCAAACCACAAAATAAGCGCGACATAAAAAATTGGTTGTCGATAACATTGACGCACTGATTTCACAAATAAGGTTAATAAAAAAACTGAGCCAACTAAGGCTAATGTTGAATATTTCCCCATCGTTGCCAGTGCAGAGCACAGAGAAAATAATAACCACCATGCGGGGTTATCATAAACGGCACGTATAAAGGCATAAATAATCCATGCCCAAAAAGTGACTAAAATATAATTATCATTGTACGGAATAATGTCGAAATTAATTATTCCAGAAAGATTCAGGATTAATAATGCAAACCAAGCTAAATCTTTTCGCTGGGTCAAGCGATAAGATAAATGCCAAACCCCAAGCATGCCGATAGCAATACCGAAGAAATGAATAAAATACCAATAAAAATCAAAAGGAAGTGAGAGATGAATGGCTGGCCACATCACAAAACCTACGAACCACGGATTTTTAGGAGAGCCCCATTCACCATTAATTCCCCAATTAACCGCTTCAACAGCATCATAGGGAACGGTAGGATCGAGATAATAGCTTCCAAGCGTCCAGAGAATGGCATAAGCCATCACCCATAAATACAGGAAACCATTTGAATTCTGCTTATTCAATTCAGGCATATTTTTTACTATATATTTAAAGGATTAATGTGACTAATGCCTTTATCCAGACTGGCGTAAAGTCATACGAATGAGGGATTCTACTATAGTTTACCGAGGATAATAAGTCAGATCAGGAGATAATATCTTGTTCTCAATAACGCTATTAATACAATTTATTTTATCTAATCAGGCACAATAATGCGAATCCTGATTGCCTAAACATAGTTAGCCTAGGCAACCTGAGATAAAATTAGCTCATTGCTCTCTTGGTGGCAAATAAGGTTTTAATAATTGCAATAACCGCTGCAATGCGCCTTGATTTTCATGTAAAACTTCAGCAGCATGACGGCCATAATACAGTCGGTAATCCTCATCAGATAACAAACTAGTTACTGCCTGGCATAAAGAATCACTATCAGTCACCGTAATTAACCCGTCAGCCTGAGCCAATTTACTGCAAATATCTTTGAAATTAAATGTATACGGCCCGACCAAAATAGGCAACGCATGTGCCGCAGCTTCAAGTGGATTATGCCCACCATGCTCAACTAAACTTCCGCCAACAAAGGCTAAATCAGCAATCCCATACAGTAACATCAGCTCACCCATCGAATCGCCAATCACTACTTGGATATCGTTTGCCGGAATAGTATTCGCACTGCGCAATACATATTTCATCCCGGCTTTTCGAGTTAACTCTTCAGCGACTGTAAAACGCTCCGGATGACGAGGGGCTAAAATTAACAATAAGTTGGGGAACTGCTTTAATAATTGTGCATGAGCGGCTAAAACAATTTCTTCTTCACCTTCATGAGTACTGGTAGCAATCCAAACGGGGCGATGGGCCGCCCATTGACGACGTAATGTTACCGCTTTAACCGCTAACTCAGGCGTAACTGAAATATCAAACTTTAAACTACCCGTAACAAATAATTGCTTACGACGTAAGCCTAATTCAATAAATCTCTCGCCATCTTCCTGATTTTGTGCAGCAACTAAGGTTATCTTACGTAGAATTTTTTTTACAAAATTACCTAATTTGTGATAACCCGCGGCTGAACGTTCAGATAACCTAGCATTGGCAATAACCAGAGGTATATTGCGTTTATTCAACTGATTAATAAAATTAGGCCACAATTCAGTTTCCATCACTATCACCAGTTTGGGATCAACCTGATTTAGGAACCGACGCATCGAACCGGGTAAATCATACGGTAAATAAACATGATAGACATCATCACCAAATGCAGAGGATACGCGCTCTGAGCCGGTAGGTGTCATAGTAGTAACGGTTATCGGTAATGAAGGATAATGATGGCGTAATGCGCGAACTAAAGGAACCGCAGCCAAGGTTTCTCCCACAGAAACAGAATGCAGTAATATTCCACCGGTTCCCACTTTACCCGCACAGAATCCATAGCGCTCTAGCCAACGTTTGCGGTACGCAGGTGCCTTACGGCTACGTAATAATAGTCTCACCCATATAAGGGGCTGAATGATATATAAAAGTACCTGATATAAACGCAGTAACATTCGCTTCAATTCACTAACTAAAATTGGCGCTATATTAACACAAACCTACAATGAAAGTGTGCAGAATATATTGATAAAAATTGACGTATGTCGCCCTTAATACTGATGTCATTGATCGCAATGATATTGCATCGAAGACTAATAGCCGCTACTGTGGAGTAAAATTTAGTGTGCTAAGTAAATCATTGACTCTAACTCAAAATCATCCACACCCATCAATCCGATAAAACAAAAGATAAGAGCTCGCCTTTTATGAAAAACAAAGCAATTTATCCCGGTACATTCGATCCTATTACACTCGGCCACTTAGATATTGTTACTCGCGCTGCGGATATGTTTGAACAGGTTATTCTCGCTATTGCCAGCAGTGAACGCAAAAATCCTATGTTTTCGCTAGAAGAACGAGTTGAGTTAGCCACACAGGTCACTGATCATTTACAAAATGTCACAGTAGTCGGTTTCAGTGAATTAATGGCTAATTTTGCTCAACAACAACAAGCTACCGTGCTTATTCGTGGCGTTCGTTCAGTATCAGATTTTGAATATGAATGGCAGTTAGCCAATATGAATCGACATTTTGTGCCTGAACTTGAAACAGTATTTTTATTACCCTCACAAAATTTATCTTTTGTTTCATCATCACTTATAAAAGATGTCGCCCGCCATAATGGTGATATCTCATCCTTTTTACCTGAAGTCGTAGTCGAAGCAATGACGCAAAAATTAAACCAAAAAACAAATTAATCATCATTACTTCTGACAATGTCGACAGAAAAAAGTCGTCCGTTGACCCTGTTTAATGCTCTCAATTAAATGACCGCATATCGAGCAGGGTTCATCTTTCTTACCATATACAAATAATTCTTGAGCAAAATAACCTGGCTTACCATCCGATTGTAAAAAATCTTTCAGTGTTGTCCCCCCCTGCTCGATAGAATGTTGTAATACTCGTTTTATTTGTAAGACAAGTTGATTGATTTCGTCGCGAGATAAACTGTTTACCGTGCGCTCCGGAGAAATATGTGCGGCAAATAAAGCCTCATTCGCGTAAATATTTCCCACACCGACTACAATTTTATTGTCCATTAACCAAGGTTTTATAGCTGTTTTTTTCTTTTGTGCTAAAGCATACAAATAATCTGAATTAAAATCCTCAGATAAAGGCTCTGGTCCTAAATGAGATAGCACAGAACAATCCGCTAAATTATCGGTCCATAGCCATGCACCAAATCGACGCGGATCGGTATAACGCAGAATTTTTTTATCTGCCATGACTAAATCAACATGATCATGCTTTTGTTCTGGAATATAGTCAGTCAAAATACGCAAACTACCAGACATGCCCAAATGGATAATAATCCAGCCATGTTTCAATTCTAATAATAAATACTTAGCACGCCGTTGAACACTAAAAACAGGTTCATCGGCAAGCCGTAATATCTGCTCTGAAACAGGCCAACGCAACCGACTATTACGCACAACAGCATATTGGATAGTATTGCCGACTAAATGGGGTTCAATTCCCCGACGACTTGTTTCAACTTCAGGTAATTCAGGCATTTAGAAAAATCCTAAAATAATGATTTCATAAATAAAAAATATTAACTACTCTATATAATATATAACATACATATGAGATAATCGTAGACATCTTTTATTAAAGTTATTTACTATAGGTTATATATGTACTTCCAATACTCTAAAATAATTTCAGAAAAAATTGAGATTGATTTTTCAGAAAAAAACGATGACTCTATATTAGATATTATTTATGGGATAACATCTAATTTTTTATTAGGTGCAGCTATTTCAATAGAATCAATTCTTAAATATAATAATAATGCATATAGATTTCATTTATTTACAGATAAAATATCTAAAACATCAATAGAGCATCTAAAAGAAACAGCACAAAAAAATAAAGTTCATATAATAATTTATATTATAAATAATGATAATTTATCCTTTTTACCTTGCACAGAAAGATGGCCTTATGCTACTTACTATAGAATTATAGGTTTCGATATATTGTCTGAGAATTATACTAAAGCATTATATTTAGACGCTGATATTATGTGCAAAGGTAATATATCAGATCTAAACTCTCTTGATTTATCTGATAAAATATTAGCCGCTGTACCTGATACTAAAAAATTACAAGAGAGAGCAAGAGAAATAAATATTATAAAAGATGGCCTTTATTTTAATTCTGGAATGATGTTAGCTAATTTAATTTTATGGAAAAATGAAAATATTACACAAAAAACATTAGAACATTTAAAATTAAATATAGATAACTCCTTGTTTCCAGATCAAGATACTCTCAATGTTATCATGAATAATAAAGTTTATTATTTGAATAAAGCTTATAATTTCTTTTATGGTGTAGATACTGAACTTAAAAACAAAGATATTCAATTATATAAAAATGTATTAACTGATAATATCAAATTAATTCATTATGTAGGTGTAAGTAAACCTTGGCATATTTGGGGCAATTATCCCTCATCAAAATACTTTCTAGATATATATAAATCATCAATATGGAATAATATTCCTCTAGAAGCTCCAAATACAATCAAGCAAATGAAGAAAAAATCATCACATGAACGATTACAAAAAAAATATTTATCTAGTTTTATTTCTCATTTGAAATATATTCATCTAAAAATAAAAAACAAATTTTAACATAAGGTAAGTTATAAATAATAATTTATAACTTACCTTTATTACTTTATTACTTTATTACTTTATTACTTTATTACTTTATTACTTTATTACTTTATTATATAAATATATAAAATAATATTTAATACTCAACATAATATTTTTTTTCTGAAAAGCCTCTCTAGCATAAACTCTATTATCACTATTTTTCATTTTAGATTTATAACTTCTTAATTTAGTGTTTTTCCATGGTGTAAAATGCTTATAAAATATAAATAAATTTTGTGATAATCCAGAATGCTCTTTATACCAAGGTTTTCTACCACCTGTAAAATGTATTATTTTAGGTAATTTATTATCATCAAAAAAATAGTTTTCTTTTTCATCTAAACTCATCCATGTATATAAATAATTCCAAGACTTATCAATGCTAATTACATAATCTTCTAAAGCAAGATTTAAAGCATCCTGATCATAATAAACAAGGTCAAATTTTTTATTTAAAACGATCTCATTTACTTTATCTTCAATATTATATTTCATCCAATTATTTATATTTATATATAAAAATCCAGCATTAAAATAAAAATTATTTTTTAATTTTAATCTTATTATATTACTATTTTTTTCATTGTTATTACTATCAGATGATGCTGCACAGACTACCTTAGATATATCTATATTATTAATATCTGATAAATCTGAAAAACATAATGTATCAATGTCTAAATAAATAAATTTATCCACTTTTCCAAATAACATTCTAGGAACAATAAGTCTCATATATGTAGACATATTAAGATGTTTTATTGTGAACTTTTGATCATATTTATTCATTAATGAATTATCTATACTATAGATACTGATATCCGCATCTATAGATTTTAATTTTTCACACCCATCATTAGATACATTGTAAAGAAACAAATGGAAATGTATTTTATTTTTTTTATTATTTAATAAAACAGACATTAAAGATACAGAGAGATATTCTAAATAGTTTTCATCTGCACAATATGCTATATGTATAGTATCCATTTTATAATCCTTTCCTTAATGTTCTTTCTTTAATATTATCTGCTTTTTTATGTACTTTTTTTATCAAGTATTCTTCTTTATTAAAGATATCTTTCAAGCTACTATTAAAATATATCTTCATAAAACGATATCTATCTCTATCAGTTAATCCAATTGTTAGAGAGGAAAAATAAAGCCCAACTAAGTCCTTATCTCTCCATCGCCGAGGGACTGACTTTCTTATTTGAGCTCGATGTAAATCAATCACTGAAATTTTCAGATTATTTTCAATCCCATCAAAGGGTAAATGCAGCAAGAAATGACAGATATAACAATCTCGATGATTAATTCCAGCAGCATGCATTTTTTTTACCATTTCAGCAATACGTCGAATAATTAATATCTTAGTATTAAATAATGGTGGCTGATAACACCATGACTTACAAAAATCCTCTAAACTAATTGTCGGTACCAAAGCTTCAGTTATAATAAATGAATGACGACGTAATGGATTAAAACCTTTTTGACCATAAGCACGGCCATTCATAGTATCAACACCGATTTTCTCTAAGCGATGAATCGCATTCCATTCTCGATCCGCACCCAATACAGGTAATCTAAACGACACTAAATTTTTTAATACTTCTTTTAAAGTTGTACCGTAATGAATTTTAATGAAATAACTTTTATTCCCTAATTCAAATTGTAAGGTTTTGCGTGTTTCTAACTGGCGAAAAACTTCACCAGTTAGTTTTTCAGCTTCAATAAAAGGATCTTTGTTTTTCCACAATTCACTAAATGGTGATTTTAACTCAATCATTTTGCTCTCCTAAAATAATATCAGCGGCTTTTTCAGGTAAGCTATATAAGTCTTCTGTATCCGCAAAATGACGAGCACATTCTGACCACTTAGCGAGAAGCGATATATCTTGTAGACAAGTTAATAATATTTTATTCAAATTTTCCTGTGCAAAAGGCTCAGTAATAATTGCCCCACACTGCGCTTGTCGAATAAATGGTGCATAGCCACAAACATCAGTCACAATAATAGGTAAACCTGCGGTAATTGCCTCTAATAAAACAATACCTGCCGCTTCTTGCAATGCAGGATGCATTAAAATATCAGCAGCAGCCATCAACTCAGAAATATCATTACGACCACTAAAAAATGAGACTTGTGACTGAATTTCTAATTTCCTAGCAATATTCTGATACTTTTTAGCTTTATCCTGCCCAACGACCATCAAATAAGTTTTTTTCTTTATTTCTTCAGGTAATGAAGCAAGTGCATTTAATGTTCGCTCAACACCTTTACGTTTAAAATCTGAACCTACTTGCAATAATAAAAAGCTATCAAGAGGAATATTATTTTTTTCACGATATAAACGTCGGGCATCTGGAATTTGCTGATCATATTTTCGATCACCAGCAATACCTGGAGGTAACATATAGAAACGAGATTCTTCTGTTTGATAATGTTTTTTGAAATGAGCGACTTGATGAGGTGTTAGCATTAACAGTTTAGTTAATTTTCCAGCCTGAAAAACAGCTTTTTCAAATTGCAAATAATGCTTATAACGAGCAGTTAATTTATAAAAAAAACCTTTTTCTTGCTCAACTTTTTCTGCGTAACAAACATCGGCCGCATAATAAAAATCTAGATCAGGCATTTTATTAAAACCAACGACTCTATCTACCGGATACATTTTAAGATGACTAGAAACCCATTTATGAAATTCCATATTACGGCGATGATTAGTACTTCCTTGAATAGGAACTAAAATAATTTCAAATCCTACCGGTCTATCACCTTCCCATGACATAGTATAAACTCGGATTTGATGCCCTCTTGCTTGGCATTCCAAAGCTATACGCAAAAAGTCTCTTTGTAATCCACCAAATGGGAAGTATTTATACAGACAAAATGCGATTTTCATCTAAGCTCCTAAACTAATCATTTAATATAGTATACGTGTTTTTATCTTGAAATTATATTATTTAAACGTGATATAAATGTATCTAACTGTAGGTATTGTAATTTTCTTTTTTTAGATTTTGGTATTTTTACATTATACCTATTAACTAAATTAATTATTTGCTTAATAAGCATAGTTTGTTCTTTATCATAATGATAATAACCATCCAGTTTTTTTATTAATTTTCTTGCCAAGAAAAAAGAATTAATTAAATAATTAATTAACATACTTATATTTTTATGAGAATTTTTATCTGTATAAATAAAAGAAATCATTTTATTTATAGCAAAAAACAAATCATTTACATCACTTTTTTTTATATTTTGAGTTATGCTATTATCATTCTTATTATATATATATAAAGCTTCTGGTATATGTTTTATTTTCTTTGCTTTAAGATAAATATAAGGTAATAATATTAAGTCTTCATAATGTCGACCTATCTCTAAATATACATTTTTCCATAAATTTCTTTTATATACTCTTGATACTAGTTGCCAGTAACAAATATCAAAAACAGGCTCTATTAAATTAGTATTATTACTTGGTAGCATTACTTCATTATTATAAATAAAGTTAAAACTAATAATATCAAACTCATCTTCTTTTATTGCTGGAATAATATAATTAAAGTAATCGTTTGTTATTATATCATCACTATCAATAAAGCCAATATAATTACCTTTGACTTTTGTTAATCCAAAATTACGAGCAGCAGAAACACCTTTATTATCATTAAACTGATAATATTTATATATATTTCTATCTATATTTTTTTCTGTAAAAAAACTCTCTATAATAATATGAGTTTTATCTGTAGAACCATCATTTACAATAATAAACTCAACATATTCAGGAGAAATACTAAGTATATTCTCTAGTAATTTTATTATAGTTCTCTCACCATTAAAGACAGGGATTATAATACTCAATAATATATTTTTTTGATACGTTAACATTCTATTCTACCTTTTCTTTCTTTAATTCTGTAATAAAAATTATCATGATCAATAATAGCGACCATGATAACGTCATATTATTTCCATAAAGGATCATATCACTCATTCCATATACAGCAGAAGAAATAGAGAATAATAATAGATCTAAACTTTTCTTCAAATAAGATTCATAAAATAAAGCAAGCATTAAAATTAGGTATCCTAGAACTCCCCACCATCCTTTTAAAGAAAAGTTATCAACTATTTCATTATGAAGATGAACATTACTGTATATCGCACCACCTTCAAATAGAGGTTGAGATAATACAAGCTCCTTAATTTCTTGATCTCGTTGCTCTAACGATTGCCCTAGTAAATTATTATAACCAGTATTTAAACCAATTCTTATCATAGCTAATCTAGCACCAACTGATGATTTACTATTACTTTTTTCTTGATATAAAGATATATCACTTACTATATTATTCATTCGTCTTATTAAAATATCTTTATTTAAAAGTGTAATTATTGAAAATACTATTAATAAAAAAAATACTAAATAAAATTTTATTTTTTTAGATTTATTACTAAATTTAAATAAAATGAAAGCGCATATGATTACAGGATAAAACACTATTGCAGCTCGAGTTTCCGTTAAAATCAACAAATAAAATGAAATAACAAACACAATAAAGTTAATAATTATATCATTCTTTAACGATGCAATTACAAATATAGAAAAAAATGTAATAAAATAAGCAGTTGCTGTTGCATACTGACCAAAGGACAAACCTAAACGACCAGAAAAATATATTTTTTCATAGGCCGCGTAACCTAATAATAAGAAAGCGGGAATAAGAAATAATTGTCTAAATTTACTTAATTTTTTTAAATTAGCATTAATAATATTGATAATAATTAGACCAGATATAATAAGTATTTTACCTGTATCCTTATATGAACGATAGGTTCCTGAAAACTCAGAGTTATCCTTTTGATAATAATAAGCCCAGAGCAACTGAATAATTCCATAACCTATTAATGCTGCCGGTAAAAAATATTTTTTATTTTCACTAAAATCCATTTTTATAGTTAATGAGATCAAAGATAATGTACCTATAAGAGTGAAAATTTCAGCAGCATATCTCGGATTAAATATAAAAATAGATAAGCAAAAATATAAAAAAAATACTACGAAATAGTCCAATAATGATTTGTAAGTTATAACTTTCCTTCGTTGTATATTTATTTGCATAATAAAATCTCTAGACTCTACAACAGTTAAACCGAATGATAAATATTCATCGGTAACATTTTTTCTGTAGCTGCAATAATATCTGATGCAGGAATAATGGATAAATATCGTTTAGTACGATCTCGTTCACTTCTTGGTGGCATTGATTCATAATCACCAGCCCAGAATTGAATAACATTATCACTCCATGGCCGCCAAAAAATATGATCTGTTGCACCAAATAAACATATTATAGGTGTATTGACAGCAGCAGCAATATGCATTGGAGCTGAATCTACGCCAATAAATAAGGCAGCATGACTTATCAAGGCACCTAATTCAGCAAAAGAGGTTTTTCCTGCCAATGCCGTTACGGGCGCAATTTCACAGTTATTTGCAATATTATTTATACATGCGAGATCTTCTTTACTTGGCCCTGAAGTTAATACAACTTGATAGCCTCGTGATTGTAATGAATTAATAACCTGAGAAAATTTATCATCATCCCAACATTTAAAAATTTGCCGTGCAGTTGGCTGAATGACAACATAGCTGCTATGCACACCTAACTCAATCAACTGTTGGTTAATTTTTTGCCAATCTTCCTCATCATATGCCATGGTGGTTTTAGTATATATTTTTTTTAACTTTAGCGGCTTTAATATAGAGAGATTGTTTGTAACAACATTATCTCCTGACATATTGACTAAATGAGTGAAACTTTTATGCCAATATTGAGAATTGCGATGCTCAATAAATTGAGATATTTTCATCTCTGCAGGAACTAAACGCATAAGAGTACCTATAATCCATTGATCAGCAAGATTAACAATTAGATCATAGTTATTTCGACGTAACTTTCTCACTAAACTTATAAAATTAAACAATTTAGCAATGCCATGACTATTTTTGCCCTTCACACCATATAGCGCATGAATTTCAGTATTTTTTGATAAGATAGGCGCAGTATCCTGATAAAGAAGTACATCAATTTCAGCCTCAGGATAATTACGTTTTAATGTACTGATAATCGGGGTTGTCAGTAACATATCTCCATGAAATCGCATCTTGATCACAAGAATTTTTTTAAATTGTTTATCCACCAGACGCTCTTAAAAATCAAAATTGGTTAAATTTAACTAAGATAAGAATGCATAGACTTTTAACACAGTCTATCGCAATAGATTCAATGCCTCATACTGATCTTACTATTTTAAGAACAATGGTTATAGCATCAAAGACAGAAAAAGCAGAAGTTTCCATAATAAAATATCAATATTCTGTATTTATATATCATTTTTAATAAAAAAAAACCCAGCCGAGGCTGGGTTTTCACAGAGAAGGTAAAATTATTTAATTTTTGCTTCTTTGTAGATTACATGCTTACGAACAACTGGATCAAATTTTTTCAGTTCCAGTTTTTCAGGCATAGTACGCTTGTTTTTCGTAGTGGTATAGAAATGACCTGTACCTTCAGAAGAAACCAGCTTAATTTTATCGCGAATACCTTTAGCCATTTTTCAGCTCCTTAGTACTTCTCACCACGGGCACGAAGTTCAGCAAGAACTGTTTCGATGCCCTTCTTATCGATAACACGCATACCTTTAGCAGATACACGCAGTGTTACGAAACGTTTCTCAGACTCAACCCAGAAACGGTGAGAGTGCAGGTTAGGCAAAAAACGACGTTTGGTCGCGTTGAGTGCGTGTGAACGGTTATTTCCGCTCATTGGACGCTTGCCAGTAACTTGGCAGACTCGTGACATGTCTATTCTCCAAAAATCTAATCAGCTCGAGCTTTGAATTGGGTATGGCCGCCTCGTCAGGCTTAGGAGCCTATCTCAGCAAACTTTCTTTTATTGACTGAAAAGACTCACTTCAACATCAGTAAAAAACTTACTGAGATAGGCTCTTCTCGCCAAACCCAAGATCCTCAAAGGTGGCGTAGTATACGCCCTCAATCGTTCTCACTCAAGTGCATAACAGTGAAAGTTGTCATTTTTTAGTCAAAAAAATGATTTTATAGCCATCCTCTATCTGCAAATGAGACACAACTTTTATGTCCGATAACAAAATGATCGAGTAATTTTATCCCCATCAAAGAGCAAGCATTATCGATACGTTCAGTTACTCGTCTATCTGCTAGACTCGGCTCTGGATTACCAGAAGGGTGATTATGAGCTAAAATGATGCTAGATGCATTCATTCTAATCGCAAAACGGATAATTTCCCTCGGATGTACTTCGACTTTATTCAATGTTCCTTTAAACATTTCTTCATAACAAATGATTTGATTCTGATTATTCAAAAAAACACCAATAAATACCTCTCTATCTTTACCAAAAAATAATTCTATTAAGCGTGTTTTTAAAAAATCAGGACTCGACATAACATCTTCATATAAAAATTGCTCAGAGAAGAAGCGGCGAGATAACTCACCAATTGCCTGTAATTGTGTAAACTTACAAATTCCCATACCTTTATGTTGTTTAATCTTCTGATAATCTGACATCATTAATAAATACAAAGAGCCAAATTCATCCAATAGATCTTGAGCCAATTTTAAGACTGGCAAGCCTTGACTGCCTGTTCGTAAAAAAATCGCTAATAACTCAGCATCGGTCAATGAATTGACACCATTATTTAATAATTTTTCTCTAGGTTTAAGATCTCGCCAGGTTAACATCTATCCCCCTTATAATTCGCTGTATTTTTAATCAACTATAAAGGCAAACACAATCACTGTTAATTAACCTTGCGTTAGGCTTCGCAAAAATAGCCTTTATGACAAGTAAGTCCGCACTTACCTGTGTTATAGGATGTGATAATATACATGCATCATGACTTACTCGGATAACCACCATGGCAGAGCTATCAGGTAAACATATCATTCTTGGAATTAGCGGAGGTATCGCAGCGTATAAAACGCCAGAGTTGGTACGCCGTTTACGTGATCACGGCGCGATTGTACGTGTTGTAATGACAGAGGCAGCGAAGGCATTTATAACGCCATTAACACTACAAGCTGTTTCTAGTCACCCTGTTGCGGATGATTTACTCGACCCCGCAGCAGAAGCTGCCATGGGCCATATAGAGCTAGGAAAATGGGCTGATTTGATTATCCTGGCACCTACAACAGCAGATTTAATTGCCAGACTAACGTCAGGGATGGCCAACGACTTGTTAACTACCGTGTGTCTGGCATCTTCTGCACCGATTGCCGTTGTCCCTGCAATGAATCAACAAATGTTCCGCGCGGCAGTAACTCAAGAAAATTTACATCGATTACAGCAGCGACAATATTTAATTTGGGGCCCTGATGAAGGAAGCCAAGCATGTGGTGATATTGGACCGGGTAGAATGTTAGACCCGATGAATATTGTACAGCATGCACGCCAATATTTTGCGATGCAGCAAAATTTAGTCGGTCTAAATATCATGATAACCGCGGGTCCAACAAGAGAAGAACTTGATCCTGTTAGATTTATTAGCAATCACAGTTCAGGAAAAATGGGCTTCGCTATAGCTCAGGCAGCGGCAGAGCGCGGTGCAAATGTGACGTTAGTTTCTGGGCCAGTCAATTTGCCTACCCCACCCAAGGTTAATCGTATTAATATTTTGAGTGCTATAGAAATGTATCAGCAAGTACATCACTATATTGCTGAGCAACACATTTTTATCGGCTGTGCCGCAGTTGCTGATTATAGAGCCAAAGAAATTGCTGAAAATAAGATAAAAAAACAAGGTGATGAAATTAGTATTACCTTAGTTAAAAATCCGGATATCGTTGCCAGCGTAGGAAAATTAACAACCCATAGGCCATTTGTGGTAGGGTTTGCGGCAGAAACTCAGAATGTAGAACATTATGCACGCCAGAAACGGCAACAAAAGCAGCTAGATTTAATTTGTGCCAATGATGTTTCTCTTTCGGATCAAGGTTTCAACAGCGATAATAATGCATTACATCTGTTTGATGAGACCAGTGATGTACTCCTTCCTCACAGCAGTAAAATTGAATTGAGCCACCGTTTACTTGACGAGATACTTCAACGTTATGAAAAAAATTGACCTAAAAATTCTTGATCCTCGTATTGGCAATGAATTTCCATTACCTACTTATGCGACTCCAGGTTCTGCAGGCCTGGATTTGCGTGCCTGCTTAGATAGTGCAGTTGTTCTTAATCCCGGTCAAACTGAGCTATTGCCTACAGGCTTAGCTATTCATGTCGCAGATGAACAATACGCAGCAGTCATTTTGCCTCGCTCAGGCCTTGGTCATAAACATGGAGTGGTTCTCGGTAATTTAGTCGGCCTGATTGATTCAGACTATCAGGGTCAATTGATGGTTTCTGTCTGGAATCGCAGTTCAGAACCGTTTACTATCGAGCCCGGCGAAAGAATTGCTCAAATGGTGATTGTTCCTGTAGTACAAGCTGAATTCAATATTGTTGAAGATTTTGAACAAACAGAACGCGGGGCGGGAGGATTTGGTCATTCAGGCCGCCAGTAAATATTCGATAAATTATATCTGTCATACTACAAATTACAGTGGCATTTATCGCTATGGTTTTTGGACTTTAACCGTCTAAATTAGCTTAGAATGTAAGGGAAATAATCCTTTCCTATCCTTTTGTAATTCTAATAATTAAACGTATAGGCAGTATCAAGAACGATTTTAAACATTTTTGCTCTGTTAATTAATACTATTTATTAATGCGATTTATCCGTGAAATTGATTAATATAATCAGTTAATACAAAAAGTTGGCATATATAACCAACCATTAGGCATAAATAGCGCAGAGCAATTATATCTGATTTGTTTTGCTGTTGTAGCAGGGGTCTTATCAGACATGGCAGAGAAAGAAACAACCAAAAAACGTAATCGGCGTGAAGAAATACTTCAATCACTCGCAGAAATGTTACAAAGTAGTGATGGTAATCAACGGATTACAACCGCAAAACTTGCAGCAAATGTGGGTGTATCTGAAGCTGCACTTTATCGTCATTTTCCCAGCAAAGGAAAAATGTTCGATAATTTGATTGAATTTATCGAAGATTCTCTGGTTTCTCGGATAAATTTAATTTTAAAAGATGAGAAGGATACCATCACACGTATTCGTCTTATTTTAGTCTTGATTTTAGGTTTTTCTGAAAAAAATCCGGGGTTAACCCGTATAATGACAGGGCATGCCCTAATGTTTGAACAAGATCGTCTGCAAGGGCGTATTAATCAATTGTTTGAACGTATAGAAGCGCAACTAAGACAAGTATTGAAAGAAAAAAAGATACGCGATGGCGAAGGATTTATCTATGATGAATCACTGCTGGCCTCGCAACTATTGGCCTTCTGTGAAGGTATGCTTTCTCGATTTGTACGCTCTGAGTTTCGTTATAAACCAACCCAAGAATTTGATGTACGCTGGCCATTAATTCTAGCTCAGCTACAATAATAACCACTTTTACTACTCACCCCGCCCGTTATTGGGCGAGGGCTTTTTTTCTATTAATTCTGAATTTTTCTTCTTGTAACGCTTAGACACCAAACTGTTGGCGGTACGCTTTCATCGCCTCTAAATGTTCTGCCATATTAGGCTGTTCTTCGAGATAAGTAATCAAATCACTCATCGTAATAATCGAATAAACTTTGCAGCCATAATCACGCTCAACTTCTTGTACCGCCGAAATTTCACCTTGACCTTTTTCCTGACGATCTAGGCTAAGTAGAACCCCACTTAATGAAGCATGATGTTGCTTAATAATTTCCATTGATTCACGAATTGCAGTACCCGCGGTAATAACATCATCAAGAACAACTACATTTCCCTGTAATGCACTGCCGACTAAAACGCCCCCTTCGCCATGATCTTTCGCTTCTTTACGATTAAAGCAATAAGCCATATCAATATCGTAGTGCTCTGCTAATGCGACTGCGGTGGTGGTTGCAATGGGTATGCCTTTATAAGCCGGTCCAAAAATAACATCACAAGGTATCGCGCTTTCACGCAATGCCGCCGCATAAAATCGGCCAATAAGCGCTAAATCACGACCGGTATTAAACAGTCCAGCATTAAAGAAGTAAGGGCTTTTACGACCAGACTTCAGCGTAAACTCTCCGAATTTAAGTACCTGTTTCTGCATTGCAAGTTCAATAAATTCACGCTGATAGGTTTTCATTCGTTTCTCTCCTTTACATCAGTTTAATCATTTTTAGGGGATTTTATGGGCATAAAAAAGGCGACTATTAAAGTCGCCTTTTAAAAATGAATTATTTCAATGCTTCTCGCTGAACATCAAAAATTGTCTCTAAGCCGCCTTTAGCTAAACTTAGCAAGGCTAATAGCTCTTCATGGCTAAACGGTTCACCTTCTGCGGTTCCTTGTACTTCAATCATACGACCGTCATCCATCATAACCACATTCATATCAGTTTCAGCAGCTGAATCTTCAATATATTCTAAATCACATAAAGCTTCGCCATTCACAATACCTACAGATACAGCTGCAACCATAGCTTTTAATGGACTAGAGGCTAACTTTTTATTTTTAACTAATTGATTCAGCGCATCAACTAAAGCAACACAAGCCCCAGTGATGGAAGCGGTACGCGTACCGCCATCAGCTTGAATAACATCACAATCGACAGTAATTGTATATTCACCTAATTTTTTTAAATCAACCGCAGCACGTAATGAACGAGCGATTAATCGTTGAATTTCCATAGTGCGCCCAGTTTGCTTACCGCGCGCCGCTTCACGCGAATTGCGTGTATTGGTTGCACGCGGTAACATTCCGTATTCAGCCGTCACCCATCCTTGTCCTTGGCCTTTAAGAAAGCGTGGAACACCGTCTTCAACGGTAGCGTTACATAACACTTTAGTGTCACCAAACTCGACCAGAACAGAACCTTCTGCGTGTTTTGTATAATGACGAGTAATTTTAATTGGGCGCACTTGGTCTGCCGTTCTGCCTGCTGGACGCATCGTGTTATCTCCGGTTTGAATCTGAATTTAGCCAGCATTATACGTCCTTACGAGGAGAATGCCTATCCTGACAGAACGCATAGCGCTATAATCTTGAAATCATTTTTACCATTAAAAACCAATAGGAACGAATTATGATCCGTAGTATGACCGCTTTTGCCCGCCGTGATATCAAGGGTGAATGGGGGAGTGCGGCCTGGGAGCTGCGTTCCGTAAATCAACGTTATCTTGAAACTTATATTCGACTTCCCGAACAATTCCGCAGTCTTGAGCCAGTGATCCGTGAACGTTTACGCAATAGGCTCACACGCGGAAAAGTCGAATGTTCGCTCCGTTTCGAGCTAGATGCTGGCAATCAAGGCCAGCTAGTACTCAATGAAACATTAGCTCGCCAGTTGATTAGTGCAGCAAACTGGGTCAAAAATTACAGCCATGAAGGTGAAATTAATCCAATAGAGATTTTACGCTGGCCGGGTGTTATGTCCGCCGGTCAACAAGATCTTGATGCGATTAGTACACAGCTAATGGCTGAACTCGAGTTAGCGCTGGATGATTTTATTCAAAGCCGAGAAACTGAAGGCAGTGCATTACAGTCTCTGATAGAACAACGTCTTGATGGCGTAATGACTGAAGTGGCTAAAGTTCGTAAACATATGCCAGAAATTTTAAAATGGCAGCGCGAGCGTCTACAGACTAAATTTGAAGATGCAGAAATTCAGGTTGATAATAATCGCTTAGAACAAGAGTTAATTATGTTAGCTCAGCGTATTGATGTAGCCGAAGAATTAGACCGTTTAGAAGCGCATGTAAAAGAGACTCGCAATATTCTGAAAAAGAAAGAAGCAGTAGGTCGCCGATTAGATTTCATGATGCAAGAATTTAATCGTGAATCAAATACCTTAGCCTCAAAATCAATTAATAGTGAAATTACTAACTCCGCAGTGGAGTTAAAAGTATTAATTGAACAAATGCGCGAGCAAATCCAGAACATCGAATAAGCTTTCTCAGTATTTTAGAGCAGATCACCAAGCCAGTAGATATCTATATTTACTGGCTTTTCAATCTAATAATCTATAGACGATATTATATCTTCGAATATTGCATATCATGAGCTTATTTTTTTCTTTTAGTTCGGCGTAAAAATTGTCTCATTGCATTTCTTAATTTCACTAGCTGGAAAGCCCAAGAGTTTGATTCCAAATTGATACCATAAAAACGTTGCAGTGCAATGGCATCATTAGCTTGGCACAGCGCTAGATTACCCGAGTCAGATAAATCAATAATTTTAATACCATTTTCGGTTAAAATAAAATTAGCGGCATGGATATCATTTGAGGCTAAATCATAACTATGTAGTTTATTTATTACGCCTTTAATTTCATCATAGTACTGATTAATATGCTTTAGTTCAGATAACGTTGTTCCTTCGACATATTCGGCTAAAATCCAAGTCTCTAGTGCTTCACGATACTTGACTTTCTCAGCCACTAAATAAATATCATTAGTAATATCACAACCTAAATGCTGAGCGCGGGTAACCCGATATAATAATTGAGAATAATAAGGCCCAGAAAAAAATCGTGAGATACGCTTCTCTAACCTCGTATCTCTTTCTTTTTCACATTTTATAACGTAAGTAATACCATCAACGACTATTTTTGCCACCGAACGCTGTGGATTGCCACTATTCAACGGCTGACCAATGATTTGTCCACATTTATAATCGTGAACAATTTTTAAATAATCTATATCACTTTCTTTCTGATAAATCGTAAAACCATTACCTGTGGTTTTTAATATATTCACTATTGTATCCAGCCATCACCATTGTTTTGCTAGATACTGTAACAATATAACTTAAGTTAAACTTAGCTAAACGAGACATTTCGTCTAAAAAAATCGCCTTAATCGTTTTTTTCAACATCCAAGGCGATTATTACATTAAATATATTCTTTAATTACACTAGTTCTATAATATGCTTACCATTAATCACTGCCGAACAGGTCACGAGTGTAGACTTTATCTGCCACATCTTCGAGTTCAGGAACCATTCTATTCGCTAAAATAATATCACTTTCCGCTTTAAACGCCTCTAGATCGTTAATCACCTTCGAACGGAAAAATTCGGGCTCTTTCAATACGGGTTCATAAACCACAACGTCGATACCTTTAGCTTTAATACGTTTCATAATGCCTTGAACCGCAGATGCTCTAAAATTATCTGACCCGGCTTTCATCACTAAGCGATAAACGCCTACTTTGCGTGGCGATTTAGCAATAATAGACTCAGAAATAAAATCTTTACGAGTACGGTTAGATTCGACAATAGCATTAATCAAGTTGTTCGGCACATTGTCATAGTTAGCCAGTAACTGCTTAGTGTCTTTCGGTAAGCAGTAGCCCCCATAACCAAACGATGGATTATTATAGTGGGAGCCAATACGGGGATCGAGTGCGACTCCCTCAATAATCTGACGGGCATTCAATCCACGACTTTCTGCGTAAGTATCTAATTCATTAAAATAAGCTACGCGCATAGCTAAATAAGTATTGGCGAATAATTTTATTGCTTCAGCTTCAGTACCGTCAGTGAACAATATCGGCACATCTTTTTTTATTGCTCCTTCTAGCAATAAATTAGCAAAAATTTCAGCCCGTTCAGAACGTTCGCCAACAACAATGCGTGAAGGATATAAATTGTCATACAGAGCGCGACCTTCGCGTAAAAACTCCGGTGAAAAAATCACATTGGTATAACCAAATTCAGCTTTAAGACGTTCGGTAAACCCAACCGGAATCGTCGACTTAATAATAATTGTCGCTTGTGGATTAATCACATTTACATCATGAATAACGGCTTCAACTGAGGTAGTTTTAAAATAGTTAGATTTAGGGTCATAATCTGTTGGCGTAGCAACAATCACATACTGCGCCCCTAAGTATGCATCTTGTTTATCTTCCGTCGCCCGAAAATTCAGCTTTTTTTCACGTAAAAACTGTTCAATTTCATTATCAACAATCGGTGACTGCTTATTATTCAGCATCGCCACTTTTTCGGCGATAATATCGAGTGCCACAACTTCATGATTCTGCGACAGTAACATAGCATTAGACAGGCCAACATAACCTGTACCGGCGATAGCAATTTTCAAAACTAACCTCTCAAATTCCGTCTTAGGGATCACTGGTGATAACAATAACGGTACCTATCAATAAACGCCAACACCCTGCTCTATCGATTCCTGAGGGCGATAACCTGCAATACTTTGCACGGCGCAAAAAAGCTATATAGCACAAAGTTTATCGAAGGATTATATCGGAAATATGCGTAAGACTTTCTACAAAATAATCAATAAAAGTGAAATCATTATGCTAATAATCACTATAAACAATATTTATTGACCTATAGAACTATAATGATGAAGCTAGATTTGAGATGAGGAAAAAAATTTATTGGGTCGGATATTGATAAATAATAAAAAAGAGAGCAATTAAGCTCCCTTGTTAATAAATAATATAATTATTCAAATCCAGCTAATACAATTTTTCCTTTCGCTTGGCCTTGCTCGAGTAAGGCATGTGCACGTCTAAGATTGTCTGCATTAATTAGCCCAAAGTTTTCACTTAATGTTGTTCTTAGCTGTCCATTATCGATAAGTGTCGCAACTCGGTCTAAAATTTCATGCTGTCTAATCATGTCTGCCGTTTGAAATACTGGGCGCGTAAACATCAACTCCCAATGTAAAGAAAGCGCCTTGCGTTTCATTGGCATCACATCTAAAACTTTAGGATCATCGATTAAAGCCAACTTACCTTGAGGTATTAAAATATCAATAATTTGATTAAAATAATCATCGGTATGAGTTAACGAAGCCACATAATCGACATTTTCAATTCCCAGCGTAGCTAATTGTGGCTTTAACGGTTTAGAGTGATCAATCACATCATCAGCCCCCAACGCCTTTACCCAATCTTGAGTTTCTGGCCTTGATGCTGTACCGATAACCCGCAATTGAGTTAATTGACTGGCTAATTGAATTAACATTGAGCCAACACCACCAGCAGCACCAATCACTAATAATGAGCGACCTTGCTCTTGGTTTTCTACCGCACCTAAGCGATCGAATAATAATTCCCATGCAGTAATTGATGTTAAAGGCAACGCGGCAGCATGAGTAGCATCTAAGCTCGACGGTTTATGCCCTGCAATACGTTCATCGACCACACCATACTCGGCGTAGCACCCTTGACGAGCGATAGACCCGGCATAATACACATAATCGCCAGGTTTAAATAACTGAACATCACGCCCAACAGCTTCAATTCGCCCACAAGCATCCCAGCCTAAAATTCTTGGCGTCGCAGGTTTGTCGCCATGTCGGACTTTGGTATCGACAGGATTAACCGCAATAGCTTCAATTTTGACTAATAAATCACGTTCACCGTATTCAGGTTTTGGCACTTCAGTTTGGTAAAGTGCCTGCTTGTCACTAATAGGTAGACCGGGTTGACTAAAAACAATCGCTTTCATGATTTTACTCCCTGACCTTAAAGGTCAATAAAATTTCAGGCGGTTATATTCGATATTGCTTATGTTTTATCAGTTAGATCTATAGCTAATTATTAACTTAACGATAGATAATAGATAAAGCAAATAAGAATAAATGAAGGGATATAATGAAGATAAAGTGAAGCTGTGTAATCATTGCCATTAATAATTAATCAAATTTCCCGTAATCGCTCGAGCCATAGCCGGTATGGTGTCCTGTCTCCCCCGAGTTGGCACAAAATTTCGCACACATTATCGGATCACCATTTATTTCCCGCTATGGCCAGAGCGCCGGAGATCTATTTTATCGCCTTTATTTGTATATTGATAAAATCGTATAACTGCTGTCAGACAGTATGATTTATCGTATTGTCACCGTAATTAAATTGTTCAATATCCATTAAGTGGTTATTGACTACTAAAGATTTACACGCCGTATCTATGCAATAATTCAGTCTAAATATTCAAATATCTGTGAGTAACTGTCACCAGATAATGCTAATAATATTAGCAGTTAACTTTTCCAATTCCAGTCTAATATGTAAGAAGATAAAACTAATAAAACTCTAATTTTTCGTATTGTGACAAACTAAAGCGATAATTATCATTTAATTAAGCAGATATTTCGGATTAATCAGAATATAATCGATTCGACAAATCTAATCATAATTCAAATTATAACCGTCGTATTATAAGAAATAGAGTTATGGTTTGATGTAATCAACAAATTGATTAATTTACTATTATCTTCTGTTACGTGATCTGTGCCACGCACTGTAGAACCCCCCCCTCCTTTAGTAGCATAAACCTTTATCCTCGCTTATCCTGAATAACTCGAAGTCTCTAGCCCACCATAAATAGCCGCGACTTCTTATTACTTAACTATTATTTTTGATTCATTCATTTGGATAACTCAAAAAATAGTTTTAATTTATTTTCGTTTAAACCAGTAACTCAGCGCAAATTTCATTCTGCGAGTTGATGTTTAACGGATAATTTTAGAGAGGAACTCCCTATGCAGATCTCAGCGCGTAATCAATTAACAGGTTCAGTTAGCGGCATTAAACTCGGCTCAGTGAATAATGAAATCGTACTCACACTGGGAGAAGGCGAGCAGCTCACAACCGTTATTACCCAAGAAAGTTGTAAAACACTGGGTCTTAGTGTGGGTAAAACCGCTATTGCGATTATTAAAGCGCCTTGGGTCGTGCTAGCCAAACCAGACTGTGGTTTGATTTTCTCAGCGCGTAACCAATTTAACGGTAAAGTGACTCATGTGATTGAAGGGGCGGTAAATAGCACTATCCATTTAGTCACGGATAAAGGTATGGCGCTAACGGCTATCATCACTAATGAAAGCCTGCAAGAAATGCAATTGACCAAAGGTGTAGATATTATTGCCTTGATTAAGGCTTCGAGCGTTATGTTAGCGACAGAAAAATAATCGCTAATCCTTAATTTTACAAAATAGTCAGCGGACGGTGGTCATTAATCATCTGCTTGAGAGTATGCTGGAAAGTAGAGTTAAATTATTACCACATAATCCGCTGGCCTAATTTTTTACTCAATAAACAGCCCTTTATCTCGCAGAAAATGTTGATCGCCTTTGCGCCGAGTAAAACCGGTTTTATCAAAGAACTCAAGGATCTGAATCGCTAATTTTCGCCCGACACCTAATTCATCACGGAAATTAGCCGCATTAATCGCCCCACTGTCTTTGGTATACTTCATAATAATTCGGGTAAATTGGGCAATATGTTCTGAGCTATAATAGCGGTCTCGGACAATCGCGGTGACGAACCCCAATTGCGCCGCTCTTTTTAATACGTTGCGTATAGTCGCTTCATCGATATTAAGTTTACTGGCCAAATCTCGCACCCACCAAGGTTCCGGGGTGGAGAACAATGGTATGATTTGTTGCCATAAGCGCTGTTGCTCGGCATCAAACTCAATTCCATGCTCCGGCATATGCAACCAGCCGCGAGTTTGGATAATCTCACCTTCATCAAGTAACTCATTAATTAACATGAAAATTAGCTGATCATTAAATGTCGGTAAGGCCATTCGTTTTAAGCGAGCACGTCCTACACCGATTTGATCCATATGCGTTTGATGGTAATCACTTAACACACTAATTAAACGCTGTTTAGCGAATTGCGCATTTGTACGGGATAAGACAATGTCTCCCGTCTGTACAATATCAACTTGAGATAACAGTGTCGTCAATGCTGTTTCAGTGAGTTGGCAAGCCCAACCATACTCCTGAATATTTAATTCACCGCGCGGAAATTGCAGTTTCAGCAAGGATAACGGATCTGTCGCTGTCGCCAGCTGAGTTAGCCAACTGAGAAATTCTGGGCGTCGTTTACCACGCCGAGGCGATTGTAGCTGGATAACCCGCCCACTGCCCAAAGTATGACGAGCACTGATATCACGCAGAATTAATCGGTCGTTATTAGCCAGCCACAATGGCGTATCTAGAACCAGTTCAGCTAAAAATGGGATATCATCGCTATGATTAAGCAAAGCAATTCGTCCAGTTATATGGCTAGCACCATGATAAAGATGCAATGGCTGCCAATTTTTTAATCCCTCATCGGCCTGTAATTCAACCAATACTCGGCTCGCCATAAACGGGGGTTGCTCTGCTAATAGCCATTCACCACGTGAAACTTGATCTTTATCGATATCCCCAGCAATATTTAATGCAATTCGATCACCCGCTTGCGCGGATTCGACCACTTGATTTTGAGCATGTAATCCACGCACACGAACGAGTTTATCTACCCCAGTAAGCCACAGATTATCACCAACCTGCACATTTCCTGCTAAGGCCGTTCCAGTAACCACTAGCCCAGCACCTTTAACGCTAAAGACGCGGTCAATCGCTAATCGAAAACGCTTATCGGTATTGAGTGAATTATCATGCTGATGGTGTAACAATTGGAGGTGGCTACGCAGTTCACTGATACTCTGCTTATCTGCTATCGAGGTTACAAATAGTGGGCAATTATCCCAACCGTGCTGCCAAAGCAGAGCTAAACATTGCTGCCGAACCATTTCTATTTGCTCAGCGGAGGCTTTATCTGCTTTCGTTAAAATAACCGTAATATTTGGACAGCCAGCTAAGCGTAGAATTGATAGGTGCTCTAAGGTTTGAGCCATCACGCCATCATCACATGCAACCACCAGCAAGGCATGTGAGATACCGCCAATTCCCGCTAACATATTGGCTAAAAACTTTTCATGTCCCGGTACATCAATGAAACCAATCGATGATCCATCAGCTTGCGGCCAATAGGCATAGCCGAGATCGATGGTCATACCCCGTTTTTTTTCTTCGGGTAAATGTGCGGTATTCACCCCGGTTATCGCTTGGATTAATGAGGTTTTTCCGTGGTCAACATGACCGGCTGTTGCAAATATCATCTAACACGACCTATCTGAACACTCTATATACTGGATTTCTATTCAATTAATTGCGTCTAAACAATGCTATCGCAATAGAGCCTGTAAAAAATCATTTTCATTATCGAGACAGCGCAAATCGAGCCATAAACGCCCGTCATTTATCCGTCCAATTATCGGCTTGGGTAACTCTCGCCACTGCGCTGCTAATTTCTCTAACGCACTGCCACGACCCTCTAGAGGCGCAAAAGTAATTGCCCAACTCGGTAATCGATCGATAGGTAATGAACCGCTGCCAATTTGAGATAAACAAGATGCAGAAGCGACCTCAAACCGATCACCATAAATCGCGAGTAATGGGGGCAATAAGCGCTCAGCGCAGGCTTTAATTTCATCTTGTTGGCGTGTCAGCCATTTTAACGTTGGTAGCCGCTGCGTAAGTTTGTGAGGGTTAAGATATAATTTTAGCGTCGCCTCTAACGCCGCCAATGTCATTTTATCGACCCGCAATGCCCGCTTTAATGGATGACGTTGAATGGCATCAATCCACTGTTTTTTACCCAGAATAATACCCGCTTGAGGACCACCAAGCAGTTTATCACCAGAAATTGATACTAAATCAATGCCTTGGGCTAAATAAGTTTTTGGCATCGGTTCAGCAGGCAAGCCATATGCAGTCATATCTATCATTGAACCACTGCCTAAATCGATAGCGGTCGGTAACTGATATTGGCGGCCTAATGCGGCAAGCTCTTCACTACCAACTTCGGCGGTAAAGCCTTGGATACTGTAATTACTGGTATGCACCTTCATTAGCAATGCCGTTTGTTCGGTGATAGCTTGCTGGTAATCACGCAAATGAGTGCGATTAGTCGTACCAACTTCAACCAGTTGACAGCCCGCTTGTTGCATTACATCAGGAATACGAAACGCCCCCCCGATTTCCACCAGTTCACCGCGAGAAACCACTACTTGCCGCCCGTGAGCTAGCGTAGCAAGTAATAATAATACCGCAGCCGCGTTATTATTTACGATACACGCGTCTTCTGCCCCCGTGAGCTGGCACAATAAATCGGCCAGAGCCCTATCACGATGTCCACGCTGCGCACCAGATAACGAATACTCTAAAGTCACCGGTGAACGCATTACCTCCGACACAGCATCAACTGCCTCATCAGCCATCACCGCACGCCCAAGATTGGTATGCAGCACGGTTCCAGTCAAATTAAACACCGGCTTTAAAGCACTCTCGATGTGTTGCTGATAATAACAATTAAGCTGCGTCAGCCAACTCGAATGCCATGCAGGAAGTTGGCCGGTATGCTGAATATGTTCACGTGCTGCAACTTGCATTGCACGCAAAGTGTCAGTGACCCACTGCCGACCGGCTTGGATAATAATAGATTGAAAATCAGCCTGCGAAAGCAGGCTGTCAATAGAAGGAAGCTGGCGATATAACGCTGAGATAACGTCAGGCGTACTTTCAGATATGCTTTTTTCCATAGCCTAGTTTTCCTCTGAGTTAATCGCTATTCTTCTCCAGGGAACAAAAATGGATTAATACTACTGCGGGCGAACCCTTCTTCTTCCATTTTCGCATCCAGGATAATTGAGGCTAAATCATCAGCAACCGCATCGACTTTGGCATCTTTTTCTTGGTAAAGAATTTTCAAATAACTACCGCAATCACCACAACTTTCGGCTTTAATCGCTGAATTTTCATTATCCAATGACCAATAATTAAGATCTCGACTTTGCTCGCAATTACTGCATTTTACGCGTACAACATGCCATTCGGTTTCGCACAAATTACAATGCAAATAACGTAAACCTTGAGATGTCCCAATCTGTACTACGCTAGAAACAGGCATGCTACCGCATACAGGACAAAATTGACGATGTTCACCGTATTCTGCTCGAGCCTTACCCGGGATTAAGGATGCCATTTGGCTCCAATACAATGATAACGCAGCCCAGATAAAGATAGATTTATCCGAAGAAACTTTAATAAAATCATCGTTAAGCAGCGCCGTGGCCATCTCTTCGAGTTCGTTATCAGAAGCTTTATTCAGATTTTCTAATGTAGCGCGTACTTGCTCAGGAACAACCGGTAATAACTCAGCAATAATTGAGCGCAGTAATTTGTGCCAATGCCCTGTACGTGAAAAGGTTTTACGGTCTAATGGCGGTTTATTGCTACCTTTTGCCTGCGCAAAAATATTATCCATATCGATTTCTAATGGATTATCGTGCTGAGCATTTTGCTGGGCTTTCGCGATATCAGCCGCAAAATTAAGATAATTAGCGAAAGGATTATTCTGCTCAGCTAATTCCGTTAACCGTTCAGCGCGGCGCTGATATAAACTTTTTAAATTGGGAAATAATACTGGTGGAATATAACCCAACCCTTTTTCGATTAATTTGTCTTGACCTAATTCTTCTTTAGGAACGATACGAATACTCATCGCGTTCTCTCTTCTTGTTTTATGATTAGCAATCACACTATTATTTTTACGCTCAGGATAGACCAAAAGCCCTATAGAGGCTACCCGAACGTTAATATTGATATCATCTTGTTGAGATAATAACAATCATCATTTAAAAATATAAAAAGGCAGGAAATTCCTGCCTTTAGCTATTGATTATATGTTGAAGGCGAAAATATTATTTCTTTTCTTCTTCTTGCTGTTTTCTCTCTTTTTCGAGAATTTCACGGTACCAAAGTGGATGATGCTTTTTCGCCCAGCCTCGGGTTACCCATCCTTCAACCATTGCACGAACCGAGCCTTTTACCCAAATTGCCGCATAAGCATGCACAATAATAGTAATGATCAGTCCAATCGCTGCAAGTGAATGGACTAATAGCGCGATACGAATAATAGGGATCGGGAAGTATTCAGCAAAATAAGGACGCCAGATCATGACACCACTGATAGCTAACAGTAGCAGACAGATACTGACAACCCAATAAACGCCTTTCTGACCTAAGTTATACTGTCCAACATCACCAGCTTCTTCATTTTTCAGAACTTTATCGATATTTTTTGCCCAATTAATATCATCTTTATTGATGAAGTTATGGCTGAAATAACGAAAGAACATAAAAATAAACAGCAAAAACATCGCCGTGCCGACAAATGGGTGCAGAATACGCGACAGTTGAGGCGTGCCCAAAATATTCATAAACCAGTTCAGAGATGGGAAAAAGAAACCCAGCCCACTGATAGCCGTGAACAAAAAGCAAATCACAACTAACCAATGATTTATGCGTTCAATCGGTTTGTGACGAATAATTTTTTCATTATCCTGCGGGATCATTTCTGGTCCTCCTCATGAACTGATTTATCAGTTTTTGAAGGTGCAGAATGGCGCATATCTTCTAACGCCTCTTCTTCCTCTTTCGTAGAGACACGGTTAGGACCGATACCCACATAGTGGAAGAGCGCACCCGCAAAGGTGGCTGCAAATCCAATTGCCGCCAATGGTTTCCAGATGCCTTTCCAGAAAGTCACAGTTGAGCTAATGCTCGGATTTTCAGGCAGGCCATGATACAACTGCGGCTTATTTGCATGATGCAGAACATACATAACATGAGTTCCGCCAACGCCTTCAGGATCATACAGACCTGCGTTGTCATAACCTCGTGTTTTCAGTTCATTCACACGCTCATTAGCGATGCCTTTCATGTCTTCTTTGCTACCAAAGTGAATCGCCCCTGTTGGACAGGTTTTAACACACGCTGGCTCTTGACCGACATCAACACGATCAACACAAAGCGTACATTTATACGCACGGTTATCTTCTTGGTTAATGCGCGGTACGTCGAAAGGACAACCCGCAATACAATAACCACAACCGATACAATGCTCTGACTGAAAATCAACAATACCATTAGCGTACTGTACAATCGCGCCTTCAGCAGGACAGGATTTCAAGCAGCCGGGATCGGCACAGTGCATACAGCCATCTTTACGAATAAGCCACTCAAAGCGTCCGTTCTCTTCAACTTCAGAGAAGCGCATCACCGTCCATGACTTAGCAGTAAGATCCGTCGGGTTATCATACACCCCAACGTTTGTGCCTATTTTATCGCGGATATCATTCCACTCTGAACAAGCAACCTGACAGGCTTTACAGCCGATACAGGTAGTTACATCGATTAGCTTTGCAACTTCTTCCTTAAAATCCCGCACCTGAGGCGCGGGAGTCAGGGAATTGGTGGCAGAGCGACGAATAATGTCTTGAGATTGCATTGACATAATTTATCTCCTTACACCTTTTCCACATTGACAAGGAATGCTTTAAATTCAGGCGTTTGTGTATTGGCATCACCCACAAATGGCGTCAAAGTATTCGCAAGGAAGCCTTTCACCGCGACACCTTCAAAGCCCCAGTGAATCGGAATACCAATGGTATCCACATTGCGACCATCAACCGTCAACGTTTTGATGCGCTTGGTCACTACTGCTTTAGCTTTAATATAGCCGCGTTTCGAGCTAACTTTTACCGTATCGCCTTGTTTAATCCCTTTCTCGTTGGCCAAACGCTCACCAATCTCGATAAACTGCTGAGGTTGAATAATTGCATTCAACAACACATGTTTTGTCCAGTAATGGAAGTGTTCGGTTAAACGATAAGTTGTTCCGACATAAGGGAATTTATCAGCTTTACCCATTTGCGCCCAATCGTCTTTAAACACACGCGCAGCCGGGTTAGAAACCACATTCGGATGCAGTGGATTGGTGCCTATTGGCGTTTCAATCGGCTCATAGTGTTCAGGGAACGGTCCTTCTGCCATCTTATCGATAGCAAACAGACGGCCCATACCTTCAGGCTGCATAATAAATGGACCCACATCACTGCCCGGAGGCGCATTGCTGTAATCAGGGACATCCATTCCCGTCCACTTTTCACCATTCCATTCAATAATCTGACGACGAGGATCCCAAGGTTTACCCATCGGGTCTGCCGACGCTCGGTTATAGATAACACGACGATTTAATGGCCATGCCCACGCCCAGCCTAATGTATTCCCTAAACCAGTAGGATCGGCATTATCGCGACGTGCCATCTGGTTACCTTGCGGTGTCCAGCTACCAGCAAAAATCCAGCACCCGCTTGAGGTTGTCCCATCATCGCGTAATTGAGCAAAGGTACTTAATAACTCACCTTTTTTGGCGATAATATTGCCATTTGCATCTTTCAAATCTACTAATGCATAGCCGTTATTTTCTTGCGCCACTTCTTCCGGTGTCGGTGCATCGCGGTCAAAATAATCCCAAGTCATGTTCAGCACAGGCTCAGGCGTGGTTCCACCTTCAGCTTGATATAGCTTACGCATACGATGGAAAATACCTGACAAAATCTCCGCATCACTGATAGCTTCGCCCGGGGCATCCGCACCTTTCCAGTGCCATTGTAACCAACGCGCCGAGTTTACAATCGAACCATTTTCTTCTGCGAAACAACAAGACGGCAGACGGAATACTGTGGTTTGGATCTCTTCTGGATTCACGTCATTCATTTCGCCGTGATTTTGCCAGAAGTTAGAGGTTTCAGTATTCAATGGGTCGACAGTCACTAAGAATTTCAACTTAGATAATGACTTAATCACTTTGTTTTTGTTCGGGAATGAGGCTAGAGGGTTAAAGCCTTGGCAAATATAGCCATTCACTTCGCCTTTATTCATCATCTCGAAATAGCGCAATACATCGTAGCCCTGATCCCATTTAGGCAACCAATCAAAGCCCCAATCGTTTTCTTTTTGCGCTTTGTCGCCATAAAACGCTTTCATTAAACTGACGAAGAATTTCGGGTAATTGCCCCAATAGTTAACTTGGCCTTTAACGGTTGGTTTTGGCGTATTAGCGGCCAAATAACTTTCAAGCGTCGTCTGTTGGTCTGAAGGTAACGTCAAATAGCCCGGCAGGCTTTGTGATAATAGCCCTAAATCCGTCAGTCCCTGAATGTTAGAGTGACCACGTAATGCGTTAACACCACCACCCAACATACCCATATTACCCAGCAATAATTGGATCATTGCCATGGTACGGATATTTTGAGCACCGATAGTGTGCTGAGTCCATCCTAATGCGTAAAGGAATGAGGCTGTTTTATCTTTAGCGCTTGTTTCTGCAATATATTCACAGACTTGTAAGAAATCTTTTGTTGGTGTACCACAGATATTATTGACGACTTCTGGGGTATAACGACTAACATGCTGCTTTAATAGATTCCATACACAGCGTGGATGTTGCAGCGTTGTATCGCGTTTTGCGAAGCCGTTCTCATCAAGCTCGTAATTCCAGGTAGTTTTATCATACTGACGTTTCTCAGCATCATAACCACTGAATAAGCCATCCTCGAACCAATAATCATCACGAACAATTAGACTGGCGTTAGTATATGCTTCGACATACTCACGGTTAATCTTTTCGTTTTCCATCAAATATTTAATAACACCTGATAAGAAAGTAATGTCGGTACCAGAACGTATCGGCGTGTAGAAATCCGCGACTGAGGCCGTTCGCGTAAAACGAGGATCGATTACAATTAATTTAGCGTTATTATGGATTTTAGCTTCCATCGCCCAGCGGAAACCGACTGGATGCGCTTCTGCCGCATTACCGCCCATAACGACAATCAGGTTTGCGTTTTTAATGTCAACCCAGTGGTTGGTCATCGCACCGCGACCAAATGTTGGAGCAAGACTTGCTACCGTTGGTCCGTGTCAGACACGCGCTTGGTTATCAACGGCAAGCATGCCGAGAGCGCGGGTAAATTTCTGGGAAACAAAGCCACTTTCATTACTGCCGGCAGATGCACAAAGCATACCGGTAGTTAGCCAGCGGTTAACTGTGACGCCTTCATCATTTTGTTTAATAAAATTGGCATCACGGTCTTCTTTCATTAGTTTGGCGATACGATCAAACGCCTCATTCCAACTAATGCGTTTCCACTCATTGGTTCCTGGTTCACGAACTTCGGGATACTTAAGTCGGCTTTCACTATGAATAAAGTCGATCAGACCTGCCCCTTTCGGGCAAAGCGCGCCTCGGTTTACCGGATGATCCGGGTCACCTTCAATATGAAAAATGCTCTCTTTGGCATTTTTTGCACCGTCGCCTAGGCTGTACATTAACAGTCCACAACCGACAGAGCAGTACGTACAGGTATTCCGGGTTTCACGCGCACGCAGTAATTTATACTGACGTGTTGATGCTAACGCAGTAGAGGGTGCAAAACCCAATGCTGCTGCCGTAGTACCCGCCATACCGCCAGCACAGATCTTAAAGAACTGCCTTCTGCTGACTTGCATGGGGATCTCCTTATTTACATTGCTCATATTCACCAGAAATACCTAAAATACTTCTTGGGTGAATGCTATTCTTATTCAACGTCTTCCCTAGCGTGATCAGGTTCATTGCCTGACAAATGGTGTAAATTCATTTTACCCATATTAATATTATGTATGATTAAGCAAAGGAATTCATCTTGTGGATGATACAAAAAGAAAAAAAATGTTAACTGATGTGAAAATCGTGGGTGCAAATCAAACAAACGTGCAACAAAAAAGCCATATTGGTTCTGATGTAACTGATTGGGTTGCCGAAGAAATACCCGTTGCACTTATCTACAACGGTATATCCCATGTGGTCATGATGGCTACCCCAAAAGATTTAGAAGATTTTGCGATAGGCTTCTCACTTTCTGAAGGGATCATTCAATCTCGCCAAGAAATTCGCGGAATTGATCTCTCTCCAAGCTGTAATAGCGGTATCGAAGTCAATATTGAATTATCTAGTCGTCGTTTTATGGAATTAAAACAACATCGCCGGAATATGGCCGGTCGTACAGGTTGTGGTATCTGCGGCACAGAACAATTATCAGAAATATTTAAGCCAATTAAGCCGCTACCATTTACTCAAAAATTTTCATTATCCCAATTAGACCAAGCACTTTCTCAACTTAGTAAAGTACAAGAAATCGGTGCTCTAACCGGCTGTACTCATGCTGCTGCATGGATAACCCCCGATGGAGAATTAACCGCGGGCTGTGAGGATGTAGGACGCCACGTCGCGCTGGATAAGCTGTTAGGTATGAAATCACGATTAAATTGGCAGCAAGGTGCAGTGCTTGTTTCAAGCCGTGCAAGCTATGAAATGGTACAAAAAGCAGCGAGTTGTGGAGTTGAGATTTTATTTGCGGTCTCCGCCGCGACAGCTTTAGCCATTGAAGTCGCTGAAAAAAGTAATTTAACATTAGTGGCTTTTTGCCGCCAAGGCCGTGCAACCATTTTAACGCATGCCCAACGCTTAACTGATTAATTTCTAGTTAATATAAGTTTTAGAGCCAAATATCCTTTGCTATTAGGCTGCCAGTGATGGCAGCTTTTTATTTAACTAAAATAAAAAGCATATTAATTAGTTTCCCGTAATAAAAAACAATAAACAATAAGACATATATATATCTTGTGTTATTAACCAATCACAGTCATGTTAGGACATTGCTGATCAGCATATAAACATATCTATTAATAAATCCACATTAACAACAAATTTTAATAAGGATATTAAAATGAAATTATTGAAACAATTAATAATTTTTAATTTAAGTATATTTAGTATTTTTAATACTGCCTATGCTGAGTTAGCCTTTAATCAATCGGCAGATATAACGGACCAATCAATAAAGATTGCTGTCGGTCCTTCGCAAATTAATTCAGATACCCATCCTGCCCCATTACATTCACCAGGAATTGGCATCTCTATATTAGAGAATGGCACTAAAGTTAGCTTTAAAGGGCTAATTAGCTCGCCGTACTATGAAATACCAAAAGATCAATATAATAATTATGATACCGAATTAGCTCTTACAGATCCCAGTCTCAAAAATATTGGAATCTATCGTTTCGCTAAAACAGATAACGAAGAAGTCTATTTTGGTGAATGGACTTACCAACAAGACGATACCGCCTACCGTAATGTTTATTATGCGGGCCAAGATATCACCACGGATATGCCGTCCGAAGGTAGCGCTACTTATACGACCTCCGGTATTAGTGTAGGTTATGCGGAAAATGGCCCTATCAAGGGCGCACTTAATGCAGATTTCGCACAAAATACCTTACAAGGTGATTTAACTAATGGTTCGCTCACTTTGAATATTGATGCTGCTATCACTAATAATAGTGCCACCTTTGCTGGAGCCGCTAAAATTAGCCACGACAGTAATCAATACTCCGGCGATACCTCAGGGCATTTCTTTAATGACCAAGCCAGTTCTTTAGCCGGAATTGTCACCTTCACCGATAATCGTCAATATGACGTGAGTTTCGCGGGTAAAAAATAATATAACCTTTTATTATTAAAACTGGAATATATCTAATAATACTGATTATAGCTATATTAGATTTCTGTATAGCTATATACTTTAACTTATTAAGTTAATAATTAATATTAATACGGATATTAAAATGAAATTATTAAATTCAATTATTATTCTAAGCAATCTAGGTTTTATTATGTCATCATATGGCGATGTAGGTTTTAATAAATCCGCTGATATCGCTGATCAATCAATAAACATCAATGTTGGCGCATCAGAGAATCTTTCTATTTACTATCCTGCCCCGATAAACTCACCAGCTATCGGCGTATCTACACAAATAAATGGTGAGAGAGTTAGCTTTGCAGGGGTTATCAATTCAATATTTTATACCATGCCACAAGATAACCATAATATGTACGATACATCATTAATCTTAAGCATGAATGGCAATATTGAAAGAATGAAGGATAATATTGGTTATTATCGCTTCGCTAAAACAGATAACGAAGAAGTTTATTTTGGTGAATGGACTTACCAGCAAGACGATACCGCCTACCGTAATGTTTATTATGCAGGGCAAGATATCACCACAGATATGCCGTCCGAAGGTAGCGCTACTTATACGACCTCCGGTATTAGTGCAGGTTATGCAGAAAATGGTCCTATTATGGGTTCACTGAGTGCAAATTTCGCACAAAATACCTTACAAGGTGATTTAACTAATGGTTCGCTCACTTTGAATATTGATGCTGCTATCACTAATAATAGTGCCACCTTTGCTGGAGCCGCTAAAATTAGCCACGACAGTAATCAATACTCCGGCGATACCTCAGGGCATTTCTTTAATGACCAAGCCAGCTCTTTAGCCGGAATTGCTACCTTCACCGATAATCGTCAATATGATGCAAGTTTCGCAGGTAAAAAATAATATGACCTTTTATTATTAAAATTGAATAATAAAGTAGCCAATACCGAGGAGAATCTCGGTATTTTTATTTTTTAAACAAATAATCTTAATGGTAAATAAATGACATATATTATTTAAATTAATTCATACTACAACTTATAATAATAGTGATTAAGAAAGATAAAGATTAGACAAATTAAATATAACACATAAATATAAAATAAATATAAACGATAAAAATAAAATAAAAAAACACATGTAATACAATAAAATAAAAATAATAAAAATAACTATTTAAATAAAATCAAAAAACATGAAAATAACGTTTGCGTTATTTTAAAACCGGTATATGCTCAATCTTGCTGGTAAACAGCAACCACTGGAATATATCTAATAACATTATTCATGGATATATAAATATTAGATGCCTGTATAATTCCATCCTTCAAATTATTAAGTTAACAATTAATTTTAATAAGGATGTTAAAATGAAATTATTAAACTCAGTCATTATTCTAAGCACTCTAGGTTTTATGGCGCCATCATACGGCGAAGTAGGTTTTGATAAATCCGCTGATATCGCTGATCAATCAATAAACATCAATGTTGGCGTATCGCAGAGTGTCTCCACCTTCCATCCTGCACCTGTAGGTTCGCCGGGTATTGGTGTCTCGGCAAAAAGCGATGGAATGAGAATCGGATTCAAAGGACTTATTAGTTCACCTCGTTACACCATGCCACAAGATACTTATAATATGTACGATACGTCATTAGTTCCAGGCCCTCATGGTAATATTGGTCATTATCGTTTCGCTAAAATAAATGATGAAGAAGTCTATTTTGGTGAATGGACTTACCAACAAGACGATACCGCCTATCGTAATGTTTATTATGCAGGGCAAGATATCACCACAGATATGCCGTCCGAAGGCAGCGCTATTTATACGACCTCCGGTATTAGTGCAGGTTATGCAGAAAATGGTCCTATTATGGGTTCACTGAGTGCAGATTTTGCACAAAACACCTTACAAGGTGATTTAACCAACGGTTCGCTCACTCTAAATATTGATGCTGCTATTACTAATAATAGTGCCACCTTTGCTGGAGTCGCTAAAATTAGCCACGACAGTAATCAATACTCCGGCGATACATCTGGTAAATTCTTTAATGACCAAGCCAGCTCTTTAGCCGGAATTGCCACCTTCACGGATAATCGTGAATATGACGCAAGTTTCGCGGGTAAAAAACAATAATATTGTCCATAAAAAAAGAAGAATTACGTTAATCAAATAAGGGTATCAATTTACCCAATAAATACCGAGGGAATTCCCTCGGTATTTTTATATATAAATTGAGCATACTAAAAATAAACAATCGAAATAATTATCAATATAATAAAAACATAACTAAATGTTAACTTACTAATTATTATAAAATCAACTAAAAAGGTCGATAATTTAAATAATACAATCAATAAGGTTCATTTTATAAAACAAAAATAAGACAAATCACTTTTGTCTCTATAATAAAATTACTAAATAAAAGTTATTCACCTCAAGTCAATAAAGGTATTAAAAAAATAAAATTTAAATTAATAATCTTTATGCCAAGATATTGTAAAATATAGAATTATAATAGTTAGCAATAAAAATAAAAGAAAAGTAATTCAACATTTTTGTGGATTTTAATGATAATATTTAAATGATGATTAAATATAATCAATAAATTTTATGACTATTTACATTATTAAAAAAAAGATTAAACTTCATTCAGCGTTTAAACTTAATTAACAGCCATACAGAGAAGGATTTTAAAATGCCTGTATTATATGATAGTACCATTAATTATAATCGTAAAAAAAATAGCCATAAATATAATTCAAAAACTATTAGATTTTCAAAGCAACTAGACCGATGTACATTATATTCACCTTACTTAAGTCATGGGATAGTTCTATTCACCTTAAAATGCCAAGTTATCAAACTACCCAAAATGAACTATTTTGACATATTAACTCATGAGCAAATTTATAAAATATTAAATATCAGAGCAAATTATTTATTAGAGAAAAATAGTCTTGAGAATCAATATTGTAATGATTATATTCCATCAACATTAATGTTTTGTTACTAATCGCGGCAGAATTAAAATTTAAAAGTGCAGAGTAGATGATAGTTAAAATTAGACTTAGAATAACAACTAATTAACTATAATATTATTCATCATAACAGATTACTAGAAAATAAATAATGTCGCTACTGGCTCACTGGCCACCGACGGGATAAGGCATTACTGTTTTTTAGCCTTATTATAAAACATTCAATAAGCCATAAGATAGCTTTGACTAAAAGGTAAGGATACCATGTCACAATCTTGTATGCGCTATTCCACGCTTGCAATATCAATCTCACTGTTACTATCAACCGCGCCCTATGCCCATGCCGAAAATTCGATCGTGAGTTCTAAATCACATAATAAACAAGAAATACCCCCGGCGAAAAAATCGCTACAAAAATCGTTTATTGGTGATATTGATGTCTCCGACCAATCTGATCAAGATGCCACGGGCTATGACAATGTTTACGATAAAAATATCGCCAATTCCTATATCGGGAAAGAAGAATTTGAACGTTTTAAAGGCGTATCTCCCGGCGATATGTTTAAAGGCGTAGTCGGTGTTTTTAGCGGTGAAACCCGTAATGGCGGCGCGATTGACCCCAATATTCGTGGTGTTCAGGGGCAAGGACGTGTGATTGTTACCGTGGATGGTACAGAGCAAGCGATTACCGTTTGGCGAGGTTATTATGGTAGCAGTAATCGAAACTATCTCGATCCAAATATGATCCGCAGTATAGCAATAGAAAAAGGCCCGTCGTTATCTCAAGATGTTAGTTCATCCATAGGAGGGGGCATTGCAATAAAAACCATCAATATTAACGATGTTGTAAGAAAAGGCGATATTTTTGGCATTAATGTTAAAACAGATATTGGCAATAACTCCATCAAACCAAGATTTGCCAAATTAATCTATGGCGAAGATTATCGCGATCTTGATCATAAATTGATTAACCGCTATATGTTTGATGATAAAGACATTAATATCCGCACTCACAATAGAAATGAATACGTTCTGCATGGTGTCAATGATCTCGCCTACCGTGTCGCTCTCGGTTTTCGGCAAGATCGCTTTGATTTCATGCTGGCATATAGCCACCGTAAAAATGGCAATTTTGCCAGTGGCCATCGGGGCGCGGATGGCTACAGCATGCCTTTTACCGAAAAAATACGCCAAAGTGGACATGTCGAGTCTTTTATCGCAGCCCCAATAGATCCCTTTCTACCTTTTGCCGCCAATGTTTATTATCCCGGCCATGAAGTGCTCAATACATCAAATACCATGGACACGCTATTAATCAAGCATAATTGGCGTATTAGCGATCTACAAGCCCTTCATTTTAGCTATCGCCATACCCAACTTTATTTTGGCGATATCATGCCCTCACGGCTGTATTTTATTGCCCCCAACGTAAATAAATTACCGCAATGGCCAGAAGGCCAAGTAGCGCAGCGCGTCGCCAATATTACCTATAAAGCATTATCAGATAACTATCCCTATCTGAATTTTCGCGCCAATCTGTGGTTTAATCATACGGATAGCAAACTAAATACCGGGGGAGGGTTCCCACGATATCCGACTGAATATGATACATTATATGATAAGTTTACTCCGAAAGATCTTTCCATGGATGGTAGCCTGATTGAGACATCTAGTAGCCATAACTATAATAATCGATGGGGGATCAACCTAAAAAATGATTTCCGCCTCACCGCCAAGAATTTACTGACCCTCTCTGCGCGTTTTCAAAATGAGCGCATGACTAGTGCGCATCCCAGTGATAGCAACTATCGAGTATTTACTTTTTGGCCGCCGCGTGAAGGTCGCCGACAAGAGTATCATTTTGGTATGAATTACGTTTGGACTCCCATAGACCGGCTCAATCTCACCGCGGGTTTACAATATAATACCTATTGGTCAGTAGATGATTTCATTAACAACCGCATTGACGAAGGAAAAGAAGGGACAAAACGCTTAAACGAACGGATTGGGGTAACTGCAGAATATAAAGAAATATTAACACCAGAAGAGCGCATTATTTATACCCAATATAAAACATTACGTAAGGCTTATTTTGGAGTATCCTTTGGTAAAAAATCCACGGCTCCCGAAGAAAAAAAATATTCCGAACAAATCGAACAGCAATATCATGATATGGATCGTAAATACGGCTATAAGTACTTCAGTAGCATTCGCATAGATAAAGGCACAGGCTTATTATACCGTGACGTTAAATTAAAACTTAACGTAAATTCGACCACTGGACTGTTGCATAAAGAAGAAAACCCTTTTTATAACGGCAAAAAAGATATTAATGAAAAAGTCATCCATCCTATCACTGGCGAAAAAATCAACCGCTATATTGTTAATCCACTAAGCAATCGAACCGGTAATATTTTGGATTATAGCTTGGGTCTTGATGATGGCAATCCTCTAAATGCCAAGTTGATGACCAAAGAACCAAAACGCAAAGCATCAGCTTGGGCCCCGGTACTTTCAGCCTCTTTAGAGCTTACCAATCATTGGCGAGTGTATCTGCGTTATGCCGAGGCGGTCCGCTTGCCTTCACTGTATGAAAATACCGGCAATATTAGCGGCCTACGATTTATTAGAGCTAATAATCAATTTGATAACGAGCGCTCACAAACCATTGAGTTTGGTAGCGTATATGATTTTTCTGCTTTAGTGAATACCGAACACCGCGCAGATATTAAGCTCAGTTATTATGATATGCAGATACACAACGTGTTTGAACGCACCACCAATGGCTGGTTTATTCAAATGGATAAGCAGTTGATTTCCGGCATTGAACTGCAAGCACGCTATGATAGCGGAAGAGTATTTGGTAATCTTAGCGCAAGTTATAATATAAAAACGAAAGTCTGTGATGAAGACTCTTACATTACCATGAATGTATTCAATAAACTCAAGATCCCAGATTGTATTGATGGGGGTTATCCTGGGGGATCATTACGAACGTCAATCCCGCCTAAATATTCGATTCATGCTAATCTAGGGATCCGACTTTTAGACCAAAAATTAAAATTAGGTAACCGTTTTATTTATCACAGTAAAGTGGTAAACAAAGATGAAACTTATTTGAGCACAATAATTCCAAACTTATTTAGTGGTAGCAATAATAATCCAGTACGCTGGAACCCTATTTTTACGATTGATTCATATATTAACTACCAAATTACGCCAGATACCTCTATTGAGTTAGTTGGTACCAACATGCTAGATGAATATTATCTAGATCCACTCACTCGCTCGATGATGCCAGCCCCAGGGAGGACCTTTAAATTATCTATTACCAGTCAGTTTTAATTAATTTCATCTCTAATTATAGTCAGTAAAAACATTTTAATTACCCCACTAGTAATTCATTTGTATTGTTAGTTTTTCTGGCTGTGCTTCGGCACAGCCTTATACCTATTTAATACAAATAATACTCTATTTAATTATTTCAATTAAAATCGCTATCCTAATCCCCGAAAATAAAACTTCAATTAATTGAAAACCAAAGGGAATAAATTTAAATATAAAATACATATACAGCAAAAACTTATATATTAAATTAACATGAAATATGCATGAAATAAAAAATAAAATATTAAACTCTTTGTATTACAATCCACTAATGAACTTTTAGCAAATTAAACGATCAACTAGGACAAAGTAGTTAATAATAACTATTTACCTTGCTAAAAAATCGGTATATGCTTTCTTACATCAACCCACAAGAATAACCAAATAATCAATTACCCTTACAGATGAAACGGTGAAATAAAGGAAAAAATCAAAACCAGTATTAATATTTACATTAAAATAAAGTTAATATTGAATATAAAGACAACAATTTCACCAATCATTATTTTTATTATAAAAACGAGATAACTAAAACGTACTAAAATATAGATTAATTAAACATATAATCCTACAAAACAGAATATTTATTGGAACAAGGAAAAATATGAATAAAAAATAAAACCACTCCTAATAACTCTATAGATCATAAATGAAAAATGAGACATAGATAACACGTAAAATATAAATGATATAATAAATAATGTGATAGAAAACATAGAAGTTATCACACATATAGAAATCATAACTTATTTTTATATAGTTTATATAGTTTAATTAACGCAACAACCAACCATTAAAATATTAAAAAAAATATTTAAATGGCTATTAAAATGAATAAGGATATTACAATGAATAAGGATATTACAATGAATAGAGATATTAAAATAAATAAAGTAAATATAGCCGTCATCTTAAGCACTCTCATTACGGCCCCTTTAGCTCACGCCGCATTAGGCTTTGATAAATCACCCGACGTAGACCTACAAACAGTTACTATTAGCGTCGGTCCTTCAGAAGTAAATACGCCTAAGCACTTCGCTCCACTTGGCTCTCCCGGCATAGGCATCTCACTTTTAGCGGACGGAAAAAGAATTGCTTTTCAAGGATTAAGTCTTATCCCGAAAGATGATAATGGTATTCATGACTCTTCATTAGTACCTCCTCACCATAAAAATATTGGTATCTACCGCTTTGGGCAAGTAACTGACGAAGACGTTTACTTTGGTGACTGGGCGTATCAAGAAGGTGAAGAACACTACCGTAATATATACTATGCAGGGCAACAGGTCTCTACTGACCTCCCTACAGAAGGCAGTGCCACCTATACTACCCAAGGGATTAGTGCGGGTTACAGTGAAAATGGCTTAATCACCGGTGAGCTAATCGCAGATTTTGCTAGCAATACCTTAATCGGCGACTTAACCAATGCTGAATTAGCATTAAATATCAAGGCAGAGATAGCCAGTGATCAAGGTCATTTTAAAGGGGATGCAATTATGCAACACGATGCAATCACTCATAATGGCGAAACCACAGGGCACTTTTTTAATAGCCAAGGCAGCTCCCTTGCCGGTATAGCGACTTTTGATAGTGCCCGAGAGTATGATTCAAGTTTCTCTGGGAAGAAACAATAATCTCATTTTAAATAATCTAACTTTATATATTCAGTATCGAATTATTCGAGTAGTTTGAGTGGTTCGAATAATTCGAGTAGTTAACTGAGTTAATGGTGAAAAAAACAATTATATGGTAGTTGTACTATAATTATAATTTGACTTACTAAATTGCAAATAAATATTGAAACCAATAAGCCAATATATTCTGAGAAATGATTTATCTCAACACCGGTTATTCCTCCGGTGTTTTTTCATTTTATTTTTATGTTCAATAAATATCTCCTCAGCAATAATTTCAAATTCAAGAATATTTACTCTTTACACCGTACTAAAAAATTGATTAAACTCCGCAACTTAATTAATACCTTAACTTATGCATAAACCAACACACAGCCATGATGAAAAGGATTTTCAAATGCCTGAATTAAATTCAAGATACAATTTGAATGCTATTAATTCCTTAAGCCAAATATTTACCCCTCTATTATCTACAATCGATATTCCTGCATCCTATTTTTATTTAACTGATCAAATAGGCCAATACTTTAATAAAAAAACAATATAGACCAAATAAACCCGTACTTTATAAGGTGATATTTATAAGATCATATGTCTATTTTCTTTGTTTAGAATAATACCATCATAAAATACCGGGATTATTTTTAAGCTCAGAATATATCATCATTATAAATATTAATTAACTTCATCACATCACTGTATAGACAGAAAGGTAAGGATACCATGTCTCAACTTTGTACCCGTTATTCTAATCTGGCAATTTCGATTTCCTTATTACTCACATCAGCGCTTTATGCCTATGCTACGGCAATAGTCCAACAATCTAAAACATCTATTGGCAATATTACTATTAAAGAAATAACCACAGATGAAAACTCTGCAGCTGACCAGATTTACGATAAAGATATATCTAATAGCTACATTGGAAAAACACAGATTGAACGATTTAAAGGAACTTCCCCCGGTGATATCTTTAAAGGAACAGTCGGTGTTTTCAGCGGTGAGACCCGTAATGGGGGAGCGATTGATCCTAATATTCGAGGAGTTCAAGGGCAAGGCCGTATCCCCGTCACCATCGATGGAACAGAGCAAGCCATTACCGCTTATCGAGGCTATTATGGCGCGAATAACCGTAATTACCTCGACCCAAATATTATTCGCAGTGTAGATATAGAAAAAGGCCCCTCATTATCACAAAATATGCGCAGCTCTATCGGTGGTGGTATCGCTATAAAAACTATTAATATCAATGATGTGGTTAAACCTGATGATAACTTTGGTATTAATGTAAAAACTGAAGTAGGCAATAATGCCATTAAACCCAGATTAGCCAAGCTGATTTATGGCGAAGATTATCGAGATACTACTCACGATTTATTCGATCGCTATACTTTTAATGATAAAGATATCAATATCCGCACCCACAATAGAAATGAACATGTTTTACACGGGATCAATAGCTATTCCTATCGTGTTGCCGTCGGTTTTCGTCAAGAATTATTTGATTTTATGCTCGCCTATAGCCATCGAACTAACGGTAACTTTGCTAGTGGTCACCGTGGTGCAAAGGGATATAGCGCCCCTTTTACTGAGCAAGATAGAGACAGTTATAGTGGAAAATTAGGACCAGATTCGGCTAAATATCATCCCGATCCTTTTTTACCCTTTGCCGCCAATGTTTATCAGCCCGGTCATGAAGTCTTAAATACCTCCAATACTGCCGATACATTATTAATAAAACATAATTGGCGTATTAGTGATCAGCAACAATTAAACTTCACACTACGAAAAACTCAGCTCTATTTTGGCGATATAATGCCTTCTCGACTCGCAAATTTCGCGCCCGAAAATGGCTTGCTACCACAATGGCCTGAAGGTCAAGTCGTACAGCAAGCCGGCAGTATTAATCATAAGATTCGTTCAGAAAAATATTCGGCTTTAAATCTTCACAGCAGCATCTGGTTTGATAATACGGATAGCAAAATTAATACCGCAGGTGGATTTCCTCGTTACCCGACAGAAGTTGACTTTATGCATCAAATTCAAGGTATCAAAAATCCACATAAAGATGGCAGTTTAATTGATAGCGTAAGTAATCATACGCATAATAATCGTTGGGGAATTGACCTAAAAAATGACTTTCGCCTAACTCGTCACAACTTACTTACCCTGTCTGCGCGTTTTCAACATGAAAAAATGACTAATGTGAATCCCTATAATAGCGGCTATGCCGTGAATACCTTTTGGCCTCCACGCGAAGGACGACGCCAAGAATATCATCTCGGGATTAATTATGCGTGGACACCACTAGAACGCCTCACTCTTAATGCCGGTATTCAATATAATGCGTATTGGTCAATCGATGATTTCATCAATAAACGCCGAGCAGCAGCAGACACGCAAGTAACTCCAAGCCCTGAGCGAATATCTTTATCCAGTAAATATCAGCGATTATTCACCCCACAAGAAAGTGAAATTTACCAACGCTATCAGCAACTACAAAAACAAAACTTATCATTATTTGGGCAAGTACGGCAGCAGCAAGCTAAATTACGCGCTGAAAAGCGAAGCGCGACCACCGAAGAACAACATGCAATAAAAGCCATAAAACAACAGCAGCAACAAATATCACAAGAAACCAATAACCTGCAAAAACAATACAGTTATATAAATAAATCCGTGCAAGATAAAGCAACAGGACTGAACTATCACAATATCAATTTTATTCAGCTAGTCGATGAACTTACCGGCCAACTGAATAAACAGGACAATCCTTTTTATACCGGTGAAATTGATATTAATCAGCAGCAATATGATCCGATTAGCCAGCAGAATATCGATATTTATAAAGTGGCTGCATCAGCCCATCAAGGCAAACCTCTATTAGACTTTACCCATAAACGCGGAATTATAAACCCTAAAAAACCCCTCCCCAAACGCACTGCATGGGATTGGGCACCGGTACTTTCAGCCTCTTTAGATCTGACCGACGACTGGCGTATGTATCTGCGTTATGCAGAAACTATTCGTATGCCATCTCTGTATGAGGATACCGGTAATATAGCTGGCCAGCGCTACCATAAACCTAAAAATCAATTTAAGCCCGAACGTTCAAAAACAGTAGAAATAGGCAGCGTCTATAATTTATCGCAGCTATTAAAAACTCAACATCATGCTGATATTAAATTAACTTATTATGATATGCAGATAGAAAATGTGTTCGAAAGAAATTATTTATCTCAAACTATTCAAATGGATAAACAACTAATATCAGGTATCGAATTACAAGCACGCTATGATAATGGATTATTTTTCAGCGATGTTAGCGCCAGTTATAATTTAAAAACAAAAGTCTGTGATGAAGATTCCTACATCGCAATTAATATGTTTAATAAATTACCTATCCCAAACTGTATTGATGGCGGTTATCCTGCTGGTTTTTTACGCACATCGACGCCCCCAAAATATTCACTTTATGCCAATATTGGTCTGCGCTTATTCGATGAAAAATTAACGCTCGGTAACCGATTTATCTATCACAGCAAAGTGATCAATAAAGATGAAGCCGATTTACAAAAACGCTTACCCAGCGCCTTTGCTGGCTTTAGTAATAATCCTCTACGCTGGAATCCCATATTTACTGTCGATGCCTATATGAGTTATCAGATAACTGCAGATACATCAGTAGAATTAGTAGGAAGTAATATGTTAGATGAATATTATCTTGATCCATTAACTCGCTCGATGATGCCAGCACCGGGGCGAACGTTTAAATTATCGCTAAGCAGCCAATTCTAGGACGATTAATTTGAGTGATCCTTTGGCTGCCTATTAATATAGCCAAAGGATCCCCTTTATAATCCAGTATATTTGTAAGGAATTACTTTAATTTATTAATATCAAACAATAACCATAATAATAAGATAAATTTAAAAATTTGAAAAAAACATTTATAAAACCAATTACATTATCAATTAAAAATAAAATCCAAAAAACACATTAGAATAAAATTAAAATACAGGTAAATAAATTAACTCATTGAATAAAAAAACAATTATTAAAATTAAAACAGATAAATTTGTTGGAAAATTAATAATATTAAAAATTATCGTTTACCCGATTAAAAAGCTAGTATATGCTCATCTTATTCCCAAACAACCTCCTGTTATATCGAGTGATTAGATTGAATGATAGGGTGTAAAACCACTAAAAATTAATATAATCACATTTGCGCGTTTCTAATTAATATTAAATTTCAATAAGGATATTGAAGTGAAATTATTAAAATCTATTGTTATATTAAGTACTGTTTGTTGTGCGAATTTAGCTTATGCAGATTTAGGATTTAATAAATCAGCCGATCTAGATGACCAATTAGTATTTATTAATATCGGTCCCTCAGAAAGTTCCTCATGGGTTCATCCCGCAGCTTTAGGTTCCCCTGCGATTGGCGTCTCAGTAAAAAGTAATGGACTGAGAGTTGCCTTTAAAGGCCTGCTAAATTCACTGTTTTATACCATGCCCACCGATAAACATGATATCTATGACAGCTCTCTTGTACGCCGCCCCGGGACTCATACTAATATTGGTGCCTATAGATTTTCTAAGCTAGATAATGACGAAATTTACTACGGTGAATGGACATATCAATCTGAGGACGCCGACTACCGCAATGTTTATTATACCGGTAAAAATACTACGACTAATATGCCAACTGAAGGGATCGCTATCTATACCACTCAAGGGATAAGCTATAACAGTCACCAAGCGGGACCAGTTACAGGTCAGCTAACGGCAGACTTTGCCAAAAATACCTTACATGGTGATTTAGCTAATAACGAATTATCCTTGAATATTGATGCCATTATTATTGATAGTAGCAATCAATTTTCTGGCAACACAATAATGACTCATAATAATAATAACTATATTGGTAATTCAGAAGGTCATTTCTTTAATGATCAAGCTGATGCTTTAGCCGGTATTGCCACTTTTAAAGATAATAGCCAATATGACACTAGCTTCGCGGGTAAAAAACAAGATTAAGCTTTATCACTAACCAGATAATTTTTTATCTACTCGTTAAATTAATTAAATTTATATTATAACCATCTATTTAATTATTCTAGGTGATAATAATTAAAAACGTAAAATATTGGCGTATATTTATCAATATCTAAATAATAGATTAACTCACTAAACGCCGAGATTTTCTCGGTGTTTTCTTTTATCTAACGCATAAAGTAAAAATATGACTAAATTTAATCGATTAAAGTTGTTACTATTTACATTATTCTTAAATTCATTAAACTTGGCCTATAGCCATGAAGTAATTAACAGCCATAATGAAAAGGATTTTCAAGTGTCTGTATTTCAAGCCGTCAATCAAAAAAACTGGTCTGCTGTTAATGACTATTCTTCTGAAATTGAAAGAAATATTGGAACAGAGAATAGCCTTTATTATTTTTTACAGGGTATGCTAGCCTTTGAGAGAAAAAATAATTTAGAAGCTATTAATTTACTAAATCGAGCAATTCATTATCAACCAGATTTTATTCGTGCTAAGTTAGAACTTATTACAATATATTTAAAAAACAAAAATCAAAATTTAGCAAAAGAATTAATAAATGAATTATTATCCCATCAAAATATACCGGAGAAAATTAAAGAAAGATTACGCTATTTATTAAACACTCCGGAATATAAGCATACTAATACCCGTAATCCGTTTTCAGCTCAAATAGCTATCGGCTATCAATATCAAGATAATATCAACCAAACAGCTGATGGCGATTCAATATGTACAGAACAACATCTTACCTCTGGGATATGTTTACAGAAATGGACGGCAACAGAACAAGATTCAGCTCAAGGAGTTTTCTTACGAACTGAACTAAGCTATCAAAAAAATATTCATCCTGCACATGTCTGGCTCAATCAACTTTCTATTAACCATAAACAATATGTTAATGAGCCACAATATAATGAGCTATCTACCCAGATATATTCACGTTACCAATACCAGCAGCCACGCTATCAACTGCATATCGGGCCTAAAATATATTATGAAAATAGTGGTATTACTGGACACAATTATGGTGTGGGGATCCGCTGGGGCGGAATATGGCAACCGAGCCAAGCAAGCCAATGGTTACTCATTGCAGGACAAGAAATAAAGCAGCTAAGCATCCCGAATAATCCATATGCTAACGGCTCACATTTTTACCATCAGCTAATTATTACTCGGCCGCTGTTCTTTGGTGACTTTTTCCAACTGACTGAGTTTTCGCATCACTATCATCGAGATACCAGTAAGGATCATCATCAAATTCAATTTATTACCGGCGTTGACTGGCAATCGATTCCTTACGTTGAACCTAATATTTCTGTCAGTGGGTATCAGCAAAAGTTCCAAAACTTCAATACTATCTTACAAGCTAAGCGACGAGATCGCGGAGTTGGAGTCCACGTAAAGATTAAAACTAAACACTGGCAACTGGCGGGTTTTACACCGACATTAGCATTTTCACATCATTACATAAAAAGTAATGTTGATTGGCTGTATAGCCATCGGCGGAATCATGTTCAGCTATTTTTTGAACGTCGATTTCAATAATTTATTCGGCCATGCTGATTAAACCCGTAAGAGTACTATACCGAAGGGTTCTATATCGAAGGATACTACATTGAAAAATACTATATTGACGAATACTGACTTGAAAAAGGCTATGCTGCAATTTTGCACGCATCATTATATTAGCTCATCCTTTTTTTCGCCAAAATTACTGCTTTGGGGGCTACTTGCTATCACTCTGCATATCACTATTTTTGGTGTTTTCTTCATTACCCCAACATCCAAGCGGATCGATTCCCCGATGCAACAAGGCATACAATCACCTATCACCTCTATCCTGTTGCTCGCACAATCGTTAGTGCCGATAGAAAAGGAGGTCACAGATATAGACATCTCTATTCCACTGTCTCCAGTAAATGGAACCTATAACTTCTCGCCCCAAAAAGCCGTGATAAAAAAGAAACTCGATGATAAAAAGAAACCCATAAAACAACCCAAAAAAATGACCCCAAAAAAGGATAGTAAACAACAACTGGCCGGTAGCAATGAAATCAGTACTATTAGCGGAAATACCATCCCGGGTAAAGAGAATATTCAGGGGCATCAAGGTTCAACAGCCAACAGCTATATTTCAAAATTAAAAAGTGAAATTGAGAAACATAAGCAATATCCAAGGAAAGCCAGAAGATTACGTTATCAAGGTAAGGTGATGATCGAGATGACGGTCGCTAATAATGGATCATTATCGAATATAAACGTGGCTAAATCATCAGGCTATGAACTACTCGATAAAGCCGCTATCGATGCCGTCTATAAATATCGCTCGATTGGTGATAAACCTGCAGAGGTTAAAGATATCCTAAGCTTTAATATGGTATTTTCTTTAGATTGAGGCTATTACATATTGGAATTACGGTTATTTGAAATTGCTCAGAATGAATATTGTTTGAAATTAGCACGGCCATTAATCAAAATAGAAAAGAGGCTCACCACCATTAAACATAAATGGAGGGAGCCAAGCGCAACGATAACCATTGAGTCATCATGCTGTTTATCATTGCTAGAAAGATATAAAAATTGATTACTTACCGATACAAAAACTAGAGAATATTCGACCTAATAAGTCGTCAGAACTAAATTCGCCGGTAATTTCGCTCAATGCCTGCTGTGCTAAACGCAATTCTTCTGCCAATAGTTCACCCGAGCGCGCAACGACTAATTGTTGATATCCACCCTGTAAATGCTCAGCTGCGACATTTAATGCTTGCAAATGACGACGGCGAGCTAAAAAACCGCCCTCGGTATTACTTTCAAAGCCCATACTTTCTTTTAGATGATCGCGCAGCAATTCAATCCCTTCGCCTTCACGTGCCGATAAACGGATCAGTGAATAATCACCGAATTGAGTAAAGCCACTGACCTCCCCCGTAATATCAGTTTTATTGCGAATAACAGTCACCGGTACAGACTCGGGCAAACGGGCAATAAATTCAGGCCAGATTTTTTCGGGTTCAATCGCATCAGTCGTTGTACCATCGACCATAAATAATACGCGATCAGCTTGTTCTATTTCTTGCCATGCCCGTTCAATTCCAATGCGCTCTACTTTATCTGTCGATTCGCGTAAACCGGCGGTATCGATAATATGCAATGGCATACCATCAATATGAATATGCTCTCGTAAAACATCTCGAGTAGTTCCAGCAATATCTGTCACGATAGCGGCGTCTCTGCCCGCGAGCGCATTCAACAGACTGGATTTACCGGCATTAGGGCGTCCGGCAATCACCACTTTCATTCCTTCACGTAATAGGCTTCCTTGATGCGCTTGGGAACGAACAGTATTCAGTTCAGCAATCACTTCATTTAATTTAGCTTCAATAATACCGTCGGATAAGAAATCAATTTCTTCATCTGGAAAATCAATCGCAGCTTCAACGTAAATACGTAAATGCGTTAACGCTTCGACTAACTGATGAACCTGTCCAGAGAAAACACCTTGCAGTGAATTCATCGCTGATCGCGCCGCTTGTTCTGAGCTAGCATCAATCAAATCAGCAATAGCCTCGGCTTGTGCTAAATCGAGTTTATCATTTAAAAATGCCCGCTCAGAGAATTCTCCCGGATTCGCGATACGTAATCCATTGATGGATAAAATACGCTTCAGCAGTAAATCTAAAATAACTGGTCCACCATGCCCTTGCAGTTCAAGAACATCTTCGCCGGTGAATGAATTAGGGCCGGGGAAATATAAAGCTATCCCTTGGTCTAGCGTAGTACCATTTTCATCTTTAAATGGTAGATAATCTGCATAACGAGGTTTGGGTATTTTGCCTAAAACAATTTCAGCAACGGCTGCCGCTTTAGGACCAGATACACGAAGAATACCAACACCGCCACGGCCGGGTGGTGTTGCCTGTGCGACGATTGTATCGTTGGTTTGCATAGTGTCTCTCTAAATAATATTTGGCTAAATTTATCTTTAAAAATAATCAAGGCGGTCTAATGACCGCCTTAAATATAACACTTCATGTCTTGGTGTCGCTAAGTCTTGGACTCAATTACACTGTGACTATTTTTTACCGCGACTATGAAGACCACGTTTTTCCAGACCACGATAAATAATCTGCTGCTGAAGAATGGTCACCAAGTTACTCACGATATAATACAGAACCAGACCTGATGGGAACCATAAGAAGAAGATAGTAAACACAACCGGCATATAGGTCATGATCTTCTGCTGCATTGGATCAGTTACCGCTGTCGGAGACATTTTCTGGATAACAAACATAGTGATACCCATCAGAACAGGCAGGATATAATAAGGATCCTGTGTTGATAAGTCTTGTATCCAACCAAAGAATGGCGCCTGACGTAATTCAACCGAGCCCATCAGCATATAATACAGGGCTAAGAAGATCGGCATCTGAATAAGCAGAGGTAAACAACCACCAAGTGGGTTTACTTTCTCAGCTTTGTACATCGCCATCATTTCTTGGCTCATACGCTGTTTATCATCACCAATACGCTCACGCATCGCAGCTAATTTCGGCTGTAATAAACGCATTTTGGCCATTGACGTATATTGTGCTTTAGTCAGTGGGTACATGATACCGCGCACAATAAAGGTAATGATGATAATCGCAATACCCCAGTTTCCAACGAAACCATGGATAAATTTCAGTAATTTAAACAGCGGCTGAGAAATAAACCATAACCAACCGTAGTCAACACTCAAGTCTAAATGAGGCGCAACCTCAGCCATTTCTGACTGAATTTCAGGGCCTATCCACAATGTTGAGCCATAAGAACCGGTACCATTCGCAGCGATTGAGATGGGTGAACTCTTATAACCAATAATCGCGGATTTTTTATCTAAATCGATAGTATAAAAAGTGCTGGTTTCCTTGCTTTCAGGCACCCATGCTGTTGCAAAATATTGTTGCAACATGGCGACCCAGCCACCTTTAGTCGAAATATTCAGATTCTTATCTTCGATATCACCAAAACTATATTTTTTATAGTTAGTTTCATCTGATGAATAAGCTGCACCACGATAAGTATGCAACGCAAAGTTGCTGCTGCCAGTATCGCGTTCTTTCGGTAAGTTGATGGTTTGTTTCAACTGACCAAAGAAAGCCAGGTTCAACGGACGCTCAGTAGTATTCTGAATACTGTATTCAACATCAACCGCATAATTACCGCGTTTCAGAACATAGGTTTTCTGATAAACAACGCCATCTTTACCGGTGAAAGTCATCGGGATGCGTAATTCATCTTGGCCTTTTTCCAGCACATAACTGTCTGAAGACGTCGTGTAGACTGGACGCATTCCATTATCATAGCCAGGGTTATCTGGGCCATCCTGACCAATCAGACCACTTTGCGCTTGATAAATAAAACCGGGGGTAGTTTCCAGTAAACGGAAAGGATTTGTTGAATCCAGTGTCGCGGGATAGGCTAACAAGTCAGCCTCATCGATATCACCACCACGCGTATTGATGCGTAAATCCAGTACATCAGTTTTAACTGTGATTAGTTTACCTTGCCCACTCTGAGTTACCGGTTGGGCATCACTGCTTGGCATATCCGCTTGTTGTGTAGTCTGTACCGCCTTGTTTTGTAGGTCGGCGTTATCGCCTTCCCACGCTTGCCAGACTAGGAACGAAACGAACAGCAAAGCGATGAGTAGAAGATTGCGTTGCGAATCCATCGTTAATGTTCTCTATTATCATCGTTTTTTTTAGGTGGAACAGGGTCGTCTCCACCAGCGTGTAAAGGGTGGCATTTTAATATGCGTTTCGCCGTTAACCAACTCCCTTTTATCATTCCAAACCTGCGCAATGCCTCAATTCCATAATAAGAGCACGTAGGATTAAAACGACAACGAGGCCCCAGCATTGGACTAATAACCAACTGGTAGCCTCTGATCAATGAGATCAGGAGTTTTGAGCCAAGCGACGGTGACGACGCCATAACTTATCCAATGCTTCCGTTATCTGTCGATTGTCTAAATTGGTTATCCCCTTTCTCACCAAGAGCACAAAATCCATAGGAGGTAACTCATGTTGATGCAAACGAAAGTATTCACGTGCTAATCGTTTGATACGATTTCGCTCATGAGCTCGTTTAACATTTTTTTTGGCGATAGTAAGACCGATGCGGGGATGCCCCAGCTCATTAAGGCGACCGAGGATTGTTATCTCCGGTGAACTCGCTCTTTGAGGCTGCTTAAAGACATAATCGAAATGCCTGGGAGTTAACAAACGTAACTCCCGAGGAAAAGCGAGCGTAACCACGTTGATAATGGCTAGCTTTATTACTTAGATGAAGCGGTCAGACGAGAGCGGCCTTTAGCACGACGGCGAGCCAGAACCTGACGACCATTTTTATTGGCCATACGAGCACGGAAACCGTGTGAACGGTTACGCTTCAGTATGGACGGTTGAAAAGTGCGTTTCATAGCGGTTTCTACCTAACTTTAAATTTATTACTGATTCAGTAAACGCGTGGGTAACCAGTGAAATTAATGCTCACCAGACACCTCAATCGCAATATCAATATAGAAAGAGGCAGGATTGTAATAAAAAATTAGCCTCCACGTCAATAAAATGACGCAGTCAGACTGTAATTAATTATAGATTGGCTGACAATAACACCACCTAACAGCAATTAATTGCTATTAGCGGCTCAATTTTAATTGCCCTTCTAACATAGCCCTGCAACCTGCCGAGACCTGTGCCCTAACTCACTAACGTGCTATCTATTAGATTTCGCTGCCGAATCCCAAAGAAAACAACAATACGGAACCCGAATAAACTCGCAACCATTAGCTAAGTAATGACATACAGGGTGCAAGATTATACGGACTCCACCTTAAAGCGCAAGGATCATCGCCAGATCAGATTTATTTTTTTGATCTAACAGACACGCTCATAGATTTGATCTAAAGTTATCCCCAGAATTATACAAGCCTTATATGCCGATAATAGAGTTTGCGAGTAGTTTACGTATCCTCTTTCTCCACAGGAACAACGCATTATCCTTACCTGTGGATAAAAAGCTGAAAAACTGTGTAAAAGAATGAAGATCTCTGGGTGATTTTACGCTATGATCCACGGTCATCTTGCTGATCAGAAGATCAGAATGTGGTAGATAACCTAGTGATAACTAGATCTAGATATATAGATAAAGAAATACACTAGATATAGAAATCAATAAGTCTATCGCTGAACAACATCAAAGGTTGCTTTCTGGTCTATGGCAAAAGATAAGCGCCTATTAGTTATTCTATAGTTAAATCTGTAGTTAAATCTGTAGTTAAATCCATAATCTTTGTTTTCATTTATCTTGTTTTAGGGGAGTCCGACGTGTCACTTTCGCTTTGGCAGCAATGTCTTGCCCGATTGCAGGATGAATTACCTGCCACAGAATTTAGTATGTGGATACGCCCCCTTCAGGCTGAACTGAACGACAACACGTTGGCGTTATATGCGCCTAACCGTTTTGTTCTTGACTGGGTAAGAGATAAATACATTAACAATATCAATGAATTGTTGAATGATTTTTGTGGTTCAGATGCACCGGTCTTACATTTTGAAGTCGGCAATAAGCCGATGCAAAGAGTCGCGACGAGCAATAGCGTTCGTGGCACCAGTGTACCATCATATACGACCTCGTCTCCTACCCCGCCGGTCAGACCCAGCTGGGATAATTCAACCAAAGTGCAGCCCGATGTCTCTTATCGTTCGAATGTGAACCCTAAGCATACATTTGATAACTTTGTTGAAGGTAAATCCAACCAACTTGCCCGTGCTGCGGCAAGACAAGTGGCAGAGAATCCTGGTGGCGCCTATAACCCACTATTTTTATACGGTGGTACAGGGCTAGGTAAAACGCATCTTTTGCATGCTGTCGGTAATAGCATCATGCAACATAAAGAGAATGCGCGCGTTGTTTATATGCACTCTGAACGATTTGTTCAAGATATGGTCAAGGCATTGCAAAATAATGCGATAGAAGAATTCAAACGCTACTATCGTTCTGTTGATGCACTGCTGATTGATGATATCCAATTTTTTGCCAATAAAGAGCGTTCACAAGAAGAATTTTTCCATACTTTTAATGCGCTTCTGGAAGGCAATCAACAAATTATTTTAACCTCAGATCGCTACCCAAAAGAAATTAATGGCGTAGAAGATAGACTAAAATCTCGTTTTGGTTGGGGACTAACGGTCGCGATTGAGCCACCTGAGCTTGAAACGCGTGTCGCTATCCTAATGAAAAAGGCTGATGAAAATAAAATTCAGCTACCGGGCGAAGTGGCCTTCTTTATTGCTAAACGTCTGCGTTCCAATGTACGAGAGCTAGAAGGTGCATTAAACCGCGTGATCGCTAACGCAAATTTTACCGGGCGAGCAATTACAATTGATTTTGTTCGTGAGGCATTGCGTGACCTTTTAGCGTTGCAAGAAAAATTAGTTACTATTGATAATATTCAGAAAACTGTCGCTGAATACTACAAAATCAAAGTGGCGGATCTCCTTTCTAAACGTCGTTCCCGTTCTGTCGCACGACCAAGACAAATGGCAATGGCACTAGCAAAAGAGCTGACTAACCACAGTTTACCCGAGATCGGAGATGCCTTTGGTGGCCGTGACCATACCACGGTATTACATGCCTGTCGTAAAATTGAACAATTGCGCGAAGAAAGCCATGACATCAAAGAAGATTTTTCTAACTTAATCAGAACATTATCATCTTAAGTATTATGAAATTTATCATCGAACGTGAGCAGTTATTAAAACCGTTACAGCAAGTCAGCGGCCCTTTAGGGGGACGTCCTACGTTGCCTATTTTGGGCAATCTGCTGTTACAGGTAAACCAAGGTTCTCTGTTATTAACCGGAACCGATCTCGAAATGGAGATGATGGCACGAGTACCTTTAACTCAAGAACACCAACAGGGCGCAACCACCGTACCTGCTCGTAAATTCTTTGATATTTGGCGCGGATTGCCAGATGGCGCTGAAATTAGCGTAGAACTTGACGAAGATCGTCTGCTTGTGCGTTCTGGTCGTAGCCGATTTTCACTGTCGACGCTCCCCGCCGCTGATTTTCCCAATTTAGATGACTGGCAAAGTGAAGTAGAATTCTCACTGCCTCAATCTACGTTGAAACGACTGATTGAAGCCACGCAATTTTCTATGGCGCATCAAGATGTCCGTTATTATCTCAACGGTATGTTGTTTGAAACCGAAGGACAAATCTTACGTACAGTATCAACGGATGGGCATCGTCTAGCCGTCTGTTCGATGGAAGTCGGCCAAGAACTGCCCGCGCATTCAGTGATCGTTCCGCGTAAAGGCGTGATTGAGTTAATGCGTTTGCTCGATGGCGGTGATACCCCACTGCAATTGCAGATTGGCAGCAATAATATTCGGGCACATGTTGGTGATTTTATTTTCACCTCTAAACTGGTCGATGGTCGTTTTCCGGATTACCGCCGTGTGCTACCTAAAAATCCAGATAAAACATTAGAAGCACGCTGCGATATACTGAAACAAGCTTTTTCGCGTGCCGCTATTTTATCTAATGAAAAATTCCGCGGTGTTAGACTGTATTTCAGTGAAAATCAGCTAAAAATTACGGCTAATAATCCGGAGCAAGAAGAAGCCGAAGAAATTGTCGATGTACACTATCAAGGTGGAGAAATGGAGATTGGCTTCAATGTCAGCTATATCTTGGATGTTCTCAATACCTTAAAATGTGAGGAAGTTACGTTATTCCTGACAGACGCCGTATCCAGTGTGCAAATCGAAGATTCAGCCAGTCGTTCGGCTGTTTATGTCGTTATGCCAATGCGTCTGTAATACTGACAATTTATGATCCTTTCGCGTCTACTTATCCGCGATTTTCGTAATATAGAAAATGCGGATCTCTCACTGGCCAGTGGTTTCAATTTTCTAATTGGGCCCAATGGCAGTGGGAAAACCAGTATTTTGGAAGCTATTTATACCTTAGGCCATGGGCGGGCGTTTCGTAGTATTCAGGCAGGCCGAGTGATTCGCCATGAGCAGCAGCAATTTATTCTGCATGGGCGCCTTAGCCATATGACCGACGAACGCGGTGAACTGGCATTAGGTTTGAGTAAAGATCGCAATGGTGACAATAAAGTCAGAATTGACGGTACTGACGGGCATAAGATAGCAGAACTGGCAAAATTATTGCCGATGCAACTTATTACCCCCGAAGGCTTTACACTATTAAATGGCGGTCCAAAATATCGCCGAGCCTTTATTGATTGGGGATGTTTTCATAATAACTCCCTGTTTTTTTCTGTCTGGTCGGATTTAAAACGACTTCTTAGACAACGTAATGCCGCATTGCGGCAAGTTAGCCATTATAGGCAAATGCGGCATTGGGATAAAGAAATCGCCCCTTTAGCGCATCAAATTAGTCAATGGCGCACAGACTATACCGCAGGAATTGCGGAAGATATTGAAAATACGTGTAAACAATTTTTGCCTGAATTTTCACTCTCTGTCTCGTTCCAGCGAGGATGGGACAAAGAAACCGATTATTCAGAGTTGCTAGAGCGCCAGTTTGAGCGTGATAAAGCGCTAACCTATACAGCCACAGGACCCCATAAGGCAGATCTACGTATCCGTGCAAACGGAACTCCTGTCGAAGATATGTTATCCCGTGGTCAGTTAAAATTGCTGATGTGTGCATTACGGTTAGCGCAGGGTGAATATTTCACCCGACAGAGCGGACAACGATGTCTGTATCTGCTGGATGATTTTGCCTCAGAACTTGATGCAGGCCGCCGCCAGTTACTGGCAGCTCGCCTCAAAGCTACGCAAGCTCAGGTGTTTGTCAGTGCGATAACCCCTGAGCAAGTTAAAGACATGATTGATGGAAACAGCAAGATGTTTAGCGTAGAACATGGCAAAATAGAGGTTCAACCACAGGATTAGAAATGAGCGGGAAACGTTGATGTCGAATACATATGACTCCTCAAGTATCAAGGTATTAAAAGGGCTGGATGCGGTGCGTAAGCGCCCGGGCATGTATATCGGTGATACAGACGATGGTACAGGCTTACACCACATGGTCTTCGAGGTTGTTGACAACGCTATCGACGAAGCCCTCGCAGGTCATTGTGATGATATCGTCGTCACAATCCATGCAGATAACTCAGTCTCAGTTCAGGATGATGGACGTGGTATTCCTACCGGAATACATGAAGAAGAAGGAGTTTCGGCGGCGCAAGTTATCATGACCGTCCTGCATGCGGGAGGCAAATTCGATGATAACTCCTATAAAGTCTCCGGCGGTTTGCACGGTGTAGGGGTATCTGTTGTTAACGCCTTGTCTGAAAAACTGGAACTGGTTATCCGTCGTGATGGTAAAGTCCATGAACAAACTTATCGTCATGGTGAGCCACAAAGTCCATTAGCCGTCGTCGGTGAAACTGATTTGACCGGAACCATGGTTCGCTTCTGGCCAAGCCATGAGACCTTCAAAGGCATTACCGAATACCAATATGATATTCTCGCTAAACGACTGCGTGAACTGTCATTCCTGAATTCAGGCGTATCCATTCGATTAATCGATGAACGTGATAATCGCCAAGATCATTTCCATTATGAAGGTGGTATTAAGGCCTTCGTCGAATATTTAAGTCGCCATAAAACGCCTATCCATCCAAATGTTTTCTATTTTTCTACAGAAAAAGACGGCATTGGCGTTGAAGTCGCTATGCAGTGGAACGACGGTTTCCAAGAAAACGTCTATTGTTTCACCAATAATATTCCACAACGCGATGGCGGAACCCACTTAGCGGGTTTCCGTGCTTCAATGACCCGTACCATGAATGCTTATATGGAAAAAGAGGGTTATCAGAAAAAATCCAAAGTCAGTGCAACCGGTGACGATGCCCGCGAAGGTCTGATTGCAGTTATTTCTGTTAAAGTACCCGATCCTAAATTCTCCTCACAAACCAAAGAAAAACTGGTGTCATCTGAAGTTAAGACCGCGGTCGAAACCCAAATGAACGAGAGATTAGTTGAGTATCTGTTGGAAAATCCATCAGATGCTAAAATTGTCGTCGGTAAAATTATCGACGCAGCTCGTGCGCGTGAAGCCGCACGTAAAGCGCGTGAAATGACCCGCCGCAAAGGAGCTTTAGATTTAGCGGGTCTGCCAGGCAAATTAGCTGATTGCCAAGAACGTGACCCAGCATTCTCTGAACTGTATTTAGTGGAAGGGGACTCTGCGGGCGGCTCGGCAAAACAAGGCCGTAACCGTAAAAATCAGGCTATTTTACCGCTGAAAGGTAAAATTCTGAATGTCGAAAAAGCGCGTTTCGACAAAATGCTGTCATCTCAAGAAGTCGCAACACTAATTACCGCATTAGGTTGTGGTATTGGCCGCGATGAATATAATCCAGATAAACTGCGTTATCACAGCATTATTATCATGACGGATGCTGATGTCGATGGTTCGCATATTCGTACCTTGCTGCTGACATTCTTCTATCGTCAAATGCCAGAAATCGTCGAACGTGGTCATGTCTATATCGCTCAACCGCCTCTTTATAAAGTGAAAAAAGGCAAGCAAGAGCAATATATTAAAGATGATGATGCCATGGACGCTTATCTAATTTCTATCGCCTTAGATGGCGCAGCACTGCATTTAAGTGCTGATGCTCCACCAATGAAAGGTGAAGAATTAGAAAAACTGGTGGTTGAATATAACGCAGCACAGAAAATTATTCATCGCTTAGAACGTATCTATCCTAAAGCACTGCTACACAGTCTAGTTTATCAAACTACGCTGGTCGAAGATGATCTGAAATCACCAGAAAAAGTCGAGCAATGGGCGCAATCTCTCGTTAAACGTTTAAGCGATAACGAAGAGTTTAGCAGTACCTATAGCTATACCATTAATGAAAACCGTGAACGTCAAATGTTTGAACCGACGATCCGCATTCGTACTCATGGTATTGATACTGACTATAATCTGGACTTTAACTTCGTGCATGGCAGTGAATACCGTCGTATTACGCATCTGGGTGATTTAATCGCCGATCTAATTGAAGATGGTGCTTATATTGAACGCGGTGAACGCCGTCAAAATGTCAGTAATTTTGAAGATGCTCTAGCCTGGTTAAGCAAAGAATCACGCCGTGGTTTAGCGGTACAGCGCTATAAAGGGTTGGGTGAAATGAACCCTGATCAATTGTGGGAAACCACAATGAACCCAGAGACTCGCCGTATGATGCAAGTCACGGTTAAAGATGCTATCGCTACCGATCAGCTATTTACGACATTAATGGGTGACGCGGTTGAACCTCGTCGTGCATTTATCGAAGAGAATGCGCTGAAAGCGGCGAATATCGATATCTAATCTGTTGCTAGTCGCCGTAAATATAATAACCCCATCAGTTTTACTGGCGGGGTTATTTTTTATAGCAATTATATGGTGAGATGATAGCCGCAATTTACGTCGTTTTACCTAATGCTTGCCCACGAAGTTTTGCTGCTTTAGCTGGAGAAACCAACGTAAAATAAGAGATCACAGTAAAAACTAACACTATACAGCCAAGGATCAGGTAAGTGCCTTGAAAACCAACTTTTTCATATAATTGGCCGGTAAAAATAGACATAAACATAATCGCCAATTGTTTAAAAAAGCAGAAGCACACTAAATAGATAGTGGCAGAAAACCTAACTTCAAATACGGTAGTTATATATTTAAAGCAACCCACAATTAAAAATGGCACTTCAAACATATGCAGTGTTTTCAAGATCACCACTTCAACGGCCGAGGTAGCAAATGAAGAGCCTAAAATACGAACGGCCATAATCATACCGGCAATTAATAACCCGTTCTTCGCACCAATACGGTTGATAATTACCGGTGCAAAAAACATAATCGTTGCGTTTAATAGCTCGCCTAATGTGGTCACATAACCGAAGACCCGTATTCCTTGATGAGGCGAATCAAAAAAACCGACAAAGAAATTAGCAAATTGCTGATCAAATACATCGTAGGTACAAGAAACCCCAACTACAAATAAACTTAAAAACCACAGATTACGATCTTTAAATAATAAGAAAATCGTTTTTAAGGTAAAAGGCTTCTTATTTGCGCCCAGCTCATTAGCTACTAATGCGCTACTATCAGCCTCAGGTTTAGCAAAGAATAATAATATCGCCAGTAAAATTGCGCAGACTGATCCCATCCAAAAAACAAATTGGTCATTGATAGTCATCATAATGCCAGCAATAGAGGCACAAATAGCCCAACCAATGCAGCCAAATAAACGTGCACGACCAAATTCAAAATGGCTTCTGCGGCTGACTTTCTCTATATACGCCTCAATGACTGGTGCACCGCCGTTATAAATAAAACCGAGATAAATTCCTCCAACTATCGAGGCTAAATAAATATTAACTTGCAGTAATGGCCCAAACACAAAAATAAAGAATGGACCAAACAAAACCAACATACCTGTAATCACCCACAGAAGATGTTTTTTAAGTCCTAATTTATCCGATAACACCCCAAATACAGGCTGGAACACTAAAGAGAATAATGAGATGCTGGCAAAAATTATCCCGGTTTCGCCCTTGGTGACATGGTTAACATCTGCCAACCAAATGGGGAAAAATGGAAAATAAGCCCCCATAATGAAAAAGTAGAAAAAGAAAAAGCTACCAAATAACCAAAAGTTTTTATTTTTCATGTAATACATAGCTAGGATCCTTTTGGTTAGCCTATTGACATGCTTGGCGCTGCCACGTTATCTGATATTGATAGTGATTATCCACCAGCAAATATTCAGGACGAACGCTCGGACTCCAGGAATCATCCCCACCAATTCCCATGTGCCAGCCATCTATATTGACCCAACATCCCGGCTCTTTATGCAATAAATGGCGATGCGATGTTTCCATCAATTGTTGCTGGCTATATTGGCTCACACCGAAATGGAAATGGCCGCTAAATTGATGTTCTGCTAACTGTAATTGGCGTGTATCACAACGCAGTCCGTTTTCCGATGGAAAAATATAACCGGTATACAGATCATCTAATGGCAATGTCCAAGCGCTAAATAATGCACCACTTTTACGATCGGGATAGTTTTCAAACGGGCCTCGGCCGAGCCAAGATACTGATTCTGGCACGCGATTAATGCAGCAACTTAAACCAATTCTTGCTGGCTCCGCATAACCTTCCGCAATATCAACACTGACGTCGATGGACATTTGATTATCGTGAGTTAAACGGTAATTTTTACGGCTGATAAACAAACAAGGCTCTGACTTCTGGAGTGGAGATTGAGATAAATAACGATGGATGGTGCGAACTAAAACGCCATCACTCAAATGTTCAACGCTAAAATAATCCAATACAGTAGAAAGTTGATAATGCCCCGCTCGCTTCCAACGTTCTACCCACGCATTAGGATCAATTCTATCCACTTCGCTGACACCAATATCGTTATCCAACGGAGCTCGGGTAAAATTATCTCTTAACGGCGATAATAATCCCGCCTGATCCTGCTGCCACCATTGAGTTAATTCTCCACTCGTTGAGTTAAATACCCAGCGAGAATCGCCTATAGTGATATTCACTTCCTCATCCTGCGTACCGATTTCAGCCTTAATTGGCAATTTTGGCGCAGTTATATCCCTCGGTTGAATATCTATTTTTGAAAGTAATGGCCATTGCTGCCACGCCGTTTTTAACTTTGGCTCGGACCAAGCTGTCGCTTGTGGTTGAATAACTTCGACGATTAGCCACAGTTCACCGTGCCCCGTGATTTCTGGCTGAGCATCAATAATTAACGTTTGTTGACTTTGAGGGGCAATATTAAGAATTTTTTCTCCTGAACAAAGTGTCTGTCCATTCCATTCTAAACGCCAAATAAGTAATTCGTTATCGGTATGGCGGAACAAGAAATCGCTCGTTACCTTGATGGTCAGAGGATGTTTATTGACTAATTCAAAAGTAAAAAACTGTTGGGCGTGTTTAGCCTCAAATAATGACGGATGCGGTGTTCTATCCGGAAAAACTAATCCATTAAGACAAAATTGGCGATCATTCGGCGTATCATTAAAATCACCACCGTAAGCGTAATAACGCTGTTCATTGTCTTGTTTGGTTAACGCTTGATCAACCCAATCCCAAACGAAGCCACCTTGTAAACGTGGATACTGACGAAAAGCCGCCCAGTATTCAGCAAACCCACCTAAACTATTCCCCATAGCATGGGCATATTCACATAAAATTAAAGGTCGTGATTCATTCGGTAGGCTGATCCACTTTTTAATCGACCATTTAGGCACTTGAGGGAATGGCTGATCCTGATCAACACGAGAATACATTGGACAAATAATATCAGTAGCCGCGGTATTAGCACCGCCCCCTTCATACTGTACGGGGCGGCTTGGGTCACATTTCTTCACCCATTGATACATCGCATCGTGGTTATTACCATAGCCGGATTCATTCCCCAGAGACCAAATAATAATAGATGCGTGATTACGATGGTTCAGCACTAAGCGTGTCATTCTGGCCATCATGGCATTTAGCCACATCGGATCATTAGACAATCGGCTCATTGGCGTCATACCATGAGTTTCAATATTGGCTTCATCGACAACGTACAAACCATAGCGGTCGCAAAGTTTATACCACAAGGCATTATTCGGATAATGAGAGCATCGAACCGCATTGAAATTATGCTGTTTCATCAACAGAATATCTTTCAACATGGTGGCTTCATCCATCACTTGTCCATTTTCAGGGTGATGTTCATGTCGATTAGTTCCACGGATTAATAATGGCTGACCATTAACGGTTAATAACCCATTTTCAATCGCAACTCGACGTAAACCCACATCACAGCCTTCAAACTCAATAGCCTGACCCTGCTTATCTAATAGGGTTAGTACTAAGCGATAAAGATGCGGAGTTTCTGCACTCCAAAGCAACGGTGAGTTAACCGGCAGTGTTAAGCTGACGCTGTCATTATAACAACCTCTTTCATCGATAATTTCACTGCCTAAAAATGATTGCTGTGAAGCCACTCGCGTATCTTGCCACCACAACTCGGCCCGAACTTGTAAAGAATCCAATAATACGGCTTCACAACTTACCTCAGCAGTAATAATTACTTCACCGGCAGTAAGTGCTTCATTTAATATAGTTTGCACCCGATAATCAGAAATATACTGTGCAGTTTTGTGCTGTAAGCTCACATCACGGAAAATACCGCTCATGCGCCACATATCCTGATCTTCCAGATACGTTCCATCACACCAACGCAATACCATGACCGCCAAGCGATTTTCGCCGACTTGTAGATATTCCGTTAAATCGAATTCCGCAGGTAACCGACTGTCTTGCGAATATCCCACCCACAGTCCATTACACCAAAGATAGAACGCAGAATTCACTCCATCAAAAACAATATGCTGATATCCATGTTGTAACTCATGCTCAGACAGGGTCAGTGTGAGCGAATAACAACCGGTAGGATTTTCGGCGGGAACATATGGAGGGTTTACCGGAATAGGATAAGTCACATTAGTATAAATCGGATTATCATAGCCACTTAATTGCCAATTAGATGGAACAAAAATATCATCAGCCTGTACTAAATCATGATGAACCCATTCACTAGGCACCGATTCAGGATGACTGAAATAACTGAATTTCCATTGACCATTCAGGCTTTTGACCTTATTGCTCGGTTGATCCTCACGCGCAGACACTAAATCACACCAACAATGCAGAGCAGTGTGTGCAGGTAGTCGATTAAATTCGATGATGGCCGGATTCTCCCAATCACGACGAGCAAGGACTTGGACTAAATCTAAATTTTTATGATGTTGTTGTGACATAACCGTCATCTCCGCTAATAGCTAATGTTATACGCTCACATAACTAATTAAACTGACAGATGGCGAGATTTTGTAAAGTAGAGGATCAGAAAATAAGGGTGTGGCTCACAGTTTATACAATAAATAATGTAATTAATGTGTCGATAATTGGCCTGTTATCACAAGAATGTTTGTTTATAATTCCGACAACTGCTCTGCAATTCGGTGTAATTGCTGCGCCAACTGAGCTTTATTGGCAGGATGGGCGGGCAAATATTCAGCTGTAGTTTGCCGAATAATCAACTCAGTCGATAAAATTGTTTGATGGGTATTACGGATAAGCGACCCCGTAGGATCCTGCCGCCGTGATAAGTGTTCTATTATCACTTCCGTCGCTTTACAACCTAATAATTCGAAATCTTGCCTAATGGTAGTTAAAGGGGGATAAAAATAGGCACTATCATCAGTATCATCATAGCCAATTACCGATATTTGATGGGGAATATCAATTCCCGCCTCGTGTAAAGCTCGCAAAACCCCTAATGCCATCTCGTCATTAGCGACCAAAATTGCGCTCGGTCTATTCTGATAAGCCAGAATTTCGCAGCCTAAACGATAACCCGATGCCGCACTCCAATCGCCTTCAAGTAGACAAAAAGGCCGAATATTTTCCCTGTTTAAGACCTTTATCCACCCTTTAAGCCGCAATTGTGCGGAGATAGAGGATGTTGGCCCTTGAATAAGAGCAATGCGTTGATGCCCTAACTCAAGCAAATAACGTGCCCCTTTTTCTGCCCCTTCAGTAGAGTTGGTCATTATCGATAACAGTGGGGTTTCAGGATCAATATCGAGAAAAGCAATCGGCGTTTCACCACATAGCGAATCAATTTCCATCGCTTGAGATTGAGTTAATGGAATATTAATTACAATTCCATCGACACGCTGTGACAATAATTCGTTAATTGCTTTTCTTACGTCTAAAAAATCAAGCGTTTGTGTCATTGAGATAACCACGCTATATCCCAGCTTATCCGCATGTTTCTTAACCGCAGAGGCGATTTTAGAGGGAGCATGAAGCGCGAGATCTATTGTCGCAAGCCCTAAAGTATAGGTTTGTTTACCGGCTAACTGTTGGGCGACGCGATTGGGAATGTAATTCAGTGTTTCCATGGCAGAGAACACTTTCTGGCGAGTTTTTTCAGCCACAGAGGCAGAATTATTGATCACACGAGAAACGGTTTGATAAGAGACCCCAGCTAATGCGGCCACATCATTCAACGTTGTCAATTTTTGCGACATCTTCATTCTCCCGTTTGGTAAATCAGCGAGTAATTATTTACTCTTTATGACCCACTTGTTATCCCTATCAATGGGTAAATTAATTCCGATAAAAAATGGCTCCCAATCATGGCAGCCATTTTATGCAATGTACAATGTAAAGACTAAAAATTATAGCAGGATATTAAGCATACGGCGCAATGGCTCCGCGGCTCCCCACAATAATTGATCACCGACCGTAAAGGCTGACAGATAGTCTGGCCCCATATTGAGTTTACGTAAACGTCCCACCGGTGTAGCTAACGTTCCAGTAACGGCGGCTGGCGTCAGTTCACGCATACTTATTTCGCGCTCATTAGGAACAACTTTAACCCAGTCATTATGCGCGGCTAAAAGCTGTTCAATTTCGTGTAGAGGAATATCTTTTTTCAATTTCAGCGTAAATGCTTGGCTATGGCAGCGTAACGCACCAACACGAACACACAAACCATCGATAGGGACAATATTGCTGCCAGTATTTAATATTTTATTGGTTTCTGCCTGGCCTTTCCACTCTTCGCGGCTTTGTCCATTATCGAGGCGTTTATCAATCCAAGGAATTAAACTCCCCGCTAAAGGCACACCGAACTCATCACAAGGCATCGCACCATTACGAGTAAAATCAGTAACTTTCTTTTCAATCTCTAAAATAGCTGAAGCTGGATTTTGCAACTCTTTAGCTACCTGAGCATGCAATGCGCCCATTTGAATTAACAGTTCACGCATATTGCGTGCACCCGCGCCAGATGCAGCTTGATAGGTAGCAACCGATGCCCATTCAACTAAGTTATTAGCAAATAAACCGCCTAAAGACATCAGCATCAGGCTAACGGTACAGTTACCGCCAACAAATGTTTTAATCCCTTGATTCAATCCCGCATCAATATGCTGACGGTTAACAGGATCAAGAATGATGGTGGCATCATCTTGCATACGCAGCGCAGAAGCCGCATCAATCCAATATCCATTCCACCCGCTTTGGCGCAATTTAGGGTATACCAAATTGGTATAATCACCACCTTGGCAGCTGATAATAATATCGAGTGCTTTCAACGCATCAATATCATTAGCATCCTGCAAGGTTCCACGATGACCGCCATAAGTGGGTGCTTCTTCGCCCTGCTGAGAGGTAGTAAAAAATACCGGATGAATAGCGTTAAAATCACCTTCTTCGACCATACGCTGCATTAATACGGAGCCAACCATGCCACGCCAGCCGATAAAACCTACATTTTTCATTATATTATACCCTGTCCGAACATTGCTTATCGATATTAAACTCATCATGTTTTATCCCTAAATCCCATGACAAGAGTGCCCTGAATTTGTCATTTTCTACCATACTGAGGCCATCTAGTTCAAAGTTCCAAATAACACTCCGTGATAAAAAATAAAATTTCTCTTTATGCTCAAAATACCTTGAGTTGTCGCCGAGTTATCCCACTCTAAACCATTAATTGCAGCAATATCCCGGGAACGTAAAGTACAGAGAATTCATTTAAGCTGACAAAATATTAATCAGAGTGCAAGCAAATTTAATCACTATCAGCGGTAAGATTAGTAATAACGCTAATAATGCAGAGGAAATAGAGATTGCAGTAACATATTACTGCAATCTTGATTACATAGTTTTAATTCAACAGATTAATAACATAAGAATTTAATAACAGAGCTAACCATGTAACGAGCTTAGGATGAATAATAAATAACAAAAATTAAGATTTATTTTTTCCTCCTTGCACCGCTTTAAAGCGCGGATTAGTTTTGCAGATAACATAAACACGTCCTCGACGACGAACAATCTGACAATCTGGATGACGGGTTTTAGCGCTTTTTAATGATGTTAATACCTTCATAATTGACCTGTTTTTATTTCCCATAAATGAAGCTGCCGATGTCATTATGTTATAACATAACATAATGATCTTGGGAATATCCATATCAGAAATATCTACACTGGGAATATCACAATATAAAAATAGCCTACATAATTTTTACGGTACCCAATACCGTTAAAATAAAACGTTATAGCCGTTAATATAATAATTGTGTAACTTTTATCGATTAAATAACCAATACATATTTACAGGCGGGAAAATATTAATAAGTGTAACTACAAATAAAAATGTATTATTTAAAATAAATAGTAATCCGACTTAAAAAACATATCTATAGATGCTCAAAAGTTCGGCGAATTATGTCATAATAAATTAATGGCTGTCAGGTGCTGTATTGTTTGGATAAATCTAACCCAACGATACCTGACAATGTATCCCAGGTAACTAAAAAAGAGATTGTTATGTATTATGGTTTCGATATGGGTGGCACCAAAATAGAACTTGCTGTTTTTGACAACGACCTGAATCAAATTTGGCAAAAACGTCTACCTACGCCAAAAGAAGACTATCAATTACTATTAAATATCTTTAAAACACTCACTGATGAAGCCGATGCCCTATTTAATTGTCAGGGTAAAATTGGCGTAGGTGTGCCTGGGATAGTCAATCACCAACAAGGAACTGTATTTACTACTAATGTTCCTGCCGCTCAATATAAACCATTAATTAAAGACTTAACCGAAAAACTGGGTCGCCCAGTAAAAGTTGAAAATGATGCTAATTGCTTCGCGTTATCCGAAGCTTGGGATAAAGAGTTTATTCAATACCCTACCGTATTAGGTTTAATTCTTGGTACGGGTGTGGGTGGCGGCTTTGTCATTAATGGCAAAGTATTATCCGGTAAAAATGGTATTGCCGGTGAAATCGGTCATATGAATCTCACCTTAGAAGCGAATAAAATATTAGGTGATCGAGTACCACAAATTGTCTGTGGTTGTGGAAAAATAGGCTGTTTTGAAACCTATTTATCTGGCCCAGGTTTTGAACGCCTCTATTTTTCATATACCGGAGAAAATATATCTGCGGTTGATATCATCCAGCATTATCATCAAGGTGAGCAAGACGCCATTTTGCATGTTGAACGTTATATGAATGTGCTCGCCATGTATCTAGGTAATATCGTGACCATTTTTGATCCCGATTTATTAGTGATTGGCGGTGGATTATCTCAGTTTGATGAAATTTATCGCTTATTACCTGAAATATTGCCTCGGCATTTATACAGCATCGCTGAATTACCGGCTATTGAAAAAGCTCGACATGGAGATTCTGGCGGCTCCCGTGGTGCTGCGTTTCTTCAATTAGGCGGATAACACAAATCGACGCAGAATGTCACTGAACATTCTGCGTCGATTAAATTTTTATTTTCTTCCGGCGCCATTAATTTTCCGTTCTTAATCCAATAAATATTTCCCCTAACTAATTTATATATTTATTCTTTTTACTATTTAACTCTCATTAATTGTATTTAATTTAAATAATTGACTTAAATACTCGATTTAATAAATCTTGATATGCCATTTATAATAAAAACAATAGAATATATTACTATTTAGAGATTAGTCCGATAAAAAACTATCACTAAATAGTAATATAATTTAAAGTCTAATCACCTTGAAAATTTAATGCATCTACTCGAGAGAGAGTCCATGGCTTTATTTTTGCAAAATTGTTTAACCTTCCCTAGCATTATATTTAGCGGACTACTCATTATTGTTATTTTTTATTGGCTATGTGCCGCTGTTGGCCTTCTCGATATTGACCTTTTCCACCTTGATGCAGCAGATTATTCTATCGATGCTAGCCACGGAATTGATACCACTGGGTTTGCAGGCTGGTTGACTAAACTCGGATTAGCAGGGATCCCCATTACTATTATTTTAACCTTATTTACCTTATTTGGCTGGTTGCTCAGTTATTTTAGTGTTCATTGGTTTGTTCGTCATATTGATATTATCTTTTTACGTTATTTAGTGGGTTTCATCGTTTTATTGATTACTGCATTTATTTCTCTTCAGTTAACCGCTATTTGTCTCAAACCTATTCGGAATAAATTAATCAAAAATACCCATCATAAAAGTGTTAATGACTTAATAGGGAAAATAGCTATTGTTCGTTCAGGACAAGTTAATGAAAGCCGCGGAGAAGCCATAATGGAAGACGGTGGTGCAGGATTAATCTTACAAATAAGGGCATCATCCTCCGACAATATTCAACGTGGCACACGAGTAGTTATTATTAGCTATGATCCAGTAACCCATAGTTATCAGGTCGTCACCGAAGCGGAATTTTCGCACTAATTACCTTGCCATACTGCAGTAAATTGCTCTCTTGGCAGTATGGTTTTATATGCAGCTATTCAGTTTATTAATTTAGCTTTACCCCAAAGACAATGCCTATTGCTACTGACCTCATGGAGAAACAACTATGGAACTGGCTAATTTAATGCCATTTTTTACGATTATCGGGGTGATTATACTGGTGATCATCGGCTTTTTTGCCTTATTCAAAGCTTTTTATATTAAAGTCCCTCAAGGGACTGCGTTAATTGTGAACGATATGTCATCGCAGCCTAAAGTCCATTTCACCGGCGCACTCGTTTACCCAGTAATTTACAAAAAAGAATTCATGCGGATCTCTTTGCTAACCTTAGAAGTGGATCGCCGTGGTAAAGATGGATTAATTTGTCATGATAATCTGCGAGCGGATATTACTGTGGCATTTTATCTACGAGTTAATGAAACCACCGAAGATGTCTTAAAAGTAGCAAAAGCTATCGGCGTTGAACGAGCCTCAGACCATCAAGCTGTTAGCACCTTATTTAGCGCAAAATTTTCAGAAGCGCTGAAAACTGTCGGTAAGCAATTCGAATTATCCAAGTTATTTGAAGATCGACAAAATTTCCGCGACCGCATTGTCGATGTGATTGGTAAAGATTTAAATGGTTATGCGCTCGAGGATGTGGCGATTGACTATTTAGAACAAACGCCTAAATCTGCACTCGATCCAAACAATATTTTTGACTCTGAGGGTATTCGAAAAATCACCGAAATTACGGCGATTCATAATATTGAAACCAACCAGAAAGAACGCGACCAAGAACTGGCTATTCAGAAGAAAAACGTTGAAACCCGCGAAGCTAGCTTAGCATTAGAGCGCCAACAAGCAGATGCAGAAGCTCGGCAAAAACGAGAAATTGATAATATTCGTTCCCGTGAACAAGCAGAAACGCTGCGAGTTCAAGAGGAAGAGCGCTTAAAATCAGAACAAGCACGCATTCAGACTCAGCAAGAAATTGAAATCCGCGAAGAAAATAGAATGCGCGAAGTAGAAGTTGCCCAGCAAAATAGAACTCGCGCCGTCACGATTGAAGAAGAACGCGTTACCCGCGCTCGTGAGCTCGAAATTGTCGCCCGTGAACGCGAAGTTGAATTGCAGCGGATAGAAAAAGAAAAAGCGTTAGAAGAAGAACGTAAAAACATTGCCAGTGTGATCCGCGAACGTGTAGTCGTAGAAAAAACAGTCGCCCAAGAAGAAGAACGGATTAAAGAAGTACGCGAAGTGTCGGAAGCCGATAGATTACGCCAAGTCACGGTAATCAATGCGCAAGCCGAAGCTGAAGAATCAATGGTTCGCCAAGTTAAAAAAGCCGAAGCTGATGAGGCCAGCGCTAAACATAAAGCTGAAGAAATCAGTACCATGGCACAAGCTGAATTAGAAGCCTCTGCCAAACAGGCTGAATCCAAAAAACGTCTCGCTGAAGGGATTGAAGCAGAACATGCGGCCTTAGGATTAGCCGAAGCAAGAGTACGCCAAGCGACAGCCGAAGCAGAAGAAAAAGAAGGGCTAGTACAAGCCAATATTACCGCCGAGAAACTGCTGGCTGAAGCTCGCGGTTTAAAAGAAAAAGGCATGACTGAAGCCCAAGTTCAAGAAGCCAAAGCAGCAGCAGAGCAAAAACAAGGATTTGCTGAAGCCAAAGTGCTGGAAGAAAAGCTGTCAGCCCAAGCACGAGGCGAAGAACAACAGGCCAATGCTAAAGAAAAATTAGGTTTAGCAGATGCTAAAATCATGGAAGAAAAGTTGGCCGCGCAAGCACGCGGTGAAGGTCAATTAGGCGCAGCACAAGCGGAAGTTATTCGCCAACGTCTGAAAGCCGAAGCGGATGGGTTAACCGATAAATTCAAATCAATGGATCATCTTAGCGATACTGCTCGCGCGCATGAAGAATTCCGTATGCGCCTTGAAAAAGAATTTGAGCAGTCAATGGCTTCAATTGCTGCCAATAAAGAAATCGCGCGAGAACAAGCGGATGTACTCGCAGCTGCACTGGCAAAAACTAACATCGATATCGTCGGCGGCGACGGTAGCTTCTTTAATACTTTCTCAAAAGCTCTCAGCTTGGGCAAAGCGGTTGATGGATTTATGGATAAAAGCAGTTATGCCAAAGAAAGCGTTGAAAAACTGCTCAATTATAAAAAAGACAGTCAATCTGTCGATATTGCCGCTTTACTGCAAAATCCTGAAGTTCAAGAGTTAGTTACCCAATTTATGGCGGCCAATAACGCCAAAAATACGCTACCTAAGCCGGTCCAACCTAATAAGCCAGAGAAATCTAGCGACGATATTTAGTGGCTCTTTTTTGCCATTCTCACTATCTCCGGCAGAAGCAGAAATAGCCTGCCGGAGAGATTCGGGTATACATTAAGCCAAGGAAATGTATCGCATCATGTCAGACAAACAGCAAACAGAACATCAACAGGAATTGCTCGATAGCGCTGTAGCAGAAGGCGGAGCCTATGAAATACTGCGTAAGCGCCTGACTGACCAAGGACAACAACTAAGCCAGCGAGCAATCGAACTGAATGATCTGCGTCTGGAAGAATTTGGCCACAGTCAAATGGATATCATTGGCCGTATTCGTATTCGCAGTGAGAATAATTGCCAAGCAAGAGATATTGTCAGAGTCGGTGAATGGTTACTGTTTGGCTATAATGTTTTTCTCGGCCTAAAAAAAGAAACTCAAGTTGAAGATGTATTTTCCCTGTATCGCTTAGTCGAACAACAAGGGGAATTTGATGTTGAATCCGTACCGCTAGAAGAAACCTTTTTAAATATTCCCAGCTTTGTACAGGATTTTACCGAGCTATATACCTATTATAAAAATACTCAATTATTACAACTCGTTGAACGTGATGGAAAATTATTAGCCAGTTTTCAAATTGGTGAACGTCTCACCGATGTACGCGTTTTTCGTTGGTCAATTTCTAGCGATAAAAAAACGATTAGCTATTTAGATAATCGTGGTGAACGTGATATTGCCCTGCCCCCCGCCTATGATTTTGAATGGTATAAAACTACGCGAGAAAATACCGTTAATGGTCGCTATCCACATATCAATATTCTCGATACGGTATTTGTTGAAACAATTGGCGGTGACCTCACAATTAAATGTGAAAATAATACCGAAGATGGGTTAGGTATTTATCGTGAAGCGGTACTCGACAAAAATCAGTCTCTTGATGATGCCCAAATAGAATATGCACAAACAGGCACTCTGATTTTACTGAAAATTCTACCATACCGCGAAGATAACTGGCGTTACCTCGTGTATAACATCATAACCCAATCGGTACAGCGAATAGACGCAATTGGTCAGGCCTGCGTTCAACTACCAGAAGATCACGGTATTATTTTTCCCGGCGGTTATTATTTGCAAAGTGGCGAATACAAAACCTTCGAGCAGCCGATGGAAGGTATGCGCTTTCGGCGTACTCGCCGTTCCCCCAATGGGGAAGACGTTTTATATGTGTTTTATTCACCCAATCAAGGACGTATCGCACTCTTCAATTATAATTTAATTGAGCGAAAGCTAAATATTCCACTACTCGGTCACGGCTATGCCATGTTGGAAGATGGCAAAATGGTGCTGTTCGAAGGACAAAGTGAAGAACCAACCCGTGTACACCCAATGCAAGTATGGCAAACGCCATTCTATTCAGATGAATACGCCGATCAACAACCGCCACGAAACAGTTTTTTAGGCCGAATCGGTAATGCAGATTTAGTGCGCGGTATTTCTGATGTCCTGCATATCGCCAAAGAAATTGAAGGCCAACAAATTTCAGCGGCGCGTTATGAGCAACTCAGCCAACAGCCTCGACGTCTAATCGATATTTACTATTGGCTTAACGATGCCCAAAGCTTAAATCTTGGGGAATTACTCAAAGATATCGCGCAAACCAGTGAACGGGTTCTGGATGAATACGAAAAAGTTGAAAGTATTCGTCGTCAATCGATCAAAGCCCTTAATCAAGCCACGAGTCGCCAAAAATCGCTGCTCACCTTAATGGTCCCGGACAGTTGGTCAGATATTCAGCAATTTGTCGATAGCTTAAATCAACTTAATACACAACGGGGACATTTAATCTCCTTGAGAGAGCTCCGCTATATGGATCTCTCTCAGTTAGAAAGCATGGAGCAAGAAATCGCTGTTACTCAACAGCTTATCTCTCAAGCTACCGCCGATTTTTTAGCCAGTGAAAAAGCTTTACAACCACTGATCAAGCAATTACAGCGTCTTGAAGAACAAACACAAAAAGCCACAAATAGTGCTCAGCTCGAAATACCAATGTCTGGTATTGAACAAATGTCAGCGGATCTCGATATGCTGTCTAATTTAATGGCCTCACTTAAATTTGAAGATGCCACACAACAAACGCAAATTATCGAAGCTATTTCTGAAATTTACGCTAAATTAAACCAAACGCGAGCACGCCTACAACAAAAACGTAAACAACAAGGCGCGGTTGAATCTGTTGCTCAATTCGCTGCGCAATTTAGACTATTTAGCCAAGGGATCACTAATGCGTTAGCGCTCGCTTCCACCCCTGAATATTGTGATGATCAGCTATCACGTTTACTCATTCAGCTCGAAGAACTGGAAAGTCAATTTAGTGCGCATGATGAGTTTTTAGACAATATTCTAGCAAAGCGTGAAGAACTACTCGAAACCTTTGAATCTCACAAACAAACGCTATTAGATGAGCGCCAAAGAAAATCACAAAATCTACAAACTGCCGCAGACAGATTACTTGAAAGCCTCTTGCGCCGGACATCTCGCTTACAGTCATTAGATGAGCTTAATGCTTTCTTTGCCTCTGATCCTCTGAGTTTAAAAACTCGAGAGATCATCGAAAAATTACGCGAGCTAAAAGATAACGTAAAAGCTGATGATATTGATGCGCGCCTTAAATCTGCACGTGATCAAGCCATTCGTAGTCTGCGAGATAAAACTGATATTTTTGAAGATAATGGTAATATTATTCGCCTTGGGCCTCGCCATAGATTTAGCGTAAATACCCAACAGCCAGACCTGACTATTTTGCCTAAAGATAATCAGTTATGGCTCTATTTAACCGGCACTGATTATCAAGAACCGATTATTAGCCCCGAACTGGAAAAATTGCAGCCTTATTGGAGCGTGTCGTTAGAATCAGAATCAGCAACAGTATATCGTGCTGAATACCTTGCCTATTCAATTATTTATGCAGCTAGCAAACGGCAAGATGGTTTAAGCATTGAACAACTCACGGCTGAACTAACCCAGCCAGAAAAATTGGCTAAAACCGTACGCGATTTTGCTGCGCCTCGATATAAAGAAGGTTACGAAAAAGGCATTCACGATCACGATGCTATCGCGATTCTGAAACAATTAATTCCTGTGGCCCAAAATGCAGATTTACTGCGCTTTAATCCGACAGCACGAGCCATTGCGACCTTATTTTGGCAACAAAAACAGCATGAAGAACAGCCAGCATTGTGGCCAGAGCGAGCCAGAACCTCAATCAATATTCGACAATTATTCCATAACGATGAAGCTTTAAATGATTTACAGGCCGAAATTGAGGCAGATATTAGCTTGTTCTTAGAGCAGCATCCTATTCCTAGTGCAAACCATCAACAAACGGAAGCCGCAGAGTATTTAAGTTTGGCATTAGCACGTACGCCAATAGAATTCAGTTACAGCAAATATGCTCGCGAATTGGTCGAATCGCTGCAAATAGAACTTGAAAAAGCCCATATGTGGATTGATTTCAATCGCTCACAACAAAACTTAACTCAACGCCATGCACAGCGCTGGGCATTAATTCAAAATTGGTTACAAGGATTATGTTCTCGGGCTGAATATTCCCATCTGGCACCTTATATTCCGGGCGCAATTGCGGTACTCATGTTAGAAAAAACAGCAACCGCCCGTTATAGTGAAGTAGACCTCTATTTTAAAGTTTCAGGTCTGCTGGGGGAACATCCGCTTATCGATAATACTACGCTGCATCTAAGTCTGGATAATTATTTCAGCCGTATGCGAGAACAACGCAAACAATTTATACCGGCCTTCCGCCAATACCAAGAGCTACGCCAACAGGTACTCACTACAGAGCGGCAGCGTATTAGACTGCATGAGTTTAAAGCTCAGCCATTAAGTTCTTTTGTACGCAATAAGCTGATAAATGATGTTTATCTGCCCATTATCGGCGACAATATGGCCAAACAGATTGGTGCTCTCGGCGAAACTAAGCGTACCGATTTGATGGGGTTATTATTGATGATCTCGCCCCCTGGCTACGGAAAAACCACTTTAATGGAATATGTCGCCGATCGGCTAGGGTTGATATTTATGAAAATAAATGCGCCCGCATTAGGGCATAATGTTCTTTCGCTCGATCCAGAACAAGCGCCAAATGCAACGGCCAAACAAGAACTAGAAAAACTCAATTTGGCCTTAGAAATGGGTAATAATGTGATGTTATATATCGATGATATTCAACACACTCACCCAGAATTTCTGCAAAAATTTATTTCATTATGTGATGGTACACGACGTATTGAGGGGGTTTGGAAAGGTCAAACCAAAACCTACGATCTGCGCGGCAAAAAATTCTGTGTGGTAATGGCAGGTAACCCATATACCGAATCTGGCGAGCTATTCAAAATTCCAGATATGTTAGCCAACCGCGCAGATATCTACAATTTAGGCGAAGTGCTTGGCGGTATGGATGAAGCCTTTGCATTGAGCTATATTGAAAACAGTTTAACCTCGAATGCGATTCTGGCACCATTAGCTTTACGCGATATGAATGATTTGTATCTCTTTGTTGATAAAGCCATGGGTAAATCGGTTTCTACCAACTCACTAAGTTATCCGTATTCAGATGCTGAAATCAGTGAAATTGTAGCCGTCATTCAACGAATTGCCAGCCTACGTGATGTCGTATTAAAAGTTAATCAACAATATATTGCTAGCGCCGCACAGTCTGATAAATACCGAACAGAACCACCGTTCAAATTACAAGGCAGCTATCGTAATATGAATAAACTGAGTGAAAAAATATCCTCAGTGATGGATAACAACGAGCTTAACCGTTTATTAGATGATCATTATCTCGGGGAAGCCCAATTATTGACGACAGGAGCAGAAGAAAATCTGCTTAAATTAGCTGAAATCCGCGGTACACTCAGTGAAAAAGACGCTTTACGCTGGGCTCAAATTAAACGTGACTTTATGCGCAATAAAAATTTAGGCGGCGATAATAGCGATGTTGGTAACCGAATGGTTGCGCAATTAGCGGATTTAGTCGAAAGCGTTCAATCATTAAAAATAAATTAGAGTGAGATAAATGAAACTAAACTCAATAAAGATATGGCTAAAACAGCGACTGTTATTTTTATTGGGTTTAGCGCTACTATTAATCTTATTACAGCTGATAAATAGTCTCACTGCCGGAGGGTTGCTCTATTTTGGGCTTGTTCCGCGCTCAAGTCATGGATTAATTGGTATTTTTTGTGCTCCATTTATTCACGGCAGTTGGGGGCATCTCTTCAGCAATTTACCACCGTTACTTATTATGAGCGGTTTATTGCTGTATCAATCGATTAGGCAATTTATTTACGCCTCGCTGTTTATCATTATTATGGGCGGCTTACTGGTTTGGTTATTTGGTAGCTCGGCTATTCATATCGGAGCAAGTGGATGGATCTTCGGGCTATGGGCACTACTTCTGACGCAAGGCGTGCTGCGCCGTAATAAAATCGATATTATTATTGCCGTGATAGTTTTAATTTATTTTGGTGGTATGGCGAGCGGCCTACTGCCTGGGCAGCAATATATATCGACTAGTTCGCACTTATCAGGCGCAATCGCCGGCGTTTTATATGGCTGGATATTACGTAAAAAAGCAATCGGTAGAAAAAACACTAACGCCGCATAAAAAAACTGAGCCATTGAATTACATTATTGATACATCAAGATCACATCATTAATATTCTGGCTCAGTTTTCAATCGCTAATAATAACGCACTAATTAAAAGTTAATTAAACCATTTTACTGTGCATCTTTACCAAATTTAGGTGAACGCGGCCCGTATAAAATGCCATTTGGGTGACCAGCAAATAATAAGCGTCCACTGGTAATTCCAGCTATTTGATGGCTTTTATCCGTAATGCTGTCACTAATTTGGGTCACTACTGCTGACACTAACATGCCAATAATCCCACCGGACGATGAATTATTTTCAGTATTCGATGCTGTAGCACCGCCACTCCATAAAATATCACCACTGTGCGCATCAACAAGCTTAGCACCCACCGTTACACGCGTATCGCTCATAATAATTTGATACGAAGTACCGTATTGTTTTACATTTAAATAAAGTACGGCATCAGCGCCAAATATTTGATTTAACTTTTCTAAACTAACCGAGTTAATATCTAGAGCAGAGGTTAAGCCATTTTGTTTAAATGTTTCTTCTACCACGGCGACAGGAAAAACATAATAACCAGATTCCGCTAACGGCAATGTCACTTGTGACATAAAACCGTAGCTAGCCATCACTTCTGGCGTTTCATTCTGCGGCAATAGCACCAAAATACTTTTAGGTTTACTCTGTTTAAATGCAGAATAATCATATTGTTTTGGTTGAGTACACCCAGTCAACAGTAATACAGTTAGCATACCGCATAAGACAAAAAACGATTTCATTTTTTTATTCCTTTATTATTACTTAAAAGAAAATCCATGTATTTCGTTGATTCTGGGTAAAGTGATTTCTCCAAATTAAACTCGGAATAAGCCAAATCAATTTGACCTACATTGACATACAATAAACCTAAATGTGCATGTAATCCGGGAGCAACTGCCACATTTTGAGCCTTTGCTTGCTCAATATTTTTCTGTAATACAATAATCTGTTCTTGCGGTGAAGATTCTGTTTGCTGGTAGTATTGATAAATAGAATTCTGATAACCATCCCAATGATAAAGCGGCTTAGGTGATTGAGCACAACCGCTTAATAAGATAGCTAAAAGAATTAAACTAACCTTTATTGTTTTATGCATTAAAATATCCATTTTTATTTAGTGGGTTTCCAAGCCCCTGATTCAATGCCATCAACAAGATTATTAACGGCTTCGCGAATAGCCAAATCTAATACTTTTCCATTTAATGTAGAGTCATAACTTGCGGTTCCACCAAAACCGATAATCTCACGATTAGACAGCTCATATTCTCCAGCGCCTTGTGAGGAATAAACTACTTCTGACGTATTTACATTCACAATATTTAAATTAACTTTAGCGTAAGCAATTTGTTTTTTACCTCGACCTAAAATACCAAATAATTGATGGTCACCGACTTCTTTACGGCCAAATTCAGTCACATCACCAGTCACAACATAAGAGGCACCTTTTAATTGCTGTGCTTGGCCTTTAATTTTAGCTTCTTGCTGTAACTCATTCATATTAGTACGATCTAATACGTTGAAACGTCCAGTTTGCTGTAAATGAGTCACGAGGATAGTCTTAGATTGATTACCTAAGCGATCAACACCATCAGAAAAGACGCCATTCATAAAGCTTGAGCGATTATCAAATTTACCAACTGATATCGGACTACGCTCACCCTGATATTGCGTTTTATATGAATTCACCTTAGCCACTTCTAATGAACGAGATGATTCAGTAGCACAACCATTAAGTAAAATTGGCATAACTATAGCCGTAATAATAGCTATTTTTTTCATCGAAAATACCTTTGAATTTATAAGATTATTTATAACTAAAGAATGCGTATTTTAAAGCGATATCAAAAAATAAATAGTATTTATTTTATCAAAAAGAAAAATGAAACCGATAAGATAAAACCCTTTTTTTATATTTAAATCTAATTTAAACCAAACAACCAAGGTGATATCTGTTATATCATAAATAAAAATAAAAAATAAAATGAAACAACCAAAAAAACAACTTATTTATAAAAACGCATACAATAAATAGGATAATTTAATAATAAGAATGTTTAAGCTACATTGAAGTTAAATATAAATAATAATTAATAAATAATTAATTAAATAATAAATTTAATTAATTCTATTATTTTGAATATAGCTTGAGCTACGTATAGATATCTAGAATCATTATTTACTTGGACGCCTACAATATTTATTTAAAAATGATTCTATTTTTCACTCAACTTCTCGATAACGAGCAAAAAGAAGCCGAGACAAATCGTCCCAGCAATTTTCTACGTCAGCAATAAGTTAGAAAAATATTTACTACTTATCTATTTTTACTCCCTGCTATGCGAGATCACCATCTAGAACATTAACGAAATCCACGGCTATGATTTTTTGCTGACCAGTTAAAAGTCTCGTCGCTTGGTGATAATTTATCTTTTCTTTTCTGTGCTTTTATTTTATTAGCGGCCTGTTCGATTTCTTTAGAGATCTCGCTGATTATCTGATCTTTGGCTTTATTTAGCTCCGCATTGGTTAACTCTCGGCCAAGTTTTTTACGTTCTTGACCTAAGCGTGTTTTGACTCGCATTTGCTGCGCCGCGGTCATATCTTTCAGTGTTAATTTTTTCATTTAGTCCCCTATCGTAGCGTTAAGATGATGAGCCACCAGCCTAAGATTGGCTGATACCAAGGCCATAGACTTGTTTCCTAATGACGATGAGTTGCTACAAACTGATTATAAATGAGCTAAATAAAACCATTTATAATACGATTGTAAGTTATTAACAGACTATTTAATAACATAAAGGAGTATAAAAAGTCTGTTTAATTAATCATATTAGTGAAATAACAGCAAAAATAATATGACCGGGCTAGACGATAACCCTCTAAATTTTGACATAAAAATTCGATTGATGGAGATAATAAATTGATAGGGATAAGAAATGAAAAACCCAGCCACTGAATTTCAGCGCTGGGTCTATACTTTCTAAACCAAATAATGATCCTCTATAACGGTGAATTATTCCACCGTAACAGATTTAGCTAAATTACGCGGTTGATCAACATCAGTGCCTTTAATCAAAGCCACATGGTACGACAACAACTGTAACGGTACGGTATAGAAAATAGGTGCGATTAGCTCTTCAACATGCGGTAATGGAACGATTTTCATATTATCGCAATCAACAAAGCCGGCATCTTGATCGGCAAACACATACAATAAGCCGCCGCGTGCGCGTACCTCTTCAATATTGGATTTGAGTTTTTCCAATAATTCATTGTTTGGCGCAACAATAATAACCGGCATATCAGCATCAATCAGTGCTAATGGTCCGTGTTTTAACTCCCCAGCCGCATAAGCTTCAGCGTGAATATAAGAAATTTCTTTCAGCTTTAATGCGCCTTCAACGGCAATAGGGTATTGATCGCCACGGCCTAAGAATAAGGCATGATGCTTATCAGAAAAATCCTCCGCTAACGCTTCAATCACTTTATCTTGCGATAACATACTCTCAATACGTGCAGGTAAGGCATGTAATGCATTGGCAATATTTTGCTCTATCTCCGGAGCTGCGCCTTTTAAGCGCCCCATATATGCCACCAGCATTAATAATACCGTCAATTGCGTGGTAAATGCTTTAGTTGATGCGACACCAATTTCAACCCCAGCTTTAGTCATCAATGCAAAGTCAGATTCACGCACTAATGACGAGCCAGCAACATTACAAATCACTAATGAAGAGAGATAACCTAACTCTTTAGATAAGCGTAATGCAGCTAAGGTATCAGCTGTTTCGCCAGATTGAGATAAAGTAATCATCAAGCTGCCTTTACGTGGCGCTGGTTTGCGATAACGATATTCTGAAGCAATTTCAACATCACAAGGAATACCCGCTAAAGATTCAAACCAATAACGAGCCACCATGCCGGCATTATATGAAGTTCCGCAAGCCACAATTTGAATATGCTCAACTTGCGATAAAATATCATTCGCTTTTGGGCCTAGTTCACTTAAATCAATTTGATTATTCTGACCAAAACGTCCTGCTAACGTATTTTTGATAGCCAATGGCTGCTCATAAATTTCTTTTTGCATATAATGACGATAAAGGCCTTTATCACCGGCATCATACTGCACACTAGATTCAATTTGTTCGCGCTCTACTGGATTGCCAGATTTATCATAAATATGTACTGAGCGACGAGTTACTTCAGCAATATCACCTTCTTCAAGATAAATAAAACGACGAGTAACAGGCAATAGCGCTAACTGATCTGAAGCCAGGAAGTTTTCTCCCATACCCAGACCAATCACTAACGGGCTACCAGAGCGAGCAGCAACTAATAATTCAGGCGCTCGGCTATCCATAATTACCGTGCCATATGCACCGCGTAATTGAGGGATAACGCGTTGAACAACCTCTAATAAGCTACCGCCTTTTTGTTGTTCTTGATGCACTAAATGGGCAATTACTTCAGTATCTGTTTCAGAGCTAAAAACATAGCCTTGTGCTTGTAATTGTTGTTTTAGTTCTTGATAGTTTTCAATAATACCGTTGTGAACAACCGCAATATAGCCCGAAGTATGCGGATGCGCATTGCGTTCGCTAGGAACACCATGTGTTGCCCAACGAGTATGTGCTATCCCCGTGCCGCCAACAACAGCTTGTTTTTCAGCTTCTTCTGCCAACATTTGGACTTTACCCACTTCACGCAGACGCGTGAGATGGCATTCACTATCAACCACTGCCAAACCGGCAGAATCATAACCACGGTATTCTAAACGACGAAGCCCTTCGATCAGAATTTCAGCGATATCACGCTGCGCTACTGCACCAACAATTCCACACATCTTGTTTATTCCTAATTTAAGAGCTTAGCTCTTATATCGTGTCGCTGCCTGATTGCTATTCGGCTATTTGCCGTTCCCCGAGTCTTGTAGAGAGTGGGGTTTATTATTGATCTATTTTGCTACCACAACATTGGAACAATAAGGGGACAGTATCCCCTCAAATTTTAAGGTCTATTTTTTATTTTTTACTGGGCGATCCCAGTGCTTAATATGCATTTGTTTTACGCGGCTAACCACTAAGCCAGCTTCGGTTACATCACGAGTCACGGTAGTACCGGCGCCGATAGTCACGCCATCAGCAATCGAGACTGGGGCAACTAGTTGGGTATCAGAGCCGACAAAAACATCATTACCAATAATCGTTTTAAATTTATTGGCGCCATCATAATTACAAGTGATGGTTCCCGCACCGATATTTACATCGCTACCGATATCCGCGTCACCAAGATAGGTTAGATGGCCAGCTTTAGAACCTTCGCCTAATTTAACGTTTTTCAATTCAACAAAATTACCGACATGGGCTTTTTTAGCTAATTTAGCTCCCGGACGCAAACGAGCAAACGGTCCAACCGTACATTCGGTCGATAATTCGGAATTTTCAATTACCGTATATGGGCTGATCACTGAATTATCGCCAATAGTACAGTTTTTCAAAACACAGCCGGTTTGGATATGAACGTTATTGCCTAAAGTAACATTGCCTTCAATAATCACATTGGTATCAATAATAACATCGCGACCATGAGCCAACGTTCCTCGCAGATCGAAACGCGCAGGATCGATTAACATAACTCCTGCCAGCAATAACTTTTCAGCTTGTTCTTGCTGGTAGATACGCTCTAATGCGGCTAGTTGTAACCGATTATTTACGCCTTCCATCTCACTGAGGTGACTCGGCTGAACGGTCTCAATTTTGTTACCTTCTTGGTGTGCTAAGGCGATAATGTCGGTAATATAATATTCACCTTGCGCATTATCATTATTTAATTGCGCTAACCAACGTTTAAAGTCTTTACCACTAGCGACCATAATACCGGTATTAATTTCGGTAATTTTACGTTGCTCTTCGGTGGCATCTTTCTGTTCGATAATACCAACAACTTGACCATTTTCGCGTACGATACGCCCATAACCGGTCGGATTATCTAAAATCACAGTTAATAAGCCAATACCACCTTCAGGTTTAACCTGAATCAATCGTTCAAGAGTACTTTTTGCAATTAACGGAACATCACCATATAACATGATAATATCTTCATTATCATCAAAATGAGGAGCCGCCTGCTGCATTGCATGACCCGTACCGAGCTGTTCTGCCTGTAAAACCCAATTGAAATCTTGTTCACCGAGTTTTTCTTTCAGTAAATCACCGCCATGGCCATACACTAAATGGATATTTGAGGCGCCGAGTGATTTAGCTGTATCAACCACATGCTGAACCATTGGTTTTCCCGCGAGTAAATGCAGTACTTTCGGTAAGTTAGAATACATCCGAGTACCTTTACCCGCAGCAAGAATAACAACACTTTTTCTTTGCACAGTCATAATAATCCTGAAACTCCAACGAGAAGATGAAAGTAAACCTATTTCTGCTATAAATTACTACATATTTCGTACAAATAAAAAAGCCAGTTAGTTTTTAGACTAACTGGCTTTCATCATGCTGCTTTTATTACATCAGCTTTCTTGTTAATTCAATAACACGAAGTTTAGCAATAGCTTTCGCTAATTCTGCTGATGCCTGAGCATAGTCCACGTCGCCGTGAGCTTTACTAATATGCTCTTCCGCTCTACGTTTAGATTCCAGCGCACGCGCTTCATCTAAATCTTTACCGCGGATAGCAGTATCAGCCAGTACGATAACTACATCAGGTTGAACTTCTAAAATACCGCCAGAGAGGTAAATTAGCTCTTCATCGCCAGATTCTTTAGTAATGCGTACCATGCCCGGTTTTATGGCAGTCAATAATGGGGTGTGTTGAGGATAAATTCCTAACTCACCTTCACTACCGGTCACCTGTACTTTTTGAATAGCGCCTTCAAACATCTTTTTTTCAGCACTAACCACAGTCAGATGGAGTTTTGCTTCTGCTACCATATCAACCTCTCTTCAGCCGAATTAAAGCTTCTTAGCTTTTTCTACGGCTTCTTCGATGGTACCAACCATGTAGAACGCTTGTTCTGGCAGGTGGTCATAGTCACCGTTCAGAATACCTTTAAAGCCACGAATAGTGTCTTTCAGGGAGACGAACTTACCTGGTGAACCGGTGAATACTTCTGCAACGAAGAACGGCTGAGACAGGAAGCGCTGGATCTTACGGGCACGCGCAACAACTAGCTTATCTTCTTCAGATAATTCATCCATACCCAGGATAGCAATGATGTCTTTCAGTTCTTGATAACGTTGCAGAATAGACTGCACGCTACGAGCAACATCATAGTGCTCTTGACCAACGATGAGTGGGTCAAGCTGACGACTGGTGGAATCCAGTGGGTCAACCGCAGGGTAAATACCCAGAGATGCGATTTGACGGCTCAAAACCACTGTTGCATCTAAGTGAGCAAAGGTCGTTGCTGGTGACGGGTCAGTCAAGTCATCCGCAGGGACGTAAACGGCCTGTACGGAAGTGATAGAGCCGGTCTTAGTCGAGGTGATACGTTCTTGCAGAACACCCATCTCTTCCGCCAGCGTTGGCTGATAACCCACCGCTGAAGGCATACGACCCAGCAGTGCAGATACTTCTGTCCCTGCTAAGGTATAACGATAAATATTATCTACGAATAACAGTACGTCACGACCTTCGTCACGGAATTTCTCTGCCATAGTCAGACCAGTCAGAGCAACACGCAGACGGTTTCCTGGTGGCTCATTCATCTGGCCATAAACCAATGAAACTTTATCCAGAACGTTTGAGTCTGTCATTTCATGGTAGAAATCGTTACCTTCACGAGTACGTTCACCAACACCCGCGAATACAGAATAACCTGAGTGCTCAATCGCGATATTACGAATAAGCTCCATCATGTTAACTGTTTTACCGACACCCGCACCACCGAACAGACCCACTTTACCCCCTTTAGCGAATGGGCAAATCAGGTCCATAACTTTGATACCTGTTTCTAGAAGTTCTGTTGAGTTAGCCAGATCTTCATAGCTTGGTGCTGCGCGGTGAATTGACCAGCGTTCTTCTTCGCCGATATCACCTTTCATGTCGATTGGGTCACCCAGCACGTTCATGATACGGCCAAGCGTTTTAACACCGACAGGAACTTCGATCGGATGATCTGTATTTTTAACTTCTAAACCGCGGCTTAAACCATCTGATGTACCCATTGCGATACAACGAACAACACCACCGCCTAATTGTTGCTGAACTTCCAGCACCAATTTTTCTTTACCGTTAAGAACCTCAAGAGCATCGTACACTTTTGGTACGGCATCCTGAGGAAATTCGACGTCCACAACGGCGCCGATTACCTGGATAATCTTTCCAGTAGCCATCTTGAATCCTCTACGTAATTCGTAAACCTAGCTGTTAAACCGCAGCTGCGCCCGAAACGATTTCGGTAAGCTCTTGAGTAATGCTGGCCTGACGAGCTTTGTTGTAAACCAACTGCAACTCTTTGATCAGGTTTCCACCATTATCGGTAGCTGCTTTCATTGCTACCATTCGAGCGGCCTGCTCACTAGCCAGGTTTTCAACGACGCCCTGATAAACCTGCGACTCGATATAACGACGGAGCAGGGTATCCAGCAACGCCTTAGGATCGGGTTCATAGATATAATCCCAGGACTTTTTCTTCAAGCTTTCATCATCACCCGGAGGTAATGGCAACACCTGAAAAATTGTCGGAACCTGAGACATAGTATTGACGAATTTATTCGCCACTACATACAGTTTATCTAAACGACCTTCATCGTATGCTTGCAGCATAGTATTGACTGGACCAATCAATTCAGACAGTGATGGAGTATCCCCCATGCCTGTCACTTGAGAGACAACATTGCCTCCCACAGCACCAAAGAAAGATACTGCTTTTGAACCGATTAACGTCAGATCAACCTGAACGCCTTTTTCAGACCATTCTTTCATTTCTGTAAGCAGTTTTTTGAACAAGTTAATGTTCAAACCGCCACACAAACCACGGTCGGTAGAAACAACCAGGTACCCGACACGTTTAACTTCACGCTCTTCAAGGTATGGATGTTTATATTCCAGATTACCTAACGCAAGGTGACCAATCACACTGCGCATAGTCTCTGCATAAGGACGGCTGGCCGCCATGCGCTCCTGCGTTTTACGCATTTTGGACGCAGCGACCATCTCCATCGCTTTAGTGATCTTCTGCGTGTTTTGCACGCTGCCGATCTTGGAACGTATCTCTTTTGCGCCGGCCATTTCTGCTTCTCCTCATTAACCAGACGGCCCATAATTACCATCGGGCCGAATAGTATTACCAGGACTGGGTTGCTTTAAATGACTCGAGCATGTTTTTCAACTTGCCTTCGATATCATCGTTATAGTTACCCGCCGGGCCAATTTCATTCATAAGGTCAGCATGTTCACGCGACGCGTAAGCAACCAGTGCTTCTTCGAAGGCACCAATTTTAGCTATCTCAATGTCTTCCAGATAGCCACGTTCGGCTGCATACAGAGACAACGCCTGTTGTGCAACTGACATCGGAGCATACTGTTTCTGTTTCAGTAATTCAGTTACTTTCTGACCATGATTCAACTGCTTACGAGTTGCTTCATCCAGGTCTGAAGCGAATTGGGAGAAGGCTGCCAATTCACGATACTGAGCCAATGCGGTACGGATACCACCAGACAGTTTTTTGATAATCTTAGTCTGAGCAGCACCACCAACACGCGAAACAGAAATCCCTGGGTTAACCGCTGGACGAATACCAGAGTTAAACAGGTTAGATTCTAAGAAAATCTGACCATCAGTGATTGAAATTACGTTTGTAGGTACGAATGCAGAAACGTCACCCGCTTGGGTTTCAATGATAGGTAGCGCGGTTAAAGAACCGGTTTTACCTTTCACTTCGCCCTTAGTGAAGTTTTCAACGTACTCAGCATTTACACGAGCAGCACGCTCCAGTAAACGGGAGTGGAGATAGAAAACATCACCAGGATAAGCTTCACGTCCAGGTGGACGACGTAGCAACAGTGAAATCTGGCGATAAGCAACTGCTTGTTTTGATAAATCATCATAAACAATCAGTGCGTCTTCACCGCGGTCACGGAAATATTCGCCCATCGCGCAACCAGAATATGGTGCAAGGTATTGTAATGCTGCTGATTCAGAAGCAGTTGCAACAACAACGATGGTGTTTTCCAGTGCGCCGTATTCTTCGAGTTTACGAACTACGTTAGCAATAGTTGATGCTTTTTGACCGATAGCAACATAAACACATTTAATACCAGAATCACGTTGATTGATGATTGCATCGATAGCCAGTGCAGTTTTACCTGTCTGACGGTCACCGATAACCAGCTCACGCTGACCACGGCCAATTGGAATCATCGCATCGACAGATTTGTAACCCGTTTGAACAGGTTGGTCAACGGATTGACGGTCGATAACACCTGGGGCAATCATTTCTACAGGAGAGAAACCATCGTGCTCAACAGGGCCTTTACCATCAATTGGCTCACCCAGTGTATTAACTACACGGCCAAGCAAACCACGACCTACTGGAACTTCAAGAATACGACCAGTACATTTAACTTTCATGCCTTCAGCTAAGTCGGCATATGGTCCCATAACAACGGCACCAACGGAGTCGCGCTCCAAGTTCAGTGCAATTGCATAGCGATTGCCAGGCAGTGCGATCATCTCACCCTGCATGACTTCAGCTAAACCATGAATACGAATAATACCGTCACTGACGGATACAATCGTACCTTCGTTGTGAGCTTCACTCACAACATCGAACTGAGCAATACGCTGTTTGATCAGTTCGCTGATTTCGGTGGAATTCAGTTGCATATGATCCAGTCCCCTTAAGACTGCAAGACGTCGGATAAACGCTCTAAGCGACCGCGGATACTCCCGTCAATAACGAGATCTCCCGCACGAATGATCACTCCAGCGATTATGGACTTATCAATTTTGCAATTCAGCTTAACTTTGCGTGACAGACGTTTTTCCATCGCTGCAGATATGTTAGCCAACTGCTGTTCATTTAGTTCGGTAGCAGAAATAACATCAACATCAACCGTTGACTCCAGAGCTGCGCGTAGTTGCGTAAATTGCAATAGCACTTCTGGTAGCGTCGTTAAACGCCCATTATCGGCCATAATACGAATCAAATTTTGAACATGCTCGTCAATTTCATCACCACAAACGGCAATAAAAGTTTTAGCTAATGATTCCGGTGCAATAGAACCAGAAAGCAGCTCACCAACCTGTTCATTGCGCGTCACCTCAGAGGTGAAGGCCAGCATATTCTGCCATTTTTCAACAGACTGGTTTTCTACAGCAAAGTCAAAAGCTGCTTTGGCGTAGGGGCGAGCTACAGTAACGATTTCAGACATGCCCCTCCCTCCTTACAGTTCAGCGACTAGTTTATCAACGATGTCGCTGTTAGCAGCTTCATCCACGGAACGTTCGATGATCTTCTCGGCACCCGCAATAGCAAGCATAGCAACCTGTTTACGTAACTCTTCTCGTGCACGTTTGCGTTCGGCATTAATTTCAGCCTGTGCTTGTGCGACGATTTTATTACGTTCTGCTTCAGCTTCGGCTTTCGCGTCTTCAATCATCTGGTTGCGTTGTTTATTCGCTTGTTCGATGATGATTTGCGCTTCAGCTTTTGCTTGTTTCAGTTGGTCGGTCGCATCGCTTTGCGCCAGTTCCAGGTTCTTTTTAGCACGCTCTGCAGAAGATAAACCATCAGCAATTTCTTTCTGACGTTTTTCTATGGCCGCCATAATTGGTGGCCATACATACTTCATACAGAACAAAACAAACAGGACAAACGCGATAGCCTGGCCGAGGATTGTTGCATTAAGATTCACAGACAATACCTCTTATTAATTAATAAGTTAATGTTCTCAGAGTGTTCTGTAACGTTTCTTAGGCAACAGCGAACATGACATACAAGCCCAGACCTACAGCAATCATCGGAATGGCGTCGACAAGACCCATAACGATAAAGAACTGTGTACGTAACAGAGGAATTAAATCAGGCTGACGAGCCGCGCCTTCTAAGAATTTACCTCCGAGGATGCCGATTCCGATTGCAGCACCAATCGCCGCTAATCCCATCATTACAGCGGCAGCCATGTACAGCAGGTCCATACTCAGGTTTTCCATGACAGTCTCCAGTTTGTTTCAGTTAATACAATTATTGATAGAAAGTTAAATTTTAAATTAATGTTCTTCAGATGCCATCGAAAGATATACAACGGTCAGAACCATAAAAATAAAGGCTTGTAATGTAATAATCAGTATGTGGAAAATAGCCCAAGGCAGGCTTAAAATCCACTGTGACCACCACGGTAGTAATGCAGCAATAAGAATAAAGATCAGTTCACCTGCATACATGTTACCAAACAGTCGGAGACCGAGTGAAACAGGTTTTGACAGCAAGCTAACGCCTTCTAAAATCAAGTTAATAGGAATAAATACCGGATGATTGAAAGGTTGAAGAGTCAATTCTTTCGTAAATCCGCCAATTCCTTTCATCTTGATGCTATAGAAGATAATCAGAATAAACACACCAATCGCCATCGACATTGTAATGCTAACGTCTGCTGTTGGAACAACACGCAGGGCTGGCAAGCCAAAATAATGCTCTCCAATGTACGGGATGAAATCGATAGGGAGTAAATCCAGACAGTTCATCAAAAACACCCAAATAAACACAGTCAGAGCCAGAGGGGCAATAACTTTGCTCTTGCCGTGATACATATCACGAACGGTGTTATCAACAAAACCAATGATCATTTCTATTGCGGTCTGTAACTTACCGGGTACGCCACTGGTCGCCTTGACAGCAATCCTTCTAAATAGCCAAAGGAATAACATCCCAAGAACTACTGAGAAAAAAAGCGAGTCAATATTCAACGTCCAGAACGTCGGATCACTACCAGCTTGGGGATCGACCAACTTAAAGGTACGTAGGTCCAACTGAAGGTTATTCAGGTGGTTGCCTATGTAATCCTTGGTAGTCAACACTTCTCCTGATGCAGACATGATGCCTCTTACCCTTTTGTAGTTTAAAAATACTTACCGTTTAATAACGGCCGGTGCAACAATCTGAACAATCAGCACCGCTAAATAGGTCAAACCCAGTGGTGTAAATGCCGCTTTAAACACGCCCAACGCAATAACCAGAACTGCAATTGTTGTGACAACTTTTAGCCCTGCTCCTAAAGCGAAATACCAGGCGATGCGGACAGGTTCATCCTCTTCTTTTGCTTTCTGTAAACGAGTTAACAGCATAAAAACGATATTTGGTAGCCAGCATGCTAAACCGCCTGCAAAAGCTGAGGCACCCCATTCTATACTATTTGCACAGAAAGCCCCACTGAGGATAACAAAAGTTATTAGCTGAAAGCTTAAATGCTTGCAGTCTAATTTGCGGTTGTAAAGAATTACAGGCATAACTTTTGCTTTCTCCGAGGGATTCCCAGCTTCAGAAACGCTAAGTGTTGTATAAAACTGCCTTTGCTTTAGTGTGTCAAGAGACAAAAACGAGCAAATTATACGGGCAGCCGAAATGAATTCAATCAATAAGTAGCGAAAAGGTGAATAATTATTTAATTTTTTAGAGTCAGCGCAGAAATAGTCACAGATAAGGTGAAATATTTGTTAAATCTCTTGCTTTATCTTAAATTTCAAACTGTGATAAAAATCACATAACTAAATTTATATAGAAAAAACCACAATTTAGAACATGCAAAATAAATTAAATAACTACTTATAAATCACCTAATTAACTTAATCTAAATAAAAAATAGAACTTAAACAAAATTTATACGATTAACTAATAATTATCCAAAATAACTGAATCGTTTTAATTAATTAGTTTTAATCGGATTTATCCCCATAATCTTTAATTACCAATGATTACACTTAAGGTTAATTCAATGTAATTGTCAGGTGAAAAACGCTTTGTTTAATACTGTAATTTACGAAAATGGCAGTAACATTGTAAATATTACTGCCATAGCTCAAAAAGATAAATTTTATTGATAGTAAACAACTTTATTTAATATCAATAATCACCAGATGCCGTTGTTCATCAAGTTCAGGGACTTTGAGTTCCATTACACGATTAACCGGATAATTATCAGGTAATAAGGCGATTTCATCTTCAGGTATGGCACCTTTCAATGCATAGAAGCGACCATTAGTCTGAGGCAAATGAGCACACCAATGCAGCATGTCCGTTAACGAGGCAAAAGCACGGCTAATCACGCCATCAAATTTAATTTCAGGTTGATATTCTTCTACGCGTGACTGTATAGGCTCGATATTGTTCAGCCCCAGCTCATGCTGTACTTGACGAAGAAAACGCACCCGTTTTCCTAGGCTGTCGAGTAACACAAAGTGTGACTCGGGGCGAATGATAGCCAAAGGAACTCCTGGTAATCCAGGCCCGGTACCAACATCAATAAAACGTTCACCATCAAGATGTTCGTTCACCACAATGCTGTCCAAAATATGACGAATTATCATTTGCTCAGGCGCTCTAACTGAGGTCAAATTATATGCCTTATTCCATTTATGTAGCATTTCAACATAACTGATCAGCTGCTGTTTTTGTGGCTCTGTAAGCTCTATTCCAGCCTGAATTAAGAGCTTATTTAATTGAGGGAGTAAGCCCATCTTACGCGCTCCTACGCAGAATGCCCTGCTTCTTCAACCAGACCAGCAGAATTGAGATAGCCGCTGGAGTAATACCTGAAATACGCGACGCTTGACCAATGGATGTCGGTTTATGATCATTTAGCTTAGCGATTACTTCATTAGATAATCCTTTAACCTGTTTATAGTCTAAATCAACGGGTAATAAAGTATTTTCATTACGTGACTGACGCTCAATTTCTTCGAGCTGACGCGCAATGTAACCTTCGTATTTTACTTGGATTTCAACTTGCTCTGCGGCTTGTGGATCTTTCAATGCTGGTGAAAAACGATCAATCGATGTCAGCAAGGTATAATTCATTTCAGGGCGGCGTAGCAGATCTTCGCCGTTAGCTTCTTTCGATAACGGTACAGCTAAAATTTCGTTTACTTCATCATGACTACCAGATTTAGGATTAACCCAAATATCACGCAGGCGCTGACGCTCTTTTTCTATCAGTTCTAATTTACGGCTGAAGTGTTCCCAACGAACATCATCTACCAAACCTAATTCACGACCTTTTTCGGTTAAACGTAAATCGGCATTGTCTTCACGGAGCATTAAGCGGTATTCAGCACGAGAGGTAAACATGCGGTACGGTTCTTTGGTTCCTAAAGTGCAGAGATCATCAACTAATACGCCCATATATGCTTGATCACGGCGAGGGAACCAACCTTCTTGGTCAAAGGCTGACTGCGCTGCATTAAGTCCGGCTAATAGCCCCTGAGATGCCGCTTCTTCGTATCCTGTTGTTCCGTTAATTTGACCAGCAAAGAATAATCCGTGAATAAATTTACTTTCTAGCGTTTGTTTTAAGTCTCTTGGATCAAAGAAATCGTATTCAATGGCATATCCAGGACGAATGATCCGCGCATTTTCCATACCTTTCATCGAATGTACAATCTGCATTTGTACATCAAATGGCAAGCTAGTAGAAATCCCATTTGGATAAATTTCGTTGCTAGTTAATCCTTCAGGCTCAAGGAAGATCTGATGAGAGTCTCTATCAGCAAAACGCATGACTTTATCTTCGATCGATGGGCAATAACGTGGGCCGATCCCTTCGATGATCCCCGCATACATTGGGCTACGATCCAAATTATTGCGGATCACTTCATGTGTTTTTTCATTGGTATAGGTGATATAGCAAGGAAGCTGTTCTGGATGTTGATCTTTATTGCCTAAAAATGAAAATACTGGCGTAGGATTATCGCCTAGTTGTATGCCTAATTGGCTAAAATCAATAGTTCTTGCATCAATACGCGGTGGTGTACCTGTTTTTAAGCGATTAACTCGTAATGGTAATGCACGCAAACGTTGTGAAAGTGAGATAGATGGGGGATCACCAGCTCTACCACCGCTGTAATTTTCTAATCCAATATGGATTTTACCATCAAGAAAAGTACCGACGGTTAATACAACGGCTTTAGCTTTAAATTTCAATCCCATACGTGTAACAGCACCTGTTACGCGATCGTTTTCCACAATTAGATCTTCAACGGGCTGCTGAAAAATCATTAAATTTGGTTGATTTTCTAAAGCTGTTCTCACTGCTTGACGATATAAAACTCTATCAGCTTGTGCTCGGGTCGCTCTTACTGCGGGGCCTTTGCTGGCGTTTAATGTCCGAAATTGAATACCTGCTTGGTCGGTAGCTATTGCCATTAAGCCGCCCAAGGCATCAATTTCCTTAACCAGATGTCCCTTTCCGATCCCACCAATGGCTGGGTTACAAGACATCTGACCCAAAGTATCAATGTTGTGAGTCAGCAATAGGGTTTGACGCCCCATACGTGCAGCTGCCATCGCTGCTTCAGTGCCGGCATGACCGCCACCGATTACGATGACGTCAAATTGTTCTGGATAAAACATGTGTGAACCTTAAACGTTAGAATGCAACGTTGTGCATTTCGGGAGGAGAATAGTACTCAAGTTTTGCTGATACACCAAGTCGGTTTGATCTGTCCTTAGTATTTATAAGATCTTTTTATTTAAAGATCTCTTTATTAGATCTATTATTAGGATCGCGATCATCTGTGGATAAGTGAAAAATCGATAGAAAGATCATATCAGTGTAAAGGATCATATACTGTGTATGACCGGTGATCCTATTGCGTATAAGCTGGGATCAAAACGGCTAGTTATCCACAGGCACTGAATGACCCTAAAGTTATACCTTGGATAACTACCGGTTGTTACCGTGTTCATACGTTATTTATCCACAGCTGACTGCTGCTTATTTAACCGATTTATAGATCGTTTGCCCAAATTTTAACCCATTCGCCCGCAGGATCTTCCGGGATTTCGTGTTTTTGGACGTCAATTTCTAAACGATCCCCAATTCTTTTCGCACCTTTTTGCTGTAAAAGTGTATCCAGAGTACGGATCGCACCACAAAAAGTATCGTATTCTGAGCTGCCAATACCCACAGCACCAAAACTAACCTTTTCTAGATTGATCTGTTGATCGTTAATCTGTTTAGCAAGCGGTTGAATGTTATCAGGTAGCTCACCAGCACCGTGGGTTGAACAGACGATAATCCAGATCCCTTCTAACGGTAGCTCTTCTAGTTCAGGACCATGCAAAACCTCGGTTTCAAAGCCGCGTGCAATTAGTTCTTCTTCTATATGTTCTGCAACATATTCAGCACTGCCCATCGTGCTGCCACTTATTAAAGTCACTTTTGTCATATTTTGGCATGTCCCAGACTTTTGAAAGAGCGCTATTGTACGCTGTGAATGAGCTGGGATCTACCTGTGGATAATGTGGTTATAACATTTTTTTTTCTACGGGGTAATCGTCCGCATGATAGGGTTCTGTAAGGAGATCAGCGTTTCTGTTGATTGGATCTCATCGATGGTTTGTATTTTGTTGATAAGTACATCTTGCAGGGCATCAATTGATCGACACATCACCTTAATAAAAATACTGTATTGCCCAGTGGTGTAGTAAACCTCAACCACCTCTTCTAGCGCATCTAATTTATTGACCGCGGTATGATAATCTTTCGCGCTTTTCAAAATAATGCCGATGAAGCAGCACACATCGAAACCCAGATGCTTAGCGCTAATATCAATTCGCGTACCTGTAATAATGCCTGCTTGTTTCATTTTTTCGACGCGTACGTGAATTGTTCCTGGGCTTACTGCAAATTTTTTGGCTAATTCAGCATAGGGAATACGAGCATTTGCCATTAATTCATGAAGTATTCCTTTATCGAGATTATCGATTTGATAAATTTCGGCCATAAAATCTCTCCATTTTTATTGAATATTTAATTTTTGCTGCCTTTTTTTGAATAATATAAAAGGCTTTTAGTTTTTTTGATATTAGATATTGAATTTATACCCTGTTTTGTTGCTTAATCAATACATCGAGAACGAGAATAAAACAAATTATGGGGTCAATCATGGAAAAATCATTCATCGAACATCAACAACAAATTAGCTTTGTAAAATCGTATTTTTCAAGTTTATTAGAAAAAGAATTGGGCTTAATTGAAGTTCAAGGTCCAATTTTAAGCCGCTTAGGCGATGGTACTCAGGATAACCTTTCTGGCCACGAAAAAGCGGTTCAGGTAAAAGTAAAATCAATTCCGGAAGCAACGTTTGAAGTTGTGCATTCGCTGGCTAAATGGAAACGTAAAACGTTAGGTCGTTATGATTTCCAACCGGGTCAGGGTTTATACACTCATATGAAAGCGCTGCGTCCTGACGAGGATCGCTTAACCCCAATTCATTCTGTCTATGTTGATCAGTGGGATTGGGAAAAAGTGATGGCAGATGAGGAGCGTTCTCTTCCTTATCTGAAACAGACAGTCGGTAAAATCTATCAGGCAATAAAAGAAACAGAACAAGCTGTCAGCAAAGAGTTTGGTCTGGCACCGTTCCTGCCAGATCAAATTCACTTTGTTCATAGTGAAGAACTCTTACAACGTTTCCCTGATTTAGATGCTAAAGGCCGCGAGCGTGCAATAGCTAAAGAGTTAGGTGCAGTATTCCTTATTGGTATTGGTGCACAGCTGTCTGATGGTCAGTATCATGATGTGCGTGCGCCAGACTACGATGACTGGACGACTCAAAACGATGATGGTTTTGTTGGTTTAAACGGCGATATCATTGTTTGGAACCCAGTATTAGAAGACGCATTTGAAATTTCATCAATGGGTATTCGTGTTAACCCAGAAACGCTGAAACGTCAGTTAGCATTGAGTGGTGAAGAAAAACGCCTTGAATTGGAATGGCATCAATCACTGCTTAACGGGGAAATGCCACAATCAATCGGTGGGGGAATTGGTCAATCACGTTTAGTGATGCTATTACTGCAACGCCCTCACATTGGTCAGGTTCAATGCAGCGTATGGTCACCAGAAATCCGTGAATCTGTCAGTGATATGCTGTAATTAATGACGGAATCGGCGTAGCAGTCTGCTTTTTAGCCCGGTATCGAAACGCCAGATATGATCGAATATCTTCATGATGCCGGGTTTCCCATAATTTGATACCGATACCGCATGGAAGCGGTGTTTTTTATGTTGTTGTCTCTCTTTGACTTGTTTAATTAATTCTTCCGGTAATCGTTGAGCTACAAAATCAGAGATAACTACAGCATCAGCATCCTGCCATAATTGTCCATCCATTTTATCAATCGTAGATTTAAGGCAAGCGGCCAGATCTGTCCCTCCTTTAAATGTTTGATTAAGAAACCGAATACATTGTTCAAGCCCATCAGCAGCGAGTAAATCGTAATGTATAATTTCGGTTGAAAATAGCATGATATGGCAAGCTCGATTATCAGCTAAGGCGATTTTCATTAATGCGAGGCAAAAAGCTTTGGCACAGCGTTCATTAAATCCCCCCATCGACCCAGAGGTATCAATACAAACGATAAAAGGGCCTCGTGGTTGTTGTTCATTATTATGATGAACGATCGGGCGTAAAACTTGGCGTTGCTGCCAACTTTCCCCTTGTAGACGATAGGTCAATAGACGTTTTTCCACCAGCTTGCGATAAAATTCAAATTCTAATTCATCGATACCCAGCATCGCCAGTTCAGCTGGCAATAGACGTAATATGTCATCACTTTGACCAATACCACTGACTTGCTCTGGTTGTGTCTCTGGGACATTTTCGAATACGGTTACTTCTTCAAATATCGGGCTTTCTTCAGGTAATATTTTAGCTGATTGACTTCGACCTAATAGCTGCGCTAATTTTTCAAGTTCAGGTTGCTGCTGTAAAAATTCACTATAACGCATTAATAATTGGTCATTATAAGTAGAAGATATATTAATCCCTTTGCTTAAATCCCATAGCCGACCGGCTGATTGCTCGTTTTCAGCGAAAACTTCTTCTAAATTGCCACTTAATGCCAAGCGATATTGTAACTCCGCCAATAATTGCTGTTGTTCTTGCTCCAGCAACTCGGTATGCAACGTCGTAACTTGTAAGATTAAACTTACTCGCCATTTCTGAATAATTAGTGCTTGACGCGCCGCAGGATTAGCGGATGGGCTAGCAAGTAACTTTTTAGCTTCTGTATAAAAAGGAGAATCAAGTTGCTGTAATTTTTCGATAATTGTGGGTAATCGTTGCTGAAACTCTGCTGTTGATTGACCAATAATACTCTGATAAAGATTAAATTCCTCGGCTAACAGTGGAGGAACCAATGTCTCTTGTAATTTTTGCTTTAAATCCTTTTTCCAGCTAGACAGATCTTTTAATAGCGCTGTTTTGATCCGCGGATGTTTTTCAAAAAATGCAGCTAGCTGGGGGGTTGCGAGCAGTGTAATAACGATCTCTTCAATTAATTGACTTTCATTAACGGAAAGTAATAGATCTAATGTCGCGAGGCTTAACATAATCAGCCTATAATCTGTGAGCGTAACTGGATTAATTTATCCGTTACTTTGATGAAACTACTTTCTACTTCTGCCAGCCAACTATCTTCGATAAATAAGCAAGGTTGTTGCTGCTCAAATTGATACCGCTGTGATTGAATTTCATGCTGAATATCATTTAGTTTTGATAGCCATTCTTTATTATCATCGGTTTTAGTCTCTATAGTTTTATCTTGAATATACAGTGTCGATATTTGGCGACTGATATCTAATAATTGCAGTTGATTTTGACTATTAATCTCAGCTGCTATCTCTTGTGTAAAGCCAATTCCATTTAAATGTGCTGAGAGTGTATTTCCTTTATTTAAAAAGTTTTCTAGAGATTTTTTATCACAGGTAATAAAAGTAACTTTTATTTCATGTAGATGCAGTGGAGTATGCAGAAAGAGAGTCAATCGTTCTTCATTAATATGATCGGGCAGCGAATAAATGGCTTTTCGACCGAACATACTGTTATTTTTTATGACTCTAAATGCTTGTTGCTGTTGCTTATCCTGCGTTGAGGCGACCCACTGATGATAAAGTTGCTCAATACTGCGGGTAATTTTACGCTGATGCCAACCTTCTTCCTGTAATAAGGTTAAAATAAGTGTCGGGAATAACTTCATTGATTGATGGTCATGCCATAAGCAATCTTTCAATAAAATAATATCTAACGGTGAGACAGCCGTTCGGCCATTAAAGAATGCACTGGCTTGTAAAAGATAAATAGCCTTTTTCCATCGTCTATCTGACACATAGACTGTTTTTTCACCGGCGCTAATTTGTTGGCGTAATTGATAAATAATTTCAAAACAATGATCGGGCAGCGTAATTTGCGGTATGGCTAATTGCCACGCATGATATTCTTCATCTGTTATTTTCAAATGCTCAGGAACTAACTTATCTTCTTTTAATGGCTTATTAGTAAGCAGTGCCCGGAAATTTTGTTTTTCTTGAACTTTATCCAGCCAAATACGAATGAGCATACGGTCATATAACGCTTCGAGGCTATTATCTGCATCCGGTAATTCATTGGATGCAGTAACCAATAAACGCATTGGAATACTGGCTTCGGTATGACCATTTCTAAATTTTCTTTCGTTAATCGCGGTTAGCAAGGTATTAAGAATTGCGGGACCTGCTTTCCAGATTTCATCTAAAAATACCACTTCAGCATCGGGTAAATAGCCTTCAACCAGTCTTTCATAACGGCCTTCATCTTTTAATGCCTGAATAGACAAGGGGCCAAATATTTCTTCGGGCGTAGAGAAACGAGTCATTAAATATTCGAACGCTTTCGCATTACTGAACGCTAATTTCATCCTACGAGCAATTAAACTTTTAGCTATCCCTGGAGGGCCGAGTAAAAAAACACTTTCTCCGCTAAGGGCGGCAAGTAAACATAAGCGGATCGCTTGCTGGCGTTCATATAAGCCACTTTCTAAATAGTTACTCAGTTGGGCAATACGTTCTGCTAACTGCATCTCCGTTCCTTATCAATTTACTGCTCTGAAAATATATCAATAAAATTAAATGGTTATTAATAGTATTCCTCCCTGTTATCTCAGACAACAATAGAATACCGGTTAATCATGCGTTGTAAGGTGTTCTGCTATAAAAGCTACTAACGTTATTGTCATTTCAATTATTTTTATTTTTAGCGATGAATATCCTTATGTGCAATCTATTTCGTTATTTTCTTTGATGTCACTCAGTAAAATAACAAAAACGATTCAGCTTTAACTTATTCAATAAGTTAGTTTTTCTCTCTCTATTTACGCGAACGAAACGTTTCGATAGTGATCACAAATATGAAATAAGTTAGTTGAGTTGTTTACGTTTTATCCTACTATCAAAGAAAGCGAAACGTTTCGCTCACTGAGGATAGGAAATGAAAAAGGGTATTTTATTAAATGCGGAGATATCCGCCGTAATTGCGCATATGGGTCACACAGATCACATTACTATCGCCGATGCGGGATTGCCTATTCCTCATGGGTCACAACGTATTGATGTCGCCATTACTCACGGACTTCCAGGATTTATGCCTGTATTTTCTGCGATAACTGATGAACTGTATGTTGAAAAAGCAATACTGGCAGAAGAGATAACGCAATTAAATCCTGATGTTGAGCATGCAATCTTAGCGAGATTAAAGGCGTTAGAAATTCAGCAAAATAATAAAATTGAAATTATTTATTGCAGTCATCAAGCCTTAAAACAGATGACCAAAGAGAGTAAAGCGATTGTAAGAACCGGCGAATGTACTCCGTACGCCAATATTATTCTCTGCTCCGGCGTAACCTTCTGAGGTGAATATGCAGCCTTTATTAGCGCTTACAGGCATTGATAAGTCTTTTCCCGGCGTTAAAGCGTTATCCGGCGCTACATTAAATGTTTATCCCGGCCGAGTTATGGCGCTGGTGGGTGAAAATGGTGCCGGTAAATCAACAATGATGAAAGTGCTTACTGGTATTTATCCTAAAGATGCGGGAACTATCACTTATTTAGGCCACGAAGTGGCTTTTCAAGGACCGAAAAGTTCACAAGAAGCGGGTATCGGTATTATTCATCAAGAATTAAATTTAATTCCCGAGCTTACTATTGCAGAAAATATTTTTCTCGGTCGTGAGTTCGTGCGCAGTTTTGGACTGATTGATTGGAAAAAGATGTTTAGCCAAGCTGACAGCCTACTTCAGCGACTTAACCTGCGTTATGACAGCCACAGTTTAATTAGCGATCTCTCTATTGGTGAACAACAGATGGTTGAAATTGCTAAGGTTCTTAGTTTTGAATCCAAAGTTATTATTATGGATGAACCTACCGACGCATTAACCGATACAGAAACAGCCTCATTATTTAACGTGATTAACGAGCTGAAATCTCAAGGATGCGGAATTGTTTATATTTCTCATCGATTAAAAGAGATTTTTGAGATTTGTGATGATGTGACGGTGTTCCGTGATGGGCAATTTATTGCCGAGAAACCAGTTAGCGAACTGCAAGAAGAGACGCTGATAGAGATGATGGTTGGACGTAAATTAGAAGATCAATATCCACGGATTAACGTACCTGTTGGTAAGCTGCGATTACAAGTTACTGATATCTCTGGTCCTGGTGTAACTCATGCCAGTTTTGAGCTTAAAAGCGGTGAAATCCTAGGAATTTCAGGATTGATGGGCGCTGGGCGCAGTGAATTAATGAAAATTATTTATGGCGCAGCCAAGAAAACGACCGGGGAAATCAAGCTGAATGGTAAAAGTTTAAGTTTAGGGACTCCTCAAGATGGGCTTAATAATGGCATCGTATATATTTCTGAAGATCGAAAACGTGATGGCTTAGTGCTAGGAATGTCGGTTAAAGAGAATATGTCATTGACAGCATTACGTTATTTTAGTCGCTCTGGGGGAACATTAAACCACAAGGAAGAGCAGCAAACCGTGGGTGATTTTATCCGTTTATTTAATATTAAAACGCCATCGATGGATCAGACAATCGGTAATCTTTCCGGTGGGAACCAACAAAAGGTGGCGATTGCTCGAGGATTAATGACACGTCCTAAGGTGCTGATTTTAGATGAGCCTACTCGTGGTGTAGATGTTGGTGCGAAAAAAGAAATTTATCAGCTGATTAATCAATTCAAACAAGAAGGGCTGAGTATTATTCTCGTGTCTTCTGAAATGCCAGAGGTTATGGGAATGAGTGATCGAATTTTGGTTATGCATGAAGGCCATATCAGTGGTGAGTTTGATGCAAAACAGGCCACTCAGGAAGCGTTAATGGCTGCCGCGGTGGGTAAAAAATACGACTCAGTTCAGGAGTTATCATTATGAGTTCAAATAGCGGGACAGCCTCTAAACGTTGGTTTACAAAAGAATGGCTGATGGAACAAAAATCATTAATCGCTTTATGCGTATTAATTGCTGTGGTTTCTTCTCTGAGCCCTAACTTTTTTACTGTGAATAACCTGTTTAATATTCTCCAGCAAACGTCAGTCAACGCTATTATGGCGGTGGGTATGACGTTAGTTATTTTAACTTCAGGGATTGATTTATCTGTTGGTTCTTTGCTGGCTCTAACCGGTGCTGTGGCCGCTTCAATGGTCGATGCTGATGTTAATGCGCTGGTGGCGGTTGCTGGTGCCTTGGCATTAGGGGCGGGAATTGGTGCCTGTACAGGGATTATCGTTGCTAAAGGTAAAGTGCAGGCATTTATCGCCACGTTAGTGATGATGCTGTTATTGCGTGGGGTAACGCGTGTCTATACGGATGGTAGCCCAATAAATACCGGCTTTAGTGATAATGCCGATTTATTTGGTTGGTTTGGAATTGGGCGTCCTTTGGGTATTCCGACCCCGATATGGATCATGCTGCTGGTGTTTATTGCCGCATGGTATTTGCTGCACCATACTCGTTTAGGTCGTTATATTTACGCATTGGGGGGCAATGAATCTGCGACTCGATTATCCGGTATTAATGTCGATCGAATTAAAATTATTGTTTATGCCCTGTGCGGTTTATTAGCGGCGCTGGCCAGTATTATAGAAGTGGCTCGTTTATCCTCTGCACAACCTATGGCAGGTAATGGCTACGAGTTAGATGCTATTGCAGCCGTAGTTCTCGGTGGGACGAGTTTAGCCGGAGGTAAAGGGCGAATTGTCGGAACATTGATTGGTGCGCTGATCCTCGGATTTTTAAATAATGGGCTCAACCTATTAGGCATCTCTTCCAACTATCAAATGATCGTAAAAGCTGTTGTTATTTTGCTGGCTGTACTTGTTGATAATAAAAAATAACCTTTACCTCTACAGGAATACCCTAATGAAACTTAATAAATTTGCTACTTTATTCTCAGCCGTTGTATTAAGCGCGACAATCAGCGCGAATGCGCTGGCGAAAGATAATATCGCGTTGGTTATTTCAACCTTAAATAATCCATTTTTTGTCACCATGAAAGATAGTGCTCAAAAAGAAGCCGATAAATTGGGATATGAGCTGATTGTCCTTGATTCGCAAGATAATCCAGCTAAAGAGCTGGCTAACGTGCAGGATTTAACTGTGCGTGGTACCAAATTAATATTGATTAATCCGACTGATTCTGACGCGGTAGGAAATTCTATTTTAATGGCCAATAAAGCCAATATTCCTGTGATCACTTTAGATAGAGCTGCGAATAAAGGTACGGTGGTGAGCCATGTGGCCTCTGATAACCGTATGGGAGGAGAAATGGCGGCTGATTTTATTGCTAGCCAAGTAGGTGAAAATGCTAAGGTTATTCAATTAGAAGGAATTTCAGGAACCTCTGCCGCCCGTGAACGTGGTGAAGGTTTTAATACTGGAGCAAAAGCGCATAAATTTAATATTCTGGCTAGCCAACCCGCTGATTTTGATAGAACTAAAGGCTTAAATGTTATGCAAAACTTGCTGACCGCACATCCTGATGTACAAGCGGTATTTGCTCAGAATGATGAAATGGCTCTGGGCGCGATGCGTGCTATCCAAACATCAGGCAATAACCCAGTTTTAGTGGTTGGTTTTGACGGAACAACTGACGGCATTAAAGTGGTCAAAAGTGGCAAAATGGGGGCAACTATCGCGCAACGTCCAGACCAAATTGGTATTGTAGGTGTTCAGATTGCAGACAAAGTACTGAAGGGCGAAAAAGTGGCAGCAACGGTGCCTGTAGAATTAGAACTGATCGTTAAATAAGCTCGCTTAAACTAGACCGCCATTATTTGATGGCGGTCGTACACAAGGAATAAATGTTATGAGAACAGCTAAGCTGGTGGTGTTAGGTAGCATTAATGCTGATCATATTTTAAATATTGATCAGTTCCCTCAACCGGGAGAAACGGTCACAGGGCACCATTATCAGCTCGCTTTCGGCGGTAAGGGAGCAAACCAGGCGGTTGCTGCTGGGCGCAGTGGCGCAGACACCTTATTTATTGCTTGTGTTGGGCAAGATAGTACCGGCGAAAATATCATTAACCAGTTAAAAACAGATAATATTTGTGTTGATTGTATTGATAGTATCAACAGTGAAACTACCGGAATCGCTTTAATTTTCGTCAATCAGCAGGGGGAAAATGTAATAGGCATTAATGCCGGAGCGAATGCACATTTAACTCCAGATAGATTGATGAAATATCAGCATCATATACAACAAAGTTCGGCGTTATTAATGCAATTAGAATCCCCGTTAGAGACAGTTCAGCGGGCTGCTGAAATCGCCAAACAACATCAAACTCAAATTATTTTAAACCCAGCCCCGGCTCGCGCCTTACCAGATAGATTACTTGCTTTAATTGATGTCATCACGCCAAATGAAACAGAAGCTGAATTATTGACCGGAATCGCGGTTAATGATCAACAAGGGGCAGCTAAAGCGGCAGCGGCTCTGCATCAAAAAGGAATTGAAAAAGTAATTATTACCTTAGGTGCTCGAGGGGTTTGGTTTAGTCAGCAAGGGCATGAAGGTAAAATTATTGCCGGGTTTAAGGTCAATGCTGTCGATACGATTGCTGCGGGAGATACTTTTAATGGCGCTTATGTGACGGCCATATTAGAAGGTAAATCTGATGAGCAAGCGATTCGTTTTGCCCATGCGGCGGCGGCTATAGCTGTTACGCGCCGAGGGGCTCAACCATCTGTACCTTGGCGCAACGAGATAGATCATTTTTTATCTGAACAGGATTAGTTTGTGGCAACTATGAAAGATGTGGCGCGTGTCGCGGGAGTATCAACTTCAACCGTTTCACATGTGATCAATAAAAATCGATTTGTCAGCGAAAGTATCATTAAACGAGTTAATGAAGCTATCGATGCATTAAATTATGCACCTTCCGCGTTAGCACGTAGCTTAAAAATGAATCGTACCAATACGCTCGGTATGTTACTGACAGCTAGTAATAATCCTTTTTATGCCGAGGTTGTGCGAGGAGTGGAGCGTAGCTGCTATGAGCGGGGCTATAGTTTAATTCTCTGTAATACAGAAGGGGATTTAAACCGAATGGATCATAGCTTAGAAACCTTATTACAAAAGCGGGTTGATGGTTTATTAATTATGTGTACTGAAGTCCAAGGGCCTTCACCTGAGATATTAAAACGATATCCCGCGGTACCAACAGTGATGATGGATTGGTCGCCATACGGTTCTGAGGGCGATATTATTCAGGATAATTCATTGCTTGGTGGAGAGATAGCAACGCGTTATTTAATTGAATCGGGTTTTACTCGTATTGCCTGTATTGCTGGACCACAAGATAAATCACCGGCGCAATACCGATTGCAAGGATTTAAACAAGCGATGACACAGGCTTCATTAGCGGTGCCTGAAGATTATATTGTGGTCAGTGATTTTGAATTTTCTGGGGGATTTGATTCCATGAATCAATTACTGGATCTTGCTCAGCCACCACAGGCTATTTTTGCGGGTAATGATGCGATGGCGGTAGGTGCATATCAGGCTGCATTTCAGCGCGGTATTTCTATTCCAGATGATATCTCTATTATTGGCTACGATGATATCGATTTAGCATCTTATATGATCCCCCCATTAACTACTATTCATCAAACTAAAGATGAATTAGGTAAATTAGCGGTAGAAAAATTATTGTATCGTTTAGATAACCCAGACAGTGAATCAACTATTTCAGTACTGACGCCCAAATTGATTGAGCGTCAGTCAGTGAAGCGCGATAACTAATTTATTATTAACTGGCTTTAGTCTTAGTTGTTTTGCTTTTAATAAGATTTTGTCCATCTTCTTTATGTAATAGTAAGAAGACAAATGAAGAAAACAGGGTGATCACGCCAACAGTAATAAAGGTATAGTGAAAATCGCTGACCGTATTGCTTTCCTGTTGAGCTTCAAAATAACCTAAGATTGAAGCACTTACGGCAATACCGAAACTAATCGCTAGTTGCTGAGTGACAGCTAACATGCTGTTACCTGAACTGGCGTTATTGTCGGTTAAGTCAGCCAAAGCAATGGTATTCATGGCGGTAAATTGTGTTGACATTACACATCCCAATAAGAACATAGGGATCACTAGCATATAAATAGACATACCCGGTGACTGTAATGAGAATTGAGCTATCATCAAACCAATAATTAAGGTAATCGTAAATAAGGTATTTCGATAGCCAAAACGTGTAAGAATGCCTGTTACTGTGGATTTAGCTAAAATAGATCCAATCGCCATAGGCGCCATAATCATTCCAGCAATAACGGCTTCATAACCAAATCCTACTTGCAGCATTAAAGGTATAAGAAACGGAATACAGCCAGTACCTAAGCGAGTGGCAATATTACCGCTAATACCAATAGTGAATGTCCGCGTTTTAAATAGATTTAACGGGATAATAGGATTTTTAGCCCGACGAGCATGGAATATATAGAGTAGAAGAAGAAATAATCCTCCCAAAATAACTGTATAAGGAATATATCGAGGTAAAGCTCTATTCCCGAACAGGTCAAGACTCACAGATAACATCACTAGCCCAAAGCCAAATAAAATAAAACCTAATAAATCAAACGAGCGTTTTGGCATTTTAAAATCGGGCATATATTTTAGGGCGTAGAGAATACCCAAAATACCAATCGGGATATTAATGATAAAAATCCAATGCCAAGTTGCATAGGTAACTAAGATCCCCCCGAGTAATGGACCTAATATTGGCCCAACTAATCCAGGCATAGTGACAAAGTTAAGAATAGGTAATAACTCACTACGTGGATAGGCCCTCAATAATGCTAAGCGTGCAACGGGCATCATCATCGCTCCGCCAATACCTTGAATCACTCGCGATGTGACTAAAAAGGATAATGAGGGCGATAAAGCACATAATAAGGAACCAAAAGAAAATAAAGATACCGCCAGTAAAAATACGCGCCGAGTCCCAAACCGATCTGCAAACCATCCACTCACCGGGATTAGTAATGCGACAGTTAACGTATAGCTAATAACTGCAGATTGCATGGCTAAGGGGGAATGATCTAAACTTTTTGCGATATCAGGTAATGCGGTATTAAGAATAGTCGCATCTAGTGATTGCATGAAAAAAGCCATGGCGGCAATCCAAGGCAAACCGGACATGTTTTGAGCTGATTTTAACATTGAATAACCTGTACATATAAGTGATGCGATAAAAGTAACGTTCGCTGATATTTTCTTTCTATCTTTAGTTACGTGCGGTTGTTAGTAAATCATGGCAAATAGTAAACGCTTTCTGTGCTTCACCAGCAACGATAGCATTAACTAATTGTTGGTGTGTATCTACTTCTATAACTTCATCTTTAGTTATAGCATCGAAGTAATTTTGATAGGCCGAACGGAATAAGCTGGCGAAAGAAATTAAAAATGGATTACCACATGAATGATAAATAGCTTGATGAAACTGATAATCTACTTCAATCCAGCGTTGACGTTCAAACTCTTTATCTAGCTGCGCCATTTCCATGGCGAAAAGTTGTAACGTATGTTTTTGCTGTTCTGTGGCATGTAATGCGGCCAAGAAACAAGCCTGTGGCTCAATAGCTAACCGTACAAAATGGAAATGTTGGATAACATGATTCAAATTATCGCCACTCATCCACCATTTCAACAGGTCTTGATCTAGATAATTCCAGTTTGCCGAGGGCATAATTCGCGTGCCAATACGTGGACGTGGTAATAGCATACCTTTCGCCGCTAACATTTTGATTGCTTCCCGTATGGCTGTTCGGCTAGCTTGAAATTGCTCGGACAGTTCTAACTCCCCAGGAAGAATACTTTCAGGAGGATAATCACCAAAAAGAATTTTCTTACCTAATTGCTCTGCAATTAAATAAGATAGGTTTTTTTCTGAGGCGATTTTCTGTTCGGTAAATTGCATATAGACTCTCTACTATTACTTTTGACCTTTATCTTACGTTAGATCTTACTTTAGGCACGAGGCTAATACTGCTGAAATAAACTAATTATTACCCAATTAGCTGCATTTTAATTCATTTTGTTGAAAAAAAACGCGAACAGTAAATTAATTCAAAAAAACAGTTGCCAGAAAAATCTCAGCCCCTATAATGCGCTCCGTTGTCACGACAAACCGGCCGAACGGTTGAGTTTGAAAGTTCCAAAGCGCAGTAAGCGCCTTGAAAAACAGCGAGATGATTGAGGTGATGGTCGAAGTAGTTCGGAAAGAAAGTTGAAAATAAATGCTTGACTTCCTGAATGAAAAGAGTAATATACGCCACCTCGCAA
>NZ_LGAA01000007.1 GCF_001294465.1 Moellerella wisconsensis ATCC 35017
TATTATTTCTGTGCTAAAGTTCTGTATGTAACATTATTTTCTTATATGCTTTAATTAATTATCTGATGATTATAAGTGGATTTATTTATATTCGGTCTATATTCAGTCAGATTTACATCAGGCTTGTAGAAAGTTATTCCTTACTCCCTCTGTATTCATATAAGTAAAAACTGAGCACAAAGATCCTTTTAAAAAACAGCTTTCCTCGATAGTGAAAAAATCATGTCACTTAATACAGCCGATTGAAATTATTGATAAAAAGCCGCATTGTACTCGGTTATGTGGCATATATTTTTTAGGTTTTTAAATGTTCTGCTTATATGAGAAATGAGTTTTTAATAAAATGTGGAATTATATTTCGCAAAAATTTAGTTAATATCTGTGAATATTAGAAGTTAGATATTGAGTAATACTGATAATTGACAATATAGAATAAGAGCGAGGTTATTTGTCTAAGTACGATGCTACTACCTATTAAATAAAATTAATTATGTTTATTCACTTTTGCGGATGCTTATTTTGATGATTGAGCGTTAAGAATTATATTTTTTTCTGAGGGTAATTGTTGATAATCCAAAATATTTTTATTGCCATCTAATACTCTGATTGGTGTATTACCGTTAAAACATGTTCTTAATGCTGAATAGCATATTTGTTTATGTTCCTTATGAATAATACCGAGCCAGTCACTAATAAGAAAATAATTATTAGCAGTACTAACTGGATGATCAATATTGCCTACTTTTCTTTTTTGTTGATTTATTTTGTCACTGTACCAGATTAATAAGGGAATTTGATAAGCTTCTTTTTTAGTTTTATTAACACCATGATGATATCTAATATCGCCATTATTATCTATGCGCTGTAAGGCATGGTCAGAAAAATATAGAATAGATGCTTTCTGTTGATCTACTTTATTGATGATGTTACCGATAATACTATCAGTATAAGCGATTGAGCTGTCATAACAGTTATCATCTTGATTATCACTATAATGTTGTAATCTTTTCTCAGGAAAGCGATTACATGCAGGTTCATGGCTGCCATATAAGTGAAGAACAATCAGCTTTTTGCCTTTTTCTTGTAGCGCCTTATCCAGATAAGGGAGCAAATCTTCATCATAAGTGATGGTATTTTGCCAACGACTATTTTGTGATTTATGGGCGATAGCTGAGATTAAACTGGTGCTTTTTCCTGCTTTACCTTGGTTACTAAACCAAAAAGTTTTAAAGCCAGCATGGTTAGCTAAGCTGATAATATTGTCCGCATAGTAGCTTTTATCATTCAGTTGTTCATATTGTATATTAGACAATGAGATTGGAACTGAAAGTAAGGTAACTGGTGCAGGAGAGATCGCTTGTGTGAATAATAAGATATTATTTTTTTGATTAACTAGATTTGGTGTATTACGGTGTTGATAACCATATATTTGCATATGATCACGACGGGTAGATTCACCAATAATTAGAATATAAGTCTCTATATCAGTATCATTTTTTTGATATTTGTAATTGATATTAATATTTGCTATTTTTTTTATTTGTCGTACATCATGGAGTGATCTTACCATCGCTGAGGCATTATAAAATGGGGTTCCCATAAAAAAGTGTTCAGTAGCAATTAGATTATTTTTTTGATTTTTATCAATAGCATAATAATCAATAAAAATTAAGGGTAAAAATCCAGTAAGAAGAATAAGGCCATATTTACCTTGTTTGTTGCTAGTATAAAATGATAACCATCTTACTGATAAGTAATAGGTTAAGCTCATAAAAATAAAGAATAGAATATAATATTTATTATATGAGAGCATACCCGCAGCTTCGCTACTGTTGGTATTAATTACAGTTTCGGCAATTGTTGAAGAAAAACCAATATCATGCTCTTTATAGAAGAAAAAAGAGGTTGAAAGATTTAATGCCCACAGTAACGCGGCGAAGACTGTATATATTTTTCCTATTTTAAATTTATAAAACCAAGCTGACGATATAACAAGTAATAGCCCTGATATTGTCATCTTTATTTTATATTCAAGAGCTAAGTCACCAGAAAAAAATACTGGCAATATTGTGACTATAGACACGATTAGAAAAATATATATTTTAGACATATATGACGATGGTAATTCCTTTGAATAAGATTGTGAGTAAAACATTAACTAATTTTTATTACAATGCTTTTGGACTCGGAAAAACTCTGAAAGTATAAAATCATTAATAGAAAAAACCAACAAGTAACATTTAAATAATACTATCAATTAGTTATGTTTTTTTTCGAGGAGTGTAAAGTTAAGCAGGTTTTATTGGAGATTTATTTCTATGGGCAATGAAGCGCGTTCATGCGCTTCATTGTTCCCGCTAAATTAAATTTTAACAACAGGAGCCTGTTGTTGAGATAAGGTGTATTAGTGAGATTTTCCTTGCTCTGCGCCTAAACCAATCTGAGAACGTATAAATTGCTCTCTAAATTTCTCTTTTTCTGCTTTTCCTTGCGATGAATTATCGGTTATTGAGAATAGCCAAGAAGCGAAAAATGCCACAATCATTGAAAATAAAGCTGGATATTCATAGGGATAGATCGGTTTTTCATGATGAAGTATACCGACCCAGATTGTTGGTCCAAGGATCATTAATATAACTGCTGTACTTAATCCTAACCAGCCCCCAGCCAGTGCCCCTCGAGTTGTTAGTCCTTTCCAATACATTGAAAGCAGTATAATTGGAAAGTTACAACTGGCTGCGATAGAGAAAGCTAAGCCAACCATAAAGGCAATATTTTGCTTTTCAAATAAAACTCCTAGCCCGATAGCGACAATACCGAGGATCACTACGGTAATTTTAGAGACTCTAAGCTCGTCTTTTTCGTTAGCTTTACCTTCTTTTATCGCCATGGCATATAAATCATGAGAGACCGCAGATGCACCTGCAAGAGTTAATCCAGCGACGACGGCGAGAATTGTTGCGAAGGCGACTGCAGAAATAAAACCGAGAAATAAATTACCGCCAACCGCATCAGCAAGGTGAACTGCTGCCATATTGGTACCGCCAATTAATGCGCCTGCTGCGTCTTTAAACTGGGGATTAGCACTGACGAGAACAATAGCGCCAAAGCCAATAATAAAGGTCAGAATATAGAAATAACCAATAAATCCAGTTGCATAGAATACGCTTTTTCGTGCTTCTTTAGCATCGCTGACGGTGAAGAAACGCATAATAATATGCGGTAGCCCGGCAGTACCAAACATTAATGCTAGCCCAAGAGACAGCGCAGAGATAGGGTCGGAAACCAATCCGCCTGGACTCATAATTGATTGACCATTTTTATGTATTTCAACGGCTTGCTTAAATAAAGTATTAAAGTTGAAATCGGCATATTTCATGACCATGATGGCCATGAAGGTTGCTCCTGCTAGTAATAATATCGCTTTGATTATTTGTACCCATGTGGTGGCTAGCATACCCCCGAAGAGTACATACATGACCATTAATATACCGACGATAATTACGGCGACGAGATAATCTAAGCCGAATAACAGTTCAATTAGTTTTCCGGCTCCAACCATTTGAGCAATCAGATAAAGCGCAACGACAACTAATGAGCCGACAGCGGAAAGAATACGAATAGGGCGTTGTTTTAAACGGTAGGAAGCAACATCGGCAAAAGTATAACGTCCCAGATTGCGTAGACGTTCTGCAATCAGAAATAAAATAATTGGCCAGCCAATCAAAAAACCGATTGAGTAGATTAAGCCATCATATCCAGAGGTATATACCAGGGCTGAAATTCCCAAGAATGATGCGGCAGACATAAAATCACCGGCAATAGCCATACCATTTTGAAATCCGGTTATTTTACCCCCTGCAGTATAATAATCGGTACGTGAACGGGTTCTTTTTGATGCCCAATAGGTAATATAAAGTGTGAATCCGACGAAGATCATAAACATAATGATCGCTTGAATATTAATGGGTTGACGCTCAACATCACCGGTTAGTGCTTCCGCATTCACCATTACTGGTGCCAATACCAGTAGTATTAGAAGGCGTTTTGTCATTTTTTCACCTCGCTAAGAATTTCACTCGTGAGGCGGTCGTATTCACCATTAGCCCGAATAACATACAGTCCGGTTAAAATAAATGAAATTACGATTAGCCCAACGCCAACGGGAATACCACGGGTAATATATGAACCTTCTGATATGGGTGTCCCTAGCCAACTAGGATCAAAGGCAATAAGAAAGATAAAACTGACATACAGCACTAATGTGATGAGGGACAGTGACCATGAAAAACGACTGCGTTTTTTGACCAATTCTTTGAAGCGAGGGTTATTTTCTATCTCTTGATAAACAGTATCATTCATCAGAGTTTCTCCTCTGTTATTTTTTATCGGTGTGGTTGTACAGGCTACTTTTCAGTAGCCTATAGTGTGTCATTGATAATAAATAGTGGAATATGTGTACTCGGTGGTATCTATGGCATGGCGTTATGGCATGTTCATGGACTGTTTTTCTTCTAATAATTTTTCAACCACACTTGGATCGGCTAATGTCGATATATCTCCAAGATTGCTGGTATCGCCGGTAGCAATTTTACGCAAGATGCGGCGCATAATTTTACCGGAGCGGGTTTTAGGCAGTGAATCTGTCCAGTGAAGAATATCTGGCGTTGCAATTGGGCTAATTTCTTTGCGTACCCACTGGCGAACATCAGTATAGAGCTCAGGGGAAGGCTCCTCGCCATGATTTAAAGTGACGTAAGCATAAATAGCTTGTCCTTTAATATTATGAGGAATACCTACAACCGCTGCTTCTGCAATTTTAGGGTGAGAGACCAAAGCAGATTCAATTTCTGCGGTACCTAATCGATGCCCTGAGATATTCAGTACATCATCAACTCGGCCGGTAATCCAATAATAGCCTTCATCATCGCGACGGGCGCCATCCCCACTGAAATACATACCTTTAAAAGTTGAAAAATAGGTTTGTTCGAAACGATAGTGATCACCATAAAGTGTTCGAGCTTGACCGGGCCAAGAATCAACAATGACTAAGTTTCCTTCTTGTGCGCCTTCAATAATTTCGCCCATATTATCCACGAGTGCTGGACGTACGCCAAAAAATGGCAGCGTCGCAGAGCCGGGTTTTAAGGCGATAGCACCGGGTAATGGGGTTATCATAAAGCCACCGGTTTCTGTCTGCCACCATGTATCTACTATTGGGCAGCGACTATTCCCCATTTTTTTATAGAACCATTCCCACGCTTCAGGATTGATTGGTTCTCCTACGGAGCCTAATATCCGTAGAGAGTTTCTGTTTGTGCCTTCGATCGCTTTATCGCCTTCTGCCATTAATGCGCGGATGGCGGTTGGAGCGGTATAGAGGATATTTACTTGATGTTTATCCACAATTTGGCTCATGCGATTAACAGCAGGATAATTAGGGACACCTTCAAACATTAGCGTTTTAGCGCCGTTCGATAACGGCCCGTAGAGCAGATAGCTATGGCCGGTAACCCAGCCGACATCGGCGGTACACCAGTAGACCTCATCATCATGATAATCAAAGGTATATTTAAAGGTTAGCGAGGCATAAACTAAATATCCTCCCGTCGTGTGTAATACGCCTTTAGGTTTCCCTGTTGAGCCTGAAGTATAGAGAATAAATAGAGGATCTTCGGCATTCATTTCTTCTGCCGGACAATCATTACTGGCATTTTGCATCAGTTCATGCCACCACAAGTCGCGCCCATTAACCCAATTTTTTTGGTTACCGGTGCGACGATAAACGATGACATTTGAAATTGTGGTGATTTGAGGATTGAGCAAGGCATCGTCGACATTTTTTTTCAATGGAATACTTCTGCCAGCACGAAGACCTTCATCGGCAGTAATCACTAATTTTGCTTTACAATCAATGATTCGGCCAGAAACTGCTTCAGGAGAAAACCCAGCAAAAATAACGGTATGAATCGCTCCGATACGTGCACAAGCTAACATAGCTACTGCTGCTTCTGGCACCATTGGCATATAGATAGCAACCACATCGCCTTTTTGAATACCGCACTGTTTTAATACATTGGCAAAGCGACACACCTCAGCATGAAGTTCACGATAGGTAATATTTTTAGAGTGAGAAGGGTCATCGCCTTCCCAAATGATTGCGGTATGATCGCCTCGTTGACTTAAATGACGATCAAGGCAGTTAGCGCTTAAATTTAAAGTACCATCTTCAAACCAGCGGATATTAATATGGCCGGGATCAAAAGAGGTGTTTTTTACCCGAGTGTAGGGCTTAATCCAATCAACAATTTTTCCTTTTTCTCCCCAGAACGCGTCGGGATCTTGCAGGGATAATTGATATTCGTCATGGTACTGTTGTTCGGTTATCAGGGCGTTATTAATAATGTCAGCTGAGATCGGATGCTTAGTTATTTTTGTCATATTTTTATCTCCTTCCAGATGTTAATAGTATGTCAAAAAATAGTTAACTAAAGCTGTAATTAAGAATTTGTTTTTATTTTGAGCGGAAGATCACGTATTAAATGTACCGATATTCTCAGATTAAACATTTAGTGCGTAATGACTGAGTGGTTTATAAAGCTATTAATTTTAAATTAATTAGCTTATTGTCTAGATTTTTACCCATTATCTCTATATGTATCACTAAATTAGGCTGTAAATTTAGTTGACTTATAAACCCACAATACCATAATGGATATGATAATGATTTTCATTAATGTTAAAATCACTATAATGACAATTGACTCACAGGATATAAAAATTTACTAATAGGTAAATTGATATATTCAAAACATTTGGATTGATGTTCGTTTTCAATTTGGAATATCAAGGGTTATAAGTTACTGGAGACAATTATATGAGCTATACATTACCTGCTTTACCTTACGCTTACGATGCGCTGGAACCCCATTTTGATAAGCAAACAATGGAAATCCATCATACTAAACATCATCAAACCTATGTAAATAATACGAATACAGCATTAGAATCATTACTTGAATTTGCGGGTATGGACATTGATGAGTTAGTTAAAAATCTGGATAAAGTTCCTGCGGATAAGCGTACTTTTTTACGCAATAATGCGGGTGGGCACTCAAATCACAGTTTTTTCTGGAAAGGCTTGAAATTAGGCACCGAATTAAAGGGTGCATTAAAACAAGCTATTGAACGTGATTTTGGCAGTGTTGATGAATTTAAAGCTAAATTTGAAGCTGCCGCAGCCACCCGTTTTGGTTCAGGTTGGGCATGGTTAGTATTGAATGATACCGGTAAATTAGCCGTTGTTTCTACCGCGAATCAAGATAGCCCATTAATGGGTGAGGCTATTTCTGGCGTATCAGGTTATCCGATCATCGGTTTAGATGTTTGGGAGCACGCCTATTATCTGCAATATCAAAATCGTCGTCCTGACTATATTAAAGCCTTCTGGTCAGTAGTTAACTGGGATGAAGCAGCTAAACGCTTTGATGCTAAATAATTAGCCCGATTAATTATAAATATTTTTGCATGGCTGAGCTTTTTAGCCATGCATTTTTTATTAATAAACTAAGGTTCTTCTCTATAATCCAGTCTAAAAATCCCACTATATCCTAAACTTAATTAACCTCGTTGTTATCTTCGATACCTTTCTTTATGATCTCATTCTCAACGTTATTTTGATGTCGTTTGGAGACTAATTAATGGAGTATCATCCTCAAGTCTTTATTGGAAAAGTTCAACCTACAGGGCATTGCGGTAACAGTGGAATAGATAAACATCAAGTCGGGGGATTACTGCAATTATTACCTCTGGGTCTTGCGGGAGATGAGCAAGCTGAAAAAAAATTTCATGGGGGACCCGATAGAGCGCTTTGCCAATATCCGGCCGAACATTATCATTATTGGAGCCAATGCTACCCTGAGTTAATTGATTTATTTATCGCGCCTGCATTTGGTGAAAATCTATCTACAACTGGTATGAATGAAGAGAATGTCTTTATTGGGGATATTTATCGCTGGGGAGACGGGATGATCCAAGTGACTCAACCACGTTCACCCTGTTATAAACTGAATCGAATGACCGGGTTAGAAAATTTCTCATTAACCTTACAAAATAGCGGTCGTTGTGGATGGTTATATCGCGTTATAAAAGGGGGGGCTGTTAGCGCAAATGCTTCATTACAGCTGCTGAGTCGTAATAGTGATATTTCAGTCAAAGAGGCTATCGCTATTGCTTTTCATCTACCTTTTGATATGAGTCTGTATCGCCGATTACTTTCTGCTAGTGGATTATCAGCTAGTTGGAGTTATACCATGCAGAAGCGTATTCAAGATAAGCGCATTGAAGATTTTAATCGTCGCTTATTTGGCCACGATTAAGGATGACATAATCTCTAACTCAATTTGGCTAATAGGCAATTTTTATCAAGATCAGTCATTAAAATATCCTGATCGTTAGTGATCAAACTGTGTTTGTGTAGCCGTTTTAATCAGGCAAGAACGTTATTAGAAGTCAGTTGATGAAGAATGGGTTAATGTGGAATAATTTATTCGCCACAGCTTATTAGTTTTTAACCATAGATCATTTAGGTCTTAACCATAGATCATGAGTGCGGATAAAAAATAATAAAATAAAAACAGGCCACTCTACTAGGAGTCGCCTGTTAGCATTTAACTCAAAATATCTTACGGCAGATAATATTAAGTCAGAAAAATTATGGGCGTTTTACGAAACCGATAACATCATAGACTTTGTCTAGCGTTTTCTGGGCTTGTTGTGCGGCTTTATCTGCACCATCAGCCATAATTTTATTCAATAGTGCTTCATCGTTACGGAAATGATGATAGCGCTCTTGTAAGCTTGTTAGCATTTCTGCCACAGCATTAGCAACTGCACCTTTAAGATGGCCATACATTTGACCCGCAAATTCAGTTTCTAATTGCTCGATGGTTTTATTGGTAATACCCGCCAGAATATCCAATAGGTTAGATACACCCGGTTTATTTTCTAAATCATAACGTACACAAGGTGGTTCTTCTGAATCGGTTACTGCACGTTTGATTTTCTTCGCCGCAGATTTGGGATCTTCTAATAATGTAATCACGTTATTACGATTGTCATCAGATTTAGACATTTTCTTGTTTGGATCTTGTAGTGCCATAACGCGAGCACCACCTTTAGGAATAAAAGGCTCTGGCACGGTAAATACTTCACCATAAATGGCATTAAAACGCTGAGCAATATCACGGCTCAATTCTAAATGCTGTTTTTGGTCGATACCTACTGGGACTTGATTAGTTTGATAAATCAAAATATCTGCTGCCATCAGGACGGGATAATCGAATAATCCTGCGTTGATATTCTCAGAATGGCGAGATGATTTATCTTTAAATTGAGTCATACGGCTCAACTCACCAAAATAAGTGTAGCAGTTTAATGCCCAGCCTAATTGAGCATGCTGCGGAACATGCGACTGAACAAAAATAGTACTTTTATTTGGGTCGATACCACAGGCTAGATAAAGTGCGAGAGTATCTAAAGTCCGTTGACGCAGTTGCGTTGGATCTTGGCGCACAGTAATTGCATGTTGGTCAACAATACAGTAGATACAGTCGTAATCATCTTGCATCAGTGCCCACTGACGTAACGCTCCCATATAGTTACCAATAGTTAATTCACCAGAAGGCTGAGCACCGCTGAATACGATAGGTTTCTGGGCTGGTTTTGCAGTGGGATCACTCATTTTATATGTCCTTAATTTTTAGAAGATGATAAGCCAATCGCAGCAGTTAGGTCTGAAAAGTGCGTTAATACGCAGTCAGGCTCACTGAGTGCGATTGATTCACCATAGTTATAGCCATAGGTCATCCCTACACAGGGACAGCCAGCAGCTTGTGCTGCAAGAATATCATTACGGGAATCACCAACAAAAAGCAATTCTTCTTTGCGTAACCCAAAAGTCCCCATGGTTAGGTATAACGGCGCAGGATGAGGTTTTTTTTGTTTGACATCGTCGCCGCCCAAGACTAATGAAAAATAGCTATCTATAGCTAATTTTTTGAGTAATGGTGCAATGAATGCTGTTGGCTTATTGGTCACGATCGCTAATGGTAGTGAATGTTTGGCGAGCTCAGCTAAGGTCTCTTTTACCTCAGGGAACAGTTTGCTACCGGTTGTCACTGAAAGTGCATAATATTTATCAAAACTATCACGCGTTGCTTGTTGCAGCTCCGGTGTTATTTGTGCCCCGGCCCATTTAAGTGCTCGTTCCACCATAATATCTGCGCCATTACCAACCCAGATAGAAACGCGTTCTTTACCTGCCGCCGGGTAACCTTGTTCAACTAGCGCTTTATCTAATGCATCAGATAAGCCTCCGGCACTATCGACTAGAGTACCGTCAAGATCGAACGCTATTGCTTTGATATCTTTTGAGATTTTATTTATCATCGTGACACCTTCTGTAGTTCTTTTCGCATATCATCGATGACGGTTTTATAATCAGACTGACCAAAGATAGCTGAGCCTGCAACAAAAGTATCTGCCCCAGCTTGAGCAACTTCGGCAATATTTTCTACTTTAATCCCGCCATCAACTTGAAGACGAATATTATACCCACTCTCATCGATCAGTTTACGGACTTGACGCAACTTATGCAGTGTTTGAGGTATAAACGATTGACCACCAAAGCCTGGATTGACAGACATTAATAGGATCATATCGAGTTTATCCATGACATACTCAAGGCAACTTAGTGGTGTGGCTGGATTGAGAACCAAACCTGCAGTGCAACCGTGCTCTTTGATCAGCTGTAATGTGCGGTCAATATGTTCGCTGGCTTCAGCATGAAAGCTAATATGACTCGCCCCCGCTTTAGCAAAATCAGGAACAATACGATCAACCGGTTTAACCATTAAATGGACATCGATCGGCGCGGTAATTCCGTAATCCCGTATCGCCTTACAAATTGGCGCTCCGAAAGTTAGATTAGGGACGTAATGATTGTCCATGACATCAAAATGGACAGTATCAGCACCGGCTGCCAGTACTTTAGCTGTATCTTCGCCTAATCTTGCAAAGTCAGCAGATAAAATAGATGGGGCAATCAGAAAATCTTTCATTATCGTCTCCAATTATTATTCGGCCACTCATCACCCTATTAATTATTCGGCAATGAGGTCGTTATTTATCGAGCAGCTCTATTTTTGTTTTATACCGAGGGTTATCTTTATATAAAGCAAGTAACTCATTGACTTTATTACGATTTAATATATTGCTGCTAATCGTTCGGCGAACCTTAACAATATGCAGTTTAGCTTGATGATACCACTCTCGTGTTGCGGGAGTATCATGGTTTGAAATCAGAACTGGAATTTTGCGGTCTGATGACAAGTAATAGGCTAACTGAGCTAAGTTCTGCTGTTCAAGAGCACTGAAGCTGTTAGTATGATAAGCGGTAAAATTCGCAGTTTCAGATAATGGGGCGTACGGTGGATCACAATAGACAACCGAGCCAGATTGTGCTGAAAGCAGTGTATCGCGATAATTTTGCGTCACAAAAATCGCATTTTGTGACTTTTCCGCAAACCACAATAATTCATCTTCTGGAAAATAAGGTTTTTTATAACGACCAAATGGAACGTTAAATTCACCTCGCAAATTATATCGACATAGACCGTTATAGCAGTGGCGGTTTAGATACAGAAAAAGTACGCTACGGCGTATAGGATCTCGAGATAGATTAAACTCAGAACGCATTAAATAATATTGTTCTGAAGTATTAAATTCAGGCGTAAAGACAGCTCGAACTTGTTCGATAAACTCGTCTGTACGGAATTTTACTGTGTTATATAGATTGATCAGGTCACTGTTAATATCTGCCAGAATATAGGAATCATAGCTGGTATTCAAAAATACAGAGCCTGCACCAACAAAGGGTTCAATCAGGCAATCACCCTCAGGAAGATGTTGTTTAATATCATCAACCAGAGGGTATTTACCGCCTGCCCATTTTAAGAAAGCGCGTCTTTTTTTCATGCCGTCAAATAGTTACGAACGTTTAGAGTAAATACTGAGTACTCTGTCAGGACAGCATAGTAGTGCGCCCACGTTAAAAAATGATTATTTTTTCTGATCTTGTTGAACTTGTTTCATATTTCTAACCCACGGTTTTTTGGCTTGAACTGCGCTTGGTAAAGTCGCGATAGCATTTTTCGCTTCATTAACCGAACGGTAGTTACCATGGATGAGAACATACCAAGTTTGTCCATTTCGAACAGTTTTATAAACGGTATAGTCAGTCAGTTTATTTTGTTTCGCAAATGCATTTAAGGTATCAGAGCGGCTCGCGCTACTGAGCTGTAACGTATAATTAGTTACTGGGGCTGCCATTAGCTTCCCACCTTGACCACCGTTGATACTGCTGGTGGCTTGTTTTGCTGGCGTTACGGGTTTTTTCTCAGTAATTGTTTGTGGTTTAGTGTCTGTTTTGGTTGATTTTACCGGTTGCGTTGTTTTTGGTGTTACAGCAGGAGTGACCGGTTGTACTACTTGGGGTGGCAATGTTTGTTGTTGATTTACAACCGGTAAATTTTGACCTTGATGTAAAGCGTCAGCGACATCACCAGGAATTTCAACGCGTTCACCCAGGTCTTGTCGCTGAGATGGCAATTGATTCTGTGTCGGCGTACCACTAATTGGTGGCATAGTGACTTCTTGAGGCTGTCCTTGCGTTGGATTATTGGCTAGCGATGAAGAAGACGATAAGTCAATATTCCGTTCAGTCGTCGTATTTGCTTGTTGCTTTTCATGCTCAGTCGGCGCTTTTAGCGCAGAGCTAATTGCAATAATGAGCAATAACAATACCAGTACACCGACCCCAATCATAATATGTTGGCGTGAAACCGTTAATTTAGGCTTTTGTTTACTGGCAGGCTGGCGAGGACGCCCAGTCGGCCGGTCTGAAGTATCAGGCCGCAAGTCATTTTGTCCTTGTGACTGATTTTCTGGTTTTAACTCGTCCATTTCGCCCCCCACAATTTTCACCTATAAACCTATAAAAAAGAAAGATTGATTATATACCCGGATATCTCAAGTTGCAGAGGCGTTCGCTATGTTAACTATCTGGATCACATAATTTTTATGTTTATCGTGATAGCGTTGTTGAGCGCTTGACCGCAGCCTTAAATTATTTGGCTATAGCCTGTATTTACCTTACTTTCACCCGCTAAAAATAAGGGAATGTAAGGATGACACAGATAAATAATAATACGAGCGTATAATTTAACGATTTTAAGCCATATTCGCTAGAGGGATTTAAAAACATTGCTGTTTATTGATGTTTTTTCTCTAACAATACGGTTTATATCAGTTAATTAATTATGGAAGGCACATTTTGATCGCCTGTAGAACGATATCTGCGCCAATATCTGCACGTAATTCAGAATCGCCAATTTGGGTCGGTAAAATGAGATGTAATTTTCCACCCATGACCTTTTTATCTCGCATCATATGAGGAAGATAATCGTCAGGAGTCATTTCTGTAGGGCCACAGACGGGTAAATTAGCGCGTTGTAGTAGTGTAATAATTCGTTGGGTATCAGCTTCACTAAATATGCCCGCAAGCTCAGCGGCTCTTGCCGCCATAACCATACCTGCGGAAACAGCCTCACCGTGTAACCAAACTCCATAACCCATCTCGGCCTCGATGGCGTGACCAAAAGTATGTCCTAGATTGAGCAGAGCTCGTAATCCACGGGTTTCTTTTTCATCAGAAGCAACGACTTGCGCTTTTAGTTCACAGCAACGGCGAATACAGTAGGCCATTGCTTGGTTATCCAGAATCATCAACTCGTTAATGTGATTTTCTAGCCAGGCAAAAAATTCTCCATCAAGAATAATGCCGTATTTAATCACTTCTGCGAGACCTGATGATAGCTCTCGTTTTGGTAATGTTTTTAGGCAATCGAGATCAATAATCACTGATGTGGGCTGATAAAATGCCCCAATCATGTTTTTACCTAAAGGATGATTGACTGCGGTTTTTCCGCCAACAGACGAATCTACTTGTGAAAGCAGGGTTGTCGGAACTTGAATAAATGGAACGCCACGTTGGTAGCTTGCAGCTGCAAAACCGGTTAAATCACCGATCACACCACCCCCTAATGCAATGAGGGTGGTATCACGGCCGTGATGTTTTTCGAGCAATGCAGTAAAAACATCATTCATTATCAACAATGATTTATACTTTTCGCCGTCGGGTAAAACAACAGAATCAACCTTTACACCCTGGTTTTCTAAGGTGCGTGTAACACTTTCGAGATACAGCGGTGCGAGGGTTTCATTTGTGACAATCATAACTCGCTGCCCAGATTTTAGAGGCAGGAAAGCATCTGTTTGTGAAAATAATCCAGATGCAATGGTGATTGGGTAGCTACGTTCACCCAAAGTCACAGTTACTTTTTCCATGTCGCGTTTACCTTTTGCTCATTGCTACTAAAATAAACAATCTGCGGGACTAGTTTTTTTCCAGCATATCAATAATTTGATTTGCTACTACTTTTGCGCTTTGTTCATCGGTATGAATAGTGATATCAGCGACTTCTTCGTACAGTGGATTACGTTCTTCGGCCAGTTTTTCTAACACTTCACGCGCTGGCTCATCCACTTGTAAAAGAGGGCGTTTTTTATCACGTTGAGTACGAGCTAATTGTTTTTCAATCGTGGTTTCTAAATAGACAACGACACCACGGGCTGACAGACGATTACGGGTTTCTTTCGATTTCACCGAACCGCCACCGGTTGCTAAAACGATGCCTTGTTTTTCAGTGAGCTCGTTAATGACTTTTTCTTCACGTTCGCGGAAGCCTTCTTCACCTTCCAAGTCAAATACCCAGCCTACATCTGCACCAGTACGTCGCTCGATTTCGTGATCGGAGTCGAAGAATTCCATATTGAGCTGTTGCGCCAGCTGGCGACCAATAGTGCTTTTGCCGGCACCCATAGGTCCAACTAGAAAGATATTGCGTTTCTCTGCCATGTTTTTGGTATTACTAAGATTATTCGTTAATGATAACCCGCCCCGCCAATAAAATTAGCGGCGGGACCTAAACTGAAACCTCATGAGTGATAAAGTGAGCTCAGATGATAAAATTATCTCAGTACATCAGCCTATATTGCAACCATATAAATAAGCCAGTTTAACAATAAAGTGACGATCCTGTGTTGACAGGTCTGATTTTTACCTTTATTGAAGAGGGTACACAATAAATTGTGTCTTTCCCATCAATATTGTACGCGAAATTGTACGTAAAAATCAGTATGTCAGTTTATTTTCAAACTAATTATTTTAACCGCTATTTATTAAATAGCAGTTTGTTTGTTTTTTCAGCCGATGTTAGTCAAAACACTCAATGGGTAACCTTGTATGATAAATCTGTCCCAGCGTCAAATTTATCCGGTCAGGTTTACGAAAGAAATGAAACATAACCCTAGAAACCGAAGGCTTTTTTGATATCAACTTGTTGAATTATAACAATTAAAAAAATATCAGGTTAAATATCAATCAAATGAGGTGTAATAAATATCACCAACTCTCTACGGCTCACTTGTTCATCAGTGTTTGTGAATAGCTTACCCAGCAGCGGGATATCAGCAAGAAATGGAACTGAAAGTTTTGTTTCTTCTTGTTTTTGTTGAAAAATACCACCAAGAATTAAGGTTTCACCATGTTTAATTGTGACTGAAGTATTTATTTCTTGTTTGTTAATCGATAAATGTTTATTTTCACCGAGCGTTAAAGCCGCGCTAGGTGAATTATGGCTAATTTTGAGCAGTAATAAAATTTGTCCATTTCGTTGTATGGACGGAGTAACCTCCATACCCAGCACGGCATCTTTAAATTGAACGGCGCTATTATTTTTTTCATCTTGAGAAGTAACATAAGGAATTTCAGTACCTTGTTTAATGCTGGCTGGTTTATTATGAGAGGCCATTAATCTCGGACTAGCAATAATAGTGAGGAGTTTTTTCTGCTCTAGCGCATTTAATTTTACGGACAAAAAACTATTTTTAATTTTAAGCAAATTTAGCGCTAAGCTACCAGTATTGATTTGATATTGCGTGTATTTGTCGGCGATATTGCTGGCACTGCCTTCTCCAGACATTCCCCAGTTTAATCCTAACTCTTGTAGGGCTTCTCGCCCACTACTAATAATATGGGCAGTTATTTGGACTTGCTGGTTGGGGACATCAGCCTCCTTTAGCCAGTTGATAATAAGCGGTAAGTTGTCGGTGTTTTCTTGTAAAATAAGACTATTAGTAAAGCTATCGACGGTTATTTTTGCTTGTCTTGATAAGATAGGCGGTTGGTAGTTTTTGAGGACGTCGGCAATTTTTTTTGCGTCAATAGTGAGTAACTTAATAATTTGCCGACTGATCGGTGCCTCTATTGTGATAGGAGGATCAAGGCTCTTTGTTACTGAGATTAACGACCGTTGATCTTGAAATTCGGGAGCTTGAAACGGATCTTTGAGTGGGAGCTGTACGGCTACGGCTACCAGCGGTATTAAAGTTAATAATAGCGTTAATAAATTACTGTTCCGATGCATTATTTTTTTCATCCTTGAATAACGTCAGTGTGAATAATCCAAATAATTCTCCCTTCCTTGGTTGTAATAGTAATTTATCTAAAATTAATGTGGGTATTGCTTGTACCACCAGTTCGAGAAAGTTAATTATTTGGAAATAATTACCTGAAATTTCAAGGTAATATTGATTTTCTGTCGTTGATATTGGGTGCCAATGATTGATTGTTACGCCTGATTTATCTAATGGTATTTTTAATAGATGTATTAATTCAATCGCCTTTATTGGCTGTGTTTGTAGCCGGCGTTTAAGTTGCTCATATTGCGAATTAAATTGTTGGGTGGTTGGTAGCTGATGGATAGCATCAGTATCTTGTTGCAGTAAAAGTTTTTGTTGTTGTATCTCAATATGCAGTTGATTGATGGTTTCCTCGTGGCTGTGCCAAAAGAACAAATAATAGCCGATAGAAATAAACATTATGAATATCGTCATAATTAGGTTTATTTGCCATGCTGGCCGATACCAAAGAGAGAGGTTATTGAATATCTGCATCTTCTATACCCTGCCAATAGGCTTTTAATGAAAGTTGATTGATAGCTAAGGTAGAGCGTTTCATTTGATGCGGGTATAGATGAGTTAATAATCGAGAGTGTTGAAAATCAGTGATTAACGTCATTATCTCATAGAGTAAATAGCTGTTTATATTTAATTCAAGTTGGTTATCTTGATGCGATAGTTTATCTAGCCAGCTATTAGGAGGTAATAGTTGAGGTAAGCTTTTAAGTAACTCTAAATGTTGTTGGATCTTCAGTCGTTGCTGGTGTTGTGAGACAGATAACAATTGTAATTGGTCATAATGGCGCTGTTGTTGTTGAAGCGCTTTAAGCTGCGTATGCTGATTTTTCTGGGTATTATTTATCTCGGTAACTTGGTGATTCAGCAAATTTATCGCTAATCGCTGCCGTTTTTCAGCGAATATAATTATGATTAGAAAACTCGATATTAGCCATCCAACCGTAAGAAGATATTTTTTCCTGCGTAATTTTAGATACTGATTTCTCCAAGGTAATAAATTGATTTGTAGCATTATTTATCCTCCGGTCGCAAAGTTAGCCCTGCTGCGATAACAAAATCACCCAATTGGTGAGGGAGCTTAGTCGCCAACTGATAAAATGCTTGATGCAGTTGCCAGTGCTGCGAAGCAGCAGGTTCGCATTTATCGCCGATATAGTATATTGGCAGTGTATTTGTCGAAGAATCGGTAGGGAGTTGGTCAATTAGCTGGTTAAATGTCGGTACTTCTGCGGTGACTGCGTAGTTATAACAGCCCGGTTGACGAGTGGGGCCTGCCCATAGCCATTCATTATCTCGATAATAGATTAACCAGCTATCATCGGGTATGCCGGCATATTGTGCCGCATAACGTAATGCATTGGGGGCGATATCAATTGTGGTGAGATCAAAACCACAAATTTTTAATAGATCGGACCAAAAAATAATATCTGATTTACGTGCTCCACTAAGGTAGACGTTCTGCGCTATAATTCGGTAATCAAAAATAAGCTCATCCGCATTCATTGGGAATTGTTTTTTGGTCTGTGATTGTATATACCAGCTGAATTCAGGTTCTTTGGGTGAAATATGTTCTGATAATACAAACTGATGCTTTATTGTACGCAATAGCGGAAAAGCTAAGCGAACATCGCAAGATTTCGGTAATTTCTGACGCCATTTAGTCAAAATATTTTGTAGTATTATCGGCGTTGTCTCATTGAATATTGTGGCAGGTAGGTCCTGCTGCCAACACTCACATAAATACCATCTATCGCGTTGTTTTTTTGCCGCAACTAGCTGAATTTTATTTAATGATAGGTCAATGCCAATGCGCCATTTTTGTAAATACATAGATAATTTCCATATTATCGATTTATAAATTAGGTTTTCTATTGCTTTGTATAAGCTTTATACTACGCGCCGGCTGTATCTAATCCCCTCTAATATGTTGAGCATGGAAATTATCAGGTGAAGTTCGTAAAATATCTTTTCATTATTGTCATTTGTTGCATTGTTTTGGGAGCCGCTTCTGTATTTGGCATGTATAAATATGTCGAAGCTGAGTTACCTGATGTTGCAGCAATGAAAGACATCCGCTTACAAACGCCGATGCAGATTTTCAGTGCAGAGGGTGAGTTAATTGCTCAATATGGTGAGAAACGCCGTATTCCATTAGCATTAAACGAAATTCCACCGTTAATGGTACATGCCTTTATCGCGACAGAAGATAGTCGTTTTTACGAGCATCATGGTATTGATCCCATTGGTATTTTCCGCGCAGTTTCTGTGATGGCAACTTCAGGGCATGCTTCTCAAGGGGCGAGTACAATCACTCAACAGCTGGCGAGAAACTTTTATTTAAGTCCTGAAAAAACCTTGATGCGTAAAGCAAAAGAAGCATTTTTGGCAATAAGAATTGAGCAGATTTTTACCAAAGATGAAATCATGGAGCTGTATCTTAATAAAATATATCTCGGCAATCGTGCTTATGGTGTGGGTGCTGCGGCGTATGTCTATTTTGGTAAATCGGTCAATGAACTGACCTTGAGCGAAATTGCGATGATTGCCGGATTACCCAAAGCACCATCGACATTTAATCCGCTGTATTCACATGAGCGTGCGGTGAATCGACGTAATGTCGTATTGAGTCGTATGCTGGAAGAAAAATATATTGACCAAGCTCAATATGAACAAGCCAAAAGTGAAGATATTGAAGCGTCATATCACGCACCAAAAATAGATTTTTCAGCCCCTTATCTATCTGAAATGGCACGTCAGGCATTGTATGAAAAATACGGTGAGGATGCATATACTGATGGCTATAAAGTCTATACCACCGTGGTTCGAAAAGATCAGCTTTCTGCCACTGATGCCGTGCGTAATAATTTAATTGAATACGATATTCGTCACGGTTATCGCGGGCCTACTGCGGTGCTATGGACAGCGCAAGAACCAGCATGGGATGCGGAAAAAATTACCAGTGTATTAAAAAAATCACCGGTGTATGGGCCATTAATGCCCGCAGTGGTGATGAGTACCGATGCGAATCAAGCTCAGGTTATGTTAGCGGATGGATCAACAGAACAAATATCGCTTGCGGGAGTACGCTGGGCTCGTAAATTTATTTCTGATTATCAACAAGGGCCAACACCGCGTTCGGTCGATTCCGTTGTAAAAGCGGGGGAACAAATTTGGGTTCGTCAAGTTAAGGACAGCTGGTGGTTGGCACAAGTTCCGGATGTTAACGGTGCGTTGATTGCATTAAATCCACATGATGGGGCGATTACTGCTCTCGTGGGTGGGTTTGATTTTAATATGAGTGAATTTAATCGTGTTACTCAATCATTACGCCAAGTCGGTTCTAATATAAAACCGTTCTTATATACCGCGGCGATGGATAAAGGATTAACGCTGGCTTCATTATTAAATGATGTGCCGATTAGTCGTTGGGATGCAGGCGCTGGTTCGGATTGGCGACCAAAGAATTCACCACCACGTTATGATGGACCAATCCGTTTACGTCAAGGTTTAGGGCAGTCAAAAAATGTGGTTATGGTTCGAGCAATGCGTGCGATGGGCGTTGATTATGCTGCCGATTACTTAACTCGCTTTGGATTTCCGCGTGAAAATATTGTACGTACTGAAGCACTCGCACTTGGCGCACCTTCATTTACACCGATGCAAATGGCTCGTGGGTTCGCTGTCATGTCAAACGGCGGTTATTTAGTTGATCCTTATTTTATTAGCAAAATAGAAAATAGTCAGAATGAGATTGTTTTTGAAGCTAAGCCTAAAATTGCTTGCCCTGAATGTACTGATATTCCAGTAATTTATGGTGAAACAGAAAAATCAATTAACAACAATATTGTTGAAGATGAATCGGTTGAAGATGTAGCTCAGTCTGATAAACCGGTGACTGTTGTTGAACCACAAGCTGAGCTAGATATTGCCTCACTGGATGATGAAGATAATAAAGAACAGCAATATGCGCCTCATGTCATCAGTACACCGTTAGCGTTTTTAATTCGTGATGCCATGATGACCAATATTTATGGTGAACCTGGCTGGTCAGGTACGGGTTGGCGAGCTGCGCGTGATCTGAACAACCGTCGAGATATTGGTGGGAAAACCGGAACAACAAACAGTTCAAAAGATGCGTGGTTCTCTGGTTATGGACCGGGGATCGTAGCGACGACGTGGATTGGTTTTGATGATAACAAACGCTCATTAGGCCGTACTGCTGCCAGTGGTGGTGAAGCGGGGGCTAAGAGTGCACAACCAATTTGGGATGACTTTATGAAAGTTGTTCTAGAAGGCGTGCCGCAAACTATGATGGCGCCACCGAAAGGTATTATCTCCGTAACTATTGATCGTAAAACGGGTAAGCTGGCAACCGGAAGTTCTTCGAGTACTCGTAAAGAGTATTTTATTGAAGGTACTGAGCCAAAAGACTATGCGATTGAAGAGGTTGGTACTTCGATTTTTGAAGATAATGGTGAGAGCCAAGAGTTATTTTAGAATGGACTGACCGCCAGTTATGGGGGTCAGTTTATGCGCTATTATTGTAAATTAGCGGTCATTTTTGACCGCTAAGATAGCGCTCAGTATAGAATAATGCGCTGATATTGCGGGCTTCATTAAAATCAGGATGATCGAGCAATTCCATCATTCGTTCAAGTGGCCAACGAACCTGTTGCAGTGGTTCAGGTTCATCACCTTCTAATTTTTCACTATACAATTCTTGGGCTATTAAGATATTCATCTTGCTGGAAAAATAAGACGGAGACATGGTTAATTTGGCCATCTGTTCCATTTTATGAGCTCCAAAGCCAATCTCTTCTTTCAATTCTCGTTCTGCAGCCTCAAGTGGCGTTTCTCCGGGGTCGATAGCACCTTTAGGAAAGCCTAGTTCATAGTTTTCAATGCCGACTGCATATTCTCGAATTAGGATCAGATGGTTATCAATAATGGGTACAATGAGCACAGCTTCGCGCTTGGCAGGCGTCATTCGCTCATAAACTCGTTTTTCGCCATTACTGAATTCAAGATCAACCGATTGAATACTGAATAGATTTGAACGGGCGATATGTTTAATATTCAAAATCTTAGGTTTTTGGAGTTCTATCATAATTATCCCTGAATCGTTGGGCAAAATCCGCGAGTAATATTAGCAGAATAAATTCATCGTGAGTGAATGAGGTATTCGATTGAGTTTAATTGACTATGCTTGATAATCAAAACAATTGATAAGGATTAATTGCCCGCTAAAAGCTGTTAATATAGCGCACAGATAGGTGACATTCTTAAAATGTTAATAATAGAAATTATTATGTAACTTATTGTTAATAAAATTAAAATTATATAAAGAATAGGAATTGACTTATTTAGGGTTGATATAGTGATTGCTATGCTGCTCATTGAAGTTTTTTGCTGGGGATAAAATGATTAACTACCTCATTATATTGGCTATTATTATAATTAGTCTCTGTATAATGGCTTCCTTATTGTTTTTTAAACGGAGGCGGCATCATGGTATCTGCAGTATTCCCTCACAAGCCACTCCTTCTTTTCGTAAGATTGCAGATTCTGAATATCAGGCGATAAATCAATATTTACAAGATTATCAACCGATTAACAAACCTGATAAATCGAAAATTACGCTATCTTATCAAGAACCTATTAGTGTAGTTAGAAAGCATGCGATTATTACCACGGTATGTAATTCGGTAACCCGGTTTAATTTGCATAATGATAAACATCATACTTGGCGTTATTTTATTGATACTGTTGAAGTTCATCTCCCTTATCAACTTGAACCCTATCTGCAACAGCAAAATGTTATGGAGGTGGTGGATACCAACCACTTACCTTTAATTATTTCGGTTAATAACTACTCGATAAAAGATTTGATGCGAGAATTACCCGTATCTTTGTCTACTACCATGGCGTTACCTGAACCGGCAGCGATTCAAGAAGGCGGGCAGCAAACGATTAAAGTGATGAAAATCCGCAAAGAAACCCCGGAAGAGTATCGCTTACATCAATCTTCAGGATGGATAGGTGCGGGATTACTTTGTGCCAGTTTTTTATTTTGTTTTTTTGCGTTGACAGCGATTCCTATATTGTCACATTGGATGATGCTTGGGGCAGAATTGCTGTTTATTGCCAGTATTCTTTGTTTATTTAATCTACGATTAACGCCGAAAAAATATCAAGATGTACAGTGCATTATAGGAAAACCTAAGCGTTGGGAATTATTTGGTGAGTTTAATGAGAAACAGGCGCCAAATATATCGTTAGGCAGTGTCGATCTTATTTATCCACCGCATTGGGCACCGTATATTCATTATGAATTAGATCAAGCTATAAATATTGATATGTATTCTAATGGGCAGGTATTACGCCAAGGCCAATATTTATCGTTGAATGAAGAAGAGCGCTATTTTCCGTATAGAAAATACGGTAAAAATATGTTGATCATGATAGGAAGTCTGTTGGTTTTAATACTTATGCTAGTTTATAGCCCGATAAACTTGCCTTTAAAATTAGGTTTCACGTGGTTATCCGGAACTGACACTATTGAGGTAAGTCATTTTACTGAGCTAGAAACCTTACCGCTAAAAGTCGGCGATTCATTAAGCGCAAAAGGGGTTGGTATGTGTTATATGCCACCAAATTTAGCGACGGCGGAAGAAGCTCAATTTTCACCGTTTGATTGCTCCGGTATTTATTGGAATAACTTAAATTCTTTACCGATACCTGAATCTCCAGTGGTTGATACGGCAGCAAGTTTATTAGCTGAGATACAGCGGCAATTGCATCCGAACAATGACGATGCCCGTAATATTAATCCTCAGTTGCAGGAAGAAATCCTAAAATCAGGAATGAATATTCTGGATGACTTTTCTGAAATTATTTTAAAAACTAATCAATTATGCCCACAGGATAATGACTGCCAAAAATTAAAAAATGCATTGACTAATCTTACTAGCAAAGGCGATTGGCTATTGTTAGTCTCTGAAGCTAAACAAGGTAAGTTGAAAAATGCGAATGTAATTTTACGTACTGGAAGTGCTGATACCTTGGAAAAGCTGATCGAAGCCACCACATATAAATACATCAGGCAAGAAGTTGAGAAAGCGTCAGTTAGATTAAACAGTCCACCTCCCGGGGGGGTATTGTTGATTAGTGATGAGGGAAAACCGCTGGTAGATTTTATCTCATCAAATAATATGAATGAAATGACGCCGTTACATCGCTGGCATGAATTACAGCGGTTATCTGATATTTTAATGCATACACCTTTTGAAATCCAAGGCATCATTACGCACTTGTCATTAGATGCAAATGGCACTCGCCGTATTATCCTGCACAGTGAGCCAGATACCACTACATTGACGCGTTATATGGGAAGTACATTGCTATTTTTAATCTTAATTGGCAGTGCACTATTGAATGGTTTTTTAGTCATTAATCGAATCAGACTTAACAAGAAGCGATTACGTAATATTCAACAATATTATGATAATTGTTTTAATGCAGCCTATCCTCCTATCCGTTGGCGTTAATAGCGCGGGTTATGATAGTCTCTGCCTTGCCTGATAAGTGATTTTGAGCCGGGGAGTATCATGAAAACTCAGTTAAATATTGAATCTGTCCGTTTAGATAAATGGCTGTGGGCTGCGCGTTTTTATAAAACGCGTTCATTAGCTAGAGATATGATTGATGGCGGTAAAGTTCATTATAATGGACAGAGAACCAAGCCGGGAAAACTGGTTGAATGTCATGCGTTGATAAAGCTGCGCCAAGGCAATGATGAGCGTGTTATTGAAGTATTATCAGTGAGTGGTCAGCGCAGAAGTGCGCCAGAGGCACAGCAACTGTACCGTGAAACTGAAGAGAGTATTAATCAGCGCGAAAAAATGGCTTTAGCGCGAAAAATGAATGTGTTAACCATGCCTCATCCCGAACGTCGTCCGGATAAAAAAGAGCGCCGCACACTGATTAAAATCAAACATAAAAATTCCAATGAGTCATCTTGAAGGATGGCTGTAGCAAAGAGAGATATTATGGCTAAACATGATCAACTCCACCGTTTTATTTTTGCAGGGCATTCCGTTCGCGGGGAAGTTGTCTCGGCAAGTGAAACCTTTCATCAAATTTTAGAAAATCATGATTATCCGCAGGCTGTAAAAAAGTTGCTGGGCGAGTTATTAGTCGCGACAAGCTTGTTAACCGCTACGCTGAAGTTTGATGGTGATATCACCGTTCAGATTCAAGGTGATGGCCCGGTAAAATTAGCGGTAATTAATGGTAATAACCAACAGCAGATGCGCGGTGTGGCACGTATCGATGGCCCTGTAGTTGAAGGTAGCTCGTTGAAACAAATGATGGGTAATGGCTATATGGTTATTACTATCACGCCTACCAAAGGTGAACGATATCAAGGTGTTGTTGCTCTCGATGGTGATACGGTTGCTGATTGTATTGACAATTACTTCCGTCAATCTGAGCAACTGCCTACGCGTTTATTTATTCGTTCTTGTGACGTCGATGGGCAACCTGCTGTCGGTGGAATGTTATTGCAAGTTTTACCGGCTGCCGATGATGAAAGTCATGAGATGTTCGATCATCTAGTACAATTGACGGCAACGATTAAAGGCGAAGAATTATGCACTCTGGATGTCCAAGAAATACTGCATCGTTTATATCATGAAGAAGATGTCACACTGTATGATCCTCAGTCGATAGAGTTTCGCTGTACCTGTTCACGCGAACGCTGTGAAAGTACTTTAATTTCTTTACCAGACGAAGATGTTAATCAAATTTTGCAAGAAGATGGCAAAATTGATATCGAGTGTGAGTTCTGTGGTAGTCACTATATATTTTTAGAATCTGATGTTAAAGGATTAAAACGAGATATAAATCAGCAACTTCACTGATACGATTAAGCAAGTTATTTTTGTGAACAAGGCGCTATTTAGCGCCTTTTTTTAATGGTTTATATCATGATTTTCGTGCTCTGAGTCCCAGAATGGATTAAAAAAAATTATATATTTTCAATTCTTTGATAATTATCGCTGTTAATTAGTCGTAAAGATTTATGATCGTCGGCAGTTTAGTTATGAAAATCCAGGAGCAATATGATGAACGCGAAAAGCATTACCCCTAAGGATCTGGAAAAGTACGGTATTCATGGTGTAACAGAGGTTGTTTATAACCCTAGTTATGACGTTTTGTTTGCAGAAGAAACAAAACCAACATTAGAAGGCTATGAGCGCGGTACGGTGACAACTCTGGGCGCTGTTGCCGTTGATACTGGTATTTTTACCGGCCGTTCGCCAAAAGATAAATATATCGTTCGTGACGATATTACGCGTGATACTGTTTGGTGGGCTGATCAGGGGAAAGGCAAAAACGATAATAAGCCCATGACTCAAGAAGTCTGGACTGCGTTGAAACATCTGGTAACCGAACAACTGTCCGATAAACGTTTATTTGTAGTTGATGCATTTTGTGGTGCAAATGCAGATAGCCGACTCAACGTTAGATTTATAACTGAAGTTGCGTGGCAAGCTCACTTTGTCAAAAATATGTTTGTTCGTCCTACGGACGAAGAGTTAGTTAATTTTGAACCTGATTTTGTCGTTATGAACGGCGCAAAATGTACTAATCCGAATTGGAAAGAGCAGGGCTTGAATTCTGAAAATTTTGTGGCATTCAATTTAACTGAAGGCATACAACTGATTGGTGGCTCTTGGTACGGCGGTGAAATGAAAAAAGGTATGTTCTCAATGATGAACTACCTGCTACCACTGAAAGGCATCGCATCAATGCACTGTTCTGCTAACGTCGGCGAGAAAGATGATGTAGCCATTTTCTTTGGTTTATCAGGAACCGGTAAAACAACACTTTCAACCGATCCAAAACGTAAGTTAATCGGTGACGATGAACACGGTTGGGATGATGATGGCGTGTTTAACTTTGAAGGAGGATGCTACGCAAAAACTATCCATCTTTCTCAAGAAGCAGAGCCAGATATCTACAATGCTATTCGTCGCGATGCATTATTAGAAAACGTGACTGTATTAGCCGATGGAAGCGTTGATTTTGATGATGGATCTAAAACTGAAAATACACGTGTATCTTATCCAATCTATCATATTGAAAACATTGTTAAACCAATCTCTAAAGCTGGTCATGCGACTAAAGTTATTTTCTTAACGGCTGATGCTTTTGGAGTATTACCTCCGGTTTCTTGCTTAACTCCTGAACAAACTCAATATCATTTCTTATCTGGTTTTACTGCCAAACTGGCTGGTACTGAGCGCGGTGTAACCGAGCCAACGCCAACTTTCTCTGCATGTTTCGGCGCTGCGTTCTTATCCTTACATCCAACTCAATATGCTGAAGTATTAGTTAAACGTATGGAAGCTGCTGGCGCGAAAGCGTATTTAGTCAATACCGGCTGGAATGGTACGGGTAAACGTATTTCAATTAAAGATACCCGAGCGATTATTGATGCCATCTTAAACGGTGAGATTGAAAAATCAGACACTATTACGCTGCCTATTTTTGATTTAGCCATTCCGACATCACTGCCGGGTGTAGATCCCCGTATTCTTGATCCACGTGATACCTATGCAAATAAAGCTGAGTGGGAAGAAAAGGCCAAAGATTTAGCCGTTCGTTTCACTAAAAACTTCGATAAATATACCGATACCCCGGCGGGACAAGCATTAATTAAAGCTGGCCCAAAACTATAAAATTAGGTTATTTCTAATTTAGTGATACGGCAGGCCATCAGGCACTGTGAATCTACAGTGCCTTTTTAGTGGTGATTGGTTAGTTAGGCGGAAGGTCGAACAGTAGAATCTCACTATGATTATCTAACGCTCTGATTTCTAGCAGATCTTCTTGGCTAATAGCTAAGCCATCGCCACTCTCAATAATATATTGATTGATTGTTATTCTTCCCTTAACGGCTTGTATCCAGACTGAACGATTTTCTGCTATCGTATAATTATGTGTTTTATCTGCACTAAGTTCCCAGCGCCACAGTCGCATATCCTGAAATACGCGTAATGAGCCTTCTACTGCATCAGGGGATAATACCAGCTGTTTTCCATTAATCGAGTCAAAACGGCGCTGCTCATAACGAGGCTGAAGGTCATTTTCAGCAGGTAGAATCCATATTTGATATAAATGTAATGGCTGATCATCGTGTGGATTATATTCTGAATGGCGGATCCCGGTGCCTGCACTCATAATTTGAAATTCACCGGCAGCAATTTGTTCTTTATTACCCATGCTATCTTGATGTTCAACCGCACCAGATAATACATAGGTTAGAATTTCCATATTTTTATGTGGGTGACTACCAAATCCTTTTTCTGCGGCGATGATATCTTCATTAATGACTCTAAGCGCAGAAAATCCCATAAAATTTTCATCATAGTAATCTGCAAAAGAGAAAGTATGCCAGCTATCTAACCAGCCGCGATTGGCATGGCCACGTTTATTTGCTTTACGTAGATAAATCATCGTTAACCTCTCTTATTTTGCTTAAGAGGAGTGTATCCGATAGTGAGAAATAGAGAAGTAGTGCCAATTGACGGTAAGATCCAAAAAATTTGAATGAGAAGATTAAGTAAAAAGTAAAAAAAAGCCAGCACGAAGGCTGGCTAAACTAAACACTGGAAGCAATGTGAGCAATGTCGTACTTCCTTTAATTCAGCTATCGAATCGCAGAAAGTAGAACGATGATAATAGTTCTCACTATCATTTGTAAAGGTTTTTTTATAAATAGAATTGAATAAATAATCAAAATAATTGTAACTTATTGAACGCTATAGTTAAAAAGAGGGATTTTTATCAAAATATCTTTTTTAATCAGTAGATTAAGAATATAAAGCGTAAGGTTATTAATCGATTTTTTATCAATTATCGCGTTAAAAATAGCCGAATATTGTCCGGCTATTTTATTTAGATAATGGGGTTGGTCGTCACTCTTTATTTATGCGGATTATGCAGAAGTTGCCTTTGATAGAGTGGCTAATGCTTGAGCGCATGCCCATGCTGAACTCCATGCCCATTGAAAATTATATCCTCCGAGCCAGCCAGTGACATCGACGACTTCACCGATAAAATATAATCTCGCTGTTTTTAACGATTCCATTGTTTTCGAGGAAAGTTCTCGGGTATCGACACCACCGAGTGTAACTTCCGCTGTGCGATAGCCTTCGGTACCATTAGGTTGTACCTGCCAGCAGTGTAGCGTTTCACAGAGTGCCTGCTGCTGCGCTGGATTTAATTGTTTAAGGGTACCTTCTGGAATTTGTTTAAGCGTTTGCAATATTTCAATAAAACGTTTTGGTAATAATTTAGATAAAGTGTTTTTTACGCTCTGATTAGGATGCTCTTGGCGCTCACGGACAAGAAAGTTATCGAGCGCAATTTCTGGAAGTAAGTTAATACTTACATACTCTCCTGGCTGCCAATAACTCGATATTTGTAAAATCGCTGGACCAGATAGCCCACGGTGAGTAAACAAAATATTCTCTTTAAACAGAGTTCCATTCGCTGCTGTGACGGATGCAGGCACTGAAATTCCCGATAGCACTTGTAATTGGTCAAGTAGATTCTTATGCAAGGTAAATGGAACGAGCCCTGCACGAGTGGGCAAAATAGAGTGGCCGAACTGTTCAGCTAATCGGTAGCCAAAAGGGGTCGCACCTAAACCAGGCATTGATAAACCACCCGTTGCTACTACAAGTGAGTGACTGCTTACTTTTTTATTGTTTACCGTAACAATGAATTGCTCGTCCTGTTTTTCGACGTGAGTTATTTCACTTCTTAACTGTATTGTAACGCCATTTTTAGTGCATTCGCTGCTGAGCATATCTGCGATATCTTGCGCGCTATTATCACAGAATAGTTGGCCTAAAGTTTTTTCATGGTATGGAATAGCATATTTATTAACTAATTCGATAAAATCCCATTGCGTATAGCGAGCAAGTGCTGACTTACAAAAATGAGGATTATGCGATAGATAAGCTGCGGGCTCGATGTACATATTGGTAAAATTACAGCGGCCGCCGCCGGACATCAAAATTTTTCGACCTATTTTTTTGCCATTATCTAAAATCAGTGTTTTTAGCCCTTGCTTGCCGGCTTGAGCGCCACAAAACAAGCCCGCAGCGCCGGCTCCTAAAATGACGACATCGTATTTTTCCACGTTATTTTCTCTATAATCAGATGAAAAGTATTCAGGAGCTATTATAATTGAGTAAACTCGCTAAAAAAACGAATGGCTCTAAATCACCTGAAGAACTATTTTCAGCAATTTTACGCTAAAAATTAATAAATTTTTTATTTAGTTTAATCTGTTGAAATATAAGGAATAGTTGCTATGTATGATAATTAGAGCGAGTAGTTAAATCAAAAAAAGGGTAGATTTTGCTTCCACCGCTAGCGTTTGTCACTGATAATGCGCCGCGTTCATGTCCAACCAAAATGGCTTAACTTCTATGTTACATCTGTTTACTGGCCTGGATTTATATACCGGTCTATTTTTAGTACTGGCACTTGTTTTTGTGCTTGCTTATGAAGCTATTAATGGCTTTCATGATACCGCAAATGCGGTAGCTACAGTTATTTATACCCGAGCTATGCGCGCGCAATTTGCCGTTGTTATGGCGGGTGTATTTAACTTCTTCGGCGTATTGCTGGGGGGGCTGAGTGTTGCTTATGCAATTGTTCATCTCTTACCCACCGATCTGCTACTCAACGTGAGCTCTGCTCACGGGCTTGCGATGGTGTTCTCACTATTGCTGGCTGCTATTATTTGGAATTTAGGAACGTGGTATTTCGGCTTGCCGGCATCCAGTTCACATACGCTGATTGGTGCGATTATCGGGGTTGGCTTAGTCAATGCGGTAGTGACTGATTCATCAATCGTTGATGCGTTGAATATTCCAAAAATGGTCAGCATTTTCCTCTCTCTGATTTTATCTCCGGCAATTGGTTTTGTGATTGCAGGGATTATGATCTTCGTTTTACGGCGCTACTGGAGTGGCTCTAAGAAACGTCGACGTATTCACCTGACGCCGGCAGAGCGAGAGAAAAAAGATGGTAAGAAAAAACCACCTTTCTGGACACGTACAGCCTTAATTTTATCGGCTATCGGCGTTAGCTTCTCTCACGGGGCAAACGATGGACAGAAAGGGATTGGTCTTATCATGTTAGTTTTGATTGGTGTCGCTCCGGCTGGGTTCATGGTAAACATGAATGCAAGTGGATATGACATTGCCAAAACATACGATGCTGTTGTCCATTTGCAACAATACTATCAGACACACCAACCTGCATTAGATCATGCGATAGAAAATACTCCGGCAGTGTCTTCTGAGTTTGATGCAGAAGAAAAATTCCACTGTGACAGTTCACGTACCGTGTCTGTATTAAATCAAACGGAAAAAATGCTGGAAGGTGTCCAGAACTATAATGAATTAGTTCCGGAACAACGTACTAAGATGCGCCGTCTATTGATGTGTATTTCTGATACATCAAATGCTGTGGCTAAATTGCCAGAAACGTCTGCTGAAGACGCTCGTTTCTTAAAAACATTGAGCAAAGATTTATTACATACTGTTGAATATGCGCCGTTATGGATAATCATTGCTGTCGCTTTAGCGTTGTCTATCGGTACAATGTTTGGTTGGAAACGTGTTGCTGTCACTATCGGTGAAAAAATCGGTAAGAAAGGTATGACCTATGCTCAGGGGGTTTCTGCGCAGGTAACCGCAGCGGTTTCTATTGGTGTGGCAAGTTACACTGGTATGCCTGTATCTACCACTCAAGTATTGTCATCTGCAGTTGCAGGAACAATGGTTGTTGATGGTGGCGGTGTTCAGAGTAAAACGATAAAAAGTATTTTGTTAGCTTGGCTGTTAACGCTTCCGGTCTCAATTTTATTGTCCGGTGGTCTTTATTGGTTAGCATTACAATTTATTTAAGTGTCGTCTTATCACTTTGAAAATAGTGATGATCGGTTTCGGTCATCACTATTTTTTTGTCATTTTTTAGTGTGTCGAGGATTTATCTTCGTGCATTATCTATCTTTAAGTCGCGATAAACCGATAAATTTGGCTTACCAGCATAAAAATACTCAATCGACTTATCAGTATGAATTGTTTGCGAATACGCTCACAGCGAAGCACAACATCTGGACGATGGTGACCATAATACAGGCGATGATTAATATAACTGACTAATTTTAATTGTTTGGTTAGCGGGACTGTCAGTGTAAAAAATCGATTTCCATTAACGGAATGATAAAGCTGTGGGTCAGATTGGCGCAGAATAAATAGCAGTGCGCGAACCGATGAGAGATATCGTAGTATAGTGATAAGCAATAGGATAAAGAGTGCCCAAAATAAGATATTTGAACTGAACATGATATCCTCCGTAAACCCTGACGATCACTGAGATTCAATCAATTCAACCACGCTATTATGTAACTACACTAGGATGATTGATGATATTATGAGCAAGATATTATCTCTCTCAACCCAATTTGAACAGCGAATTGCATGATAATTGGTCTGGTTTAAAATTGATCCTGAGCATTTAGTTGGTGTTCACTTACAAATATAATTTCGTTGGTGTTACCGCAGTCGTTGAGCGCTTACAAATCAATCATATAGAGGGTAGATAGGCTGCGGGATTTATTTGTCTATTTAGGCTGATGAAGAAAAATAATCAATATTCTGATTTTTATACTAAAATTATGTCAGGAAGCGAAAATTTAAGGTATGTTATTTAAGGTAAGGAAGATTGTATTGATATAACGTTAATCTGTGATCAATACGACACTCCATTATGATAATTAACAGGTATAGTATTCATTAGATACAGGATGTGGAGTATAAATATTCCTCCTCATCTAGATAATCAGCATTCGGAAGGAGTTTACTTTATGGCTTACAAACATATTCTCGTCGCGGTCGATTTATCACCAGAAAGCCAAGTTTTGCTGGATAAAGCCGTCTCTATGGCAAAACCGTACGGGGCCAAAGTATCCATGATCCATGTTGATGTGAATTATTCAGATTTGTATACCGGTTTGATTGATGTCAACTTGGGCGATATGCAGCAACGTATCACTGATGAAACTCGTAATGCGTTAAAAAATCTTTCAGAAAATGCGGATTATGAAATTCAAGAAACGTTGAGTGGCAGTGGTGATTTAGGCCAGGTTCTAGTTGATGCTATCAAAAAATATAATATGGACTTAGTCGTGTGTGGCCATCATCAAGATTTTTGGAGTAAATTGATGTCATCAGCACGCCAACTTATTAATACAGTTCATGTGGATATGCTGATCGTGCCATTAAAAGACGACGAAGAATAATTTGATTTAACGTATTTGCAAAATTATTCGCTAAAAGTGCCTGCTTATGCAGGCATTTTTTTTGCTTAAAATATACATTCTTGAGCTTGAGATAGAATGGTTAAGAATTTTTTTTTGTCATTTTGTAAAAAAACTTCTTGAAGTATGAATACAAATCGGTGATATATTCAATAGGCAAACCAATACAAATCTCACATTTCCCAACAATAATGATAAAGAGAAAGTGAGACACATCACATCAGTAATTTAAAAAAGGAAGTCAATATGACACCGGCTCTATCCTTATCGACATTTTTAGAATCAGTACAAAAACGTGATCCTCAGCAGCCTGAATTTTTACAAGCAGTGCGAGAAGTTTATTCCTCCCTATGGCCTTTTTTAGACAGAAATCCTAAATATCGCGAACAGGCGCTATTAGAACGCATGGTTGAACCTGAACGTGTGATTCAATTTCGAGTTTGTTGGGTTGATGACCATGGAAAAGTACAGGTTAACCGCGCATGGCGGGTGCAGTTCAGTTCTGCGATTGGGCCGTTTAAAGGTGGGATGCGTTTTCATCCTTCGGTCAATTTATCGATTCTAAAATTTTTAGGATTTGAGCAAACGCTGAAAAATGCATTAACGACTTTGCCGATGGGTGGCGCTAAAGGGGGATCAGATTTTGACCCTAAAGGTAAAAGCCACGGTGAAGTCATGCGTTTTTGCCAAGCATTAATGACCGAGCTTTATCGCCATTTAGGCGCTGACACCGATGTTCCTGCGGGAGATATTGGTGTCGGAGGCCGTGAAGTTGGCTTTATGGCGGGGATGATGAAAAAACTCTCCAATAACACATCTTGCGTTTTCACGGGGAAAGGGTTGTCTTTTGGTGGTAGCTTAATCCGTCCTGAAGCGACAGGGTATGGTCTGATTTATTTTACTGATGCAATGCTAAAACGCCATGGATTAGGTTTTGACGGCATGCGTGTTGCCGTTTCTGGTTCGGGTAATGTGGCTCAGTATGCAATCGAGAAAAGCATGGCACTAGGCGCAAAAGTGGTGACTGCATCAGATTCTAACGGCACAGTGGTCGATGATGAAGGCTTTACCGCAGAAAAATTAGCTCGCTTAGAAGAAATTAAAAATAATTATGGCCGTATTGCTGATTACGCCAAAGAGTTTGGCCTTAAATATCTTGAAGGCCAGCAACCTTGGTGTGTGCCTGTTGATATCGCCTTGCCTTGTGCAACGCAAAATGAATTAGATTTAGACGCTGCTGAGCTACTGATAAAAAATGGTGTTAAAGCTGTGGCTGAAGGTGCAAATATGCCAACCACTATTCCAGCGACTGAACGTTTTATTGAGGCGGGCGTATTGTTTGCTCCGGGTAAAGCGGCAAATGCCGGCGGTGTTGCGACGTCTGGTCTTGAAATGGCGCAGAATGCAGCGCGCTTAAGCTGGAGATCAGAAGAAGTGGATACGCGTTTACATCATATTATGCTCGATATTCATACCCATTGTGTTGAATACGGTGGCGAGTCTAAGCAGACTAACTATGTACAGGGCGCGAATATTGCGGGCTTTGTTAAAGTGGCTGATGCGATGTTAGGCCAAGGTATTCTATAGCATTAACGTGTCTTTAGATTGAAAATACCAGCGAAAGGGCAAGATAAAATAGATTATAAATCAACGGGGTAAAAATGATTTATTGAGTAACTTATTTTATAACACGCCCTTCGCTGTCATTATTTAATGCATGGATAGATATCAAAACGATGACTTTTGGTGATAATTGCTGCCTCTGCCGCTTTGCCGTTTAATGGCTCTGCATAATCTGGACGTTTAACGACGACACGGCGTTTTGCGAGATTGAGCGCAGGCTCAAGTAACGCATCCGCATCATTATCGGCACCAACAAGCGATTGAAAGACGCGCATTTCTTTTTTTACCAGCGCACTTTTTTGTCGATGTGGATACATCGGGTCGAGATACACTACGTCAGGCGCGGGAGTTATTTCTAACAGCGCATCGATACTCGACGCATGTATTAGTGTCATGCGTTGCTTTAACCAATCACCAATTTCTGCATCAGCATAACCGCGTTGTAAGCCATCATCGAGAAGTGCGGCGACTACAGGATGACGCTCAAGCATTCTCACTTCGCAGCCCAAAGCCGCTAATACAAAGGCATCTCGGCCTAATCCCGCAGTTGCATCTACGACGCTGGGAATAAAACCTTTCTTGATACCTACTGCTTTGGCGACAGCCTCACCGCGTCCACCGCCAAATTTTCGGCGATGCGACATCGCTCCAGAGACAAAATCGACAAAAATCCCACCAAGTTTTGGCTCATCCATTTTGCGGAGTTGTAAATTTTCAGTGGTTAAAACCAATGCCATCAATGCGGCGGGGTCATGGATTAGCTGCCATTTTTCAGCTAAAGCGGATAAGGTGCCGTGATCGGCACCCTCTTCACAGATCAACTGGATCTTCATTGGATCAGCCATTAATACCGTAACTCTTCAACATGGCATCTAACTCAGGTTTACGGCCGCGGAAGCGTTCAAACAGCACCATCGGTTCTTCTGAGCCACCACGGCTAAGGATATTATCTAAGAATGACTGCCCAGTTTGGCGATTAAAAATGCCTTCTTCAGCGAAACGAGAATAGGCATCAGCGGCCAATACATCTGCCCATAAATAGCTATAGTAACCGGCAGAATAACCGCCAGCAAAAATATGGCTGAAGGCATGTGGGAAGCGGCTCCATTCTGGTGATGGAACTACAGAGACTGCACGTTTAACCGCTTGCAGTGTCGACATTACTTGCCCGCCTTTGCTTGGGTCAAACTCAGCATGTAAGCGGAAATCAAACAGACCAAATTCCAGTTGTCTCAATACAAACATGGCAGATTGATAGTTTTTTGCCGCTAACATGCTATCGAGCATTTCTTGCGGTAAAGGCTCACCCGTTTCATAATGGCCGGAGATAAACTCTAGCGCTTCAGGCTCCCAGCACCAGTTTTCCATAAACTGGCTAGGTAATTCTACAGCATCCCATGGTACCCCATTGATACCCGCGACATCGGCGACATCGATTTGAGTCAGCATATGATGCAAACCGTGGCCGAACTCATGGAATAACGTGGTAACTTCATTATGAGTAAATAGCGCAGGTTTATCGCCGAGAGGTTTGTTAAAGTTGCAAGTGAGGTAAGCGACAGGATTTTGCAGCTTACCATCTTGATGGCGCATTCTGCCTGCACAGTCATCCATCCATGCGCCGCCGCGTTTATTCTCGCGTGCATATAAATCGAGATAGAAACTACCGCGCAAGGTATTGCTTTCATCATATAGCTCAAAGAAACGTACATCAGGATGCCAGGTCTCGACATCTTTACGCTCTTTTGCGGTTAATCCATAGATGCGGTGAACCACTTCAAACAGCCCTTCAATCACTCGTTGCTCTGGGAAATAGGGACGCAGTTGCTCATCACTTAATGAAAATTTATGCTGCTTCTGTTTTTCGCTATAGTATGCAATATCCCAAGATTCGAGTTTTTCTACTCCATAATGGGTTTTAGCGAACTCGGTTAGCTCAGCAACTTCTTGCTCGCCTTGCGTATGTGCACGTTTCGCCAGATCATTCAAAAAGTCCAGCACTTGCTCCGGTGATTGAGCCATCTTAGTGGCTAGAGATTTTTCAGCGTAATTAGTAAATCCGAGCAATTGAGCTAGTTCATGACGTAAAGCTAACAGTTCATCCATAATTTCACTGTTATCCCATTTACCGGCATTAGGCCCTTGATCTGACGCTCGGGTGCTGTATGCATAGCTCATTTCACGACGCAATTCGCTATTATCTGCATAGGTCATAACAGGTAAATAACTTGGCATATCTAAGGTTAATAAATAGCCTTCTTCGCCTTTTGCTGCCGCCATTTCTTTCGCTGCGGCAATTGCACTTTCTGGCATACCTGCAAGTTCTTGCTCATCTTTGACCAATTTTGACCAGCCCATGGTGGCATCCAGTACATTGTTGCCATACTTAGAGCTTAGTTCAGAGAGGCGAGCGACTATCTCACCATAACGTTGCTGCTTCTCTACTGGCAGACCGATACCTGACAGTTCAAAATCGCGCAGAGTATTTTCTATCGATTTTTTCTGTGGTTGTGTTAAATGAGCAAATGAATCACTTTCTTTCAATGATTTATAGGCTTGATAAAGATCTTTATTTTGACCTAACCATGTACTGAATTCAGACAGTAACGGCAGGCTTTTCTCGTATTCAGCACGTAGTTCGGCACTATTTTTAACCGAATGGAGATGACCGACAGGTGACCATACCCGAGACAGTTTATCGCTGGCTTCTTCTAGTGGCTGGCATAGATTATCCCAAGTATATTGATCATTCTTAGACAGAATATTTTCAACCGTTTGACGATAGTCGGCTAAAACTTGCTCTACCGCGGGAACGACATGTTGTGGCTCAATCGCAGAAAAAAGAGGGAGAATGGCGTTGCTTAATAATGGGTTTGTCATATAAACATCCTGTGATTGATGGCTATACCGCCTTCAGGCCATATAGACGAATTCATTTTATTGATATTTCATACTAGACAACGGGTACTTTGATTACTTATCGCTATCGCCTTGACAATAGCAAAAGATAGGCCCGAATTGTAAGCATCATAAAACTATAATGGGGGCATAAAATATGACTTCAATGTCAGCATACTGTATTTTTGCCACGTCTATTTCGTTATTAATGGCATTAATTGGCGTGATAAGGGTTCAGAAGCGTAATTAATCAAGGTATAATCATACCCGTATTATCCTCCAATTTCTGAAAAGGAAGATCATCGTCCCTGGTGGGGCGGCTGGACTTCAAATCCAGTTGGGGCCGCCAGCGGTCCCGGGCAGGTTCGACTCCTGTGATCTTCCGCCACTCAAGTTCAATACAACTCCACAAAACTCAACTAATCCCTTATAACCAGCGATTAAGCCATTTTCAATTCAACGGATATCAACTCAGCTCAACCGCAATCAATGTATTGTGCACAACTAAATCAGGATACTTTTCTGAAGGAATTTCTTTCGTACTCAACTGACAATGGCCCATTATTTACAGTATGAAGCCTTTCTAAGTTGCAATAACGCATATACATGATGACATCCTCTTTCATCTTTTTCCGAGTGAAATGTACGATTTTTTAGTCGCCAATCGTATTTCAAACTACCAAAAAATGTTCAATAACGGTGTTATCTCAACCTGCTTCTGCATCAACCTGCTTGCCCTAATATCATAATTTGTCTTAATTAAAGGCGGATTATCGGGGCGAAATACTAAAGCTAAGCGAGCTCGCACGGGGACTGTGAATGGTATTGATGGCGACATCAAATTGAATAAGGGATTGTGGGTGATGACACAAAAAAGGCCGAGCATGTTTCTGGGAGATAATACATTTAGTCGTATAAATAAGTGGAAGTTTGATTTAATCATTGAAAATTTGACTTAAGTGTAAACTAATCGTTCCTCGGTTATGGATGAGGATAGATTATGGCAATAGGATATTTTTTACGGGTTGGTGATAGAACCACTTGTGGAGGACAAATATTAACGGGAAACAATACCATGCAATGGTACGGTGTTGCTGGTGCTCGTGAAAGCGATATGGTCAGTTGTGGCAAACATTCTGGTCCCTTTTATATTATCGGTGGCTGTAATAGTGTTTGGGATGAAGGGCGAAAAGTAGCGGGTACGCTTGAAAGTATGAGCTCCTGCCCTTGTCATGCACGATTTATTAACTCCATTCATGATTGCTATAGTGATGAAAGTGGGTCAGCCTCCCCAGAAACAGCTTCAACTATCCCTCCCGTGATAACCAATAAAATCTGTATTAGTTGTTTAATGAAAGCCGCTGAATCAGGCCAAATGCTTGTTGTTCGAGAAGGATAATAATAAATGCATAATCCGCATCCTATTTTTAATTATTTTGAACGTTATCCTGATGCAAAGCATTATTGTTTGACCTGTGGTTTACAGTATGAGCGCCACTTTGATAAAGAACTTCAGAGTCGTTATGGAGCCGTAAGTTCACTCTTTAAACAACGTCCAGATTCGGAAATCGTATGGGCGGGTCCGTGGTTAATTGACGTGTCCAAACGAAGTGATTTACTTGCAGATTTAATTCAATTAGAAACTGAATCGCCGGCACTATCATGGCTAGTCAGTGACTCATCAATTGAGAAATTGGCGACTCACTTCTCTGAACGGCTTAATGTGAGCTTACCCGATGGCAAAACAGCCTTATTTCGGTTTTATGATCCTCGGGTGATTCACAATATTCCTCAAGTTCTGACATACGAACAATTCCATGAAATAACCACGCCGCTCATTGGATGGTATTACCGTTTTGAAGGACGATTTTATGCATTACAAGGAGGTGGGTTAAATGCAGTTTAGCGAAGAACAATTAAAGAAAATTCAAAGTATTGAACAGAGTGATTATGTGACTCGAGTGAGTGCTGATTTTTATCTACATCATTTGGATAAGCTCCAGAACCTCGAAACATTGAATAAACGTTTAGGATCCGCATTTCAATATGTTATCTCCCTCGGTTTCACTCAAGAACCGTTAATTCGGTCATTTTTATTTTACGAAGCTTGTTGCCCCGGCTTTCATTTAAAGCCAGAAATTAGAAATATGCTTGAGGAAAAAAATCGCGTGCCAGAGCAGCAGTATCAAGATTTTTTACGGATAGCCATGAAATTGATTGAATGGAGAACTTAGCATGCCAATTCCATTAATAGTTGCAGGTGCAGGATTAATGACTCTGGGTGGTCTAGCCGCAGTGACACAAGAGGCCTCAAAAATCGGTTTTCCCTCATCGTCAGGCAGTGGCGATGATGAATGGGGAGAGACAAGTTACGGTGATAGAATTCGTGAGTATGAAAGTATTGCCATTGGTGGAATTGATGACGAAGATTCTGATGATAAGCGTAGAGGCAGCCAAGGAGCAGCTACAGGCGCTGTGGCAGGTTCATCAGCAGGAGTAGCCGCAATTGAAGCGAGTAAAGGGTGTAAGAAGTGCACGGCAATTGGATTAGTTGGACCACATAAACAATTTGTCGATAGTTGGTCCATAATCTCAATTAATTATCAACAACGTATTTGCTCAACGACTTTAGGCCTAGAGGGGACTCGGACATATATAAATGAATATAAATGTTTAGATGTCGCTTTTGATGGATGGAGAGAGACTGAATGTTTGTTTCTAGAGGCTAAAGGAAAGTACGACCAATTTTTTAAAGGAGATGGGGAACCTTGGTATGATGGTGTAGAAGATACGTTTAACCAAGGGACTCGACATCAATTCGTGATGGAATCATTAGAAAATATTCCTTATTGTCACTGGCATTTTCTGCAACCAAAAAGTGCTAGTTATTTTAAACAGAAATTTGCGAAATATACAAATCTCAAAGTGTTTCACACACCTTAAGGACTAATTATGAAGATCTCATTAGATATAGAAATCTACTTAAATAAGAAAAATTATTCAATTCCTGATGTGGTAAATGATTATTTGTTTTTTTCAAAGTTTATAAATGAAATTGCAGGTCAGTCTAGCTGGTACCTTACTGGAAGCTCAAAGAAAGAAGCCCTTGAGAAGAAATTCATTGAAAATGATAATATAAACAAGGATATCGAACATAAATTTGTTGATAGACTAACAAAATCATCTCCTATTTATGGCTCAGCGATCTGGAATGGAGATAAAAATAGGATACAAATAAGTAATTATCTAGCTAGAAGCTTTGATAATTATGATGTTAGCTTAAGCATGAAGTTAGAAAATAAGCAAAACTTACAATATAAAATTAAAAAATTAATATTAAACTTAATGGAAAATTATATTAAAGTAGAGAAGATATTAATTCATACAAATAAATATCACTTAAATGAAAAAAATGTTTTTCCGGACAGACTTCCCGTTGGTTGGATGCTTTATCTCAATAAAAAAATAACCCAACAACAAGTACCAATGGCAGCAGAGCTTATTGATATTGAAAATAAGAAAAATAGCGGTACATTAATTATTAGTACTGACCATGTGTTTGATGGTTCAGATAAAGACGATATTAAAAAAGCTAATGAAATCGAAATACAGCTCACTGCATTAGGACTACTTCCACTTTACTCCGAAATTTACAGCTAATTAAAAAGGGAAAAAGGTGGACTTATTAATTAAGTTAGATATCGAGCTACATGAAGAAATATCAATTCCATCTTTAATTGATATTTTTAGTCATATGATTTTAACATGTGAATCAATTACTAATGAAAAAGAGGACTCATGGTATTTAACAGGCGATACTTTGGAAGAAGCATTACAAAAGAAAGCCTTTAATCAATGCACACCCACTGATTTATTGAAAGCAATTCCGTATTTTGATTGTATGGAGACAATATGGGCAAATGAAAATAAATCGTTGAGCATTATTAAATATACTGGTTCAGGGCTGATATATAGCCTCGATTTTACAATTCGTGATATTAGTTTACCCAATAAAATAGCAATAATTGAAGCATTAAATTACTATATTGGTAATTATAGAATAGTGTGTGTGCAAATAGACATTAATGGTTATTGGTATAATGATAAAAATGTATTCCCGGACAGACTCCCCGTTGGTTGGATGCTTTATCTCAATAAAAAAATAACCCAACAACAAGTACCAATGGCAGCAGAGCTTATTGATATTGAAAATAAGAAAAATAGCGGTACATTAATTATTAGTACTGACCATGTGTTTGATGGTTCAGATAAAGACGATATTAAAAAAGCTAATGAAATCGAAATACAGCTCACTGCATTAGGACTCCTCCCCTTAATACGTGAAATATACAGTTAAAGCGAGGAAAAGATTATTAAACTAACGTTTAGGATCCGTATTTCAATATATTCTTTTTCTCGATTTTACCCAAGAATCATTAATTCGTTCATTTTTATTTTACGAGGCTTGCTGCTCTGGCTTTCATTTCAAGCCAGAAATAATAAATCGTAATTTAAGTGAGCAATTCATACCAAACTTAAAGAGAAGTCATGATAATTTTTTGATGGAAGGGTTATACCTTAGTATTAAACTTGCACTTTTACACTTAATTTAGCTTAACGATGAACGATTGCATTTATGAATAAATCTTATTAAGTTAGTTTGTGATGTGTATTACTTATGGAAAATAAAGGATGCTTAAGGATAATTTTAATGAGCTACACATTTTTTTGGCGGTTGCTAGGGCAAAAAGTTTTACTAAAGCTGCGGCTAAACTGGGTGTTTCTCAATCTGCGCTGAGCCATGCGGTCAAAGCGTTGGAAGAACGTTTAAATACGCGACTCTTAACGCGAACCACACGCAGTGTTGCTGCAACTGAAATAGGTGAAAAGATTATTACCTGTCTTGAACCTCGTTTAGCTGAGCTTGATCATGAATTAAAGTCGATTATTCAGCTTAATGGCGCAGCATCTGGCAATATTCGTCTTTCAACGGGAGAGCATGCTGCCCGCAGTCTTCTTTGGCCTAAACTTAAACCTTTTCTACGTGCATATCCGGATATTAATGTCGAGCTGGTGGTTGATAATGGGTTTGTTGATATTGTTGATGGGGGTTTTGATGCCGGTGTACGATTGGGCGAAAGTGTTGATAAAGATATGGTTGCAGTAAGAATTGGCCCTGATATGCGATTAGCGATTGTTGGTTCGCCGAGTTATTTTGAATCTCAGGGGATACCGCAAACGCCTCATGATTTACAACATCATCGCTGCATCAATATGCGCCTTCCAACTGCGGGAGGATTGTATCATTGGGAGTTTGAAAAAGAGGGTAAATCGTTACGTGTGAGAGTGGAAGGGCAGTTAACCTTTAATTTATTATCGGAGCGAATAGATGCGGCTCTGTCTGGGTTTGGCATTGCTTGTGTTCCTGAAGATACCATCCAAGAGGCGGTAAAATCAGGAGAATTGATCCAAACGTTAAGTGATTGGTGCCCTATATTTTCAGGCTATTACCTTTATTACCCGAGTCGAAAACAGCATCCTCCAGCGTTTGCATTATTAATTGATGCACTGCGCTACCGTGAAAGTGAAAAATAAAGGTGGGTAGCGTGAGGTAAATGCATTGACGACTACCAACCTAAGCGATATTTAGCGATTAATCAGCGCTTGTAACGCCGCGGGATAACGTTCCCCGACAATCTTCACTGTTTCCAGCGCATGAGCAATTTTTTGCAAATCGTTATCAGTGAGTGTGACATCGACGGCATTTAAATTTTCTTCTAAACGGTGCAGTTTAGTGGTGCCCGGAATAGGGACAATCCACGGTTTTTGCGCCAATAACCAAGCCAGAGCGATTTGTGCTGAGGTCACGCCTTTTTGGCTAGCGAGATCTGCCAACAAAGTGACTAGCTGTTCATTTGCTTCTAAAGCCTCAGCGTTGAAACGAGGGACTTTGCTACGAAAATCATCGTCGTTGAATGTGGTATTGGCATTAATTGCACCCGTTAAGAATCCTTTACCTAATGGGCTGAAGGGAACAAATCCAATACCTAACTCTTCGAGCACAGGTAATATTTCGTCTTCAGGCTCACGCCACCAAAGAGAATATTCGCTTTGCAATGCGGTGACAGGCTGAATAGCATGAGCTCTGCGAATAGTTTGAGCACTGGCTTCAGAGAGGCCAAAGTATTTTACCTTACCTTCTGAAATTAAATCTTTTATTGTACCGGCAACATCTTCAATCGGTACATCAGGGTCAACGCGGTGTTGATACAGTAGGTCGATAACGTCTGTTTTAAGCCGACGTAATGAACCTTCGACAGCTTCACGAATATGCTCTGGACGGCTATTTAAAAGCTGTTGTTTGTTTTCATTACTGCAATTAAAACCAAATTTTGTCGCAATAACCACTCTATCTCGAAAGGGTTTTAGTGCTTCACCTACCACTTCCTCATTTAAGAATGGTCCATAAACTTCCGCGGTATCAAAAAAAGTGACCCCACGTTCTACTGCGGCACGAAGTAATTCAATGGCTTGATGCTTATCTGTAGCTGGACCATAACCATGACTTAATCCCATACAGCCTAAGCCAAGCGCAGAAACCTCAAGATTTGAATTACCGAGAAAACGTTTTTTCATTATTTATGTCCTGATAGTTAATTAGATTATTGATGCGGCTAAACATCTAGCTTGCGGCCAGCGAGCCATTCGACTATTGCTGGATCGCGGTGTGAGAAAAATGCACTTGTTGCAGTATCGATTGCCGTGATTTTTGTCATTTCATCATTAGTCAGGGTGAAATCGAGGATGTTTATATTTTCTGCCATTCTGGTTCTACGAATCGATTTAGCCAGTGATACAATCCCTCGTTGGAGTAGCCAACGCAGAACAACTTGCCCAACACTCTTACTGTATTTTTTACCGATAACCGTTAATTGTGGATGCTGGAATAATCCATTTTTACCTTCAGCAAAAGGCGCCCAAGCTTCTGGCTGAATACTTTTACTCTGCATCCATGGCACGGCATGTAATTGCTGATTAAACGGGTTAACTTCGATTTGGTTAACCGCCGGAATGACTTTATTAAACGCAATAAGGTCAGCGACTCTGTCTGGATGAAAATTGCTGACACCAATCGCCTGAATTTTTCCAGCTTGATACAGTTCCTCCATTGCGCGCCATGCACCGTGGACATCACCATAAGGCTGATGGATAAGGTAAAGATCAATATAATCTAGTTGTAGGCGATTTAATGAACGTTTAAATTGTGCTTTCGTGCCTTCATAGCTGGCATCTTGTAGCCATAATTTGGTGGAAATAAATAAATTTTTTCGGGCTATTCCACTTTGTTTAAGCGCATTTCCGACTTGAGTTTCATTTTGATAGGATGCGGCGGTATCAATTAAGCGATAGCCTATTTCTAGTGCGTCAATAACAGCACGTTCACATTCGTCAGGCTGTGTCATCTGAAAAACACCGAAGCCTAACAACGGCATTTCAATCCCATTGTTTAATTTGATAGTTTGCATAATGAGCCCTTTTATCCTTGTTGGAATAGAGCATAGCGTAGATTTATTGATTAGATTAGAGGCTATAATTTTCTAAGGTTTATGAGAAAAATTCATAAATAATAGATCCTGCTTATAATAAGAATCAATAACAGCAGGTTTTTTGCTTAATAACATAATATGAAAATAATCTGTTTTCTGAAGATTAAATATTTTGCTGTAAGCGGATATTTTTACAAGATTGACATACTAAGTTGAATCGATTTTTGAGTTTTAAGGATCGTGTATTGCATGACATTGGTGGAATAAGGGCGAAAGCCGCTGCCGAAAAAATTAAATAAGTGTCTAATGTCTGTAGATAAAAACGCCGTTGGTTAAAAGCAGCGAAAAGGATAAGAGTGAATATATGCAGCGCTGAAAGAGTTACTGAAAACAGGAAAGTTGATAAATAGTAGAATCACTATTTTTAAATTTAGCTAAATTGTCAAAGCCCGCTTTGTGCTAGAAGCGGACGTAGTAATTATTGGCCGCTAATTGCTTACTAACGGTTCATAATAACAAATAGTATATTAAGAACTTTCCAGCATTAGCGGGTCGTTACAAGTTGAGTTGATTTTTTAACTAAAAATCAGTCTTAGAAAAACCGGTCATATCATCCAGTCCCATTTCGCGGCCTAATGCCGTTAGTGGATGGACAATTATCAGACCTCGCACGGCTTTCTTCAGCTTGCCAATATCAGCTTGTTCTTTCTTAGTGATGGGGCGTTTGAATGGCATATCGACTAACTTTTGCGCTTCTTTGCTTAGTTTCTGATGACGTACTGCTTTCAAACGAGCGATTTCAATTTCCAGCGCCGCTTTTTCTTTCTCAAGCTCTGCATACTTTTCCGTTTCGTTTGTCAGTTGCATACTCGCCATCTTGTGACGAGTAAGGTCTAAACGGTCGTTAAGAAGTTTAATTTGTGCTTTTTCGATTTCTTTCATTATTAATTAACCGTGAATAAATTACTTGTCGGCAAGTATACACCATTCTGCGTAAGAGGGCGAAAAGGGATACTGGTTGTTAAACTCAGTATCAAAATACTTTTATTGGGTAATTTATCTATTATCACTCTAAAATTAATCTAGCAGGCATTAATCGAGATATTACTATTTATCCAATTAAATAAATTTATTTAATATCAATACTATTAATTATTAAATACGGCTTCCTGAGATCTTTTAATACAATAAATTTGCTGCATTATTTTTAGAAAGATCTGTTTATAAAAATTGCAGCGAATTTATTAAAGTATATAGCGCTTATATTATTTCTTTTTATTCAGCATTGATTTTAAGTCGGCAAAGGGATTATAGGTGGCTTCGCCAACATCTTTTTGTGCGTCTTCCCCTGCGATAACATTTGTGCCGTACTGGTCAGCTTCAGTGTATTTGGAGTGTTCATGATCATGGCAAAATAAACACAGTAGTTCCCAATTGCTACCATCTTCAGGATTATTGGTATGGTCATGATCAATATGATGAACGGTTAACTCACGTAGGTTTGAATAAACAAATTCCCGTGTACAGCGTCCGCATATCCATGGGTAGATTTTTAGCGCTTTTTCACGGTAGCCGCTTTCTAGACGAGAATAGTTTTTGGGGATCAGAGCCATTGCTAATATTACCTGCTATAAAAGTTAATTTTACGATAGTGGCCCCAATATACCTCATAATACTGCAGAAGGAGAAATGTAACAGAAGAGGAATATTCATATTTAATCCTGAGTTTTCGATACGTTTGATGAGTGATTTATGGATTGATAATTATTAGTATAATTGGCTGATAATGTTCTTTATAAGTATATATTTATAATTGAGACACTTATCATGTACTGAGCAACTCGTAGCTGCCTTTTTGAACAAATACTGCTTTATAATTTTTATCGTAAGATCAGTAAGTTATTATTTCTTATGTCTGATTTATAAAATACTATTTTTTACGACTTTTCCTAAGCTGTTATGGCTCACGCTAAAATACGTTTTAAACGTTGATTAAGAAATCTCATTCGATAATCTAATAGAATATTATTATCGTACCGAATATCGCTTCTATCATTCCAACCTAAACCAAAGGCGTAGTCTGTACGGGCATTGTGCTTTATACTGCGGGCTGCAAAAACTAAGTAGATAAACAATTAGGCGGTAATGGCGATGAATGGAACAATCACAACGTGGTTTGACGATAAAGGTTTTGGATTTATCAAAGATGAAAACGGTGATAACCGTTATTTTCATGTGATTAAGGTCGCCAATCCAGATCTGATAAAGAAAGATGCTGCGGTGACTTTTGAACCGACGACGAATACTAAAGGGTTATCAGCTTATGCGGTAAAAGTCATACCGGAAAGTAAATATATCTATATTGCGGGCGAGCGCCTTAAAATTACTTCGATTAAATCATTTTTGGTTTACAGTGAAGAAGTCCCTGCTGATACTCACATTGATAAAGAAAATACGGTGTTATCTATTGGGCTATTAATGAATAGTATTCGACCAAAATCAGAGACTAAACCTGATGCAATGCGTACACTGAAAAAACTGGCGATCACCACCTTCCAAGGAACGACGTTAACTTTCACCGAAGATGAGATAGATGTGGATGCCATGATGAAGCAACTGCAAAATCTGAAGTAATTTAGTTTTATGCGTGCTATTTATCCGTGGTATATAAATATAATTTATTGATTCTAGCCAGTAATGATAAGCAGATCCATTTAGTAGTCGGCGAGTTATTCGTGAGAAAATATGAGATTAAATCTATTATTATTCAATAGGTTATTTTCTAATCATGTACAATCATTATGTATCGTATCTTATTTGGGTTCGAGCTATATTGGTGGTTAATAGATCTCTTCAAATTCAAGCGATAGCGTATCCAGGTTCTACAATTGGATACAGCCTCACAAATTATCAGTATCATCCTACAAATTATTCAATGGGTTTAGAGACGAAGATGACAAAACTCACCTTACAAGAACAAATGTTGAAAGCTGGATTAGTGTCTAGCAAAAAAATGGCTAAGGTTCAAAGAACAGCTAAAAAATCTCGCGTTCAAGCACGTAATGCCAGAGAAGCGGTAGAAGCGAACAAAAAAGAACAACTTGAACGTGATAAGCAGCTAAATGAACAACAAAAACAAGCTATTTTATCGAAAGAGTCTAAAGCACAGGTGAAACAGCTGATTGAAATGAATAGAATCGAAATTGCCAAAGGTGATATCGGTTTTAATTTCACCGATGATAATTTAATTAAAAAAGTTACGGTTGATAAGATAACCCAAGCTCAGCTGATTAGCGGTCGCCTTGCTATCGCTCGTTTAGCCATTGATAATAGTGATGTAAATGAATACGCGATTATTCCTGCAAGTGTCGCTGATAAAATAGCTCAGCGAGATGCGAACAGCATCGTATTAAATAATGCGCTGAGTCAGGAAGAGCAAGATGAAGATGATCCATACGCAGATTTTAAAGTGCCAGATGATTTGATGTGGTAATTGGCATTTTAACCATGTTAGCGCTTAGAATGGGCTAGCATTACGGGCGTTGATCCATTCTTTATTAATGGGATGTACAAAGTGTAATTCACTGGCGTGCAGCATAAGGCGCGGTGTTTTTTCAGTCCCTGCTAGTAAACGGCCTCCATACAGATCACATCCTAGAATAGGATGACCTACATGTTGACAGTGGATACGGAGCTGATGTGTACGCCCGGTTTCAGGGGTTAGCTGTACTCGTGTTAATGGCACTAATTTTCCACTCTGCGATTCATGATAAAAACGTTCAATGACTTGATAGCCAGAACGAGCTGGTTTGCCGTTGATTGAGCAAATTGACATGAGTGGAAATAGTGCTGGGTCTTTACCAATCGGTGCGTTTATTATCCCTTCATCATCCTCTAGATGCCCGCACAGTAGCGCATGGTATACTTTAGTGACCGTGCGCTGACTAAATTGTTGGCAGAGAGCTGCATTTATCGCTTTATTGCGAGCAATCACCATTAATCCGGATGTTCCGAAATCTAACCGGTGTACAAGAGTGCAACCGGGGAAGAGTTGAACCAGTCGATAATGTACCGAATCCATATTTTGCGGATTTTTTCCAGATAGGCTGAGTAGACCCGAAGGTTTATTGATGAGTACTAAATAATCGTCCTGATACAAAATTTCAATATTGTCATGGCAGGGTGGGGCAATAAAAGTATCGATAATCTTAGACATCAGGCTATCCGTATCAGAAGTAGACATCGATGATACCCAATTTTAAGCCGACTAGCGAATCTGATGATTAATTGAATTACGATAGAATTAGTAAATATCTTCGAGTTATTTTTAATCTTTTAAAAGAAGGATATCTGTGAGTGATAAGTATTTTATTTAATGATTAAAACTATCAAGCAGATCCTTGATCGATGATTACTCTATTCTCTATTCCATACCCCTTAATATTGCTCGCTCTATGCTTATCATGCTAGTCCCAGAAACCATATCAATATCGTGCAGACAAAGTCGATCGTGCTTGATTCTGACGGCGTCTATAGTTACCCCGAGCTTATCTCATTTTATAATCTATTAGTGACTAAGATAGAATTAACCAGACCTGATGGATGATGATATGTGTTCGAAATAATGAGTGTAAATGGAATAATGAAACTTTTAGGCTCAAAAATTATAGTATTCCTAAAAATTATAAAGAGTGTAGTCTTCAATATAGTTTAGTGTGGATACTAGTATATGATGAATTTAGCGATATATTAAAAAATAAGTTGAAATAATATAGGTTTTTTATTCTATTTATAATTTTCAATTATAAATAATTCTATATGTGACTGTCTTATTTTGAGTGATAATGTTATATCGAATAGCTAAGATAAACAAATTAATAACCTTAGTAAATTATCCATAATATGTAACTTAATAGAAAATGGCTATCACAGCGATAGGAATAATTTCTATTTTATTATAAATATAGCCATTTTCTATAATAGTAAGATGAACTGTAACAAGCTTATATTATTATTAAGGTAAGGATGTATTTTTATTTATCTCAATAGAGATCAAGAATTAGATTTAATATCAATAGCGAATATTCTTAAAAATTTAAAAATGATTATATAAGATATTCTATTTTATAGCGCATTCATACCCTTAATAAGAGTAAAAGTTATTTTTAATATAACGTAATCGATCGTAAATTGTAATAAAGTGTAATATTAAGTGTGTTTTATTATTATTTTAAACATGATTTTCTCTTATTTATAAAATTATAGTAAATATTAATTAAATTACTTTAAATATTTGTTTATTTACTTAATTTATTTAATTATCAAATAGTTAGTTTCATGTCGTTGAATAATGATACTCATTTGGTGAGTTTTACTTGTCAGTCATAACGATCAATAGACTAAAATCAATAGATTTAACCTATTGAATTAACTGGATTCGATCGATATAAACGTTTTTACTCTTATTTCAATATATCTATTATGAATACCAATTAAACGAACAGCTAATTATTTTTATATTGGAGTGTAATTAATGAAATCTAATATAATTAGTAGTCGAGTGGGTACTTTTCTACGAATAGCTCGCAAAGAAAAGAAAATGACAGGAAAACAATTAGCAGTATTAATGAATATTAGTCAGCAACAAATATCTCGATACGAAATAGGAATAACTTCAATTACATTAGAACAATTAGAAAAGTTTTTAATAATCTTAGATAAGAAATGGTGTGATGTAATAAAATTTATTGAAGAAAGTCTTATATCAAAAGAAAGATAAAATCATAATTTTTAATCAGCTAATTTTAATAAAATTATTGTACATAATTTAATGGAAATCAATAAGTAATAGTTTGATCTAATTATTTATTGATTATGTTTTATAAAAAACACATTTAAAGTGTTTTTTATATTATGTAATTAATTTTTAGTCATAGGTATTAATAGAGAGAATAATATGTTAAATAAAAAAATAACTTCTGTTGTATTGTCAACAATTATAGCGGCTTCTTTTGCTACAGTTGCTAATGCAGAAACACGTACTGCTCAAGCAACAGCTACATGGCAAGCAACAGCAATTAAAGATACTACAAGTATGCTAGTTGTTACTCCATTAAAAAGCTTAACCTTTAACTATGCTGAAGGTCAAAAGAACTTTAACCAACAAAATGGTGCTTTTGATATTGCTATTCAAGGTCAATCAGGAGCAACTGATTTTAAATTAGCATCAAAAATTGTTTCTAATACATTAGCAAGAACAACTGATGATTCTAAATTGACAGTTGGTGTTAAATGGAATGGCGAAGATTTAAATAAAACTACAGATACCGTATTAATTGATACATCAAAAGGCTTAACTTCTGGTTTAGATAATTTAGCGGCTGATGGTATCTATAATGGTACTGAGCGTGCAACTGATCGCGGTGAATTTACTTTTGTAATTGCAAGTGCAGAATCAGCTGGTGCACCAACAGATTTTAAAGCATTGTCTGATGGCGTATGGGATGGTGATGTTAAAGTTCAGTTTACAGCAACTTGGGACGGTGACTTTACTCCTGCTGCCACTCCTGAAGAACCAGCTGCATAATTAATTATCCCTCTATTAGATAATTGAATATTACGATAAAGATACTATAGGGAAATAATATCTTTATCGTTATCTTATTTAGAGACTGATTACTATGAAAAAAATAATTTCAGCATTAATTTTATTATCAATATTACCTATAAAAAATAGTTTAGCTGTAAATGTAGGAAATATTACGGAGATAATATCTTCAGATAGAGATACATTAGCAAAAGAAATTGAAAACACAGTAAGTACAGCAAGGTTAGTAAATTTAACTATTGAGAAAATAGATTCACCTCTCGAGAATGGAAAAGTTATTCCTGTTAATGATCCTAACGAAATATTATCTACACCGGCCAATTTAATTCTTCCTGGTAATGCAAAGGATGTATTTAAAATAATTTATCAAGGGCCAAAGGATGATAAAGAACGATATTATCGTTTAAATTGGAAAGATGATCCTATTGGTGAAAATGGGGTTACACAAAGTTCGAAGTCAGCGTCAGCAACAACTTCAGCAACGATTAGTACAATCCTTGTTGTAGCGCCAAGAATTGAAAAGTTTGATTATAAATATATTAATTCTCAAGTATCTAACGTTGGAAACAGTTCATTTCGTGTTGTAGCATCAGGTCCATGCTTACCTGAAAAAAAAGAATACGGTGTTGACGGTATTTGCCGTGAGCGTTATTACCTTATGCCTCATCTAGCCGTTAAATTACAATTTGTCGATCTTACAAATAAAAAATCTAGCGTAGGTATTTGGCATAAAGGAGAGTTCATTATTGTCAAATAATTAAGAATGGACTTTAATCATGCGTAAGAGTGTTATTGCTTTATCAATATTAAGTATTATTTTTTCAAATACGATTAATGCCAATGAAATGAGAAGCATTAAAATTGGTGGATATGTTATTCCTCCTGCATTTGTAAATGCATTGGAGGAAGGCATGTCTGTACCAGTTTTCTTACGATTAAGTGATGATGCTAAAAAAAATCAGAGTGAAGGCAAAATTGCTGATGCAGTTATTGTAATTGATCAAGATAAAATTAAGTTATCGAGTATTCATTTTATTGACAGTACACAGGGACCTAAATTAAAAGATTTAATAATTGATAAACTCGAAAATACACAAAATGTATTTTTTAATGAAGATAATAGTATTATCATTGATAATGACGCGTTACTTCAACTCAATATTTCGTCATTTAATCTATCATTAGATGTAGATAAAGCCGCTTTTGTGCCTAAAGAATATTCAAGACAATCTGTATTAGGTCGTTCTTCAGTTAATTCATTTTCAGCTGTAGCGAATTATGATTTAGGGGTATTTCAAAGCCAGGTAAAAAATTCAAAAAATTCATCTAGTAGTTATTTTAATTTAGATACTTTATTTGCTATAGCAGAGAATCACTTTAATGTGAACGCTTCGGCATATAGTATTGGCAAATCCAATTCTAATGTTGAACTTTATAGAGCTATGTATGAGCGTGATTTTAATGGATTACGCTTTGTTGTTGGTTTGATGAGCACTTGGAATTTACAGTCAATTGCTAGTTTAACCGCACTTAGTAGCAGCAAAATTTATGCAGCTTCAATTGGGAATAACTCTTCTAGTATTATTAATAACAAACAACAATCATTAACGCCAATCTATGCTTTTTTAAATAGCCCAGGTGAAGTTCGTATTTATCGTCAAGGAAAACTATTAAATATTCAAAATTTCCCAATGGGTAATTATGAAGTTGACACTAGTATTCTACCGTATGGTATTTACGAAGTAACGATTGAGACAGTTGTCGATGGTAAAATTGTCACAACTCAGAATCAGACTATTAATAAATCTTTTGGAGCAATAGCCGGAAATTTTGATAAATTAAATTGGGAAATTTATGGTGGCTACGTGGACTTCGATAAGAAGAATTACGTAAGAGGCGATAATTCACATGGCCAAACACCAGATAAAAGTTATTTAGCAGGCGCCTCTTTTGCTTATAATTTTCCTGTTTTATCTGGGATCAGGTTTCAAATGTCAAATTATGGATTTGACAAATTTATTGTCCAAGAAACCAGTATCAATGCTTCTATTAATGATTATTTATCCGTTTCTTGGCAGGGCTTGCTGGAGAATCATGGTAGTTATCGTAATATCGGAACTATTTCTATCAGTATTCCTGAAGGATATGGCTCATTGTGGGCATCAAGAGAAAAGACCGTGATTAACGGCGATTTACCACTTTATGATGCAGATAGCTATTCTTATGGTGGAACGTTTAATTTAGATAAGATTATCGATCGCGCGGGTTCATTTACTATTAGTAATACGAAAGACCGTCGTGTTGGCAGCGATTCAATTAACTATGAATATGCGAATACATTATTTTCTGGACGTTATGGTGTTGTTGGATTAAGGGCTGGTGCGCAGCGTTATCACTATGATAATCAAAATAGCACTAATGAAAAATATATTAACTTTGATTTCTCTTTACCACTTTCTACATGGTTAAGCTCAGGTATCTCTTCTACGAATGGGAATCTCAAAGCTAATATTTATGCCAATAAGAATTTTGAGAATTCAGCGATCACTAATGCAGGGCTTTCTGTTTCTAAATTAGTGCGTGATAAAGATAACGGAGAATCAGATTTCTCAACTCTGGGCTATGCTTCTTATGATATGAAATATAACTCGGGTACAGTGACAATTAATCGACCGGATAATAATCGACTTAATGGTAACTTAACATCGCGAGGCTCCATTGCTTACAGCGACGGTATGGTTACGCCAAGCGGTCAGCAAGGTAAATCTGGCGTTATTATTAATTCTGATATTAAAGGTAGTGGAAGTATGGTCGCTAAGGTTAATGGACAAAATTACTCAATTAGCGGAAAAAATACATTTATTCCATTGTCACCATATTCAAATTATGAAATTCAATTAATGAATAGTGGCCAATCTTCAGATAGTTTTGATATTGTTTCAGGTCGAAATAAATCTGTCGTATTGTATCCGGGAAATATTGCACTTTATCAACCAGAAGTTAGGCAATTAGTAACTGTATTTGGCCGACTAAAATCACCAGAAGGTGAATATATAAAATATGCATCAATTAGAAACCATATTGGTCGTACAAAAACAGACCAAAATGGTGAGTTTTCGATGGATGTAGATGTCCGTTATCCAGTTATATCGTTATTACAAGAAGATCAACGGACGATTTGTGAAGCAGATTTAAACCTTCAAGGTGCACGCGGTGCTTTATGGGTAGGCGAAGTAACATGTGAGCCACAAGAAGCATTTGCGAAAAGATAATAGGGCTTATTTTATGAGAAGAATTTTACATCTTACATTAACGATATGTGTCTTCATTAATTATTTCATCAGTTTTAGCGCTCAAGGAACAAATGTAACTAATAGCTATGTTTTTATTGAAAATAATGTAGATAACGAATTCTTCATTACACCAAGAACAACAGACCCTCGTTTTTCAGGATCAAATAAGTATACTCGGTACGCTAGTTCTTCACAGCTTAGTCTCGGCTATATGGGGTATGTTAATACATCAATTCAAGCTAATCAGAATATAGATATTTGGCTAGAAAATTCACAAATTGAAAAACCATTTACAGGGAATCGATGTATGAGAGGCTATTGTTTAGATAATAGTGGTTACTGGCCTGCTCAATATCTTGGAAAAGATGGTGCTTATAAAATAAGACAAAGTAATATTAATGGCGAGTCTTACTATGCACGAGGAATATTTAGTGATTCTGCATATCAATATTTTCTTCAATTACCCGTAGGAGTTTCAGAGACCTATAGCTATAGATCCTGTATGACTAATACTGATTATGATCCAAGTAAAGGTGAATCTTGTCGTAGTGTTGGTGGTAATATTATAGCCTCTCATGAATTCAATATAACAAAATCAGGACATATAAAGTTAACATCAACAGGCGCCTTACAAGAAATTTTTATTGATACTAATGGTAATCCAAATATAGGCTTAGGATCTCAATTTTGCCGTATCGGGATTATATCAAATCAAAATGGTATTATCTGTCAAGTTATTGACCATGAAACAAAAGGTGATATATTTGCTAACATTAGGTTAGGATTAACAATAAATAGAACATTAATACCGTTTACTCCTGCCGCTAATACAATACTAATTGGCCCCGACGATGGTAGTAATAGTTGGTATAATTATAATACTACATATCCAGCAAATTATTATGTTAAAAGTACAAATAATCATGTTTCTATATTCTTATCAAATACATTTTTAAAACGATTAATTACATCAGGTGTTGACTTTACTAATAGTCAAGAATTTTTCACTTTTTCGTTTACAAATACTGCTGTGCCTCAATCTGGGTATTATGAATTTACACCATCAAATACGCTAATAATAAAACCTCGAGATTATGGAATTAGTATTATTCCTGCCGATTTCAATCCCAATCAGTCTAAAACTGGAAAAGTCGGGAGTAATGAACCATCAATTGAGTTTAATTATATTGTGACGACAAGTGGGCCTAGACAAGCAGATTCGATAACAGCTAAAGTTGATGGACCAATAGTAACTTTAAAAGGCCAACCTTTTTGTCTCTTTAGCTCGGATGATGACCAAATTAAAGTGCCATTTTCCGCTTATCTTAGATTTACGAATAGTGATGGAACAAAAGGGTTACATAGAGCCAGTTGTGACGGTAATGAAATTTCGTTGAAAAATGCCTTATGGGAAGCAACTCCATGGGATAAGCCTAATGAAGATATGGGGACTTTTTATAGAATGAATTTAGATTTATCATTTCCGATGGATGACTCCTACTCATTGTTTAGCTTAGATGGTGTCGATTGGTTAGGTACTGTCTCTGCAAGTGGATTGGTGACAGTAAAAGCAATTTGGACGGGGCCTGATATTCAATAAGTTTAATCTTTGGCTACTTGTTAATTTACAAGTAGCTATTTTTATTGAAGTAATATTTTTCTTAAATTTGATCTTGAAGATTTAAATATGAAATTAAAACTGTTAATTAAAGCTTTATTATTAATATTATTTTTCTTATTATATAATAATGCTTATGCGTTATATATTAATTCTGATATTTCTTCAATGGAATCTACTCAGCAATTTTATTCTAAATCATATACTAATAATACGACGAAAACTAATTTATATAACTTTAATGTTTATAAAATTGATAGGCCTGGAAATAATGAGAATGGAAATCCGGTTGAGAATGGTGAAATTATATTTACACCACTCAAGAAAATTTTATTGCCAGGTGAGCAAGAGTTTTTTAAGATTTTCTATCGGGGAAAAGAAGATGATAAAGAGCGTTATTATAAAATAATTATTAGTGAAACACCTCTTGAAATGCAACATGATGAAGCTAAAAAGAAGAAGTCATTATTTTATCCAACCGTCAGTCTAGAAACATATTTTGTCGTAAGGCCTAAAAATCCTAACTTCCAGTATGTTCTCAATGAAAAAGATGGAATACTGAAAAATACAGGGAATACTTATTTCAGAGTACTATTACATGAAAATTGTCAGGAAGATATTGATGTAGATCCTTATGTGCTTTATTTACTGCCTAATCAAAGTTTCCAGCACGAACGTTTAAAAAATAAAAGTAATAAGTATATTGTAATTTTTGATAAGTATTATTCAATAGGTAACTGTGAATAATTGTATTTTTTTATCTTATTATATAAAATATAAAAATATCAACCATACTCTAATAATTAAAAATTTAGCATAAGAGTATGGTTAACAGATCTGACTATTAGAAGATTAAATTAATAAAATAATTAATTTTTAATTAGACGAACGATTTACTTATTCATTGAATATATAATGAAATTATCGAGCTTATCGATATGTAAAAAAAAATCTTCTTCTAAAAAATGTGCGGCTGGAATATTAAAAATAACAGATAATTGTAATAAAAATACTACTGTTATTTTTACTGTTCCAAGTTCGTACCTTGACATTTGTTGCTGACTTATTCCTATTTTAGCGGCCAGCTCATTCATTGACATATTGTTTTTTCTTCTTTCTCGCCGTATTGCTTGACCTATATAAATATTAATATTACTAGCGAAATCACACATTAATTTTTCTCCAAGATAAAATAGCCATAGCAGGGTTTTATAGATATTTTTCTATAGTATTAGTGGCTTATTTATAGATAATATTGAAATCGGTAACTCCATTAGCATGACCAGATAGAGGTACTTCAGTTGTATTCCTATAACGAGCTGAGAAATTTAATATATTTTGATGTTGTTTAACGTCTTGAGTAATAGTAATTTTTCCATTTAAGGAAATATGTTCACCTTTGTAATCAAGTAGTTCAATTGCAACATTTTTAGCTGAGCCAGTTCCCATTAATGAAATGAGTTCAGGGGCATGGATATCACCTTCACCAGTAAATGATATTGCTAAAATAGGCGAAGATTGAGTATATTCTATGGAACAATCCTCTAAAATAATTTGGAATGGTTTTGGTGTCGATACACCTCCATTAATTAATTTAATAACCGCAATCTGGCCTAAGTTTATTATTTGATTTTTGCTTTCCGTAGCAACAACGCAAGGGCTATTGATGATATCACCACTAAAATGAACTGTTCCATCTTTTGCTTGTATTAATGTCGAACAGCTAACAAATAAGCTAAATAAAAGAAAATACATTTTCTTTTTCATTACTGTTTTCCTTAATAATCTATATAGTCAATAGACTAAACAAATTGTGATTATGAAAACTCAAAATCTATTGTCAGTGCTGTTTCTGCTACTCCTTGTTTAATTGTATTTTCTTTTCTAATGTAATAAGCGAAAAAATTTAAGATCAGTGTTAATTTGGGACCACTCCATTCAACAGATGGTGAATCTGTCGTATAAATATTTTCCTCACCGGGTATTATTGGGCTGTGTGTATTTTGATTATCTGAAATGCCATTATAAATAACGAGCCCAAAGCCTTCAGTGTGGTCATCTCCTTTATTAAGAGAAAATATATTATTATCTGTAGGATATTCTTCACCATTAAAAGTCAATGAAGTTTTAAATATTCCAATACAGTTAATTAGCTGTATTTGAAAATCAATAGGAGGTGAAGTACTATTAATTTCTGGAAACTCACTCGCTTTATAGTCACCGAGTTCTACAGTGCCATCTTCACCAATAAAATCTATTTCACATTCACCAGGAGTAATTCGTCCTGTAAATTTAATTTGGTCGCTAAAATTAGCATATGTAATAGTGGCATATTGAATTAAGAATAGGCTAATAAAAAAATAAAGAATTCTTTTCATGATTAATAGTCCAATTAGTCAATAGTTAGTAATAAAGTAGCTGTGCCTGAATAATCGGTAGGCGATAAATTGTTACCTGATGTTCTTGTTGGATATGAACGTAAATTAATAGTAGTTTCATTTTGTTCGTTTAAATTAACTTTAATATTACTATTTTCATTTGAAGGTTCTAAAATATTATTATCTTCGTCAGTGATAACTATGCCTAAATTATTAATAGGCTTATTAGTTTCATTATTAATAGTTGCAATTGAGTTAGGTTTATTAGGGTTTGTTTCTGCGGTCAATCTCATATTTATTTTAATATTTTCATTTATATTCTCACATTTTATATCAACAGGTATATTTACAGATTTCCAGTCTTCAGGCTGCTCTCCTATATTTTTAAATGCATTCGCAGGAACATCCCCCAGATCAATGGTTAAAGGCGTTTTTATTTCGCATGAGGTAGGTAATGATATCGTACCAGTAAGATTAATATCATAAACTTTATAATTTCTTGCATGAGCAGCAACACCAAAATAAACTTCTGCAACAAATTGATTAATCGTTATTTCACCAGTTGCTCCTGGTAATAAGTATAATTTAATTCGCATTTTAGATGTTGTTGCGGCTGGGACAAATATATTTTGTTCAGGCTGGGACTCTTGGCAAATTTTCATTGTTCCCGATGTTGGAATATTCATGCTCATTAAATTACCAGTTAAATAAGTGGTTGAAGAGCCTGGTGCGTTAGCATAACCCAGAGTGACTAATCCTGAAAAATTCACAAATGGGCTATTTGTTTGTAATAAAATTTCTCCTGACGATGCTTTTACTGGCGAATTTATCGCTGGTTGGCTGATTGGATGTATTTCTGTGTATATAGTTTTAAGATATCCATTAGAATTTTGATTTTCAACACAATTACAACGTACATTAATAACATTAGCCGCATTATTTACTTGCTCAATTTCTTGTTCCGGATTATTGATTGCGGCAAAGTCAAAAACCCAATTTGATGGGATATAGGTTTCAGTACATTGATAATCAAGCAGATCATTATCTGCGAATGAATATGATGATATCAATACTGAAAATAAGACAGTTATTAAAGAAAATTTCATATTAATCCTATAAAGTTAAAGACATTCACCAGATAATTGAATGATTCCGCCAATACTATTCTTGCTAGTTTCTTTAAGATCGTCAGCTGTTAAATTTTTGAATTTGGCAATACAAAAATCATTATCACCCCATTGAGCTTTAATGTTTTCTAATTTATCAATTCCATTTAAATAAACATCATTGTTATCACCGACCATAGATTCAACAATAATATTATTGTTAATATATACCGCCGATCCAAAAGGGATTTTTGATTTGTTATTTCTATCTAGTTTAATTAAAAATCGATATCCAATTGATGTGGCAAACTTGGCTTTTACTATCGCCCCCTTGGTTGGAATAACAGTTATAGCAGTCTCATCTAAATCTATATTATCGCCAAGGGTGGTAGCATCTATCATAATTCTATTTTTTCTATATGGACTTGAATAGGGCAATAAAGCATACCCACGATAATCAGTCGATACACCGGTATTATTTTTAACTCGAGCATGTGCTGCACCAGGTGCAGAAACCAGTACAGAAGTCGTATAAAATGGTTGAGATAAAGTGAGTCCATCCTCATGAGCAATAATGGCACCCCTGATACCATAGCTTAAGGTGTTATTATCTTTAGAATAGCTGTATCCAATATTTGATATATTATAAGTACCTTTATAATTTAAGTTTGTACTACCACCTAGATTGCGACTATTATTATTATAATATTGCTGAATACGATAGGAGAGATTATTATCCTCTAATAATGTTCCATTTACGCCAATATTTGCATTATAACTATTATTACTACTGTTATTATAGCTAGCTGTCATCCACATTTTTTTATCTAGCAAATCTAATGGAATTGAAGCTGTCAAGCTAATATTATTATCGATTTTTTTATTAGATAAACTTTTTTCATATCCATAAGATATATTATATGAGATACCTTTAATTGATGTGTTATAGCCGGCTTGTACTCTTTGTGTCGATTCATTATTCCAAAAACTGCGATGAATATAGCTTGTATAGAATGAACCATATTGATTCAAACTTTGAGAAATAGATAATTGGAATTGGCTTTTTTTATGGTATCTATTTGAAAAAAGATATCCTTCTTCATCAGTTTGATTATTATTTGGATATATTGAATTATGTTCATTAAATGTATAGAAATTACTGGTGCTATAACGATATCCCATTAAGCTAAAATGAGTACCTACCTCAGAAAATGATTTAGAATATAAGAAGCGTAGCGATTGTCCTTGTTTTGATTTCTCATCATTAAATTTTGCATTTGATGATGTTATATCGATAGAAGCTCCACCAAATGATTTTAAATTTTTACCAATACCGAAACTAACAGCCTGATAATCAGCAGATAATTGACTACCACCATATAATGTTAATCCATCGGATAAACCGTATAACAATGAAAATTGAGAGAAGTAGGGTTGTTCTTCTTGATTATTATTCTCATATTTTCCGACTACTGCCGTATAATTTAAACGTCCTTCACGTTGTAATAGAGGAACGGTTGCATAAGGTTGTATAAAACGTGTTTCAGTTCCATCTTCTTCTTTTATTGTTACAATTAAATCGCCACTTCCAGAGGATGAGTAGAGGTCATTTATGACGAATTCACCAGGTGTAACTGTCTTCTCATAAATAATATTATTATTCTGTCTTACAGTAACTAATGCATTCGTTTTTGCAAAACCTCGAATTGTGGGAGCGAATCCACGTTGGCTTTCAGGATACATTTCATCATCAGAAACCCATTTAATACCTCGAAAATTAACACTATCGAAAATACCATCAGAAACGTTAGTATCACCAATAAATATTCTTGATTTTATTGAGGATATACCCCGTTCTACATAGTTAGATATATTATTCCATTGTTGATTACTATTATTATTTCTCCAAGTGGAATTATTTTTAAATCGCCATGGTCCTGCATTTATACCAGTTTGTAGATTCAAAAATTGATTATTATTATTATATTTTGAATTAACGGATTTTTGTCCCGAAAATTGATAATTCAGTGTTAATGCATTGATACCATCATCCCAAAGCTCGGGAGATACAAATCCTCGTGCTTGGTTATTGAGTGATGATTGTGGAAAAGATAAAAATAGCTGTAATTTTTCGATAGAAAAATCGAAAGATGCTCCAGGATATTGGTCATGAAACAATATACATTGTGGAGTGTCGGCTAACTGCTTATTTTTATTTTTCTTGTTGGGTAGAATACCTAATTCACTAAGCTGTTTTTGTGTAAAGCAGGGAAACAAAACATCTTTATTATTAATATTTATTTTTTTAAATTTAATGTCTGTTGATTGGTCAGTTTTCTCTCTATTAAGATAAAGATCTACATTATAAACTCCTTCAGGTTGCAATTCATCATTATTATCAAATTGAGATAAACTAGAAATTATATTGTCATCTAAACCTTCTAAAAAACTAGGGTTAATATTTGCATCAGAATATATGGAATGAGTAATTAATAACGTAAAAATTGATATTCTATTCAAATTTAATGTGTGAGGTAATAGTTTCTTATTTATTGATGACATAATTTTCTCATTTTATCGAGGTAGTTATTTGTTCACTTTTACTTCCAAGATCGTTAACTATTTTAAATGCTAAGTTGTCACCTGTTTTTATCTTTATTGATGTATTTTCTGATGAGAATGCAAGGATCATCGTTGAGAACGAGTTTTTATTGTTGTTTATTAATAGATTATCAATGGTTATATTATAAGGTGAATTATTTTCTATAGATAAAAATCCATTACTTTCTTTCCATATGATTTTTTTAGCACTTTCAAAAGGAGTTCCCGATAACCCCTTAGGACGATAAAAAAGTTTTAATTTTGTTTTTATAGCTATTTGTAAGCCATTCTGTAAACCGTTTTTGGGAATTGGAGGTATAGCTTTCATATTTAACCAAAATACAGTTTCTCTATCTTGAGGTAATGCGGTTTTATTTATAATTCTTACCATATTTTCTTTGTTAGCATTAAGTTTAAATAATGGTGGTGTTAATATAAAATTATCAACTTTTTTTCCAGTAACATCTTCAATCCATGATTGAATTATATAATAATTTTCTACGCCTCTATTTGAAATTGAGATTGCAGCTTCTTTTTTATCAGCATTATAGATAACTCGTGTTGTACTAACAGCAATTCCGCCTTGGCTATTTGCATAGGCCGAGAAAAAAAATAATAAGGATAAAAATGGCATATAAAAATATTTTAATTTCATAGTTATTGTTTCCAATAGAAATTTCTTACTGAGTGGTTCTTCACTCAGTAAGAAATTAAATATTATTTATACGTTAGATTAAAATCAGCTGTACCATTAGCATGGCCAATCTCAACATTTTCACCGATCTTTTTATATTGAGCAGCGAAGTTAAGAATATTTTGATTAGCTACTAAATTTTCTTTTGTAAAAGTTTCTGTATTTAAGGCAATAGCTGAACCTGTCTCATCTAGTAATTGAATACCGACTTTTTTCGCTGAACCAGGGCCGCTGAGAGTAATTAATTCAGGCGCTTCTTCTGCCCCTTCTCCTGTGAAACCAACTTCAACAGACAGTCCTGCATCCGCCGTAATATCACATTCTTCAAGAATAATTTGGAATGGAACTGGCGTGGATACTGTATCCTTTAGCAATGATGCTCTTTTTACTTGTCCTAATCTTACTAATTGATCCTGACTTTCTGGATTCACAACGCATGGACTATCAACAATATCTCCAACAAAGCGGATTGTGCCATCTTTTGCAAATACATTTGCACAAAATAGTGTTGTTGTAATAATAGTTGCGGCAATAACAGTCTTTTTCATAAATTATCTCTATAAGTAAATTAAAATTAATTGTGTACTTCTTCCTTTTGATAATAAATATCAACGAGCACTAAATTGAATCCATTCATTAATTGGAATGGCATTCTATTACCAAATATTAGCAAAAGAAAAATATTGTAACGTTGTTTACTCCCATTTAAGACAAATTAAGAGCATTTAACCAAGTTGTCATTTCCAGGTGATATAAAAAACTAGAGTGTTTATTGGGGAGGGTGAAAGAACTATTAATTTTTATTGCAAATAATGTTGCATTATTGTGATGATTCAGACTAAAGATAAAGCAGGTGGCTGAAAGAGGTAACTGCTTGAAAATGGCTGTTTTGAAATGATAATTATTAAACAGTATTAGTTTATATTATAAATAATTTTATATATTGCTATTCAAATTAAAATACTAACTATCGTAAAATAATAAAATCTATTTTATTATTTTATTTATTATTGAATTCTTAGTTAATTAAATAAAATTTTATTTATTATTTAATTTGGTTTTTTCCTATTTTTGCTCTAGAGTAAATAATTAATAAATAAAGTTTAACAAGGAGGTTTAATGTATAATCATCAACAAAATCTATTCCCAGAAGTAATATTTGATTTTGATTCATGTCAACAAGTATTTAATATACAACGAGATGAATTAAATAATAATGTGGTTATATCTGCTGAGGTTATAATAAAAGGAATTATTTCTCATTCAGGTATACCTATAGAAGAACCTACCAATGTTATTAATATGACTGTAACTTTAGGAGGCGAATTTGATATTGGTGTTGAACTTAAAAACTTTAATTTAGATATTCCTGAATCAGGTGATAGCTTAATTATTAAAAGTGTAGACTTTCCTAATAATCCATTGATAGCTGCACTTATTTGTGAAAGTGGTGAAAATAATTATGATCTTTATTTTAATGTATTTATTAATGCAATACCAACGTATTGTCATGTGGGGAAAAATAATTTCGATATAGTGAATGTTAATGTAATATCATTAGTTATTAAGGATGAAATAGCGATTGTTTGTTTAGAATATTTTAATCCATTGTGTATGAAGGCTTTTTTATCAATTGGTAAAGATGAAAATAATTTAATTTCAATTGATATGAAATATATTGGTAAGGCAAGTGAGGATATTCCATTAGAATATTGGTATCGTTATTTAGGCAATGTAAATTTATCGATAGAAAATATTTGTGGTTACGATAAAACATTATCTATTATAATTGTATATAATAAAGATATTAATGGTTCACTAGTATGTAATCCATGGGAAGAAAAGGAATTTCAAAGTGAAGAAATTCTTGAGGGAAATTGTCTATCCCCTGAATATGGAGATGAAGGACTATATAAATTAAATGAATTAGATAATCGACAATATAATTGCAGTGCCATTCATACACATAAATCAGCTTATATTATCTCTTCTTCTTCAGTTTATATCTCAGGAAAACATCATGCTAATTTAAGTATGATTACGCCTAACGGTGCAATTATTACTGTGTTTGAAATTCAAGATACTAATACAGGTGATCATTATGATATCGATTTAGTTGCATTACAGGTACCTGAAGGCAATGATGATTTTGTTGCAGTCTGGTCCTCAGGAACAACTGCAGCAAGAAAAATTTTTGCTCAGCGTTTTCATCCTGTACTCAATAGTATTCAGCCTATTGGAATGCCTATTTTAATTTCAGGAAATGATGCGGTTTCAGTAGCCCCTCGAATATCTTTTAATAAAGAGACTAACAAAATTGCCATAATTTGGGTATCTGTTACAAATAAAAAAATCTGGCTAAAATTATTCACACCTATATTAAATGATGCTAGTGCCCCCTCTGAATTTATCGGACAATTTATAAACCAATATTTTTCATCTTCCTTATATATGCATGATGACAAAAATCAAACAGGTTATGCATTAGATATTGTTATTATATCTGGAGATCAGGATGAATATAGTAAAGATAAATTTTTCATTGCTTTAAAATCAACAGATACATTAATAAAAATGTTTCTATTACAGTCTGTTAGAGAGTCAAGTCTATTAAATTTATTAGATATAAAACCTTTTAATACATTCTTTGATTTTGAGGATAACAAAATTGCTCATTTTGATATGGAATATGATGCTAAAAAAAATAAATTAATGTTTGTTTATGGAAAATATACTGATGATGATATTTATGGTGTAGAGATACCTATTTTTAGTCATAATCTACAAAAAGCGACGCCTCGAAAATTAAATATTGAAGCATATGATAGTTATCGTCCTCGAATATCAAGATCACCGAAATATCATTTAGGAAATGGAGAGTATGAATATCGTTATTTGGTTGCGTGGGAATCTCAATTATATGGTATTTATTATAATATATTTTCAGATCTATTTATTCCTCAAGGTGCAGAGGATGAGATACAGCATGATGATAATGATACAGATAAAGCACAACCAATAATAACTGATAATAAAATAGTTATTATTATGGAAGCACGTAAATTTAATGGTTCGGCTGTTCAAGGGACTCGTTCAATTCTTTTTTATATTAAAAATAGAGTAATCCCTTAATATCTAATAGGAGGTTAAAGATTCTGATAATGGTAAGAATAAATATAATATTTCATTCAACCTAATCTAAATAAAGGACTTATTTATGGCTATTAACACTAATTTTCCTGCTGGACTTAATATTTTATCAAATACAAATAATAGAGCAAGTAACTGTACATCAATAAAAACATTAGCTTCTGGCTTCTTAGTTAGTTCATTTACTGAATATGTAGGTGGAAAATATACCGCTAATTTAAAAGCTCTATCACCTTCGGGGGCAATTATTCCTAGTATTATTATCCCTGATATTCGTCCTGGTGATCACTTTGATATTGATTTAGCTGAAATTTCAGGTACAGATGACTTTATTGCTGTTTGGTCATCAGGAACTACCTCAACTCGTCGAATTATTGGCCAGCGGTATAATGTATCACAAAGTGGATTCTCATCAGTTGGCGGTCAAATTGATATTAGTGGTACAAGTGTTGTCTCTGTTGCTCCTCGTATTTGTTATAATATAACCACGAAAAAATTCTTAGTAATTTGGGTTTCTGTAACTAATAAAACCATTTGGCTGAAATTATTAAATGAAGATTTGTCCGATGCGAGTCAGCAGGTTGCTGTGACGGGTGAATTAATGAGCCAATATTTTAATCTGTCGTTAAATATGCATGATAATAATGTGCATACTGGTTATGCAGTCGATATTGCATTAACGACAGGATATGATACTCCAGCATTACCTGGAATTAATAGCCGAGAACGTTTCTTTATTACACTGAAAGGCTCTAGAACATTAGTAAGATTGTTTTATCTTAATTCATATAAATCTTCAACTAAAGATTCAAAATTAGAACTGAATGAAGTTATTTTACCCTTTGATTTTGAAGATAAAGAAGTCGAACATTTTGATATGGAATATGATGCAGTTAAAGATAAATTAATGATTGTTTATGGTAAATATAATGATGATGATATTTATGGATTGGAAATATTATTATTTAGTCAGCCTAAAAGCGTATCATTGCTAGCAGATAATACATTAGAATTAAGAAACATTCCTAAAAAATTAAATATTGAAGCTTATGATAGCTATAGACCTCGAATTAAAAGAACTAATTCTGAAAATATTAATACGGGATCTTATGAATATATCGTCGCATGGGAAACACAAAGATTCGGTATTTATTTTAATCGTTTCTCACATGAATTCATTCCACAAGGTGCAGAATCAGAAATTCAGCATGATGATAGTGATACCGATAAAGCACAAATTGTTATTTCAGATAATCAATTTGTCATTGTGATGCAGGCGCATAAATTTCATGGTTCACCAGTACAAAACACGCGTGCTATTTTATTTAATACAACTGATTTTTAATCTTAGATTGATATTTATCATTTAATTCTAATTATCATTAATTATATATTTTTTATAATTTATAGATATTAAACATGCAGACTAATAATTTCATTGTGGGTTATTAATCTCACAATGAAATTATTATTTACTAAAGTAATAATTGTTTATTATTATAATTAATTTACACACATTTATTGTTAATTTTTTATTAACTAGTATTTAGTATAGATAGAATTCTTTAAATAAAGAAAAATAACAATTAATCTATTTAATTAGATCTTAATGCTAACAATGAAAATTATTAAAAGCTAAAATTTGTTATGTCTGATAGACATTACATTAAAAATATTATACTTTCATTACTGATAATTTTTTGTACTGTATAATAATGTATTGAATTTTTAGTGTTCGATTGAATAACCAGTAATATTATAAATATTATCTTGGAGGATAAGGTGTCATCAACTAATGCACCGAAGTATGTGAGTTATATCGGCTGGATAGCAACATTTACTGCATTTTGTATGTATGTATCCTATATTCCTCAGATTATGGATAATCTTGATGGAAATAAAACCAATCCGTTACAGCCAGCAGCTGCAGCGATTAATTGTACATTGTGGGTGTGGTACGGGCTCAAAGTAAAAGATTTGCCTGTTGCTGTTGCAAATGCGCCCGGTGTAATTTTTGGTATTATTGCCTGTTTAACCGCATTTTAATGCTGATCATTTGAAATTAAGATCAGTGAAACAAAGCCAGTGGACTACTTTTTATTCTATATTATCTTGCTGATTTTGTGAGTTATTATTTGTCGATTTTATGATTCAACAAAACAGTAAAATATTTTTTACAATTATTGAATAATGATTAGTGACAGAATATAATTCTAGTAATATTTTTGCGATAGCTCTAATCTTCTTTTTATCTTAACTTTCCTCTAGTCATCATTCAATTGAATAAGAACTATTCTTAATAATCTCAGGTTGTAAATACGCCTATTTAGGTTAAATTTTGCTGATTTTTTGGTTTATCTATTTTTACTAAGACCGCACTCTTATCGCCTAATTTCCAAAATTTTCATGGGATGAACGAGAGACTATGGGCAGATAAAAATATAGCTAAAGATAAAACGTCGTCCAATGTTAAGACATAAATAGATGGTCTTTTTAAGATTTAGTTACATTTAATGTAAATTAATTATTTTTTTTTAATATTAATGTAATAAATTTATAATGATTCTATGTATGAAGGTTTTAACTGAATTTATTCTTTGAGTAATTTTATTTCTTGGTATAAGTTTAGTGTAGATATTAAATTTTTCATCATAAGATGAGCAATTAAATAATTAACTTTATGGTGAGAATTATTTTAAATATTAAGTGTTCTAGATAAAAATAAGCTTTGAGCTTAGCTAGAAAGATTGACTCTCATTATACGGCGCTGTTTTTTATAATTCTAAATTCTGTTATTTCCAGCCAGCGCATTATGGTGATCAATCTACCGACTCAACTTTGGGCAGTATCAGATTTTGGAAAATAATCTATGAATCAATCATCAGTATGTCAGCAATTAGGTTTTATTGGCTTAGGACGTATGGGCGCCGCAATGGTTCGACGCATTAATAATGCCGGTGTGGAATGTGTTGTCTATGATCATAATACAGAGATTAGTCAGCAATTACCGGATAGTGTTATTTTTAATAATTCGCTTCAAGAACTGGTAGATAAGATGTCTACACCTCGGCATATTTGGCTAATGTTACCTGCAGCCGTTGTCGATTCGGTTATTACTCAGTTATTGCCTCTATTAAGTGCAGGTGATACGTTAATTGATGGTGGAAATTCACATTTTACTTTAGATATTCAACGTGCTAATCAATTGAGATCTAAGGGAGTTGATTACATGGATGTCGGGGTAAGTGGCGGCGTTTGGGGTGAAGAGCGTGGATATTGTCAGATGATTGGCGGCCCTAAAAATCGTTATCAATATTTAGAGCCTGTATTTCGTGCACTGGCACCAGGGGTTGAAGCGGCGCCAAGAACCGAAGGAAATACCGGGGATGCCTCTCCAGCCGAGCAAGGGTATCTTTATTGCGGCCCTAATGGCGCAGGACATTTTGTAAAAATGGTGCATAACGGGATTGAATACGGGCTGATGGCTGCTTATGCCGAAGGGCTAAGTATTCTTAAACATGCTGATTTAGGTTTGCAAGCGGTAGATGCAGATGCGGAAACCGCACCACTTGAGCATCCAGAGCATTATCAATATCAATTACCGGTTAATGAGATCAGTGAGTTATGGCGCCGTGGTAGTGTTGTTGGATCATGGCTATTAGATTTAATTGCCACTGAAATGCATCATTCGCCAGATTTAGAAAATTATGCTGGCCGTGTTTCTGACTCAGGTGAAGGCCGTTGGACTTCCACGGCTGCGATTGATTTAGGCGTTCCCGCTCCAGTATTAACCACCGCGCTATATTCACGTTTTGCTTCGCGTGATAATGATTTATTTGCTGATCGAGTTCAATCAGCCATGCGCCATGCGTTTGGCGGCCATCAAGAAAAATCTGCGCAATCGCAGGAGTAATTATGCCTAATTTATCTTTAATGATCTTAGGCGCTAGCGGCGATTTAACTAAGCGCCTGCTGATGCCTTCGTTGTTTCGCTTGCACAAACTGGGCTTAATCCCGAAATTAAATATTATTGGATATTCCATTGATAAATGGGATAGAGATGCGTTTCTTAAACATATTCATGATGCGTTGCAGCAGTTTATTCCTGGGTTTAATGAGGCTGATTGGGCATCTTTTAGTCCTCATCTTGATTTTATCAGCGGCGAGTTATCTGCTAAAGATTTGCAACAAGCCCAGGAAAAACTCTCGCCCTCGGCATTATTTTATTTAGCGCTACCGCCGACTCTATTTGGGCAAGCGGCTCAGGCGATCGGTGACGCTGGGCTGGCTGAACAAACAGATAATAATTGGCGTCGCATTCTGATTGAGAAACCTTTTGGAACGGATTTAGCTTCCGCAGAAGTGCTACGTACACAAGTTCATACGCATTGGGATGAATCGCAGGTTTATCGCATTGATCACTTTTTAGGCAAGGAAGCGACGCAGAATTTAATGATTTTCCGGTTTGCAAACCGAGTGCTGGCGCCAGTATGGAATGCAGAACATATTGAACAGGTTCAGATTAGTTACGCTGAAACATTGGGGGTAGAAAATCGTGCAGTATATTACGATCGCTCCGGTGCAATGCGCGATATGTTACAAAATCATTTGATGCAGTTGCTTACCTTAACCGCAATTGAACCATTAGGTCGTTGGGATGGTGAAATATTGCGCGATCATAAAGTCGAAGTGCTGAAATCGATTCGTCCAACGGAGAATATGCAGGTCGATACTTGGGCTGTTCGTGGGCAATATTGTGCCGGCCAGATTGATGGTAATTCAGTGGCTGATTATTGTAATGAGCCGGGGATCCCGATTGATACCAATACTGAAACATTTGCGGCGCTGCGATTAGAGATAGATAACTGGCGTTGGAAGGGAGTGCCATTTTATTTACGCAGTGGCAAGCGGTTAGCCAATAATTATGCAGAAATTGCCGTTCAATTTCGAGCTCCAGCAGGTGCGCTTCCTGGGGATATATCGGTCGAAAACAATTGGCTGGTATTTCGCCTTAGCCCAGAAATGGGAATGGATATGCATATGACCGCTAAGCTTCCTGGTATGAATTTACAAACTCATGATATTGTCCTTTCCGCACCATATACTCAGCCAGGACAATATGAGGTCTCAGCTTATGAGCAATTATTAATTGATGCCCTTAATGGTGATCGAGCTCATTTCTTGCGTTTTGATGAAGTCGAGTGGGCATGGCGTATTATTGACCCGGCGCTAAAAGCTTGGGAACAGGGTATGCCAGATTTATATAAAGCGGGAAGTGAAGGGCCAGAGAGCCAGGATCGAATTATGCGCTCAGGGCATCATTGGCGTTCGTTATTAGGATAAAAAACACTAATTGTACTGAGATAGATGTTTGAATAACGTTAGAGTCGGTATTATTATCGACTCTAACGTTATATTATTTTTAGGTATATTTAATAGTTGATTAATAAGCAGCCATTTTGATCAAGGATTACTTAAAAACACTAAATCATATTTAGATGTTAAGTTTTAATTAAAAAAATGTTAGTTAATCAATGATTTTGCCAAGTTTATATTAAAGGTAGATCTGTTATTATCTGTATATATTTAAATAAGCAATATATTTATTTTATTACCGCTATATGATATTAAAATTACGTTATTTAATATCATATTAGTAAATCTAATTTATTCATCTTAATATGAATGTGTTTTTTTACTAATCAGCAATAGATTGGTTTAATTTCTATCTTCATAGAATATTTGATTCTAGATTAATATTTATAAATAAGATCGTTGTTGATTTATTGCATTTCCTCCGTGAAGATAGCCGCATAAATTTATAGGTAAAAATATTTTAAAGGGTCATTATGGATCTCAACATTAATTCGACAAGTGATAATCAAAATAAGAATAATGAAAAACGTAGGAAGTTTTGGTTAGTACTTGCGTCAATCATTTTTATTTTATTATTTATCGCCTATGGCGTTTATTGGTTTATGGTTTTACGTTTTCAAGAATATACCGATGATGCCTATGTTTCTGGCGTTCAAGTGCCGATTATTGCACAGACTAATGGTAATGTGACGCAGATTAATTATGAAAATACCGATTTAGTAAAGGCGGGGGATGTTTTAGTTATTTTAGATAAGACTAATGCTCAATTATCGTATGAGCAGGCAAAACATGAATTAGCTAATGCAGTGCGCCAAACGCAAGAACGTTATATTAATAACGATGAGTATAAAGCTGAAATCCGTAAAAATGAAATTTCATTATCTCAGGCACAAAAAGATTATCAGCGTCGTGCGACTTTGGGGCAAAAAGGAACAATTTCCAAAGAAGATTTACAGCATGCTAAAGAAGCCGTACAGCTTGCTCAGGCTGCATTAGATATTTCTATTCAACAATATAACGCGAATCAGGCATTGCTTCGTAATACCCCATTAAAAAATCAGCCTGCGATTCAACAGGCCGCAGATAACGTTCGTAATGCATGGATTGCTTTGCAGCGTACCGAAATCCGCAGCCCAATGAGTGGATTTGTTTCCCGACGCAATGTACAAATTGGCTCTGAAGTGAGTCCACAAAGCTCATTAATGGCAATTGTGCCAACTCAGCCAGTTTGGATAGATGCTAATTTTAAAGAAACCCAACTCGCCAATGTTAGAATTGGCCAGCCGGTGAGTATGACCAGTGATTTTTATGGTAGCGATGTGGTATATCACGGAACAGTTGTCGGTTTAGATATGGGAACCGGTAGCGCATTTTCTTTATTACCCGCCCAAAATGCGACGGGTAACTGGATAAAAGTGGTGCAGCGATTGCCTGTACGAGTCGAGCTAGACCCTGAACAAGTGGCTAAATATCCATTACGCATTGGTTTATCAATGAATGCCACTATTGATATAAAAAACCAAGAGGGTCCGGTATTAGCGCAAGTTCAGCGTACAACGCCTGTTTTTGAAAGTGATGTATTAATTCTGGATTTATCCCCAGTTAATAATGTTATCGATAATATTATTGATAACAACTCAAACTAACCTGAAAAGGAGCTAGTGTGGCTGCTATTCAAGCACTTAAGGGTGGCAAGTTGGTTTGGGCGACTATCGCTTTATCCTTGGCGACCTTCATGCAGGTACTGGATTCAACGATAGCTAATGTAGCAATACCAACCATTGCCGGCGATCTTGGTGTTTCTGTAACTCAGGGCACTTGGGTGATCACTTCCTTTGGCGTCTCTAATGCAATTTCGATTGCTATCAGTGGTTACTTGGCTAAGCGATTTGGCGAGGTTCGGGTATTTCTATGGGCAACGGCCTTATTTACCGTATTCTCTTTTACTTGTGGCGTTTCTGATAGCTTAGAAATGTTGATTATTTTCCGCGTGTTACAAGGCGCGGTTGCAGGGCCGGTGATCCCTCTTTCTCAAAGTTTAATTTTACGTTGCTATCCACCTAAAATGCAGAATATGGCATTAGCTCTATGGTCGATGACTATTATTCTGGCACCGGTTTTTGGTCCTATTTTTGGCGGCTATATTAGCGATAATTTCCATTGGGGATGGATCTTCTTTATGAATATCCCGCTTGGTATCTTTGTGGTACTGGTCGGCGGTTATATTTTAAAAGGTATGGAATCGACAGTTACTAAAGTACCATTTAATGTGATTGGATTAGCATTATTGTCGGTTGGTGTCGGTTGTTTACAGGTGCTGTTAGATAAAGGGAAAGAATTGGGTTGGCTGGCCTCAAATGAGATTATTATCTTAGCGATAATTTCAGTTATTGCCTTGGTTTTCTTGGTTATTTGGGAATTGACTGATAAAAATCCAATCGTTGACTTGGCGTTATTTAAATCGAGAAATTTCACCATTGGTACGATTTCCGTCAGTTTAGCCTATATGGCTTATTTCGGCGCAATAGTATTATTGCCGCAGTTATTACAGGAAGTTTACGGTTATACCGCGACTTGGGCCGGTTTAGCGCTCGCGCCTATTGGGCTATTACCGGTATTACTTTCGGCGCCGGTAGCTAAAATTTCAGATTATATTGATATCCGCTGGATTGTTACTTGTAGCTTCGTTTTTTATGCTATTTGTTTTTATTGGCGGGCATATACTTTTGAGCCAGATATGGGCTTTATGTCGGTTGTCTGGCCGCAATTAGTCCAAGGAATGGCGGTTGCATGCTTCTTTATGCCATTGACCACATTGACATTATCAGGTTTACCACCAGAGAAATTTGCGGCGGCATCCAGCTTATCTAATTTTTTCCGTACTTTAGCTGGCTCGATAGGAACGTCGATTACCACAACATTATGGAGCGATAGAGAATCACTACATCACAGTCAACTAACTGAATCTATTACTAATTATAATCCTGAGTCGATAGACATGTATCGAGAACTAGCTGCTAAGGGGATGAGCACAGAGCAATCCTCGACGTATATTGCACAACAGATAACGAGCCAGGGATTAATTATTGCAGCTAATGAGATTTTTTGGCTATGTGGTGGTGTATTTATTTTGCTAATTGTGGCCGTTTGGTTTGCTAAGCCGCCTTTTGGTAGTGCCGCAAATAAAAAATAGTCCTTTAATACAACCTCATTTTGTTATTAATCTGAATAAAATCTGTCTAGTTAAAATTAACTGGACGGATTTATTAAGTTCGATTGCATTAAAAATATTCTAAATTAACAATAGCTGTTGTATTTAACTGGCCCGCAGATAATTTATTTTTATTATAAACTTGATAATGATAACTAGGATCGCTCATGATTTTTTTATTATGAGTTAAATGTAGCACTGCTCAAATAGGTTTTAAGTAGATTGGACGTTTTATTGTTTAAGGCAAATGAATAGCTGACATCTAACGAGAAAAAAATCATAAATACAGCCTGCTGTAGTTAATAATTCATGGATTGAAATACCTTCTGGCGTTCTCGATTTTAATATTAAAAAATATTGCCACTATTGGCGAATAAGTCTTTGCTATGCGCGCTTCTCAAAAGTGATATTTATGGGCATGATCTTTCATTAGTGACACCAATGATGATGGCGAATAATATCAAAAGTATCGATGTGACAAATAACCAAAAGTTTAAAATCGTTGGTAATTAGATTTTAAAGGTCGTTTAGTGCATGTGCGTAATGCTACCGAATTAGAGATGAGCCAAGCGACAAAAATTATCAGGTTGAAGAACTGATTAGTAATTTACCGATGACACAGACGCTGGACGCCATGACTGCACAGCAAAATAAAATCCTGCCAATTTTCATTTGACACTGAACTCAGGGGGAATGTCGCGCAATGAACTGGATGCGAGTGAGGCAACTGGTTTAAATCAAGCGCGAGCAATATCACCGTTACTGCACTTAAAAATTGTCGGCATTATGTCGCATTATCCTGAAAAAGACTCTGATAACGTAAGAGTTTCTCTCGCACGCTTTAATCAACAATCGAAGCAAGTATTAGCGGTTACTGGGCGAGCCCGAATATTTTATTGCAAATACTTTTACCAGGTTGACAGTGCCTGAATATTGGCTTGATATGGTTCGAGTTGGCGGAATATTTTACGGTGATACCATCGCCAGTGATGAGGTTTAAATTTAATATTGCGGCGATTAATCATTATCCGCAAGGAAATACTGCCGGTTATAATCGCACGTATACACTGAACCGAGATCTGATATTAGCTAATATTTCGCTAGGTTATGCGAATAGCTATCGTCGTGTATTTAGCAATATAGCGCATGCATTGATCAATGGACAGGGGGTCCGGTATCAAGAAAGACTTCGATGAGTATCGTTATGGTTAATATTACTGATTTAAAACAGGTCAAGTCGGACGATGAAGTCGTATTTTTCGGTAAGTAAGGTGACGCTGAAATTACGTCAACAGAGGTCGAGGATATCTGGCACATTATTTACTGAGATGTCTATTTTGTAGGGAGTGGCGAATAAACGCATCTTAGTTGACTAGCGATTAATAGTAAATGCGGGTTATTTTACAGAAGGTTAATAACTCGCATAATAGGGTTAGCGCAAAAGACCAAACTAAATTCTTACAAAAATAGTATAAATGATAGATTAATTATCATCATGAAATTGTTGATTTTTTGCTCGCTCAAAGGCTTCTAAGGTTATTTTACGCGCCTCACTATGATCGACGATAGGCTGCGGATAATCGAGAATAACCCTCTGGCTGTCCGTCCATTCGTGAGGAGTATGAATATATTTATCGGGCACACGCTGTAATTCGGGGATCCACTGGCGAATAAATTTACCTTGGGGATCGAATTTTTTTCCTTGTGTCGTCGGGTTAAAGATACGGAACCATGGAGATGCATCAGTACCTGTCGATGCTGACCACTGCCAGCCACCATTATTGGCTGCAAAATTACCGTCAATCAATTGACGCATAAAATATTGTTCTCCTTCTCGCCAATTAATTAATAAATCTTTGACCAAGAAACTCGCGCTGATCATGCGTAAACGATTATGCATCCAGCCTGTGGTATTCATTTGGCGCATAGCGGCATCGACAATCGGATAACCCGTTTTTCCCTGTTGCCAAGCGAGTAAATGCGTAGAGTCAGATGACCACGCCAGATTTTTTGTCCATGCAATGAAGGGCTTATTGCGGCATAAATCGGGAAAGGCGACGATTAAATGATGATAAAACTCCCGCCAAATAAGCTCATTTAGCCAACTAAAGGCATCATTATCAGATGAATCAAAGGTATTTGGGTTTTCGAGTAACAGACGATTAATGCATTGACGTGGAGACAGGACTCCAATAGCTAAGTAGGCGGATAAACGGCTAGTCCCTTCGACGGAAGGAATATCACGTTGTTGAGCATATTGCTTTACGTTTTGCTGACAAAACTGGCGTAATTTTTGTAATGCTGCCTTTTCGCCAGCTGGATAATTCGGGCCTAAATCAATATTCTGATGAGCAAATAAAGGTTGATCCGATTCAAGATTAAGGGGTTCACCGCGCGGTGTTGGAGCCGGATAGGATGAATATCCATGCTGCTGCAATTGAGGCAAAAATGCGCGTCTAAAGGGGGTATAAACTTGATACATTTCGCCTTTTTGATTACGCACAGCTCCCGGAGGTAATAACAGAAAATCATCAAATGCTTCAATAACTAATTGATCACAATGCTGTTGCAACCATTGATCTCTGAGCTGTTCATTGAGTTCATATTGGCGATTAAAAAATAGAGTTGAGATATTTTGTTGCTGACAAAATTGCACTAGCCAATCAGTCGAAGCCTTAAAATCTGTGCTGGAATGACACACTAAAGGAATACCTAGCGTGGCTAATTGGTGTCGCAGCGCGGATAAATTTTGATGGATAAAACTGATTTGTCGTTCGGCAAGATGATGTGCTTGCCATTGTGCCGGGGTGGCAATAAAAATGGCAAGCACTTCGGCGTCAGGATCAGTACAGGCAGCGGTCAGTGCCTTATTATCGGTCACTCGAAGGTCATGGCGGAACCACACCAGATGACGTTTTTTAGCGGTTGGTTCAGCCATTATCACTCCCTATACTGTTATTGCATGATTAATCCAGTTTTGGATGTTGATCAATCAATGTCTGACGTTTTTTCTCAAGTTCAGTGATTTGTTCATTAATATCTTCAACTTTCTGTTCGATATTATCAAAATGTTCACTCAATATCTCTTTGGCTTCAGCTCTGTCTGACGCGGCGGGGGTTGCACCTTTCAGTGGCTTATTGGCTGTTTCAGGCATTTTAATCCCTGTCCACAGACCCACTAACGCGATGACCATCAGATAAAATGCTGGGGTGTATAGGTTTTGAGTTGATTCAACTAACCATGCAGCGACGGTTGGTGTTGCACCAGCAACCAATACTGAGATATTAAAAGCGATAGCTAATGCACTATAACGGATTTGAGTTGGGAAAATTGATGGCAAAATCGATGCCATAACCCCAGTAAAACAGTTTAGTAATACCGCTAAAATTAATAATCCCACAAAGATTAAGCCGACAGAACCGCTATTAATCAGCATGAACGAAGGATAAGCTAAGAATAACAAGCCGATACTTCCTATCAGAACAAATGGACGACGTCCAATTTTATCACTTGCCAAACCGATTAGAGGCTGAACAAATAGCATCCCAAGCATAATAGCGATGATGATTAATACACCATGATCAGCTGAATAATTTAGGTTATGTGACAAGTAACTTGGCATATAGGTTAGCAACATATAGTAAGTTACGTTAGTTGCGATAACCAAGCCGACGCAAGTTAGCAAACTTTTCCAGTGTTTGATGGCGACTTCACGGAACGAGATTTTTGGTGGATTCTGAATGTTTTCTTTATCTTGTTTGGCCAAAGCTTCAACATGTTGTTGGAACGCGGGTGTTTCTTCCAACGCATGACGCAGATAAAGACCAATAATCCCTAAAGGCAATGCTAAGAAGAATGGAATTCTCCATCCCCATTCATGGAAGCTTTCTTCACCGAGAATGCTTGAAATTAAGACGACGACACCCGCACCAAGTACGAAGCCGGCAATCGAACCAAAATCAAGCCAGCTTCCCATAAATCCACGTTTACGGTCTGGAGAATATTCAGCAACAAAGATAGCTGCACCAGAGTATTCACCCCCGACAGAGAATCCTTGGGCTAATTTTGCCACTAATAATAGAATAGGTGCCCAGATACCGATAGTGGCATAACCGGGGATCAAACCAATACAGAAGGTACTGACAGACATAATTATAATGGTGACGGCCAATACTTTCTGGCGACCATATTTATCACCCAGTATTCCGAATACTACGCCGCCTAATGGGCGGACTAAAAACGGAACAGAGAAGGTAGCTAATGCTGCAATCATCTGTATACCTGGTGATACATCTGGGAAGAATACTTGGCCTAATACATAGGCAAGGAATCCGTAAACCCCGAAGTCAAACCATTCCATTGCATTACCTAATGCAGCGGCGGTAATGGCTTTTTTTAGTTTACTATCATCAATGATCGTAATGTCATTGATATTTAGCGGTTTATTTCTTTTTTTCCTGAGTCTCATAGAACCATCCTCTCAATTAATCCGGATATTTTTTTGTATGGATTAATAAATCTTATCTGTGGTATTTCCGTTATACGACAAAGCGTCTATTGATTGACTGACCTTAGTCATTCCACAACTGCAAATCTCAGTATTATTTATAATTTAACTATTTCTTAACTATTCGTTTTTTATAAAGATGATTTATTTGTTCATCGAAAAATTGAATAATTTTAGTTATTCCTCTGAGTTGGTTATCAAATTCTGAACATTACTATATAACAACTATTAAATAGAATAGACAAGAAATTACATTCTGCAGAATATTTTTGACATAAAAGCTATCTATTTTCTGTCATTTAATGATGTGAAATGGCTTAAAACTCATAAATCTTAAATTAGGGGTTAGTACCTATTTGTCGATAAATAAACCAGTCATTTTATGCTGCGGTTAGCGCGTTGGGATCTAGCTGGTGGGTATAACTGGCAAGCAGAACAAGCTAATACGGTATGGTTAGATATAGGCTTTTTAGAAAACAAACGAGATTCCTCATTAATGCAAAACATATTACTAGCATATTATAATATTGAAAAAATGTAAAATTGGTGATTTTTTATAGGGGTAATTCCAAATTTTCTAGCGTTTTAATTTGATGACTCGTCGGTAATAATGGGATTAATCGAAATAGAAATAAATTAATAAAATTCAGTATGTTAAAAAAATGATAATTTATACTGGATTGCTTTATTAGTCTCGTCGAGTCGTTAAAAAAGTCCATAGTGTGATGATGAAGATACTTCAATTAAAAAAAGAAAAATTATTAAAATTGCTGCTAGCGTAATCAATGTTTCATGAAGCTATTTGTGCTATAAAATAGCAGATACAAATCAATCCCCTTAATACCTTTGTTTCTCTGAGATATAGCTCATAACTAACGAGCTATTATTCGGTTATCTCGAATTATTTGATTGAAATATCTGCATTGATATTTTTAGTGGCAGATGGATTATTTAAGGGAGGTAAAATATGATTAGGAATATTATTAATATATTGTTTTTATTTATTTTTTTATTTTCCGACTATTTTGAAATCTGGGGCATCAACAGCAATGAATATTAATCAGCTAAAAAGCTTTGTTGAGGTCGTGAAGAATGACTTCAATATTACCAATACCGCAGAAAAACTTTACACATCTCAGCCGACCATAAGTAAACAATTAAAGATATTAGAAGATGAGCTTAATCTTTCACTATTTAATCGTAAAAATAATAATTTGATTTCGTTGAGCGAAAAAGGCGAGCAGGTACATAAAGTTGCCAGTGAAATTATCGCGCAATTAGAAAAAATTAAAAGTATTGTGACTGAAGACGATGTAGGTCAAAAAATAAACTTAAATATTGCGACGACTCATACCCAGATCCGTTATAAACTGCCAGAAGTTATCGACAAGTTTAAAGCCTTATATCCTAATGTATCATTGCATTTTCACCAAGGTGCTCCAGCGCAGATGGCTGAAATGGTTAAGAATGGAGATGTTGATTTTGCGATAGCGACCGAATCTATGCATCTGTATGAAGATTTAATTATTTTACCTTGTTATCGTTGGACGCGGAGTGTAGTGGTGCCCCATGAGCATCCATTAACGCAGCTAGAACATATCACGATTGAAGATTTAGCCGCTTATCCTTTAATTACTTATGTTTTTGGTTTCAATGGACGCTCAAAACTGGATAAAGTATTTTATCAGCACAATTTAACGCCGAATATTGCGTTAACCGCAACAGATACTGAGATTATTAAGTATTATGTGAAGCGCGGGATTGGTATTGGGGTAATTGCGACGGTCGCCTTTGATGAGAGTGATCAAGATACGCTAACCTGTATTAATATTGACCATTTAGTCCAGCCAAGTTATACCCATATTTGTTTAAATAAACACACCCATCTAAAAGATTATATGTACGAGTTTATTTCGTTGTATGCGCCACATATTGATAAAAATACCATTCAATTAAGTGAACAACTACAGTCTGTCAGTCATCCAGCAGAAACTTATCACTCGTTGCCGTTACTTAATTAATATTATCGAGCTGATATAAAAAAACCTCCGTGCAGTTTAAAACCGCCGGAGGTTTTTTTATTCACTGATAGTGTCTTATCGGGTGACCAAATTAACGAAAATCTGTGCACCTACTAGCAAGCAATCATCATCGACAAAATAAGGATTAGCATGCAGATAGTTGTTTATTCCCTTACTTTTGTTTCCGCTGCCTAAGAAGAATAAACCACCAACACGATCTTTTGTGGCATTGATCATGTAGCTGAAGTCTTCACTGCCAGTCATCGGTTTACCTTGCGAATCAATGTTCTCCGCCGGTAAGAATTTACTGGCTGCCGCGAGGATTTCAGCATGGGCGTTTTGGTGATTTTCAATAGCGGGATAGCCAGCATATTCGAGGGTTGTTTTAAAGCCACCGGCTTCACTACGAGCGACAATTTCGTTAAAACTAGCTTTGAGAATCGCATCGGTATTTTCGTCCATCGCGCGGATAGTACCACGAGCTTGAACATAATCGGCGATAGCATTAGGAATAGTTCCGCCATTAATCATGCCACAGCCAAATACCGCTGGGCTGAAAGGATCGGTTTTTTTGGCAACAATATAGTCCATGTAGTCGATTAATCGCGTCGCTTCCCGAATAGCATCTAAGCCTTTATGTGGGGTGGAGCCATGCGCAGAAACACCTCGGACGGTCAGAGTCCAAGCTGAGCCCCAAGAAGACATGACACCCGCATTAAAGCGAATGCAGCCAGTTTCTATCGCTCCATCGTTATGCAATGCGTATACTTCATCGACGCCATCCATACATCCGAGTTCAACCATTTTATCCGCACCCGGAATGCGCATATCCTCTTCTGCCATTTGGAAAATAAAACGCACATTATGGCTCATTTCATGCTGATGCTCGGCCAGATATTTTGCCGTAGTCAGCGCAATGGTCATATGGGTATCGTGACCACAATTATGCGCGCAACCTTCATGGGTTGAACTGAACTCATTATTGGTCATATCCGGCATTTCTAAGCCGTCCATATCCGCACGAATTGCAATGAGTGGTTTGCTAGGGTCGATGATTAAATTGGCTGTAAATCCGGTAAAACCATCATAAGTGGTAATTTCATAGCCAAAACTAGACATCAGGTCACGGCAATATTTCGATGTTTTAAATTCTTCGCCTGATAGCTCAGGGATTTGATGTAAATCCTGTCGTGTTTTCTTACTGAAGCTATTTAATTTAAATAGCTCTTCACTGACGTTATATAAATTATTCACTAGATGACTCCCTGAAGACTAAATCCGATTTGAGCAACAATTGATGCGCCAAAGAAACAGCATGTGGAAACAATCATAAAAATTAAGATAACTTTCCATGACATTTTCTTCAACTCTTCTAATTGCCCACCAACAGATAACCCAGCAAAAGCTAATAATGGAACACAGCAAGATAAGAAAGAAACTTTACCAATGGAATCAATAAAGAATTCTCTTACCGGTGTTTCTGGTAAACAAATAAGAATGCCGATAATTGTCGCATAGGCAAATGCGGGTAATGAGGATGGCAAATAATGCTTAGCAACGAGTGATACAAATACCACCAAAGACATCGCAATAAAGCTATCCCACATATTATAAATAGCAATCCCTGATGTTAGCGTTTGAGTAAACATAGCCAGTACAATAGCTAGGAATACAAATTTCATATCTATTATTATATTTTTCATACGGTTTTCTCTTTATTGAAAATTTTATAAATCTTCTCTGAAAGAGGGAGACCCAGATATGTCAGTGAAAGAGCACCCAAAGCAGAAGATAATAAATTTGATGCTGCGGCCACACTTAATACTTGCTGTGCGAGAGTTTCATCTAACCCATTAATTAATGCACCTGATGCGGCACTAAGCATTGAACCAGAACCTACGCCAGATCCCGCAGCTAGTGCTAGAGGATGTAAGCCCGTCAATGGTGCGATGCTACCTAATACGCTGAACCATAAAGTACCAATAACTGAACCACAGAGATAAATAGCGAGAACACCAATATATTCTTGTGAGCCGGTACCGAATTTATTTTGAATAACAGCGATGGATGGCTCACGGCTAATCGAAGAACAAGCCCCTATTGCTCTGCGCCCGAAACCAAATTTAATTGCTAGTGGTACTGCGATCAATACAGGTAATAAATTACCAATTTCTTGTACAAATAATGGAATACCAACGCTGAGGATCATTTTAAGATTCGGGACAATCATCCCCGCATATTGAGTACCCAGAATTAATAAACTAAAGCCAACCATTTTCCCGCAGAAACTTTCTTCTTTATTTGTAAATAGTTTTCCCCAGATTTTAATTTTTTTGCGTACGATACCTGCTGACATTACCATGCCGAGAATGACTGCAAATAACATGGGCAAAATAGGTATGACTGCAATGCCTATTTTAATTTCTTTTTTCCCAATAACATATTGTGAAATAAAAATTAAGAATAAGACTGACAGAACGCTGACGATGAATATCTTCATCGGGCTTCTATTATTCTCCATTCTTTTTCTCCAGTGATTTTATAATAATTAAATTTGTATGTACCCAAGAAACCATAATTCTAAATATAACAACGAGGTGGAAAATGACATTTATATTGTAGGGGATATATTCCCTGATATAGCGTGATGTAGGTCATACTTGTTCCATACCTGTTTTTCATGGTGGATGCATTAATATTATTGATGAAAGTATAATTTAATTAATTTGAACGATAGGTATTGATAAAGTATGAGTAACATCACACGATTAATTGGGCAGATTTAAATAGTTGACAATCTATCAATAATGGGTAAAAAATAACCCTAGGTCGTATTATAGAAATATGATACAAAAAATCTTACTTATCCTAATGTTAATCTCTTCTTTAGATAATTTCCGAGCATTATCTTGTTCTAGTCAATCAGCATCAGTTGTCGGTATGAACTACCATTTTAATTGACTACTATATACATATGCTACTTCAAGCAGCTGGATGCTGTGTTATGGACTTTGGGTTATAGAGACGAAGTTATTGAAGTAAAAGATATAATTTGCAGGGCATTTCACTGCGGTGATATTTTTATGTGGTGGTCTGTATCAATGCCCGCGTTTACTTTCTCCGACGGTAAAAAGAGTATGTTATGAAAAAACAGACAGTAGCATCTTATGTGGCCAAAATTCTTGATAATGCGGGCGTTAAACGTATTTGGGGCGTAACTGGTGATTCCCTTAATGGGCTCAGTGACAGTCTTCGCCGTTTGGGAACGATTGAATGGCTAGGAACGCGTCATGAAGAAGTGGCGGCATTTGCTGCCGGTGCAGAAGCTCAATTAACCGGTGAACTTGCGGTGTGTGCGGGATCTTGTGGGCCGGGCAACATGCATTTAATCAACGGATTGTATGATTGCCATCGTAATCGTGTGCCGGTATTGGCGATTGCTGCTCATATTCCTTCCAGTGAAATTGGGACTAATTATTTTCAGGAAACCCATCCTCAAGAGCTATTTCGCGAATGTAGCCATTATTGTGAGATGGTTACCAATCCCGATCAAATTGCCCAAGTTCTGGGTATTGCGATGCGTAAAGCTATTTTAGAGCGCGGTGTTTCTGTGGTTGTTCTTCCTGGGGATATTGCTTTACAAGCAGCGCCAGAAGATGCTCATGAAGCTTGGTATCAGCCTCAAGCTCCTATTATTATGCCTCAGAATAGTGAAATAGAAAAATTAGCGCAGTTATTGAATGATTCAAAAAATATCACCTTAATGTGCGGTAATGGCTGTGCGGGCGCGCACGCAGAAGTAATGGCGTTAGCAGAGACGTTAAAAGCACCGATTGTGCACGCCTTGCGTGGTAAAGAGCATATAGAGTGGGATAATCCATATAGCGTTGGTATGACAGGATTGATAGGATTTTCATCAGGTTATCAGGCTATGATGAACGCGGATACCTTAGTACTGTTAGGTACTCAGTTCCCTTATCGCGCCTTTTATCCAACCGATGCTAAAATTATTCAAATTGATATTAATGCTGGTAGCTTGGGCTCACATTGCCATCTTGATATGGGATTGATTGGCGATATCAAAACCACATTAACAGCATTACAACCGCAGCTAACCGCCAAGCAAGATACACACCATTTAGAAAAAGCGCTGAAACATTATACGGAAGCACGAGCAGATCTAGACTCTCTAGCAAAACCGGGAAATGAAGGATTGATCCATCCGCAGTTTGTCGCGAAAAAAATAAGTGAGCTTGCTAACGATGATGCGATCTTCACTTGTGACGTGGGAACACCGACAGTTTGGGCTGCGCGTTATCTAAAAATGAATGGTAAACGCCGTTTATTAGGCTCGTTCAATCATGGCTCGATGGCAAATGCGATGCCTCAAGCCATTGGTGCCCAATCTGTCGATCGTGATCGCCAGGTGATTGCTATGAGTGGTGATGGCGGATTTACTATGCTGATGGGTGACTTTTTATCGTTAGCTCAAATGCAATTGCCGGTTAAAGTGGTTATTTTTAATAACAGCGTCTTAGGTTTCGTAGCGATGGAAATGAAAGCAGGCGGTTATTTGACGGATGGCACAGATTTGCATAATCCTGATTTTGCTGCAGTGGCAAATGCTGCGGGTATCAAAGGCATTCGAATTGAAAAGAGCGAAGATTTAGAGGCTGGATTGAAAGAAGCTTTTGCTCATGATGGCCCAGTAATTGTTGATGTGGTTACGGCAAAACAAGAGTTATCAATGCCGCCAGAAATCAATTTCCAACAAGCTAAAGGATTTAGCCTGTACATGATGAAAGCGATCATCAATGGCCGTGGTGATGAAATTTTAGAGCTGGCTAAAACAAATTGGCTACGTTAATAGTCTAAAATAGCAGGTATTTATTCAATACATCCAAGCCGTGGGTATTAATTACTCACGGCTTAATACATTGAATTTATTGTTATTTCTGCTTTGATTTCCATTCAGTGTACAGCGCTTCGATATTACCAGAAGTCAGGATTTTCATAACTTGCTTTAGTTCGTCGAGTGGCCATGACCACCATTTCATTTCGAGTAACATAGCAATTTTATCATCACTAAATCTTTTGCGGATCACTCTGGCAGGGTTACCGGCGACGACCGTGTAAGGTTCGACATTTTTGGTGATTAACGCGCGTGTTCCAATAATTGCGCCATCTCCAATAGTGATACCGGGTAAAATCATCGCTTCTGCACCAATCCAAACATCATTACCAATTACCGTGTCTCCGGCATTTTGATAGCCATTAATAGCATCATTAAAAGCAGGTTCTTCCTTCATATAATGGAAGGGGAAGGTTGAAATCCACTCCATTTGGTGACCTTGATTACCGGCCATGATAAATGCGGCACCACTGCCAATAGAACAAAAACTGCCGATAATTAATTTATCCACATCGATACGGTCAGGCATGAGATAGCGGGCACAATCATCGAAAGAGTGACCATGATAATAACCAGAATAATAACTAAATCGACCCACTTTAATGTTTGGGTTAGTTATTTGGTCAGCAATTATTGTTCCTCTAAACGGGCTTTCAAAGAAATTTTCCATCATTGATATTCTTATAATTAATTATTTTGACTGGCCATTAGGCCGCATATTTTATTGAATAGATAAGCGAGTTATATACTATTAAGTTAAAGCAAAAACATTAAATTACCATCGAGGTATTAAATCGAGTGTACACTGAAAATCGATGCTAAACAGCAGACGTCATGCAGGAAGGTGATAAAGCCGGAGTTTTTATCCATTTTTTAAGGGGCAGTTAATGATTACTACGAAGAGAGTTTATGAAAGTGTGTCAGCTACCGATGGATATCGAGTGCTGATTGACCGGCTATGGCCTCGAGGCGTTAAAAAAGTAGATTTACCTTATAATGAATGGAATAAAAGTGTTGCGCCTTCAACCGAGTTAAGAAAATGGTTTCATCAGCATAGTGATCAATTCGAACAATTTTCTCAGCGTTATATGGCAGAGTTACAACATTGCCCAGCGGCTTGGTGGCCGTTAGTCGAGAAAGCACAGCATGGTTATTTAACGCTATTGTATGCGGCGAAAGATATCAGACATAATCACGCGAAAGTATTAAAGTTATTCCTAGAGGAACAAATAAAGCAACAAACCGTGCAGAAAATAGAATAGAGAGCGTCTATTTTGGGAATTATTTTACCGAGTTAATCTGTTAAGCGATTAACTGGCATAAATGATTGAGATTGGTTAGATAGAAAAAACCAGCTCATCAGGATGATAAGCTGGCTGATTGAGATCACGCTAGAATTAACAATTATTCAGCAAATTTTTTAGCTGCGGTATGTTGCGCTAACCATTGGGCAATGCCGTGTTTTTCTTCATCATTCAGCCACATACCCAGTTTTGTTCTACGCCAGATTGCATCATCAAGTTCGACGACCCACTCATTTTCCACCAAATAACGTAATTCAGCTTCATAAACGTTGTGGCCAAAACTTTGGCCTAAATCGTTGAGTGAATCTGCGCCTTGTAAAATTAATGCACTATTGCTGCCGTAGGTGCGTGCGTAGCGTAGCGCGATGCCTTCAGGTAGCCATGGGTGGCGCTGACGCAGTAAGCGTGAATAACCATCGCGATCACAACCTTCAATATCGCCGCCCGGTAGCTGCCCATTTTTGGTCCAAGGTTGACCCGCATGCGGATAATAGCTGACTAGTTTATCAATTGCATGCTCTGCGAGCTTACGGTAAGTGGTTAATTTACCGCCGAAAACAGAGAGCAAAGGTGCTTTGCCGTTATCATCATGAACATCTAACGTGTAGTCGCGAGTAATGGCTTGTGGTGAATCAGATTCATCGTCACACAGAGGACGAACACCAGAATAAGTCCAAGCGATATCCTCTTTGCTCAACTGTTTTTTGAAATGATCATTATAAACTTTCAATAAATAGTTGATTTCATTGTCATCGATATGCACATCTTTTGGATCGCCGTTGTATTCTACATCGGTAGTACCGATGATAGAGAATTCATCCATCCAAGGGATCACAAAGACAATACGGTTATCTTCATTCTGTAAAATATAGGCTTGTGGTTCATCATGAGCACGTGGAACCACAATATGACTGCCTTTAATTAGACGGATACCGTAAGGTGATTTCAGTTTTAAGCCATCATCGAAGAACTCTTTTACCCAAGGCCCTGTGGCGTTAACTAAGCCTTTCGCTTTCCAGCTTTCTTTTTTGCCAGAGCGCAGGTCTTCGGCTTCAACTACCCACAGGCCATCTTCACGGTAAGCGCGAGTGACTTTAGTACGAGTGCGGACTTCACCGTTTTTTCTCACCACTTCTTGTGCGTTTAATACCACTAAACGCGCATCATCAACCCAACAGTCTGAGTATTCAAACCCTTTTTTCAGCTCAGGTTTTAAGACTGAATGTTCGCCAAATGATAGGCTTTTACTGCCAGGTAAGCTGACGCGTTTTCCTAAATGATCGTATAAGAATAAACCGATACGGATCATCCAAGCGGGGCGCAGATGAGGTTGATGTGGAAGCCGGAAGCGCATTGGAAATGCGATATGTGGTGCCAGTTTTAATAGCACTTCGCGTTCTGCCAGTGCTTCACTGACAAGACGAAATTCGTAATGTTCCAGATAGCGTAAGCCACCGTGGATAAGTTTTGAACTCGCGGATGAGGTTGCACTTGCTAAGTCTTGCGCTTCAAGCAGCAACACTGATAACCCACGGCCAGCAGCGTCTGCTGCAATACCAGCGCCGTTGATACCGCCGCCGATCACGATCAAGTCTTTAGTTTCCATGCATACCCCTGAGATGTTCGGATTATTTCTATAATGTTCGATTTCGCTCATTAATTGTAATGAAAATTCATTAATAAGCCAACTATTAACCGATAAAAAATACAAACGCGTGATATAGATAACAATTTATTTTCATATCCCTACATAATGTAGGTTATTCGGCGGGCTTTTAGGGCATAAAAAGGTATAACTATGATTTTTGGTGACCATGATGAGCGTGATAAATGAAAAGAGAATAGGCTGAAAACTGGGAAAATAGAAGAGAAATGGCAGCATAGTACTGCCATTAAACAGATAAATATTAAGCTGAAATTAGCATAGCTCCAGTTGCACGTTATGCTGTCCAATTACTTGTTGGATGCTATCTGGTGGCATTTTATCGGTAAATAAATAATCAATTAAATTCATATTACCGAGATTTACCATAGCGTTACGACCAAATTTTGAATGATCGGTAACTAACATAACGCAGCGAGAGTTTTCGATAATTGCGCGTTTAGTTCGAACCTCATGATAATCGAATTCGAGCAAAGAGCCGTCGGTATCGATACCGCTGATCCCTAGGATCCCATAATCAAGCCGAAATTGTGAGATGAAATCTAAGGTAGCTTCACCTACGATCCCGCCATCACGGGTACGGACTTCTCCGCCCGCTAAGATTAAACGAAAATCTTCTTTCGGACTAAGCAGAGTGGCAACATTGAGATTATTGGTCACGACCCGGAGATTCTTGTGATTAAACAAGGCATGAGCAACCGCTTCTGGCGTTGTTCCGATATCAATAAATAGCGTTGCGCCATCGGGAATTTGACTGGCGACGCGTTGGGCGATACGTGCCTTTTCATCTGACCACATAATTTTACGGTCATGATAGGCGGTATTTACCGAGCTAGACGGCAACGCAGCTCCACCGTGATGACGCTGAATTTTATTTTGTTCGGCGAGTTCGTTTAGGTCACGACGAATAGTTTGAGGACTGACCTCAAAATGTTCCACCAGTTCTTCAGTGCTGACATAGCCTTGAATACGGACAAGTTCGATAATCGCATCATGTCGCTGTGTTTGCTTCACAGTAGTTGACCTCTAATAATTTATTAACGTCACTGAGAGTGCTTAGAGCTAAATGTATGCCTATTATCCCATACTCCCATCAATAAGCCGATGATTAACCCCGAAGTATGTGCGGCATTAGCAATATGCATTCCTAAAATATCGAAATAGCCAAAGAACAGCCAGAGAATTGAGAATGCCATTAGCCCCCGAGGTATCCCGAGACCGCGTTCTGGTTGCCTCTCTCCCATTAACCAAACATAGCTTATTAGCGCGTAAACGACACCAGATAGCCCGCCAAAGTTAGGTCCACTGAACACCGATTGTCCCCAGTTGCTGAATAATGCGGCAACCAGTGTAATAGTTAATAGTTTACCGAAACCGAGTTGACGCTCAACTTGGCCGGCTAAATACCACCATAACGCTAAATTAAAGGCGATATGTGAAATTGAAAAATGTAGAAATGCGGGCGTAAACCAACGCCAAAGTTCCGCTTTTTGATGATCCATCGGCCAAGCTAAATAGCTCATAACATTGTGATTTGAGGTTATTTGCATCCATAGATAAACCACAATACACAAGCCAAGAACACCTATCGTCAATGGTCCAGATTGGCTTTTTAAATAACCAAACGTGAGATAATTCGGATATTGAAAATGGTTATTGGTATCTCCAGTTTGCCAACTAGCCGCTTGATAGCGAGCATCTAATGGATTGTGTAAAAACTCGGTCAGCTGCTGTTGAACTTGATCTATATGCTGATTATCTAACAGCCATAATTCAACCTGATGGTTATTATTGGCTGGGCGCATTTCCAATTGAATATTCTGGGTGGCCATATAATCAACAAAAGCCTGAGCGATGCGTGGATTATCGAGAGATATTACATGGATCATCAGTATGGGTAGCCTAATTAAAGTGATGTAACCGCGTGTGGATACTGCTTAAGCCAAGCTTCAAAACCGCCACGGATACTGTAGACCGTTTCAAAACCAAGATTAATTAAATATTGTGCAGCGCCTTGACTGCTGATGCCATGGTAACACATCACCATCACGGGTTTATCGTAGTCGGCATCTTTGGTAAATGCATTAATACTGTCGTTCGTCAGATGAAATGCTCCGTTGGCATGGCCGGCACGAAAACTTTGAGGGTCACGGATATCGACTAATAACGCAGTGCCTTCAGATAAAAACTGCTGGGCTTGTTCGGGTGATATTGTTTGAAAATAGTCCATAGGATCTCTAAATCTGTGTTAATTATCGGTCTTTAGGTGATGATATTGCGTTTATTTTTATTCCGTTACGACGTTGCCGGCGCAATATTTCTGATTAAATGCTCATTACGTTTTATATTTATGCTTAGCTTTTTTATCCCGTCTATAATGGGTTCAAATGCTGGGTTTATCATCGATATAGTGAATGTGAAGATAAAATATAAGCTTCTGCAATCGGATGCAATGTAAGTTATTTAGGAAGTGTTCGAATTGTTTGAATTATTCAGGGTATCTAAATGATATACCCTGAATTTATTTATTCATTTGGTGCCTTTGCAGGCTATCACCAGTATATCAGCTTGCCTATTAATAATGACGGCAATAGAGCCGTCATTGATATTACGTGTAGAGGATCAATAGTATGAGTGATCGCCACGCTGATGTTCGGTAAGGTCTCGAACGCCTTTTAACTCATCGGCAAACATATTCAATAACTCTTTTTCGATCCCTTCTTTTAAGGTGACATCAACCATTGAACAGCCGTTACAACCGCCACCAAATTGCAGAATTGCAAAGCCTTCATCGGTGATTTCCATCAACGAGACTTTACCGCCATGGCTGGCGAGTTGTGGGTTAATTTGAGATTGCAAAACGTATTCAACGCGCTCAACTAATGGTGAGTCGTCAGACACTTTACGCATTTTCGCATTTGGTGCTTTTAAGGTCAGCTGTGAACCTAATTGGTCGGTGACAAAATCTATTTCTGCATCTTCTAAGAACGGTGCGCTGATTTCATCAACATACGCTGATAATTGCTCAAATTTTAATTCGGTATCTGTGGCTTCGACTGCATCAGGTGGGCAGTAAGAAACACCGCATTCCGCAGAAGGAGTACCTGGATTAATCACAAACACTCTAATTTGCGTTCCGGGTTCTTGATTTGCCAGCAGTTTGACAAAATGGGCCTGTGCCGCTTCTGTAATATTAATCATCATATTTTTGCTCGCTACTCAATAATAGTTGACTGCTTTAGTTGGTTATAATACGCCCATTCTACCCTGATCTACAAGGTGCGGCATATAGACCATGCCTGTACAGTGCTTGCACCCGCACAAATAAGCAATTCTGCCGCGCTATTCATGGTGGTACCGGTGGTAATAACGTCATCAAATAGGGCGATATGCCGTTCTTGTACCGAGCCATGTAAGGAGAATGCGTGTTGCAAATTGCGCTGTCGTTGGGTGCGATTCAGTGTTGTCTGCGTTAGTGTATCACGACTCCGAGTTAATAATTCGCTTGAATATTCTATGTTCAACCATTTAGCTATTAACTCACCGATTTGATTAACTTGGTCGAATCCTCGCTGCCAACGCCGTCGCCGATGCAGTGGTATTCCGATGATAATATTTGGTTTATTCCATTTTAATTGGCGATAGCCATGCAGCCAGCGCAACACAAATAGCCGGGCTAGTGTATGGGATAATTGGGGATGAGGATGAAACTTATATTGCTGAATCAGATTGCGTAAAGGGGCAATATAAGGAGTTACCGCAATTAATTTTTGCCATGCTGGAGGAGTGACTAAACATTCGCCACAGGTTATTTTATTGTATTCAATAGATTGCGCGCAGCGAGAGCAGGCGAGGGGATAACTCGGTAATTGGCGATAGCAGAAAGAGCATATTCCCTGACAGGGTAATTTTAATCGTTGATGGCATAGCCAACAGTAGCCTTCGATTGCTAGCATAAGGGCTTCCCGGGAAGAAAAAGAGAGTGTAACAATGGCAGAGCTATACTGGCAGACAGTAGGAGAAGGTAAACAAGATATTGTATTGCTGCATGGTTGGGGGCTGAATGCGGAAGTATGGCGTTCCATTGCTTTGCGAGGCGCTGGGCAATATCGTTTTCATTTAGTTGACTTGCCGGGATATGGCCGTAGTCAGGAATTTCCAGCGATGTCACTGCAACATATGTCTGATCAGATTTGGCAGCATGCAACGCAAATACTGACTCAGCCAGCAATTTGGTTAGGTTGGTCATTAGGTGGGCTGGTCGCTAGTCGTATTGCCATTGATCATGCTGCACAAATAACGGGATTAGCGACTGTGGCTTCATCGCCATGTTTTCATCAGCAAGATGACGGCTGGCCGGGAATTAAGCCCGAGATATTGAGTGGTTTTGAGCAGCAATTAGCTCATCATTTTCAGCGAACCGTTGAGCGCTTTTTGGCTTTACAGACGCTGGGTACTGCTAGCGCCCGTGAAGATGCGCGTTTGCTCAAATCTATTGTGCTTGAATTACCGATACCTAAGGTTGAAATTCTTAATGCGGGATTAGAAATTTTACGCACGGTAGATTTAAGGCAGTCGCTGAAAGAGATATCGATACCATTTTTACGGATTTATGGTTATTTGGATGGCTTAGTACCACGCCGAGTGGTGCCATTAATTGATGATTTATATCCTAGCTCATCGTCGGCGATAATGCGTAATTGTGCACATGCACCTTTTATCTCGCATCCAGAAGAATTTTTAGCGTTATTGGCTGATTTTACTGCTTCGATTGACGACCAAAAACAGTGTGAGTTAAGGCCAAAATAGTTGGTGGACTAGCGGAGCAATGCCTCGCTAGTCTAATATAGATTTAATCAATAAATCATAGGGTTGTGCTTGAGAGAGTTAAGTTGTGTGGTGTTTAACTGGCTCGACGAATATAGCCTTCAAAAGCCATAGTAGGATCCCAAGGGGTATGCTGAGGACCCCCAGAAGCTAACTGGCTTTCTGTTGCGGTAAGATATTGGGTGGCTAACGCGCTGACTAAATAATCAATCCGTTGCTGCTGATTACTATCGACCAGCCCCGGCAGCTCTTTATGGTGATAAATTGACGGCGCTTGTTTTTTACTGTTTAGGCTGGTGGCTGAAATAGTGACTTTGCGGCCATGTTCCGATTCATAAATATATTCATTAGTGCCATCAATTGAATTTTGGCGTGTCGTCGGAGTAGTATTGAAGCCGATGAGATAAATACTGTCTTTTTTATGCGGATCGATAATAAATGATCTGCCAGCAGAATAGCCATCGATAACAAAAACAGTTTTCCCGCCGCCGCTGTACAAATTATCGTCATGACCGTTTGAAATCAATAAATCATTATCTTTGCCTGCCGATAAATTATTGTTGTCTCCGCCCCCTGACAGTAGATTATTGCCTCCCGAGACAAATAAATTGTCATCGAGTGAGTTACCTTTAATCACTCGCCCATGTTCACTTTCATCATCGATACGGTGATAACCATAAGGCAAATCTATAACATTATAACGTTGAGATGTTTCACGGTTTAAATCTAGATTGATATTATTGGTTCGCAGCTCAAGCGTGGGTTCTCTGCCTTGCAGTGTACTCGAGAATTCGTCCATAGGACGCCATGGATTGAAATTTGGGGATAACTTGGCTGCTTTAGCTTGAACGGTTAAGTGATTGACGAAGTCATCTAAGTTAGCGCTATCAAGATTAGGCAGTATTTCTGTGAGTGCCCCATAGTGATGTACTTGATTTTGTGCATTTTTATCGATGGTCGGTTGTTTAATATTAACCACGCGACCAGTTGCCGAGGTATAGCGGTGCAGTACAGTGCCATCCGTGGCCGTTTTGACACGGTAGGATGAATCAAAATTGACTAAGTGGATACGGTTATGACCCCAATCATCATCGATATAAACTGTGCTTTTATTTCCATTGCCGTCAATCAGATAGTGATCATTTCCTTGTTGCCCTTGCAGGGTATCATTACCTTGCAAAGAGAGCAGTAAATCACTTTTATTACCGCCTTGCAGATGATTATTTCCAGCGCCGCCATACAGCGCATTGTATCCTCCCGTCGCTGAGATAGAATCATCTTTATCGCCGCCGATAAACACATGGCCGGAGTTACTTAGATCAACCACAGGCTGGGAATTTTTGCTTTTACGTAAATCAATGAGCCCATTTTCGGCACTGTCGCCTTTGGCTATCACCTTGATATTATCTTTCTGTGTCGGCGTGAGTTGATTGATGGGAGTGATTTGACTATCGAAAGTATCTAATTGAATCTTGAAAAGATTATTATATTGATCCTGTATTAGCACGTTATTGGCGGTGAGTTGATCAAAGTTTTGAAAACGAATAGCCAGTTTTTGTTGCCTCAATGGTCCCTTGAGATACAAAGTATTATTTTCCATTTTCAACTGAAAACCATTTTCTGTCGGCAGGGTAATAATAACTTTATCCTGTTCTCCATACTGTGTAGTGCCGCTTAGATTAGACACTTGTGAGAAATCGAAAATAATTTCGTTTTGTTCAAAATGGTCAGGAGTAATTTGATATATATCCTGTCCACGACTGACATTAATCAAACTATTGCGGTTGATGGCAGTAACTTGGTTATTTCTATCATCGCCGGTATAAACAAAATTTCTGGCCATTCCTATCGGAGTAAATATTCCCCATGCTGGTGTATTATATTTTCGGTCGTTATTAATCGTGATCATTTGCTGTGGCTGATCAAAATTAACACTATTAATTGTGGATTTTTGTCGGTCTAAATCTTGCAAATAACTAATATTAAATATATTGGCATTAATCTCATTTGGGCTATTTAGAGTCAGATGCTTTAATATCGACGTTAATTGAAAACCATCACGGGTTTGAAGATGATATTGGTGATTAGGTTGTCGACCATTATCGGTGTGTCGATAAACATTTTTGAATACGAGTTCAATTTTACTTTTAAGATGAGCATAGCTTCGGCCTTCAAGGGTTCCACCAGTAATACCTACTTTTATCTTTAAATCAGTACCGGATACGGAGACTTGTTCAATCTCATCGAGAGAATAAGCTAAACTTACTTGGCTGTCAGAGGATGTATTTTCATTAATAATCACTGAATGGCTAAATATTTTTTCACCATAATAAGGTGAGTATTTCGGATTAATCATGGTTTTTTGTGAGAGTGTTTTTTTATCTTCATCAAAAACATCTTTTATTTGATGAAAATCCTTAATTGTGTGTTCGACGGATAGGCGCTGAATATAGTAGCTATCATTACCTTCGCCGCCGATCGCCTCTCCTTCAGTTAATACCAGTTGATCGTCCCCGTCATCCCCAAATAAGGTATCTTTACCTGCGCCGCCATCTAATAAGTTATTATCGGCATTACCGCGTAAATTATCGTCAGTAGCTACTGGGGTTTTGACGATAATATTTTGGAAGTTTTTTAGTTCCCCTACATTGATAGTTTGTGTACCTTGCGCTTGTCGATAAATAATCTGCTGGCTAGATAAACTGATATCTGCATTATAACCATCAGGCAGAGCGCAAATTTCTAAAGTATCTTGTCCTTGTAGGGCATCGAAATATTTTTGTTTTAAGTTAACACCAGCAGATGAATAAATATTGGTGCTGGTGTCCCATAATTGGAATAAATCATTTTTGTCCCCACCGACAAAGTATTTCGCCCCTTGCTGGGCAATAAACCCATTTTCTTCTGTTTTTTTGCCAATAATAATATCGTTACCGTTAGCAGTATTAAAACTGGTACCGTTACGATAGGGAGCGAATAATAATTGCGCGATTCTAGCCTGGTCATTGACGACAGTTTCACTCAGTATTTTAATTGCTATATCATCATCCAGATCGGGATGATCCATAGAAGCATAATCTTTTTGTAAACTCAGTAAACGTAATTCTCTATCGACTAATTTTGCCAACTGCTCGGCTAATGGTAAGGTTGCAACTTCGTCTATTGGAATCGAAAAGCGCTGTTTGAACGCCTCTAAGGTAGGATCACTATATTCTGAATTAAAGATTAGCTGTTCATTGGTGTCTTCGATACCGGTTTTTATCAGTTTAGGGGCGGGTGCTTCTCGCTTTGTATAGCCATTATTGCCAGGGATATTAACGGTCTCCATTTGACCATTCATTTCTAGGTCGTAATGTCGAATGATAAAATCGGCTTCTGCTGCGGTGAATGTCGGGGCATTTTGGCTAGAATAATAAACTTCACCGGTGCCATTGACGTTAGCGAATACGCTATAAGTGCCACCAAAAAAACTCCCATTCTTATATAAATAATACTTTTTTTCTGCTTGTAAAATCGGTTTACCGATCACTGTCAAATAATCTTCAAAGCCCGCAGGTAGCAACGATGAACGGAAGCGCTCGATCTCTTCTAGGCGACTTTGTTCTTCAAAAGCAGCAACATACTGCAGTTGATTGATTCGGATCAGTGTGTCTGTACTAGGTGCGAGGCCAATAGCCGCCCGAGCACCCTCAATAAATTTTTGTTCTAATGAAAGATCGACGTACGATTCAATGAGTTCAACGGCGCGAATACCCGAATAAATCATGCCTCCGACTAATAACGCGCCGCCGATGACTAACCCAACCATTGGTACAACGCTAGAGCCGGCTAAAACACCAATTAATGTAATGCCGCTGATAGTTATTCCTGAGATTGATAGTCCCGCATTGACCATTAAATCTTGGCGCATTTCGGGATCGCTGGTGGTTTCTAATTGGGTGAATATTTTGTATGCCTGATAACTGTCGAGGCCTATGCCAATTAAATTAAATAGAATAGATATCTTTCCTGCCATCGAGGCACCAGAGAAAACGGAACTTGCTTTGGCATATGAGATATTTAATAAAATCGGTTGAAGAATAATATCGCCATAATTAAAAAAGGCAGAAGCGCATGAAATATAAATAAATTCTTCTAATTCAGACCGTTGTTCTTCGGTTAAATCTGGGTGGGATAACTGCGTAATCATGCTATGAAGTGAATTGATAGTCGCGATCATTCCAACGCCTGCCATCATTTGTCCTGCTCGGTTAATCACTTTGGCATAGCGGGGTTGTTTAAAGCCGAGCGTACGTAATTCATTAAGTGTTGAAGCATTCACTGGTGCGCCATCAGCATCGATTTGTTGCTGAATGATAGTAAGCTGTTTTGTCAGTATTGCATTGTCTGGAATATCAGCCCCAGAGGCGATAATATTTTGTATTCCGTTGCCATCTAATTGATTTTTTAGTATTTGTAGTAAATGGGTACTGTTGGGGTTATCGCCTAAAATAGTTAATGCCGACAGCAATTTTTTGGCATCAAAACGGGCATTAGTATACCAGTCTGAGCGCGAAAGATGGCTGGCATTTAGAGGGGCTCCATCAATAGTAACGCCCAAGTTTTTTAAGCTATTAAAGGGAATATCATGTTTACCAAAGTGAACATTGAAATTGTCACTGGGCTGCATTAATGGTGAGGTTAAAATATTATTCCATTGCCTAGTAAGTAAGTTCCCATCGTCTAAGACGGTCTGTTTAGTCTGCTTAAATGTCGCACTAAAATCGTCGGGGGTAGAAAGATCAAAACCTGCTAATTGACCGCGTGATTGAGTCGTGCCATTTTCAAGCGTTATTTGCTGCTGCATATATTGGGTGACTATTTGGGTAAAATCGTTCTGAGCTTGATAAAAATCGGGCTGATTAACGGTTAAAATTATGCCATTAGTATCAATAAAACGATAATTATGCTGGTCGCCGAGCTTCTGATAAAGCACCGTATATGGCGAGTTCTTTCCCTTTATTTGGTAAGCCTGACCAGCGATCCCACTATTAATAAGGTGTTTAAATGATTGATTATTTTCCGTGCTGTTATCATTATTGACGGAGGATTGATAAAACTGCTGATACTGCGTTAATAGCTGGCTCTCTTCGATTGAAAGCATGCCTTGATGTTGCTTTTGCTGCAATTGGCTCATGTTTTCTAATGAACGATAGAACTCATGTTCTTTATCTTGAGCTAGAAAAAACGCATATTGTAGGCTGATTTGTGGATCGTTGGGGTCGATTGTCTCGGTATTTTGATAGCGTATAGGTTTGAATAATGTAACCTGGGCATCGGGAGATATCTCTTTTGCAGTAGCCGATAGTATTGCGTGCTCTGCCATTAGTCGAGTATCCCATCGAATACTGGTATCTAAGGCTTGTTTTAGGTTGAGATGACTTAAAGGCGCGTTATTCCCTTCAAAATTATCGTGATGTAGCCCGATAAAATTACTCAGCCGCTGCTGAAGTCTCGCTAGTTCCTCGGGTTGAATAATTGTGGTAAATAGAGTGGTGCGATCAAATTGACCATCCAATTTGGCGAATAATGGCTGAAGTTTATGAATTGAGGAGTCACTCAAATTTGTTAATATATTGGGATTTTCACCCAATGCTGTTAGTAAAGTCTGAACATCGATGGCTTGCTGTTGCAAGGATTGTGTTAAATCAAGATTAAAAATAGTCTGCCATTGATCACTTTGACCGGCTTTTAATGAGCCATCATGATTAAAATAGGAATTCACTTTCTGACTGATTAAAGGATCATAAATCGCAGCTCTTACTTTATTAATATCTAATTTTCCATTAGATTTCATAAAATAATGACCAAAAGCAGGGTGTTTATCTAAAGTAATGTGGTCAAACTTAACCTCGGCTAATCCTAATTTATTCAGTACTTTCCTAACTATCGATTTGTTTTTTGATGACGTTATTATTGTTCCTTTTGGGGGACCAAGAATATCTTTAATTTTATTTATGTCGATATTTTTAATTTGGCTACTATTATCAATGGTGTAAATATTGCCATCTTCTTTACTGATAAATAATGGACTATTAAATTGTGTTAACTGCTTTTTATTGGCTAATATTTTTTGAGGAAAAATGCGTAAATCTAAATTATCTGTGTAAATAACAGTAGTATTATCTTTTTGATTTAAAGTTATTTTTATCTGATGATTAGAATTATTTAAATTAGCAGGAATAAATTCATCGAGAGTTAGGTGACTTTTTTTAGACTTAATTAAACTAAATTGCTTTTTATTGGTTAATAGCTCATTAATTACACTGTGATGAATATCATCAATGTTAATTTTATTAACCCCTTTTATAACCTCATTATTGGCAGATTTTTTATATTCTCTGATTCTAAATTCAAAATCATTGTTTTCTAATTTTTTGAATTCATAGAATTCACTATTATTTTTAATAAATTTAGTTAAATTCTCGCTAAAATCATCAACATTATTATAGGATTTAATCCCCGTATTGGGATCAAAGAATTTATAGTTAATCTGCTGAGTTTCGGTATCATTAATAATACTGATAGCCATTGCATGATTGCCGCTGATAAAATGAAAATAACTGTCATCAGGCGCCGGACCGAGAGTACGTAACTGCTCGATAAAAGCTGATAATTTCTTCCGCGATGAATAATCGTAATTACCGCCATTTAATGTGTTATTGGTAGCAATTAAGCCATATTTTTGTGTGATATTATCACTAGCGGCTAAAACTTGAGTAGTTAATTGATTTTCAGCCATCATTATAAAGTTTTTTATATCAATCGGTTTTAATTTTTCAATGAGGTCATTAGATCTATTTTCATAGTTATTTTTTAATATTTTAAATGCCTGATGTTCTATTATTTCACTGCCTTCTGGCGTTTTGATATAATCCGGATCTGTTATTCCAATATAATATTTTTTAAGCAGATCTAATTTTTTATTATTATAATCTTTAAAGTTTATTTGATCTTTTTTGGGATGATATTTATTATTATAATCATAAATACGTTCAATGTTAGTTAAGAAGGTTTCTTCTGCAATTAATTGGATATTATGAGAAAAATCATTATACTCTGATATATCAAGCGATAAGTTTTTATTTTTTTGATATTCTGTAATATCAATAATAATATTTTTCAATAATTGTTCGGCTTGTTGCTTCTCTTTTTTATGATAGGCTCTTTCTAGTTTTGATTTAAAAACATTCTTTTTTGAATTAATGATGCTTTGTAATTTATTAATGTAAGATAAATATTCTGAGCCGTTATTATTTACCTCATGTTTTAAGAAGTTAGCACTTAGACCATAACAGACACCCTCTTTATATTCTTTGAGTTGTTTTTTATCACCGAATGCAAATAACTCATTGATGATTTTGGTGAAGTTATGGCTATCCAAAATGTCTAATTGGTTAAATTTGGTTTTTTCCATGAATATGTATACGTCCTTGTATATTTAAAAGAGATTTAATAAAGAAAGTATGCTAACTATATCGCATGACATTTAATTTTATTAAATCATTCGTATACAATTCTATTGAAAAAGAAATTATTATGTCTGTTATCTAATTTTAGGATAAACTTCAGAGTAAGCGATTATATTTATCAGATAGGTATTAAATATAGATAAATTATATTTTTAGTCTTCTTTAATATGATTGAGTTTTCATATAAAAAAAGCCTAACTAATGTTAGGCTTTTTATTCTTATCGAATTATTGAATATGACATCTATTGATGCAATCGATATATATTGTGATTACAGGCCTGATTTTCAGGACAGGCACGGCAGCTCGTTCCGGTTAAGCAGACCGTAATATCGACCTTTTCCACTTTTCCCATTGCCGTGAGCTTCTCTAGCATTGCCTGCACTAAAGGCTCAGGCGCAGATAGCTGTTGGCTAATTAAGCGAGCATCTGCTTGGCCATAAATAGCCAATAAATCACGAACTTGCATCAATGTTGCCATTATTTATCCTTAGTGACAGCTTTTTTTGCTACAGTCACAACATTCATTGCTACGCGCTGAGGAATTTTTTAAGCGTAATGTAACGCGACTTCGTGAGCGACGTAACAGCATAAAAATAATCAGATTGACCAAAATGACAATGCCGATGATTAAGGCGCTACTGTCGGGATGCTGGCTGAATGTGGCTATTTGATAAAACAGAGCTGATAGACTATAAGCGACATTTAATCCCCACAGAATTGCAAAAGTCATCCAGCCACGCGTGGTTTCACGGGCAATCGCCCCCATTACTGAAACACATGGCACATACAGTAAGACGAATATCAAATAACTGTAGGCCGAAATAGCCGAACCAAATTTAGCGGCCATTGTTCCCATCGAACCCCCATCCATTTCACCATCGCCTTTACTGGCTTCGATAGGATTAGATAATGCGCTTAAGGTAAAGGTTCCTTTTAGGCTATCCCACGTTTCGGTGACGGCATCCTCAAGTTCTTCGAGTAGATTAAATGCTTTAGCATCAAAAGGTTGAGTTGTAATACTTTCAGCGGTATATAGGGTATTTAATGTACCGACTACCACTTCTTTTGCCATCGCTCCAGTTATCAAGCCGACTGTTGCTTGCCAATTATCATTATGAATACCAATAGGTTGCAGTACAGGCGTGATCACTTTACTGACCGATGCGAGTGCAGAATCATTGATATTATCTACAGTTTTGCCCGACAGAGAGAAGCTATTTAATGCGCCGATAAACATACTGGCGATAACGATAACTTTACCGGCACGCAGTACAAAACCTTTTAAACGTTGCCAAGTTTGAATCAATAAGGTTTTTAAATGCGGCACGTGGTAGACCGGCATTTCCATAACGAAAGGAGAAGCCTCACCGCGCATAATAGTATGTTTAAGTAATAGGCCAGTCAGGATAGCAACCACAATCCCCAGCAAATAGAGGGAAAATACCACGCTGGCACCGTTCTTACCAAAAAACGCGGCAGCAAATACGGCAAAAATAGCTAAACGTGCGCCGCAAGACATAAACGGAGCCATGAGCACAGTGATTAAACGTTCACGGGGTGCATCTAAAGTGCGCGCCCCCATGATGGACGGAACATTACAACCAAAGCCAACAATCAATGGAACGAATGATTTTCCGGGCAATCCGAGAGCTTGCATTAACCGATCCATGACAAACGCAGCACGCGCCATATAGCCAGAGTCCTCCAGCATCGATAAGAATAAATACATCATACCGATTTGCGGAACCAGTGGTAATACCGTATTGATACCTCCACCGACCCCTTGAGCAAGAAACACGGTTAGCCATTCGGGGAAATTAAGAGAATAGCCTACCCATTGAATACCATGGATAAATATGGCTTCTGATCCGCCTTCAAACAGCGGCTGCAATGCCCCACCGATGTTGATGGCTAAGACAAACATCAAATACATCACGAATAGAAAGACTGGGACACCTAACCAGCGATTAAGCACTAAATTATCAATCGATTGAGTGAGCTTATTTGGCTCCGCTGCTTCATTATTGATCGACGTATCACAAATGCTGGCAATAGTTTGATAGCGAGCATCAGCGATGACTAATTCAGGCTCTTCCAGCTGTTTTTCGATGAGCCGAGTACGCGAGGCTGCCAATAACTCCGATGTGATCCCCCCTCGTTGCTGGCTAAAGATATCGCCTTCGAGCATTTGTAAGGCTAGCCAACGGCGTTGCTGTTGACTGAATTGATTATGTGAAATCGAGTTTGATAATTTATCGACTTCTTCTAATAAGCTAGAGGGATATTGAACTAACGCATTACTGGTACTAGCAGGATAATTATCGATAATATTTTTCAGTTTATCGATACCAGTCGCACGAGTTGAAACTAACGGGATCACTGGGCAGCCAAGTTGCTGCTGTAATTCCTCTATATTGATTTCTATGTGTTGATTCTCGGCGATATCCAACATATTAAGGGCAATGATGCAGGGAACACCGAGTTCAAGCAGTTGTAGAGTGAGGTATAAATTACGCTCTAAATTTGAGGCATCAACCACGTTGATCAACATATCTGCTTCGCCACTAAGAATGAAATAGCAGGCAATTTGTTCATCTAATGAGGTTTGTTCAGAAATTGTTGTCAGCGAATAGGTACCCGGCAAGTCAACCAATTCAATTTGATGCTGCTGAGTATTAAATCGGCCAACTTTACGTTCAACAGTAACGCCAGCCCAGTTACCCACCCGTTGGCGGGAGCCGGTGAGTTGATTGAAAAGGGTCGTCTTACCTGCATTGGGATTGCCGATTAAGCCGATAGTCAGTGGTTTCATAAATAGTTGCCAATGAGTAAGAAAAATGACAGGAATGAGCCTTTAGATCTGGAAATATCGAGCGCAGAGTATTAAACCGTTGCATCATCCAGATTAAGCAGTTCTAAATCTTTTTTACGCACAATCAGGCTGACTCTGCGTGTTTCTATTTGAATCGGGTCACCTAAGGGGGCGAGACGAACAACTTTGAATATTGAGCCGGGTAACATACCCAGAGATAATAATTTTTGACGGTATGCCGGGCTGATTTTGCTCGAAAAACCGACGATTTTATAGCTGTGATCAGGAAGAATAGCCATGGTGCCTTCCGAAGGTAGTTGGGAGTTATTATCCCGTTATGTCAGTTCACAGAGATACGCTATTCGACGTCTCCCCCGCTGATTTTGTTATTCATGGTATAACTGATTATAAAAAATAATACTATTTAATTAAATAGTAAACGAATTAAAAATGCGAATCATAATCAACAACCATTGGGGCTATTTAGCCTCGATTCAGCTTTAAATAGCTTGATTTGGATCAAAAATAATCAGATTTTGGTGGTTTTATATACCAATGCCATGATAATTATTTGAGTGTTGGGAGGTTTTTTACTTAGGTGATTTTATTCAGATAGCACTAATATAAGGTGCTATTAATAAATATTATTTATAAATAGCCCGCAGCATAATACTGCGGGCAGACTATTTTAGCGGCAGGTTATCGTTTTTTGCCTAATGCTGCCGCAAGGGCATCACTCATTGCACTATTACTCGCTCCGGTATTGGCATTATTACCTCGGCGATTATTGTTATTATTACTATTGTTATTATTACTACGATTCGTCTTTTTGGCGGTGTTTTCTGGTCGATCAGGGGCTGGGGATGAACGCAAAGTGGGTGCAGTTCTTTCTCCGGGTTGTTCATCTAATCGCATAGTCAATGCGATGCGTTTACGATTAATATCAACATCAATAACTTTAACTTTGACGATATCACCGGCTTTTACTACGGTGTGTGGATCTTCGACGAATTTGTCAGATAGTGATGAAATATGGACTAATCCATCTTGATGTACACCGATATCGACAAAAGCTCCGAAATTAGTCACATTAGTAACAGAGCCTTCGAGGATCATTCCCGGTTGTAAGTCTTTCATTGTTTCGATGCCATCGGCAAAGGTAGCTGTTTTGAATTCAGGGCGTGGGTCACGTCCTGGCTTAGCTAACTCTTTTAGAATATCGGTAACTGTTGGGATACCAAATTTCTCAGTAGTAAAATTGTCGGCTTTTAAGTTTCTTAACGCTTCTGCGTTGCCCATGATTTCTTTGAGTGGCTGTTTTACAGTCGCTAAGATTTTTTCGACTACAGGATAGGTTTCAGGATGAACTGTCGAGGCATCTAACGGGTTATCGCCGTTAGAGATACGTAAAAATCCGGCGCATTGTTCAAAGGCTTTTGGCCCTAAGCGAGCTACTTTTAGCAATTGTTTACGGTTATTGAATTGGCCATTTTCATCACGCCAATCAACAATATTTTGGGCTATAATTTTGCTTAGTCCCGCCACACGGTTTAATAAGGCCACAGAGGCTGTATTTAAATCGACGCCGACCGAGTTCACACAGTCCTCGACAACAGCATCCAGTTTGCGCGCTAATTGTGTTTGGCTAACATCATGTTGATATTGGCCTACCCCGATAGATTTAGGATCAATTTTTACTAATTCAGCCAGTGGATCTTGTAAACGGCGTGCAATAGAGACCGCACCACGAATAGACACGTCTAAATCGGGAAATTCTAATGCGGCTAGTTCAGACGCGGAATATACCGAGGCACCCGCTTCACTGACAATGACTTTTTGTGCGGTTACCTCTGGGTATTGTCGCTGAACTTCGGCGAAAAAGCGTTCGGTCTCGCGTGAAGCCGTTCCATTACCAATCGCCACTAATTCAACCTGATGTTTTACGCACAGCGCTGCGACACTGGCGGCAGCTTTAGTCGCCTGCCCAGTATGCGGATAAATTGTATCGGTAGCGATCAGTTTACCGGTCGCATCGACGACCGCAACTTTTACACCAGTACGTAAGCCGGGATCCAGTCCCATCGTAGCTCGCATGCCTGCTGGCGCAGCCATTAATAAATCGTGCAGATTGCGAGCAAAGACGTTAATTGCTTCTTCTTCAGCTTTCTCACGTAGCGTGCTCATTATTTCTGTTTCTATATGCAACAGAACTTTAATTCGCCATGTCCAGCTAATAACGGCCTTGCGCCAGCGATCTGCGGGGGCATTATTGAGTCGAATATCAAGATGATGAGTGATAATTTCTTCGCAATAGCTTTCTTTTGGTGGCTCATCAAATTGCGGATCTGGATTAAGAGAGAGTTGTAAAATTCCTTCGTTTCTTCCTCGGAACATCGCGAGGGCACGGTGCGAAGGCACGTTAGCTACGGCTTCGTGATGATCAAAATAATCACTAAATTTAGCCCCTTCTTGCTCTTTACCTTCGATAACTTTGGCGACAATCTCCGCATTTTTCCATAAATAATGACGTACTTTTGCCAACAAGGCCGCATCTTCGGAGAAGCGCTCCATTAAAATATAACGTGCGCCATCGAGTGCTGCTTTGGTATCGGCGACACCTTTTGCGGCATCAACATAGCTTTCAGCACTGATTTCAGGATCTTGCTGTGGATTTTGCCATAAGCTATCTGCTAAAGGTTCTAATCCTGCTTCAATCGCAATTTGCCCACGAGTACGACGTTTAGGCTTGTACGGTAAATAGAGATCTTCGAGTTCTGTTTTATTTAGCGTGCTATTAATTGCATTATCCAGCTCTGGGGTTAATTTCCCTTGTTCGCTGATAGATTTCAATATGGTTTGTTTGCGGTCGTTAAGTTCGCGTAAATAACTTAAACGGCTCTCAAGCTGGCGTAATTGCGTATCGTCGAGTCCACCGGTTACTTCTTTACGGTAGCGGGCAATAAAAGGAACAGTATTTCCTTCATCAAGCAGCGTGATTGCGGAAAGGACTTGTTGCGGTTGGGCTCGTAGCTCGTTAGCTATAATTTGGCTTAGGGTAGCATTACTCATTAGATTTCTTTTATACCTGCTTATAAGGAAGGTTAAAATAATGGCACAGTTATACTTGGTGATGGGGGGAATTTCCAGTTAACCGAGATTATTTGCTGTCTTTCTGCTCCCTGGCTGCATGAATAATAATATTTAGGATATTATTGTTATCATCTGATTCTTGTTTTTTTTATTTCATATATAGTTATTGAATGGAATATTTATCACTAAGAGATTATGGCAAAAAGTCACTATATTACACGTCAGGGCTGGGATGCCCTCGATAGAGAATTAAAGTATCTCTGGAAGGAAGAGAGACCCCGTGTCACGCAGGCTGTTTCAGACGCTGCGGCAATGGGCGATCGTTCTGAAAATGCTGAATATATTTACGGAAAAAAACGCTTAAGAGAAATTGATCGCCGAGTGCGTTTTTTATCTAAACGATTAGAGCAACTTAAAATTGTTGAGCCAGATCCACGACAAGAAGGAAAAGTATTCTTTGGTGCTTGGGTTAAATTAGAAGCGGAAGATGAAACCATTAAAATTTATCGTTTAGTTGGGCCGGATGAATTCGAACCCGCTAAACAGTGGATTTCAATTGATTCGCCGGTTGCAAGGGCATTAATTGGTAAACAAGTTGATGATGAGGTCAGTGTAAGCACGCCTGGCGGGCTTGCTACTTACAGTATCTTAGCCATTAGCTATAAATCATTTGAAGAGTAATTAGCCGTTAATACGCTGATATAAAGCGTTTATATCGCATGATTAATTAATAGGATAATTACATACATTTGGTTTATTCTTATCTTAAATGTTAGATTACACACAATTAGTACATATTAAGGACTAAAAAATGCAAGAAAGTTATAAGGTTCTTGTTGTTGATGATGATATGCGTCTGCGAGCATTGCTTGAGCGTTATTTAACTGAGCAAGGGTTTCAGGTTAGAAGTGCGGCAAATGCTGAGCAAATGGACCGGATCTTAACCCGAGAATCTATTCATTTAATCGTCCTCGATTTAATGTTGCCGGGTGAAGATGGTTTATCTATTTGTCGCCGGCTAAGAAGTCAAAATAATCCGATTCCAATTATTATGGTGACAGCCAAAGGTGAAGAAGTTGATCGTATCGTTGGGCTAGAAATCGGTGCTGATGATTACATTCCAAAACCGTTTAATCCGCGTGAATTATTAGCCAGGATCCGTGCAGTATTGCGCCGTCAAGCAAATGAACTTCCGGGGGCGCCTTCTCAGGATGATGCGGTGATTACTTTTGGTAAATTTAAGCTTAATTTAGGCACGCGTGAGATGTTCCAAGGCGAAGAAAATATGCCATTAACCAGCGGTGAATTCGCTGTACTGAAGGTATTAGTTTCTTATCCGCGTGAGCCGTTATCTCGTGATAAATTAATGAGTCTAGCGCGCGGCCGTGAATACAGTGCAATGGAACGTTCCATTGACGTTCAAATTTCACGCTTACGTCGTATGATTGAAGAAGATCCTGCTCATCCTCGATATATCCAAACGGTTTGGGGTTTGGGGTATGTCTTTGTTCCGGATGGCAGTAAAGCATGAAGCGGTTGAGATTCTCACGCCGAAGTACCTTTTCACGTTCACTATTTTTAATTGTGGCGTTATTGTTTGCTAGCCTTGCGACCAGCTATTTGGTGGTACTAAATTTTGTTGTTATGCCGAGCTTACAACAATTTAATAAGGTATTGGCTTACGAAGTACGCACGTTAATGGCCGAAAAAATGGTACTTAAAGATGGCACAACGGTGAGAGTCTCTCCTGCTTTACGCAAGAAAATCTATAATGAATTAGGAATTACGTTTTATGCACATTCGGCTGCAATGGACGAAGGGCTGAATTGGGCTAAGCATTATACTTTTTTAAGTGATCAAATGACCCATTATCTGGGAGGGCATGCAGATGTTCGCCTTGAGATTGGGCGTGAATACCCGATTTTATGGTTAACCTCTTATTTAGCTCCAGATGTTTGGGTTAGGGTTCCATTGACCGAAATTGGCCAAAATCAATTTTCACAGGTTTTTCGCTATACTATTGCTATATTTTTGACTATTTTTGCCGGCGTTTGGTTATATATTCGTTATCAAAATCGACCTTTGTTAGCATTGGAATATCATGCTAATCAGATAGGTAAAGGGATTATGCTGCCGGCAATGAAGGAGGAGGGGGCTGTTGAAGTGCGAGCAGCTATCCGTTCATTTAATCAAATGACAGCGGGTATTAAAACCTTAGATAATGATAGAACCATTTTGATGGCAGGGGTAAGCCACGATTTACGCACACCATTAACCCGTATTCGTTTAGCGACAGAAATGATGGGGCAAGAAGACGGTTATTTAGCCGAATCAATCAATAAAGATATTGAAGAGTGCGATGCCATTATTGGTCAATTTATGGATTATTTGCGTACTGGCCAAGAAATGAATATGGAATTCTGTGATATGAATGCCATTCTGATGGAAGCCATTGATTCTGAAAGCGGTATCGCTGGCGGTATCGAAGCTGCATTAATGCCAGGAGCGATTACTGTTAATGCTAACCCATTAGCTATCCGGCGCGCAGTAACTAATATGATAGTTAATGCTTATCGTTATGGTAATGGTTGGATTAAAGTTAGTAGTGGTAAAAATGATGAAATTGCATGGTTTCAAGTTGATGATGACGGTGTAGGGATCAAAGAAGACGATATTCAGCGCCTCTTTCAGCCATTTGTGCAGGGCGAAAAAGCGCGTAGCAATAAAGGAACTGGCTTGGGCTTGGCAATTATTCGCCGTATTCTAGATGCGCATGAAGGTCATATTGAAATAGCTAAAAGTGAGCGTGGAGGGTTATCAATTCGGGCAGTTTTACCGTTAACAGAGCCTGAAGATTAATTATTGCAGCGTTCAACAGGCTAATTTTGGTTATTTATAATATTTTGATGCGTTTTTATGACCGTATTTTTGTTTACTTTTATCCACCGAAAAAATAGCCATTCCTATTTTATCTCCTTATAAATCAATGATTTTTTCTCATAGATTAACTTTCTTTGCGGTTACTTTATTTGAATTCTCTTCTATTGTCATAAAACTGTCATAAATAAGACATGTTGCTGTAACCAAATTGTCCTATTTTCCTTAGTGTGGCTTATCACTCAACAATTGATGATTAAATTGTTTATTTGCATTCCATCAGGAGCAATTATGAAAATGATGCGTACTACTCTGGCCAGCGTTATGGCAGCGACACTTTCTCTGACAGCGATGTCTTCTTTTGCCGCTACCAGCTTAACGGGTGCAGGCGCGACATTCCCAGCCCCGGTTTATGCAAAATGGGCTGATTCTTATCATAAAGAGACCGGTAATCAAGTTAACTATCAGGGGATTGGTTCTTCTGGTGGTGTTAAACAAATTAATGCAAAAACCGTTGATTTTGGTGCCACTGATGCCCCATTGAAAGATGAAAAACTAGCACAAGACGGTTTATTTCAATTTCCAACAATTATTGGCGGCGTAGTTTTAGCGGTAAATGTTAAAGGCATTCAATCCGGCGATTTGACGTTAGATGGCAAAACGCTCGGTGATATTTATCTGGGCAAAATCAAAAAATGGAATGACCCAGCGATTTCTAAGCTGAATCCAGGTGTGACTCTGCCCGCACAGAATATAGCGGTTGTTCGTCGTGCCGATGGTTCAGGAACAACCTTTGTCTTTACTAGCTACTTAGCGAAAGTGAGTCCAGATTGGCAACAAAAAGTAGGCGCGGGTTCAACCGTTAACTGGCCACAAAGTGTCGCCGGTAAAGGTAATGATGGCGTTGCTGCTTTTGTTCAGCGTTTGCCGGGTTCGATAGGTTATGTTGAATACGCTTATGCTAAACAGAATAATTTAGCCTACACCAAATTAGTCTCAGCTGATGGTCATGTGGTTTCACCGACCGGTGAAAGCTTTAGTGCCGCAGCCAAAGAGGTCGATTGGTCGAAATCATTTGCGCAAGATTTAACTAATCGTGCCGGTGAAAATGCGTGGCCAATTGCCTCGACAACCTTCATTTTAGTCCCGACTAAACAAGATAATGCGGAGAAAGGCAAAGCCGTTCTTGAGTTCTTTAATTGGGCTTACGAAAAAGGCGGAAAACAAGCCGAAGCATTAGATTATGCGACCTTGCCACCCGAAGTAATTACTGCGGTTCGTGCAGCGTGGAACAGCAATATCAAAGATAGCCAAGGTAATCCGTTATTCTGAGAATAATTAACTATTGTTAGGGTTGGAAGATGGGAGGCGAATGTTTAGGATGAAGATTATCCTCCTGTAAAGTTGTTGGGCTCTTTGTTAGTTGATGCACAGAGCCACTTAAATGAGAACGAATCAATGGCCGAAAAAACTCCGGCATTTAAAGCCCCAAGTAAAAGAGGGGATGTGATTTTCCATGCGTTAGTCCGGCTGGCTGCGCTAATCACTTTATTGATGCTAGGCGGCATCATTATTTCGCTAATTGTTGCTTCATGGCCCAGTATTCAAAAGTTTGGTTTTGCTTTTTTATGGACTAAAGAGTGGGATGCTCCGGCGGAACAATTTGGCGCATTAGTCCCGATTTATGGCACCATCGTCACCTCGATTATTGCGTTAATTATTGCGGTTCCTGTCAGTTTTGGGATCGCCTTTTTTTTGACTGAGTTGGCCCCTAATTGGCTTAAAAGACCATTAGGTATAGCGATTGAGTTGCTCGCGGCTATCCCCAGTATTGTTTACGGTATGTGGGGGTTATTTGTTTTTGCGCCATTATTTGCGGAGTATTTTCAAGAGCCCGTAGGCGAGATTATGTCGAGTATTCCTATTGTGGGCGAGTTATTTTCAGGCCCTGCATTTGGTATCGGTATTCTGGCGGCTGGCGTTATCCTTGCGATAATGATTATTCCTTATATCGCCTCCGTTATGCGTGATGTTTTTGAACAAACCCCCGTGATGATGAAAGAGTCAGCGTATGGGATTGGCTGTACTACGTGGGAAGTGATTTGGAATATCGTGTTGCCATTTACCCGCAATGGAGTGATTGGCGGTGTGATGTTAGGTTTAGGCCGTGCCTTAGGTGAAACGATGGCGGTGACCTTTGTGATCGGAAATACTTATCAGCTAGATAGCGTATCGTTATTTATGCCGGGGAACAGTATCACTTCGGCATTAGCCAATGAATTTGCTGAAGCAGAGAGCGGCTTACATACCTCTGCATTGATGGAATTAGGGCTAATTTTATTTGTGATAACCTTTATTGTCCTCGCACTCTCTAAATTGATGGTGATGCGCTTGGCTAAGAATGAGGGCCGCTGATATGTCACAGACACAACCGAGTCAGATTAATTATCAGGAACGTGCACGTCGTCAGGCATGGCGTCGACAAAAAAATCGCTTAGCGCTAGTGATTTCAATGTTAGCTATGGCGTTTGGATTATTTTGGTTAGTATGGATTTTATTTTCTACCGTTAGTAAAGGCATCGATGGCATGTCATTGAATTTATTCACTGAAATGACACCGCCACCCAATACTGAGGGTGGTGGCTTAGCAAATGCCATTATGGGTAGTGGGTTATTGATTTTTTGGTCTACCGTGTGCGGTACTCCGCTGGGTATTTTAGCTGGGATTTATCTCGCTGAATATGGCCGTAGTTCATGGTTAGCTTCCGTGACGCGCTTTATCAATGACATTTTGTTGTCTGCGCCATCGATTGTGGTGGGATTATTTGTTTATACTTTGGTGGTTGCACAAGTACAGCACTTCTCTGGCTGGGCTGGCGTGATGGCCTTAGCCTTACTGCAAATTCCAATCGTTATTCGTACCACAGAAAACATGCTAAAACTGGTGCCTGACAGTCTACGAGAAGCAGCATATGCGCTGGGAACTCCAAAATGGAAAATGATTTTATCCATTACGCTGAAAGCGTCGGTATCCGGGATTATTACCGGGATTTTGTTGGCGATTGCCCGTATCGCCGGGGAAACTGCTCCGCTACTGTTTACTTCACTGTCGAACCAGTTCTGGAGTACTGACATGAGTGAGCCGATTGCTAACCTGCCAGTAACTATCTTTAAATTTGCGATGAGTCCATTCTCCGAATGGCAGCAATTGGCTTGGGCTGGTGTCCTGCTAATCACCCTGTGTGTTCTATTAATCAATATTATCGCGCGTGTGCTATTTGCTAAAAGTAAGTATTAAGCGGTGAGAACTGCCAACTTATATTATTGAGATATAAGGTTAATTAAATCATAAATCTTACCGAGAATAGCGCGAATTGCCGGGCCCAAATTACGAATTTAGAGAGAGAGCAGTAATGATAATGACAGCCAACGAGAATACAGAAAGTAAAATTTTGGTACGTGACTTGAATTTTTATTATGGAAAATTCCATGCGCTGAAAAATATTTCGCTGGATATTGCCAAGAACAAAGTTACCGCATTTATCGGCCCTTCAGGGTGTGGTAAATCAACGTTGCTACGAACCTTCAATAAAATGTATGAATTATATGGTGAGCAGCGCGCTGAAGGTGAAATTTTACTCGATGGGCAGAATATCCTGACAGATAAACAAGATATTGCCTTATTGCGCGCTAAAGTCGGTATGGTATTCCAAAAACCAACGCCATTCCCGATGTCAATCTATGACAATATTGCCTTTGGTGTCCGTTTATTTGAAAAACTGTCGCGTGCTGATATGGATCAGCGTGTACAGTGGGCGTTGACCAAAGCGGCATTGTGGAACGAAACCAAAGATAAACTACACCAAAGTGGTTATAGTTTATCGGGAGGCCAGCAACAGCGCTTATGTATCGCACGTGGAATTGCTATCCGTCCTGACGTTTTACTGCTCGATGAACCTTGTTCAGCACTTGATCCTATCTCAACTGGGCGTATTGAAGAACTTATTAGCGAACTGAAATCTGAATATACCGTCGTAATTGTAACGCACAATATGCAGCAAGCGGCTCGTTGCTCGGACTATACTGCTTTCATGTATTTAGGCGAGCTGGTGGAGTTTAACGAAACTGATACCATGTTTACTACGCCAGCGATGAAGCAGACTGAAGATTATATTACTGGCCGTTATGGTTGATACGGAGCAATAGCATGGACACTTTGAATCATAATAAACATATTTCTGGTCAGTTTAACGCTGAGCTAGAACATATTCACACTGAGCTGATGGCAATGGGTGGATTGGTCGAAGAACAACTGACCAAAGCAATTACGGCGATGCATAATCAAGACGAAGCATTGGCACGCGAAGTTATCGCTAATGATCAGCAAGTGAATATGATGGAAGTCGCCATTGATGAGGCTTGCGTTAAAATTATCGCCAAACGCCAGCCAACGGCCAGCGATCTGCGGCTAATTATGGCAATTTCCAAGACTATTTCCGAATTAGAACGAATTGGTGATGTTGCCGATAAAATTTGTAAAACGGCGTTAGAAAAATTTTCGCATCAACATCAATCTTTGCTGGTGAGCTTAGAGTCGCTCGGTCGTCATACTGTGCAGATGCTGCATGATGTACTTGATGCTTTTGCTCGTATGGATGTCGATGAAGCAGTACGAATTTATCGTGAAGATGAAAAAGTTGATCAAGAATATGACGGAATTGTTCGTCAATTAATGACTTATATGATGGAAGATCCGCGTACTATTCCGAGTGTATTAACCGCGCTATTTTGTGCTCGATCGATTGAACGAATCGGCGACCGTTGCCAAAATATTTGCGAATTTATCTTCTATTATGCAAAAGGTCAGGATTTCCGTCATATGGGCGGCGATACCGTAGAGAAAATGCTGACTAAAACTGTAGATAAATCTGCCAATTAAGGTATCGATAACCAATATCCTGAGAAAAAATAACTTAGCGAGGGAGACTATTTCTCCCTCGGCTATTTACCCCTTCTTAGCAGTGGCTTTATCGAAAAAGAGCGTATAAAACCTTACTGTTGGTTAAAAAAAGTTCTTTTTGCTATTTTTATCTTCCGCCAGATTAAATCACAGAATGAACCTAATAAAATTATAGATGTCTGTAATACATCATTGCTATCACTTATTCTGAATATAAAATATGCGCAGTTTTTTGTTACGTTATATCCCGAAAAATCAAACCACCCTTGCCGTTATTTTATCTATTTTCATAGGCCTACTCCTCAATTTAGATGTTTACCAAGGTCGTTTTGACACTCAAATATCCCACGGTACAGGGGTTAGTTATTTCACATTGGCAGGCGAAGCAATTGTTAATGTGGCTTTTTCTTTTTTCTTTTTTAGAGTGTTATCTCTTGGCGGTGCAATTTTCTTTAAAATTTGTGCTTCTATCGTAGTTATTGCTAGTGTGTGCGCCAGTTATTACATCACCTTTTTCGATGTGGTTATCGGTTATGGCATTCTTATTTCTGTATTAACCACAGATATTGATTTATCAAAAGAAGTCGTGGGTAATAGTTTTATTTATTGGGTGATTGGGTTATCGGCTATCCCGCTGTTACTAATTTGGTGCTCACCGAATAATAATACTCTATTGTCTCAGCTAAAAAATAATCGAAAAGCCTGCGTAAAAAGTATTCTATTATTAGCGGTGATTGCTGTTAGCGTATATTCATATTTAAAACTCATGGATCAGCAACAGAAAAAACATGAAGCGCAAATGAATATCGATTTATCAAGTTATAGCGGCAGCTTGAGTTACGCTTATTTACCGACGAACTGGATTATTCCGTTAGTTCAATACGCGATTACTCAGTACGATGATAAATTTAATGAAAATGAAATTTTTGATCCTAGCCAGAAATTTACTTATACCCCAGACGCTGACAACAACGATGCTTATGTCGTATTTATTATTGGGGAAACAGCAAGATGGGACCATATGGGGTTATTAGGATATTCGAGACAAACTAACCCTTTATTATCCAAAGAAAAAAATCTAGTGGCGTTTAAAGGTCGTTCTTGCGATACCGCGACTAAATTATCCTTACGTTGCATGTTTGTGCGTGAAGGCGGGGTGGAAGATAATCCGCAGCGTACGATGAAAGAGAATAATATTTTTTCCGTAATGAAGAAATTAGGCTTCTCTTCCGAGTTATTTGCCATGCAAGGTGAAGTGTGGTTTTACAATAAATTAGATGTTGATAATTACTTGATTAGAGAAATGATTACCGCGAAGCATAGTACTTACGGCAAACCTATCGACGATACGTTGCTGATAGATGAGGTTCACTCATCAATCGAGAATAAGCCGCAGGGTAAACATTTAATTATTTTGCATACTAAAGGTTCTCATTATTTGTATTCAAAACGTTATCCAAAAGAATTTAAACAATATCAGCCTGAGTGTTTAAATGTTGATGATAATTGTTCTAAACAACAATTAATTAATGCCTATGATAACTCTATTCTGTATACCGATTATTTTATTGATGGCGTAATTGATCAGTTAAGAGATAAAAAAGCTATTGTGTTTTATACCTCAGATCATGGCGAATCGATCAATGAAGGGCATGGACTGCATGGGACTCCGCGAGAAATTGCGCCAGAGGAACAATTCCGGGTGCCGTTTGTGGTCTGGATGTCGGACAGCTATTTAGCTTCGCCAAACAATCAGCAACGTTTTGAGCAGTTAAAGAAATATAGCCAACAAGGTCGGCCTTTTTATCATCATCAAATTTATGATTCTATTTTAGGCTGCTTAGGGTATACCTCTGCTGATGGTGGAATGAATAATCGTAATAATTTATGTGGGCTATCTTCGGATACGGGTACCGATAAATAATCTGCCATTACTGAAGACAATTGTAGTTTTATTCTGCTTTATTGACTAATAGCCCACATAGATGGGCTATTTTTTATCGCTCATATATTCTATTTTAATATAAATATATTACTTAATAGTCTTTTAAGTTCTAAATAATAATTGATAACTTGCAATGGTTGCTCGATTAAACTTACCGTTAGGGGTGTCCAATGAATGCTAAAATTTTAACAACCACGCTGCTGGCGGGGCTTGCTCTCGTAACCAGTATCGCTAAAGCCGATAAACTGGATGATATTAAACAAGCGGGAGTTATCCGTATTTCTGTTTTTGATAGCAATCCACCATTTGGATTTATTGATCCTCAAACTAAAAAATTAGCCGGTTATGATATCGATATCGCTCAAGCTGTTGCTGATGATCTGGGGGTAAAATTAGAATTACGCCCTACGAATCCTGCTAATCGTATTCCATTGCTAACTTCGGGAAAAGTTGACTTAATTGGTGCTAATTTCACGATTACCGATGAACGAGCAAAACAAGTTGATTTTACTATTCCTGATTTTGCCACCGGACAGAAATTCATTGCTCGCAAAGGTGTGCTAAAAACGCCAGATGATATTGCTGCACTGCGTATTGGTGCCGATAAAGGCACAGTGCAAGAAGTAACATTGCGTGAGCGCTATCCAAATACTAAAGTCATTTCTTATGACGATACACCGTTAGCGTTTGCTGCATTACGTAACGGTAATGTACAAGCAATTACCCAGGATGATGCAAAATTAGTTGGATTATTAGGAAACTTACCGGAAAAAATTAAAGCTGATTATGAAATTTCACCATTTAGCTTAACGCGTGAATATCAAGCATTAGCTGGGCTCAAAGGTGAAACCCAATTGATTGAAGCGGTAAATAGTGCCTTATTAAAATTAGAACAAAATGGACAAGCTGAAGTTATTTATACCCGTTGGTTTGGTCCTGAAACTAAAGCGGCTCAACCGCGTGGTGATTTTAAATTTGCCCCGTTAGATAAACAACAGCCGCAATCTTAATCGCTAAAGATACTTCTTGCTGGTTAGGTTTAATAAAGCCCCGCATATTTCTTGATGCGGGGCTTGCTGTTATAGAAGGCGCATACTATGTTTGAGTATTTTTTTAATGGCTCATTTTTATCCCAACATTTTTTGGCGCCGCAATATTTAGAGTGGTTTGGTTACGGTTTTTTGATCACTCTGTGGATTTCTATTTGCACTATTGTGGCATCGACGCTACTGGGTTTTGCAGTTGCGGCGGCAAAGGATAGCTCAATCGCGAGTTTACGTTGGGGCGTTTCGATATATACCTCAATTTTTCGTAATACACCGTTATTGATACAGCTCTTTTTTTGGTATTTTGCCTCCGGTGAAATTCTACCTTCCTCGGCGATGGAATGGTTAAATACGCCACATGAGATAGCGCTAGGACCGATAACTTTGGCATGGCCATCGTACGAATTTCTTGCCGGTTTCATTGGATTAACTCTGTATTCCGTGCCTTTTATTGCCGAAGAACTAAGAGCGGGGATCCGCGGGGTTCGCCGAGATCAAAAATTTGCGGCCTTCGCTTTGGGTTTGAGTGGCTGGCAAGCGATGCGGTATGTGGTTTTACCTCAAGCGGTAAAAATCGCCATGCCTCCTTTGCTCGGCCAATATATGAATATTGTCAAAAACTCGTCATTAACCATGGCGATAGGTGTGGCTGAATTGTCTTATGTGTCGCGCCAAGTGGAAAGTCAAACATTGCAGACATTTACAGCTTTCGGGCTAGCAACGGTACTGTATATCGTAATTATTGCTTGTATGGAAGGCTGGGGCCAGTGGCGTCAGCAGCGTATGTTAAATAAGGGGATTTAGATGGATTTTTCAATTATTGAACAAAACTGGCGTTATCTCCTGTTTGGTACGTTCCCTGATGGCCCTTTAGAAGGTGCGGCGCTGACGTTAGTGATCAGCCTATTAGCGGGAGCTGCATCGATTATTCTCGGAACGTTAGCGGGAGTCGCATTGGCCATGTTACGTGGCTTCTGGATGAATTTGTTGGCTGCTATATTAGGTTTTTTCCGCGCTATTCCGGTTATTATGTTGATATTTTGGGCTTATTTTCTCTTGCCTGTTATCTTGGGTAGCAAAATCCCAGGGATTGCAACTGTGGTTTGTGCGCTGGCATTAATTACCTCAGCCTATTTAGCTCATGCCGTAAAAGCCGGTATTCTGGCCATAGGTCAAGGGCAATGGCAGGCAGGTATGTCCCTTGGGTTTAATCGTTGGCAGGTTTTATGGCATATTGTGTTGCCTCAAGCGTTACGAATGATGATCCCCTCATTTATTAATCAGTGGATAGCGTTGATTAAAGATACTTCATTGGCGTATGTGGTTGGTGTTGCTGAACTTTCATTTTTGGCGACCCAAGTTAATAATCGAGAAATGGTCTATCCATTAGAGGTGTTTTTATTCGTCGCATTTATTTATTTTGTCATGTGTATGACGCTAGAAATACTGGCTTATTTATTGACGTCTCATTTAGCGCACAAAGAACGTATAGGGCAGAAGCGTAAAAGACAGTGTTTCTTATTTTGGCGTCGACAAAAATTGCTGGCACTTTCGTAATTATTTGAATCATCCACTCAGGAAATGTCCTCAGTGGATTTGATTATGGATATTATTTACCATTCGATTCTTTGCTTTTGTCGCGAGTAATCGACCATGATTATCACTGTTCCAGTCTATTTTGTTTTTATCTATAATCTGTACCAATTATCAGTAAGTTAGCTTTTTTTGCTCATGTACTTACGCAAACGTTTCCTTTTTTTGGTTTTTAACGCTAACTTTTTCCAATTGTTTATTGTAGGATAGGGCGAAAAAAACTTTTTTTTAGGCAAATACCACATGAGCAATTCACAATTCGATACTGCAAAAAAACAGTGTCTATTTCAGCGTTTCTTCAAGCTACAAGAACACGGTACCACGGTTAGAACAGAACTAGTTGCCGGTTTTACCACCTTCTTGACGATGGTTTATATCGTTTTTGTTAACCCACAAATTTTATCCATGGCTGGCATGGATATTAAAGCCGTCTTTGTTACAACGTGTCTGATAGCTGCCCTGGGCAGTATCTTAATGGGTATTTTTGCTAATTTACCTGTGGCGGTTGCACCTGCAATGGGGCTGAATGCCTTTTTTGCTTTTGTCGTTGTCGGCGCGATGGGTTACTCTTGGCAAGTGGCGATGGGCGCAGTTTTTTGGGGCGCAGTTGGTCTATTCATTTTGACCTTATTCCGTATTCGTTATTGGATTATCGCCAATATTCCTTTAAGTCTACGAGTGGGTATTACCAGCGGTATTGGTTTATTCATCGCCATGATGGGGCTGAAAAACTCCGGTATTATTGTTCCGAACCCAGATACTTTAGTCGCGATTGGTAACTTTACACACCATAATGTATGGCTAGGTGCACTCGGCTTTTTTATTATCGCAATCCTTGCCGCGCGTAATATCCATGCCGCGGTATTGATTTCTATCGTTGTGACTACCTTGATTGGCCTTGCATTAGGCGATGTTACCTATAATGGAATTTTCTCCATGCCACCAAATATTACAACGGTGGTGGGGCAAGTTGATATTATGGGCTCCTTGGATTTAGCCCTATCCGGAATTATTTTCTCTTTCATGCTAGTTAATTTATTTGACTCCTCAGGAACATTAATTGGTGTAACCGATAAAATCGGACTGACCAATGAAAAAGGCACCTTCCCTAGAATGAAAGAAGCGCTGTATGTCGATAGTTTAAGCTCGGTTGCTGGCTCTGCGATCGGGACATCTTCGGTCACAGCATATATCGAAAGTACAGCAGGTGTCTCTGTAGGGGGGCGTACAGGCTTAACCGCAATCGTGATTGGAATTCTGTTCTTATTGACGATGTTTATTTCACCGTTAGCGGGTATGGTGCCGGCTTATGCCACTGCGGGGGCATTAGTGTATGTCGGTGTTTTGATGACCTCTAGCCTAACACGAGTTAAATGGGACGATTTAACGGAATCCGTACCTGCATTCATCACTGCGGTGATGATGCCATTTAGCTTCTCAATTACGGAAGGTATCGCACTAGGTTTTATCGCTTACTGTGCGATGAAACTTGGAACTGGCCGCTGGCGTGAACTGGGCCCTTGTGTCATTCTAGTTTCAATATTATTCCTATTAAAAATGGTCTTAGTTGACGCTTAATCATTAGTGTCATCAGGCATTGACAGCTCGGGTAAAATAACCGGCTGTCAATGCGGCTCATTTACTATCAAGTTGTATCATTTCAACGCATAAATATTTATACTCTGCATACTTCAAGTTGCAGGTTGGTTTACGATAAATATTGCGGCTTTTCTTCGCGAACCCGAATACTCCGTCACTTAACACCTGATCCCAGTAGGCATATCGCGATATCGTTGTTTGCCGCCTTGCTGCGCCTAGAATTATTTTGAGTAGAGATTAACGAGAAATTAATCAAAGACAGAAGATTGCTTTCGCTGTTGAAAACTTTCTGTTAGATTCCGCTCTAGAAAACCGATTTGATCAAAGGTATACAGGTTATGTATTCATCTAAGAAAAAGACAGCGGGAAAAAACCGTAAAACCCGTGCAGAGCTAAACGCTGAAGGGCGTGAGCGTAAACGTCTGAAGAAACACCGTGGGCACAGTGCTGGCAGTCGTTACCATGATAAAGACAGTAACGGTAAAAATGGACAGAAAGAGGCACTCGATCCACGTTTAGGTAGTAAAAAACCGGTGCCATTAATTATTGATCCAACAGCGAAAAAATCCACTCTGAAACCAGCGGTTGAAGCACCTAAAGTGGTCCTTTCACCAGAAGCTGAGCTGGCGATGCTGGAAAATGATGATCGCTTAGATGCATTATTAGAGCGCATAGAAGCGGGCGAGCGTGTGAATCGCGAAGATCAGCAATATATTGATACTAAACTTGATCGTATCAATGAGTTGATGACACAGCTAGGGATTGAATTCTCTGACGAAGAAGAAGACGAAGAAGAAAAACCAGACGATATTATGCGTTTATTGAAAGGGAATTAATTTTCTTATTTTAATTATCTTTGAGCCATTTGCTCACGCGTGACAGATTAAAAATGCCTTGGCTGAAATATTTTCGCCGGGGCATTTTTTATTTTAGGCGGTATTGATCTCTCTTCCCTATCGCTCACCCATTGATATGTATAATAAAGCAGCCATGTATAATAAAACACCTATGGTATCATGAGGTCTGTCTTCTTCAGTTGTAGGGTGTAGAACTTTTGTCACACCTTGCCGACGACCGGTTAAATTTAATAGTAGGAAAAGATATGTCAGAGCAAAGTATCGTTTGGGATCTGCCCCTTATTCAAAAATATAATTATTCCGGCCCGCGATATACCTCTTATCCGACCGCTTTAGAATTTAATCAACAATATGATGAGCAGGCATTTATTGCTGCAACTCAACGTTATCCTGAACGGGCGCTTTCTTTATATGTCCACATTCCGTTTTGCCATAAGCTGTGTTATTTCTGCGGATGTAATAAATTAGTTACTCGTCAGACCCATAAAGCAGATCAATATTTACAGGTTTTAGAGCAAGAAATTATTCAACGTGCGAGTTTATTAAAAAATAGAACTGTGACCCAAATGCACTGGGGCGGTGGCACACCGACATATCTCAATAAATCACAAATTAGCCATTTAGTGAATTTATTGAAAACACATTTTAATTTCGCTGATGAGGTTGAAATGTCGATTGAAGTCGATCCGCGAGAAATTGAACTCGACGTGATTGATCATTTGCGTTCTGAAGGATTTAATCGTCTTAGCATGGGCGTACAAGATTTTAATAAGCAAGTTCAGCAGCTGGTTAACCGCGAGCAAGATGAAGATTTTATTTTTGCGTTGATCCAACGGGCTCGTGAAACCGGCTTTAACTCAACGAGTATTGACTTGATTTATGGTTTACCAAAACAGACACCAGAAAGTTTTTCCTTTACTTTACAGCGTGTAATTGAACTTGCACCTGATCGCCTGAGTGTTTTTAATTATGCTCATTTACCAAACTTATTTGCGGCGCAGCGCAAAATTAAAGATGAAGATCTCCCTTCAGTAGAGCAAAAATTAGAGATTTTGCAGGAAACTATCAGTACGTTGACCGCTCAAGGATATCAATTTATTGGTATGGATCATTTTGCCCGACCACAAGATGAGTTGGCGGTCGCCCAGCGCGAAGGGATATTGCACCGTAATTTTCAGGGATATACCACGCAGGGTGAATGCGATTTATTGGGATTAGGCGTCTCGGCTATCAGCATGTTGGGTGATAATTATGCGCAAAATCAAAAAGATTTAAAAACCTATTATGCTCAGGTTGAACAACAGGGGCATGCTTTATGGCGTGGCTTAGTGCTGAGTGCCGATGATTGTTTACGCCGTGACGTGATTAAAACCCTGATTTGTAATTTTCAATTGAATTACGCCCAAATAGAACAGCAATATTCTATCGATTTTAGTACTTATTTTGCCGAAGATTTACAGTTATTAGCCCCGATGGCAGAAGATGGTCTAGTTGAAATTACACAAAGCGGTATTCAAGTAACAGCTCGAGGTCGTTTATTGATCCGCAATATTTGTATGTGTTTTGATGTTTATCTGCGCAATCAAATGCGCCAACGTCAATTTTCACGGGTGATTTAATCTGCCAAACATTTTGCGTTGCCGCCGATATTATTTTTATTAAGGCGGCAATTCAAAAGTTATATATCAAAGGGCTATATAATAGATGGCAACCTGATTGATATTTTTCTTCTTTTTACTGCGGCTATCCACGCGGATTATTGTTCTACGCCCAGTTCTTTGAGTTTACGGGTTAGTGTGTTACGCCCCCAACCTAATAAGCGTGCAGCTTCTTGCTTATGGCCTTGGGTATGTTCTAAGGCGCATAACAGCATGGTTCTCTCCAACAATGGCACGGCATCAGCCAATAAATTATCTTTTCCTTCCGCTAAAGCATGCGCTGTCCAATCGGCAAGTTGTTCGAACCATACGCTTTCAGATTGAGTTATATTTTCTGTTTTTGCCGTAGCTGTTGTTGATTTTACTGAAACTTTATGCGGTTCAATTAAATCTTCTGGCAGATCTTGCGGTAAAATTTCTTGGCTTGCCGCCATTACGGTTAACCAACGACATACATTCTCTAGCTGTCTGACATTTCCTGACCATGGCAGCCGCTGTAGAATTTGCTCTGTTTCGGGATGCAATAGTTTGGTGTCTACTCCAAGTTCCTTCGCAGTATGCTGTAAAAAGTGGTGTGCTAACCGAGGAATATCTTCTGTTCTTTCTCGCAGAGGCGGCAGCTGTACGCGAATGACATTTAATCGATGGAATAAATCATCGCGGAACAGCCCTTCGGTGACCCGTTTTTCAAGGTTTTGATGGGTGGCAGCGACAATCCGTACATCGACTTTCACCGGTGTATAACCGCCGATACGGTAAAATTGACCTTCAGCTAATACACGCAGTAATCGAGTTTGAATATCGAGAGGCATATCACCGATTTCATCCAAAAATAAAGTTCCGCCATTGGCTTGTTCAAACCGCCCTTGACGTACTTGAGAGGCTCCGGTAAATGCGCCTTTTTCATGGCCAAACAGCTCTGACTCAATCAAATCTTTAGGAATAGCCGCCATATTGAGAGCAATAAATGGCTTATCGGCTCGAGGGCTATGTTGATGCAGGGCATGTGCGACCAGTTCTTTACCTGTACCGGATTCTCCATTAATTAGCACACTAATGGATGAGCGAGAAAGCCGACCAATAATGCGATAAACTTCTTGCATGGCTGGCGCTTCACCAATCATCGAAGAAACCGACGCAGGGCGCTGTTCTTTGGTACGTGCAGTTTGGTTTTGTTCTTTATAATGATTCAGCGCACGTTCAATAAGAGCAACGGTTTCATCGATATCAAAGGGTTTTGGCAGATAATCAAAAGCGCCCAGCTGATAGGCATTTACCGCCGCATCGAGATCTGAATGTGCGGTCATAATGATAATTGGCAGTAATGGATGGCTTTGCTTTAGTTGATTGAGTAACTCTAGCCCATCCATTCCTGGCATCCGAATATCAGAAAGTAACACTTCGGGCTGCGAATATTTTAAAGCCTCAAGTACTGCACTCGCGCTATCAAAGCAGGTACATTGCATCTTTACCGCCGCTAGTGCGCGTTCTAATACCCAACGGATAGAGCTGTCATCATCAACAATCCAAATTTTTCCCTGTGGCATCGTTACCTCTATTTTTTTATCGGTAAGTAGATTGAAAAAGCCGTGTGTCCCGGCCAGCTACTAAATTCAATTTTTCCGGCGTGCTGGTCAACTAAGCTACGTGCAATCGACAGCCCAAGCCCAGTCCCGTCTTCTCGCCCGCTCACCATCGGATAAAACAACGTATCTTGAATGGCTAACGGAATACCCGGGCCATCATCTTCAATATCAATGCGGGCGGCTAATCGATAGCGCTCGCCTTGTAACGTGACTTGAAAAGCGGTGCGAGTCCGCACGGTGATAGTGCCGCCAGTGGCTGATAGTGCTTGTAACGCATTGCGAGTTACATTCAATAAGACTTGTTCTATCTGGTCTGGGTAATGTTCAATTTCGGGCAAACTAGGGTCATAATCGCGAATTAACGCTACATTTTCCGGTTTTTCTAGCAAAATTAATCGACACACGCTCTCAGCAACATGGTGGATACTTTGGCGAGTTTTTTTTCCGGGATATTGAGGGCCTAAAAGTCTATCAACTAATACCCGTAGGCGATCGGCCTGTTCAATGATCACTTGGGTGTATTCATGTAATGTTGGGTCGGGCAGTGCACGTTCTAAAAGTTGTGCTGCGCCTCTTAGCCCACCGAGGGGATTTTTAATTTCATGGGCTAATCCACGAATTAATTCTCGGGCTGCATATTGTTGGGCATTTTGTACTTGTTCTTGGCTTAGGCGGCGTTGGCTATCTAATTGTGCGAGCTCCAACAGAATAAATTGCTCGGAAATCGGCTGGGCGCTAAGCGACATCACATGAAAGTGATTATTGATGACCAAGGTGACTTCATTATCGGTAAAGCTATGGCCATTTTTTAAATTATTGACCATTAGCTCAGCATCTAACGTGCAGTAGCTAAATAATACCGGCAATGGTGTCCCAAATAATTTACGCGGGCTTTGGGCTAATAGTTGCAGTGCGGAGTGATTAGCATAATGAATAATCAGTTGATTATCGAGGATCAGAACACTGTGAATTAGTGAATTTAAAATATGCTCGGAAGCGGGTAATTGGTCGGTTGTCATCGGGTCTGACTCCTGCACTATTTATACACTTTTAATTTTACCATTGATTGCACTTTTTTGGTGCATTATGGTTTGAGTGTAGGTCAAACAGCCACGATCCCAGAAAATATCAGAAAAGGTCTTCGAGAAGAAAAGGCCCCATCGTTGATGGGGCAAGCGTTTCACGGCAACAAAAAACTAACAGCGCGAACGGCGTAAGTTATACGCTGTAGTACATTTCAAATTCTAATGGGTGTGGTGTCATACGTACGCGCTGAATATCGCTGCGTAACAGTTCGATATAAGCATCGATAGAGTCATCAGTAAATACACCACCACGCGTCAGGAACTCGCGATCGTTATCTAGCTCAGCTAGAGCATCTTCTAATGAATTCGCCACAGTTGGGATTTCTTTGGCTTCTTCGGGAGGCAGATCATACAGATTTTTATCCATCGCATCGCCCGGATGGATTTTATTGATAATGCCATCAAGACCGGCCATTAGCTGCGCAGCAAAGGCTAAATATGGGTTAGCAGCAGGGTCTGGGAAACGAATTTCGATACGGCGTGCTTTAGTACTCGCAACCACAGGAATACGAATAGATGCGGAGCGGTTACGGGCAGAATAAGCCAACATTACAGGTGCTTCATAACCTGGAACCAAACGTTTATAGGAGTTAGTGGTCGGGTTAGTGAACGCATTCAGTGCACGTGCATGTTTGATAATACCGCCGATATAATACAGTGCCATTTCAGATAATCCGCCGTATTTATCACCGGCAAATAGATTTACGCCGTCTTTAGCGATTGACATATGGCAGTGCATACCAGAACCATTATCACCAACTAACGGTTTTGGCATAAAGGTCGCAGTTTTACCATAAGCATGTGCCACATTGTGGACCACATATTTATAAATTTGGGTTTCATCCGCTTTTTTAGTCATAGTATTAAAGCGGGTAGCAATTTCGTTCTGACCTGCAGTCGCAACTTCATGGTGATGGGCTTCAACCACTAATCCCATTTCTTCCATGGTGGTGCACATGGCTGAACGCATATCTTGAGAAGAATCGACCGGAGGTACAGGGAAGTAACCGCCTTTGACGCCCGGACGATGGCCTTTGTTTCCGCCTTCGTATTTAGTCCCGCTATTCCATGCTGCTTCGATATCATCGATATGATAGTAAGAGCCTGACATGGTGCTTCCGAAACGAATATCATCAAAAACGAAGAATTCAGGTTCTGGGCCGACTAACACGGTATCACCGATACCGCTAGAGCGCAGATAATCTTCTGCTCGTTTAGAGATAGAACGCGGGTCACGATCGTAGCCTTGCATAGTACCCGGCTCTAAAATATCGCAACGAATAATCAGGGTTGGATCGACAAAGAATGGATCTAGCATAGCTGTCGATGGATCCGGCATGAGAACCATGTCAGATTCATTAATGCCTTTCCAGCCACCAATAGAGGAGCCATCGAACATTTTACCTTCTTCAAAGAAGTCTTCGTTGACCTGATGAGCAGGGATGGTGATGTGCTGTTCTTTACCTTTAGTATCAGTAAAACGCATATCAATAAATCTGATTTTATGCTCTTCGATTAGGGATAAAACATGTTCAGCTGACATACTCGGCTCTCCTGGTTGGGGTCGGTCAGGCAAATTTTGGGGGACTATTTTAGATTCCCGTTTTTTGCTTTTTCAATTCACGTCTGATGTTGTTGCTATGCTGCTCTATTAACAGTTAACCATCTATTACTAATTCTTTATAGCTCTATATTAACTATAAGCGAAAATCATGCCAACTGTATCTAATAGTTTAATAATCAGGCACTAGCCGCAAAAATGCTGAAAATAAAGGATAGAGAGCTCTAGACAATGGACAGAATCGCACTCAAATGGTGCATATTTAATAAGGATTGCACCATTTTAATGCGAATTATTTAATGTGGATTACAGGGGGAGCTACATTTTAGGGCGGGTTATAAGCAAAATTACCGCGCCACAAAACGGAGAATTAGAGTTAAAAATCAGAGCTAAGAATCAAAAGTTTAGAACTTAAACTTAAACTCTATAGCTAAAAATTCAGATGGAACGGAGATAAATATTGTTTGCCCGAGTGAATGACAGCTTTTAGCTTATGTCGCCATTGCTCTTAGCTCGGACTTCTGTCTGAATAAATAACATCGCTGTCTTACGGGCGATAGGCAAGACAAGCAATACGGTAGGAAAAGCAATGAGCCAGGAAATCAGCCATGCAGAAAGCCAAGGTGAAATAACCTCGGGATGGAAGCCCTGTCCTTTAATCGTGGTCACTAGCGAGACAACTCCAGACATAATCAATGAAAGAAAGAGGGGAATTAACAAAAATAGCGCCCGAGGATGGAATTTAGGCAGCGTTAAACGCATTTTCTTCTGTTGAGAATGCTTATTTTGCGAATGCATGCAGGTGTTTCCTATTATTCGAATCAAACTAATGCGCTAATTTGAGCGATTTATTGGCAAAAACTAGCCACCGGGCGGCAAAAGCTGCACAGTGGCTAAAGATATTAATCATTATCGCTAGCAGTTAATAAGGTGTTGACCTGTTCAATTTGCTTAATTGCATCATTAATAATGGCTGCGATTTGTTGTGTTTGTTGTTCATTTAGCTGTTTTAATACCATTTTATGGCGTAACAGCGCTTTAAAACGATGAACGGCCATTTCGATATCTTCGGATAAATTACCACCCTGTTGCAAATCACGCGCTTTGGCTAATTTACGGAAAATAATTTGTTCAGTTTCACGATTTGCATCAAGTTGTTGCTGGCCTTCGGCAGTCAGCCGGAAACTTTTACGATTGCGTTCTACAATCTCTGATTCGAGAAAACCTTGTTCTTCTAACAGCGTTAACGTGGGATAAATAACGCCGGGACTAGGGATATAAAGACCAGAAGATGCTTCTTCGATATGTTTGATAATTTCATAACCGTAGCTTGGTTTTTTAGCCACTAGAGACAGCACCATGATATGCAGATCACCGTGATCAAATAAACGACGCAGTCCTTTACCTCTTCCTCGACCTCTGCCGCGATGTTTGCCTTCACCTTGGCAACCCTGATGCTTTTCATGACTCTGGCCGTGCCGACAATGTCCATGGTCATCGGTATGTGGACAATTATAGTTGTGGCGGAATGAATGGATTTGCATAATAACTCCCCTTTAGGTAACATTTAGATATATCTAATATGTCACATACTATATTTAGATATATCTATTTAGTCAATTTAGATATATCTAAATTGCATTTAAAAGTGAAAAATAGAGAGAAATTAAAATTTATTAAATAACTTATTCTGTTTTTCACGATTTTTTATGCTGATCCGTAGTATATTGTTCCGTGAAAATGTAAATTTTTTAAAGAATGATGAGTATTTTTCTGTCTCAGCACTTTTAAATTTTATAACTTTATGTTTTTTAGCTAGAAACTGTTTTTTCAGTGATGAAATTCACATTTATTCCACTTGAACGGGATAACGTGTAAAATAACAGCATATTAACGCAGAAAGTATGTATTACGCAGTAAGCCTGTTAATGATACATAATTCCTTTCCAGTAAATTAAACGGTAAAAATCCTTGTCAATTCAAAATTTAAGAAACATCGCCATCATCGCTCACGTTGACCATGGCAAGACTACGCTGGTCGATAAGCTATTACAGCAGTCTGGTACTTTTGGTGAACGCGCTAATGTTGATGAGCGTGTTATGGACTCCAATGATTTGGAGAAAGAGCGTGGGATTACCATCCTCGCAAAAAACACCGCGATCAAATGGAATGATTATCGTATCAATATCGTTGATACCCCAGGACATGCCGATTTCGGTGGTGAAGTTGAACGTGTAATGTCAATGGTTGACAGCGTTCTGCTGCTGGTTGATGCGATGGACGGCCCAATGCCACAAACCCGTTTCGTAACGGAAAAAGCATTTGCTAACGGCTTAAAACCAATCGTTATTATCAACAAAGTTGACCGTCCGGGCGCACGTCCTGATTGGGTTGTTGATCAGGTTTTCGATCTGTTTGTTAACTTGGGCGCAACTGATGAGCAGCTTGATTTCCCTATCATTTATGCATCAGCATTAAATGGTGTTGCCGGTACTGATTACAATGATATGGCCGAAGATATGACCCCATTGTATGAAGCTATCGTTAAATATGTAGCTCCGCCAGCGGTTGATATCGATGGTACGTTCCAGATGCAAATCTCCCAATTAGACTATAACAACTATTTGGGTGTTATTGGTATTGGCCGCATCAAACGTGGTTCTGTTAAGCCTAACCAACAAGTTACTATCATTGATAGCGAAGGCAAAAAACGCAACGGTAAAGTCGGTAAAGTTCTGACCCATTTAGGTCTTGAGCGTATTGATTCTGAACTGGCTGAAGCGGGTGATATCATTGCATTAACCGGTCTGGGTGAATTAAATATTTCTGATACTGTTTGTGATGTCTCTGCTGTTGAAGCATTGCCACCATTAGCCGTTGATAAACCAACTATCAGCATGTTCTTCTGTGTGAATACCTCTCCATTCTGTGGTAAAGAAGGTAAATACGTGACTTCACGTCAAATCCTCGACCGTCTGAATAAAGAGTTGGTACATAACGTTGCGCTGCGTGTTGAAGAAACTGAAGATTCAGATGCATTCCGTGTTTCAGGTCGTGGTGAGTTGCACTTATCCGTTCTGATTGAAAACATGCGTCGTGAAGGCTACGAAATGGGCGTTTCTCGTCCTAAAGTTATCGTGCGTGAAATCGATGGCCGTAAACAAGAGCCTTTCGAGCAAGTCACTGTAGATATCGAAGAGCAGCATCAGGGTAGCGTGATGGAAGCTTTAGGTATGCGTAAAGGTGAAGTTAAAGATATGGCGCCAGACGGTAAAGGTCGCGTACGTCTTGACTATATCATTCCTAGCCGTGGCTTAATTGGTTTCCGTACTGAATTCATGACCATGACTTCAGGCACCGGTTTATTGTATGCAACTTTCAGCCATTATGATGATGTTCGCCCAGGCGATATTGGTCGTCGTAATAACGGTGTTCTGATCTCTAATGGTCAAGGTAAAGCCGTTGCGTTCGCACTGTATAGCTTGCAAGACCGCGGTAAATTATTCTTAGGCCATGGTGCTGAAGTTTATGAAGGCCAAATCATCGGTATTCATACACGTTCTAACGATTTGACCGTTAACTGTCTGACCGGTAAAAAATTGACTAATATGCGTGCATCAGGTACTGATGAAGCGACAACTCTGTCACCAGCAATCAAAATGACACTTGAGCAAGCGCTTGAGTTTATTGATGATGATGAATTAGTTGAAGTCACTCCGTTGTCAGTTCGTCTGCGTAAACGTCATTTGACTGAAAATGATCGTAAACGTGCAAATCGTGGATCAAGTAAAGAGTAATCTCTTTATTAACGTTGATTTATGATGAAATCGGGGCGCTTAGCGCCCTGATCTTTTTTAGGTGGTTATTAACTTTTTACTGGCAATTAAGCTATTTTTTTATCCTCTTTCCTTTTCAATTCCCTGCCTTTTTGTTTTTCTTATTCCAGATTATCGTAGCGTAGATAGGTTTATGGAATATCAGGCTAATCAGCCAATTTTTAGATAATTTCACTCGATAGTAACAGAAACTGAAATTAGTACTGTTCATGGGTAACAATAATGATTAAAGTAAATTCGGGCCTTAATTTTGGAGAGGATTTATGCTGTATATTTTCGATATGGGTAATGTCATTATTGATATCGACTTTAATCGGGTGTTTCAGAAGTGGAGCGATCTTAGCGGTACACCAGTCGAAGACATTGCCGAGAAATTTACCTTTGGTGAGACATTCAAATTACATGAATGCGGTAAAATTTCAGATATGGAATTTGCTGAGTATCTATGCGAAGAGATCGGCGTTTCATTAAGTTTTGAGCAATTTGCTCAGGGCTGGCATGCAATTTTTGTTTCTTTACGCCCTGAAGTTATTGATATTATGGACAAACTGCGTGAGCAGGGGAATCGAGTCATTGTCCTGTCAAATACTAATCGTTTACATTTAGATTACTGGCCGCAACACTATCCCGAAATTGCCGCCGCAGCAGATTTCCTTTATTTATCTCAAGACTTGGGTATGCGTAAGCCAGATCCTGAGATTTTCAAATATGTTTTACAATCTGAAGAATTTGAGCCACAACAGGCTGTGTTTTTTGATGATGTAAAAGAGAACGTTGATGCTGCTAAAAAATTGGGTATCAATGCAGTGCATGTTGTTGATAAAGAAACCATTCCTGAATTTTTCAAACAGCACGATTTCAGCGCTTCAATTGAATAAATGAGAGTTTCATTACCCATGGTGGCAGTTTTATATGTCACCATGCAGTAGTGCGAGCACTTATTATCCGTCATTTCAAGGTAGTAGGGTTTTTATGATTGCACTTATTCAGCGAGTTTCTCAAGCCGCCGTGGCAGTAGATGGATCAACGATCGGTGCGATTAATTCCGGGCTATTGATTTTGTTGGGCGTCGAAAAAGATGATGATCAGCAAACAGCTAAAAGGTTATGCGAAAAAGTTATTGGTTATCGTATCTTTAGTGATCCACAAGGGAAAATGAATCTAAATGTTCAACAAGCGGGTGGCAGCCTGCTAGTGGTTTCCCAGTTTACTTTAGCCGCAGATACCAAAAAAGGTATGCGTCCAAGCTTTTCTGGCGGAGCGGAGCCTCAAGCTGCAGAGCAGCTGTATCAACATTTTGTGCAGCAATGTCGTGATCACGGAATAACGACGGAAACGGGACAATTTGCTGCCGATATGCAAGTCAGTTTAGTCAATGATGGACCGGTGACTTTCTGGCTACAAGTGTAACTATTTAATTTTAAGGGGTTTGTGTTATGTATCATCTACGGATACCAACAACTGAAGCTGAGTTTAATGCTTATTACCAGTTCCGCTGGGAGATGCTACGCAAGCCTTTTAATCACCCCTTAGGCTCTGAAAAAGATGGATATGATTTAACTGCTCATCATCAGATGGTGGTGGACGAAAAAAATCATATTCTGGCTGTTGGTCGTCTTTATATTAATGCTGATAATGAGGGATCTATTCGTTTTCTCGCTGTGCATCCCAGCATGCAGGGGAAGGGGCTTGGTAAATTGATTGCCATGACCTTAGAGTCAGTCGCTCGCCAAGAGGGAGTGAAGCGTGTTGTGGCGAGTGTACGTGAAGAAGCCGTCCCTTTTTTTGCTCTGCTAGGATTCAATAATCAAGGTACCATTAGCGGGCAGCTAAAAACTCCTGTGCGTCATTTCTTAATGATTAAGCCGATTGAAACTCTTGATCAGATCCTCCATCGGCCAGATTGGTGTGGCGAATTACAACAAGCGTGGCATAAGCAAATCCCATTAAGTGAAAAAATGGGAGTACGTATTAGTCAATATACCGGTCAAAAATTTATTACCACCATGGCCGAAGCGAGTAATCAAAATCCGCATCATTCTATTTTCGCAGGTAGCCAATTTTCGTTGGCCACTTTAACAGGTTGGGGATTGATTTGGTTGCTATTACAAGAACGCCAACTGGGAGGCGATATTGTACTGGTTGATGGACATATTCGCTATAGCTCACCGGTGAATGGGCGCCCAACGGCGATTGCAAGTCTTTCACGATTGAGTGGTGATCTAGACAGATTAGCGCGAGGCAGTAAAGCCCGAGTCATCTTAGACGTTGAAGTGAAAGGCGAAAATAACCAGACGGGTGCAATTTTTACCGGTGTTTATATGGTGCTACCGATTAAAACTCGCCAAGAATAACTAATCGTTATTCTGGCAAATTTTAATCGGGCTTATCATCGAATAGAGTAATTAGTTGTCGAAGATTTATTAAAGTTACACTCAAAAAGCTTTATTCAGCATTCCTATCGAGGCAGTCGTCTAGCGAGACAGTATAGAAAGTAACTCCTCGACATTCGGACCAGACTCTTGCTTAACGGGAGCCTTCTGCGAGTCTGATTCTTGATCATGTTCAGTTAAATTTGTTGGCGATTCAGGCGCTTCTATTTTAGCTGTCACTTTTCCGTTATCCACCAGACGATAGATTTTTTTCCCCTGCAAAGGGATCGCGACTAGCTCGCCATTCAATGTATTTTGAATGGATTTTGCCAGTAAGTTGCCTTGTAGAGTCAGATCAAAATCGCCAATAATTTCGCGCGGTAATCCTTCCCAGCCCCATTGATTTAACAGTGATAAATCAATATTAGAACCTGAAGATCGTAATAAAAATAACACGTTACTCGGTTGTTGTTTTGCCAGTACGCCAAATTTTATTACACCTTGTCCAGTGCTTGTAGTCACCGTGGCTGCGACAGAAGCTTGTCCACTTTGACGGATCTCCATCGATGGCCGGCGTAGCATGGCTTGATTAAGTGTTCCACTGTCGGCGCTAAAGCTGGCTTTGCCCTGCCAAAAACCCCACTGTTGGTGTTTAATGAAATCTACATCGGTCATTGATCCGTTCAGTCCTGTAAATTCAAAAGGAAAATCTGAGTTGATATTCATGAGGAGAGATTGAGATAGCGTAAATTGCTTGATCGAGAGGTTAGAGAGCCAATCTGGGGCAGGCGCAGCGAAAAATGAGAGCCAGTGCTCAGGCAAAGTATAAAGGATCCCGCCTAATTCGACATTATCTAGAGTCAAACTTTTATTATCTCGTTGCCAATAGCCGCGCAGATTAAAGATCCCTTTTTCATAATAGCCGGATAATTTATTAATATTTAAACGATCATTTTTTGTTTCTAAGTTTGCAATTAGCTGCTCAATTTGTTGATTTTTAATTACTAATTGAGATGCATCTAACTCAAATTTACTGTGTGATGTATTCCAACTGCCATTAATCAATCCCAGTTTTTGTATTTCGGCATTCAATCCACTAATGGCCCAATCTTTACCTTGGAAGTTGGCATTAATTAAATCGATATTTTTGAGGAATATAGGATACGGGTATGAAATCTCGGTGAGTAATTGATCAAAAGAGAGATTGCTTTGCCAACCGATTCCACTCATCGCTAGTGAATCAACAGTAATACTGCCGTCCGTAGTCCGTTTTCCGGAACCGATAAAAAAACCATGATTCAATTCGCCGCTGATTTCACTAATTTCTGTTAATGCAGCGTGGTATTTCCCGCGTAGAGCAAATTTTTTGAATAGATTATCATCGACCTTAACGCTCGATGCGGTTAAACGAAAATCGCCATAACCAAGCCAAGAATCGGGGGTACTGTGCCATGGTGTAATCCCACCAGTGAGCCCCGTAGCCAATATTTGATGCGTGGGTGTTTGATAATGAATTCGTGAATTACTAAATTGCAGAATATTAGCCGAGAGATTAATAGGTTGCTCGGTGGATGTTAGCGCTAAATTACCTTGAGTGACCGTCAGTCGATAAATAGGCTGATTGGATAATAGCTTACGCCAGTTAAATTCAACTGTAATTTGTTTGGCATCCAGCATGAAATCAGTATTAGCTGATTTAATGGAGACATCTTGTAAAATCAACTCTTGAGGCGAAGATAAATCATGACCAACAATGCCTACAGAGATTTGATAATCGGTAAGTTTACTAGCAAAAGCACTTATTTGTGCCGCCCCCCATCGACTCTGCATACCCGCATAAACAATGATGATAGCCAGTATCAACAGTAATAAAATAGTGATAGCGAATTTCGCTAATCCTCTCAACATAGTTTCCTCTACACCGTTACTCTTAAATATAGCGAGTAGTCACGTCAAATGTAATGATAATCAAATGATATTCAGTATGGTTGCGGCAAATCAATTTAACAATTGTTGTTAATTCAGTCTATAACGTTGCCGTCGTTTGAAGCGGCTTATAAGCTGTACAACAACTAACGATATAATTTGTTGCTGCGAATTATAGTGAGCATACACGACAAATTGTTTGAGGAAATAAGTGATTTGAGAGAAATATCGAGATTAGCGCCGAAATAAATTTTATTGGCGCTAATCTTTTGCGATCACGCTAGTAATAACGACTGAATTATTTGGTCTCGTGAGGAAAAATTAAATTCAGAATAATAGCGGTTAATCCACCGGCAGCAATACCGGAAGAAAATAAGGTTTTAATCCAATCTGGGGCAAATTGTAAAATTAATGGCTGTTGTGAAACGCCCATACCGACTGCCAATGATAACGCTATTATCATAATCGCGCGGCGATTTAATGGTTCTCTAGAGATAATTCGAACCCCTGAAGCGGCAATGGTACCGAACATCACTATGGTCGCGCCACCGAGTACGGGTTCAGGAATTTGCTGAACAAAGTTGGCAACTGCGGGGAATAACCCGAGTAAAATCAGCATAAAAGCTACAACATAGCCAACGTAACGGCTAGCGACTCCCGTTAATTGGATCACCCCATTATTTTGACCAAAACATGAATTCGGAAAGGTATTAAATACCGCAGAAACCATCGAGTTTAAGCCATTAGCCAAGACGCCACCTTTGATCCGCTTCATATATAGCGGGCCTCGTACCGGTTGTTCTGAAACGTCTGAGGTTGCAGTGATATCACCAATGGTTTCTAACGATGTCACCATAAAAATAAGTATCAGGGGCAGTAACAGATTCCAATCAAAAGATAATCCATAATAAAACGGCTCAGGAACGGTAATAAAGGCTTCTTTAGGGGTATCTGTGGGCGTTGATGGCAGCATATCCATCCACCATGCGGCTAAATAGCCAATAGCCATGGCAATCACTAAAGAGGCGATACGCAGATATGCATTGCGTTGACGATTCAATATAATAATCACGGCCAGCACGATGCCGGCTAAAATGAGATTGTCGGGTGAACCAAAAGTATTATTTTTAATGGCATCATAGCCGCCGCCAATTGAGGTTAATCCCACCTGAATTAATGAAAGGCCGATAATCATTACTACGACCCCAGAAACTAATGGAGTAATCACACGACGAGCTAAATGTAATATTCGTGATAATGCTACTTCGGTTAATGCTGCGACTAACAGAGTACCAAATAATGCTGCCATCATAGTTGGGATATCCGCACCGCCGTTTCTAAGTGCTAGACCCCCCATAATTAATGGAGCGACAAAGTTAAAACTAGTTCCTTGTATCGAGAGCAATCCCGACCCGATAGGCCCCCAGGCGCGAATTTGAATCAGAGACGCGAGACCAGAAGCGAATAATGACATGCTAATAATACGTTGTGTATCGTGAGCTGGCAGCCCTAGTGCTTGGCAAATTAACATCGCGGGTGTGATGACAGCAACAAACATGGCGAGTAAGTGCTGGCCAGCGGCAAACAGAGTCTGGGGTAGAGGAGGTTTGTCCTCTAGGCGATAAACTAATTCACTATTTCTCTGCGTTATCGTCTCTGCGGTCGATTGTTTTAGCGATGAATTATTCATAATATACCCGTTATGCTCCAGATAGCCGCTGCATTGGTTGTTCTTTGCTTTCCGACTTATATAGAGTCCTATTTATCGGAATGCTTTTAGTTGTTGTACTATTACAACTTGAATAATTTTGCGCCTTAAGAGTTATCAACCAATAAAAAATGCATTTTAATGATGCCATCTTAAAAAGCAATCGTTTGCTTTGAATTTTTTTTATCACTGTTGAACTTATTCCTCACATTTCTATATGTTTTACCTTGTGTTTAGGCTCATTTTTTCTTTTAATCGGTTAACCTGCTTCTTGGCGTTGAAAGGAATGTACTAACGTCTTATTGGTTTTATATAATATTAATAATAAATGAGGTACGTAAATGTATCATCTAGATGTCTACGGTACGCTGGTTGCTGCCACACTTGTGCTCTTACTTGGGCGAAAACTTGTTAAGTCAGTTCCTTTTTTAGAAAAATACACTATTCCCGAGCCTGTTGCTGGTGGATTATTAGTGGCATTGGTACTACTTCTACTTAAGCAGACCATGGATTGGAGTGTGTCTTTTGATTTATCATTGCAAGAGCCAATGATGTTGGCTTTTTTTGCAACTATCGGTCTGAATGCAAACTTGGCAAGTTTGAAAGCTGGTGGTAAGGCATTATTTATCTTTGTGTTTGTAGTTGTTGGTTTATTGGTTGTACAAAATACAGTGGGTATTGCTTTAGCTAAAATGTTGGGATTAGATCCATTGATGGGTCTGTTAGCTGGCTCAATTACTCTCTCTGGAGGGCATGGAACAGGCGGCGCTTGGGGTAAAATCTTTAGTGAATCCTATGGTTTCCAAAGTGCGACTGAAGTTGCAATGGCTTGTGCAACGTTCGGTTTAGTTCTTGGAGGATTAATTGGTGGTCCTGTTGCTCGTTTTCTTATTCGTAATGTTGCCATACCCGGCACGGCTGACGATGATAAAGATGTACCAACAGCATTTGAAAAACCACAGTCAGGGCGTGTTATTACCTCGATGGTAATGATTGAAACGTTAGCGATGATCGCTATTTGTTTATTAGCAGGGAAATTTATTTCAGGATGGCTCGCAGATACTCCTTATGCACTGCCAACGTTTGTGTGTGTGCTGTTTGTTGGGGTTATTTTAAGTAACAGCTTATCGATGCTCGGCTTCTACCGTGTATTTGATAGAGCGGTATCAGTGCTTGGTAACGTGAGTTTATCTTTGTTCTTAGCCATGGCGTTAATGAGCTTAAGATTATGGGAATTAGCTTCACTGGCAATTCCAATGCTGGTTATTTTGACCGTACAGGCTATCGTGATGGCGTCTTATGCTATTTTTGTTACTTTCCGTGTTATGGGCAAAAATTATGATGCTGCCATTTTGGCCGCAGGACACTGTGGTTTTGGTTTAGGTGCAACACCAACAGCTATTGCGAATATGCAAGCAGTTACAGATCGCTTTGGTCCGTCACATTTGGAGTTCCTTGTTGTTCCGATGGTAGGAGCGTTCTTCATTGATATTGTGAATGCGATTATTATCAAACTGTATCTTTTGTTGCCATTATTCCCCACAATAACAGGTTAAATAGCCACTTTTATTTGATGATCTAATAAGTAAAGAACGCAGGAAATTGCCGTGAATTTATTCACGGCAATTTTATATCTAGTTAATGTTGGGGCAATAATCGCTTCTTATATACAGATCAAAGTAATGTTTATGATTAGTTTTCTTATTGAATGTTATAGCGGATTATTTTCTATCATCTTTAACGTAAATTAAGAGAATGTTTTAGCGATGGTTTTAATCAGATGTTAATAATTATTATGAGGCGGGAATATTAAATTAATCAAAGAAAAAAGCCCTGACATTATTTGGCGTCAGGGCTTTTAGGGTACTGCATACTTAGTTTTTAACATTAATATACTACTAACTTAATACTACGTCGGATACTACTTTATAAATGTACACGTTATAAAAATATGGTTACTAATAAATTAGTGACTTCTCTCCATATATTAATCGGTTTATACTAAAGGCTTGTCCAGTTATAATTTCAAATGGATAAGCAGATAAACAAGTACATCCCCCTGCGACATATACTTTTGATGCGTTGCTTTACTCTCGTTGCGTTAAAGTTAACTAGCTAACACAACTTAATGCTCAACTATAGCATTATAAATCAAAGCTTTACATCGTCGCGGTAACACTTATTTTGCGATTATTGATACTCTCTACATGGCCTTAAAACGTTATCATATTGACTATGATATCCCATACTATATACATCGTGGCCTTTATCGCAATCCCCATTGAAACATAATTACTACTTTACTGTTATATTATATTTACTAGCATAAAATATAACAATTTTGCGATTTTCAATACTCTTTACGTGGCCTTAAAATATGTTCATATAAAACATGAACCCCATACTATATACATCGTGGCCTTTATCGCAATCCCCATTGAAACATAATTACTACTTTACTGTTATATTATATTTACTAGCATAAAATATAACAATTTTGCGATTTTCAATACTCTTTACGTGGCCTTAAAACATGTTCATATAAAAAATGAACCCCATACTACATATACCGTGGCCTTTATCGCAATCTATTAAAAATATAATTAATTTCATTTAAACTTTACTGCTATTAACGAAAAACAATTTATTGTTTTGCCGTTGCATATGAATCTACCAAGTTTTAAATTTATGTCAATACTGTTTTTAATAACAGTGCCGTTATGTGATCTATGGCAATAAAAGTAGCCAACATATAATAGCAAATAGTGATAGGAGGATTAGATTATTAGGGTTTCTAGTTGGTTGATATAGCGGAAGAAATTAACTCGGTATGATAAATAATACTCACTATGGCTTTTAGCTGAGGCTAGTATTATAGCGTCAGCTAAAAGCCATAAAGATTAAGCGTAGCTATATTGCTCACGTTCAGGTAACCAACGTTCTATTATCGCCTGTGCATTATCAGGATAATTTTGTTGGAGATAGCGCGCGATACGCTGGACATCAGGTAACATATGCTGATCTCTTAGTAAATCAGCAACTTTGAATTCTGCATTCCCTGTTTGACGGGTGCCAAGCAGTTCACCAGGCCCACGAATTTCTAAATCTTTCTGTGCAATAACGAATCCATCATTACTATCGCGTAAAACTTGTAAACGCTGCTTAGCGGTATGAGTTAATGGGGTTTTATACAATAATACGCAATGAGAGGCGACAGCACCACGGCCGACACGACCTCTAAGCTGATGAAGCTGGGCAAGACCCAGCCTTTCTGGATTATCGATAATCATTAAACTGGCATTGGGAACATCAACGCCTACCTCAATTACTGTAGTAGCAACTAATAATTGCAGTTCATTGCGTTTAAACGCATCCATTACCGTCTGTTTTTCTTTGGGTTTCATACGGCCATGAATCAGTCCAATATTCAATTCCGGTAGTGCTTGTGATAACTCCTCAAAAATAACTTCAGCCGCTTGAGCTTCTAATAATTCCGAATCTTCAATTAAAGTACATACCCAATAAGCCTGTCGACCTTCATCATGACAAGCTTGTTTGACACGTTGAATAATTTCAACGCGTCGACTGTCTGGGATAGCCACTGTGGTTACTGGCGTTCTGCCGGGAGGTAGCTCATCAATCACCGATGTGTCTAAATCAGCATATGCGGTCATTGCCAAGGTACGAGGAATTGGTGTGGCGGTCATAATCAATTGGTGAGGATGAAAGCCTTGCTGCTCACCTTTTTCGCGTAATGCGAGGCGTTGATGTACTCCAAAACGATGTTGCTCATCGATAATAATTAGGCCAAGTGATTTAAAAATCACCTGTTGCTGAAAAATAGCGTGCGTTCCGACAATAATATCAACATCACCTTGAGCGATAGCATCTTGCTGCTGTTGCCGTGCTTTGCCTTTTTGTTTGCCTGCTAACCAACCTACTCGAACACCTAAGGGCTCAAACCATTGACGAAAGGTATTTGCATGCTGCTCGGCTAACAGTTCTGTTGGTGCCATCAGCGCGATTTGCTTGCCATTTTCGACGGCATAAATAGCGGCTAATGCAGCGACTAATGTTTTTCCAGAGCCCACATCGCCCTGAATCAAACGCATCATTGGCATATTTTTGCTTAAATCATGCGCGATTTCGGTGATGACTCGATTTTGTGCCTTAGTAGGCGAAAAGGGTAATTGTTGTAAAAATCTTTGGGTTAAATCACCCTTTGCTGGCAAGGGCTCGGCATACAAGCGCTGTGCACCAGCTCTAATGGCCAACATACTTAAATGATGAGCTAATAATTCTTCGAGAATTAATCTTTTTTGGGCGGGATGGCGACCCGCGTCTAATTCGCTGAGTTCAATATCGGGTGGTGGGCTATGCAGTAATTTTATTGCTTCGGGTAAACTAATTAATCCCTGACGCAGTTCTTCGGGTAATAATTCGGCAATATTTTCTGTATCTATTAACGTTAAGGCCTGTTCAAGTAATTTTCTCAGCGTAGTTTGACGAAGGCCATCCGTTGTTGGATAAACCGGCGTTAACGTTTCTTGCAAGTGAATTAGATCATTTTCTTGCTTAACTTTATATTCGGGATGAATAATTTCAGCACCAAGATTGCCTCGTCGAATTTCACCGTAGGCGATAATTTGTCGTCCTTCAGCTAAACTGTTTTTCATTGCAGCAGTAAAGTTGAAAAAACGTAATGTAAGGTTTCCCGTTCCATCGGTGATTAGGCAAGTCATCATTTTCCGCCGACCAAAAACGACTTTTGTTTGCAGTATTTCGCCGCTAATGGTCGCAGTGCTGCCCGGCAAAAGATCGCTGATATGATATAAACGGGTATGATCTTCGTAACGTAGTGGAAAATGTAATAGCAGGTCTTGCACAGTATTAAGGCCAATTTTACTCAATTTTTCTGCCTGACTGGCGCCGATACCGTGCAGAGAAATCAGTGAAACGGTATCAAGCAGTCTATTTTTCATGGATTAAACTCCTTTTTGTCGCTGCTTTTTCCACTTTTCAGTGGTTTGCATTTCAGCCCACCAATCATCACTGGCTTCTATTTGGCCCTGTGGATTAACAAAGGGACGTGGCAATCCTTTACGGCGTGCGACTTCTGCTAGAACAGGGTATCCGCCTTCGAATAGCCACGCCTGTTGCTCATCGGTAGATAAAATACTTTTCTGCCTATCATACATACCGGCTAATTGCCGCTGCCGTTGCGCTTCATATAAAATCAGTGCGGAGGCGACCGAGACATTGAGTGATTGCACCATACCGACCATCGGAACAATGATATCTTGATCGGCAAGTTCAACCGCACGTTGAGAAATACCCTTTTTCTCTTGTCCCATCAGAATACAGGTCGGGCGCGTATAATCAATTTCGCGAAAATCAACGGCGGTAGGGGATAAATTGGTCGCTAATACTTGCATATTTTGTGATTTAAAATAGCTAACGGCGTCATCTGTGGAATGATGTTGATGAACTTTTACCCAGCTATTACTGCCAGCGGCAGAAGAAATTAATATTTTTACTTTTTGATCTGGCCAGATAGCATGCACATTGTGAACCCCGACGGCATCCGCGCTGCGAATAATAGCAGAGACATTATGCGGTTTATGGACTTCTTCCAGGCAAATCGTGAGGTCCGGTTGACGCATTGCCATCATTTGGCAAATACGACGATAGCGGCGTTCATTCATAATTATTCCCGTCATACTTCAAGTTGCAGGTTAGCATCTTGCCTTTATGCCCGTTAATCTCTTCGTTTTCGCTAAGAATATTTCGAGCTTCTTGTGGGTTGCTATTTTCCTGCAACTCGGTGCATTTTAATTACGGTTACGGCTGACGCGTAGAACATCTGGCATGATACGAATTTTTCGCATTACATTTGCCAATTGAATACGATTTTTGGTTGTTAAGCGGATAAAGGCACAATATACGCGACCATCTTTTTCCTCAGTATTCATGCTTTGAATACTGGAGTTTGCATCATTAATGGCAGCAGTTAAGTTGGCTAATGCCCCTTGATGATTAATCATATCCACTTTAATCTCTGCGATGAAATCATTATCGATACCACTATCCCATTCAACCGGCATAAATTTGTCGGCTTCTTTTTGATAACCGCGAATATTACGACAGGACTCGTGATGGATAACTAATCCTTTGCCTGGACTAATATGGGCAATAATCGGATCGCCAGGGATCGGACGGCAGCATTTTGCAAACGTGATTAAAACGCCATCGGCACCTTTAATAGGTAATTTATTATGTGTATCCGCAGTTTGATTATCGCTATCGGCTATATTTTCAAGGCGTGTTTCTGGTAGATTTTCAATTTGCTCATGAGTTAATAAATTGCGAGCAACGACTACACTCATTGCATTCCCGAGCCCAATTTCAGCTAATAAATCATCGAGGCAGCCTAATTTCATCCGGCTCAGTTCATGCGAGATATCTTCTTGTGGAATATCGGTAATTTTTTTACCGTGACCGAGCGCATGGTTTAATAAGCGGCGACCCAGATTAATCGAATCTTCACGTTTTAAATTCTTCAGTAATTGACGTATTTTTGCTCTGGCTTTAGAGCTGACTACAAAATTTAACCATGCCGCATTAGGTCTAGCTCCCGGCGCAGTTATAATTTCAACAGTTTGCCCGCTACTGAGAGATTGAGAAAGTGGATAAGGTTGCCTATCTACCCGAGCACCAACACAGGCGTGCCCGATATCGGTATGTACCGCATATGCGAAATCGACGGGAGTTGCGCCAGTTGGTAATTCGACAATTCGGCCTTCAGGTGTAAAGACATAAATCTCATCAGGGAACAGGTCAGATTTAACACTTTCGATAAATTCAAATGAGCTTCCTGCACTTTGTTGCAATTCTAATAAGCTTTGCATCCAGCGCTGCGCCCGAACTTGTGCAGTGGTTCCTTGTTCGCCTTGTTCTTTATAAGCCCAATGCGCTGCCACCCCCATTTCTGCCATTTGATCCATATCCTCAGTGCGGATTTGAACTTCAACAGGTACGCCATGAGGACCGATCAATGAAGTATGAAGTGATTGATATCCATTGGCTTTGGGAATAGCGATGTAATCTTTGATCCTGCCCGGGCGTGGCTTATACAGATTATGCATTTGCCCCAGAACGCGGTAACAGGTATCGACTTCCGTAACAATTACCCGAAAGGCGTAAATATCCATGATGGAATGAAAACGCTGTTCTTTGAGGTGCATTTTACGATAGATAGAGTATAAATGTTTTTCTCTGCCGCTGACGCGACAGGAAATTCCAGCTTCTGTTAGACGGCCGTCGATTTCAGAAAGGATTTTTTGGATCATTTCTTTACGATTGCCACGTGCCGCTTTAACAACTTCTTTGATCACCCGATAACGATTTGGATACAAGGCTTCAAAACCTAACTCTTCAAGTTCAGTTTTAATATGATGTATCCCTAAACGGTGTGCTAAGGGGCTATAAATTTCTAAAGTTTCACGTGCAATACGTCGGCGTTTATCGGGTCGAAGAGAACCCAGTGTACGCATATTATGTGTGCGGTCTGCCAATTTAATGAGAATGACGCGGATATCTTGCACCATCGCCATAATCATTTTACGAAAGTTTTCAGCCTGCGCTTCTTTTTTATCACGGAAATTAAGCTTGTCGAGCTTAGATACACCCTCGACAAGACCGGCAACAGCGGTGCCGAATAGCTGCTCAATATCTTGAAATGTGGCGGGTGTATCTTCGATGACATCATGCAGCAAGGCTGCTATTAGCGTCTCATGATCGAGACGCATTTCAGCCAAAATACAGGCTACTGCAACTGGATGCGTGATGTAAGGCTCGCCACTAGAGCGAGTTTGTCCTTCATGTGCATCCCGTGCGACGACATAAGCTTTTTTCAGTAATTCTATCTGCTCTGCGGGCAAATATTTCTGAATAATTTGATTTAGGCTTTCGAACAGATACAAGGCAGACCTACCTTAATTATTAACGACGACCTTCCGCGATTGCAGATACAGCCTGCATTTCAGCAGCTTCCTGCTCCTGTTGCTCTTGACGTTCACGAACATCAAGAATGTGAGCGTTAATTAAACCTTCTTCCACTTCACGTAGCGCAATGACAGTGACTTTATCATTTTCTTCTGGAACCAGTGCATCTTTGCCCCCAGATTGTAATTGACGTGCTCTACGAGCAGAGACCAATACTAGGTCAAAACGATTACCAATTTTCTCTACTGCGTCTTGAACAGTTACGCGTGCCATAAATGTGCTACTCCAAAAAGATATAAAAATGACTGGGCATGATACTGAATCTTAATTCAGTCTGCCAATAATTTGCTGATTAAAGCATCATGTCGTTGAACTTGACGCTCAAGGCGCAGACGCTCAGAACGAATAATAGATTGTAGATCGGCTAGTGCGGTATTGAAATCATCATTCACAATAACGTAATCATATTCATTAAAATGTTCAATTTCTGCAACTGCCTGAGCCATACGCTTTTTAATCACATCATCGCTATCTTGACCTCGGCCCCGTAAGCGACGGTATAGCTCATCTTTTGACGGAGGTAAAATAAAAATACTGCGAGCTGAAGGCATGCGATCACGGATCTGCTGGGCACCTTGCCAATCGATATCTAAAAAGATATCAACACCACTGCGTAAAACGTCGTCGATAACTTTACGAGAAGTACCGTAATAATTACCGAATACACAGGCATGTTCTAGAAATTCGTCATTTTCAATCATGTTCAGGAACTGCGCCTGATCCACGAAATAATAATGTTCACCATGAGCCTCGCCAGGACGCATTGAGCGAGTTGTATGAGACACCGCAACCTGAGTGTCATACAAAGGTTGTGTTTTAAGTAGAGCCTGAATGAGACTCGATTTTCCTGCACCGCTCGGCGCAGAAACAATATATAAAGTTCCTTGCATCATGATGGCTTCTTGATTGAACGAGGGTTAAACATAAATAGGGTGATATTCCCTAAATAATTCGAGTTGCAGGAAAACGATAACAGATTATCTCCCTATCATATGACAGCTTAGTTTTTTCAATAACTAAGCGTCCAGATAACTGAGTTAAGCCAAATAGATTATATTAATTAGATCCGCAACCTGAAGTATAACGGGTGATAAATCCCTACATAGTATACACATAGTTGGCCGAACATGCAGCGTTATCACAAAATCATAAACAAATATTTTTATATTCTGTCTGGAGCAAAGTTTGCGACGTGATTGGAGAGAAAATAAATGTTTTGCAGCGTTTTAATTAATTCTGCGAAGCGTTTGGCAAATAAGAATGATGATCCTCGATTAAATTCTGTTTATTTTCATAATGAAAGAAAATCATGCAGGGACGCATTATGAGAATAAACATCGGATTTTTATTAAGTTGGTTGATGATTAAGGGACTTCATCTACAGAGTGTATTTCTCATCGTATTGAGCGGTTTGTCTTTAATATTATGTCTATTATTTCACACGGCCTCTCTCGCTGAATCATCAAAAGAAGATCAAAATTGTCCAAACTGGTCAGTCGAAAAATTCAATACTGAAATTATCCATTTAAACCAGCAATTATCTGAATGGGATCATGCTTATTATCAACAAGGACATGGAGTAGTTGATGATGAAGTTTATGATCAGTTAGCGTTAATCTTAGGACAATGGCAAAACTGTATCCATAAACCGCTACATCTAACGGGAGATTATTTATCTCATGCCACTAACAACATCATGGGAAACTTAGAAGATAGACCCCAAACTGTGACCAAGAATGATTTTAGGCATAAAGTATCACATCCAGTTATCCACAGTGGTTTAAAAAAGCTATCAACAGAACAAATAAAAGGATGGTTAGCATCACGAGAGCAGGTATGGCTACAGCCTAAGATTGACGGTGTTGCTGTGACTTTGGTGTATGAATATGGTGAGTTAACGGGATTAATCAGCCGTGGAGATGGAGTGAAAGGTGAAAATTGGCGATATAAAGCCGATTTTATCCCGGCTATCCCTAAAAGAATTCCATCGGTTTCTGCCTTTCTGGTACTGCAAGGTGAGTTATTTTGGCGCTTAGAACAGCATATCCAACAGGATACTGGGGGATTAAATATGCGCAGTAAAATGGCCGGTTGGATGATGCGTAAAGGAAATCCAACGGCTACCGAAGAAAATATTGGACTATTTATTTGGGGCTGGCCTGATGGACCGGAAGATATGCCTACCCAGTTAAAGAAATTAGCCGAATTAGGATTTACGTTAAGCACTCAGCATACACATAGTCTCGATAATTATATTCATGCTGAAAACTTACGGAGCCATTATTATCAGCAACCTATGCCATTCGCGACCGATGGGGTGGTCTTAAAACAGTATCCTATTCCAGTGAGTCAGGCGTGGCAGGTGGGTAATAATAGCTGGTCTGTTGGCTGGAAATATCCATTGCGCTTGCAATTGACAGAGATTAAATCGTTACGCTTGAGTATTGGTAGAACTGGGCGTTCAACGATTATTGCTCATGTTTATCCAGTAATTATTGATGGCAAAAAAGTTCAGCGAGTTAATCTAGGAACGTATCGTCATTGGTTAAATCAAGATGTGTTAGTGGGCGATAAGGTTCAAATAAGTTTAGCCGGGCACGGAATTCCTAAATTAGAGCAGGTTGTGTGGCGCTTACAAAAACGGATATTACCAGATTTTTTACCATTACAGCATTATGATACATCGACTTGCTTTACCTATTCAGTTGATTGCCATCAGCAATTTATGGCTCGTTTAATCTGGTTAGGTAAACATTTAGGCATGAAAGGAATAAATATAAGGGTTTGGGAAAGCCTTATAGATGCGGGTAAATTACGTACACTAACGGATTGGCTTTTATTGCATCGGCAAGATATTAATCAGGTTACATCAATCGGTTTAGCAAAAGCGGAGATTATTAGCACTCAGTTTGAACAGGCAAAGCAAAAAGCATTCTATTTTTGGTTAAAAGGTTTATCGGTACCACTGCCTAACACAAAATTACAGCAAATAACGTCATGGCATCAATTAAGTCATGATGCTTTGATTTCCAGATTATCAGTTAAGCAAAAAACTCAGTTGAATAAATTTTTAGCAATCCCGGAGATAATCCAAATTGCAGAGCAGTTACAGAACAGTAATATTGAAGGATTCTAATTAAGAAGTGTTAGATAAATATAAATCGCCCTTAATCAAATAATGATCTTTGATTAAGAACGAGATAAATATTAATCAGGATTTTCATAGTTAAAAACAGGTAAACCTAATCGATAGCGAATAGCGAGTAATCGAGCAGTTAATCCAGCAATTAACGTAATGATCACGACCACATCTTGCGGCAGTGGTGTATGCAGTAAGCCAATGTAAAGCCAAGCAGCGGCAAAAGAGACGCCAGCATAGACTTCTTTTTGGAAGACTAGCGGTATGGTATTACACAACATATCGCGTAATACACCACCAAAAACGCCAGTGATCACAGCGGCAATAGCTGCGATAATAGGGCTATAGTTCATATCTAGGGCTATTTGGGCACCGAGAATAGAGAAAACCATCAGTCCAATAGCATCAAGGATGAGAAATAGCCGGCGTAAATGCTTCATCATGGGAGCTATCCACATCGTAATGACTGCGGCACAGGCAACGGTAACTATATATTCAGGATGCTTAACCCATCCGAGAGGATAATGACCCAGCAGAACATCGCGGACCGAACCTCCGCCGATAGCCGTTGCAGAAGCAATAATAATGACGCCAAAGACATCCATTTTTCGCCGTCCTGCGGCTAAAGCACCAGTCATAGCTTCAGCCGTAATACCTATAATATAGAGAACACTGAGTAACATAATAATTTCAGTTAGCCACTAATTGGATGCTAAAGGGTAAAGAGGTTATAGAAAATTCTCGACTGAAATTTTCTAGTGACACTCAAGTTAAATTAGTTTTTTTAATCTGAACTGATGGTGATATCAGATGACAGATAACTATAGGCCAAATATAAAATGATATATAAAGAGCGCCAGATTACTTTTGACTTATGTAACCATCAGCTTAGCAATATTAACGTCTGGACACCAGATAGCCAATGGTTGGTTTATGATCTTCGTCCTGATGGAGGGTCATTCACTAGTAAAACGATAGAAAAAATTCATGTGAACACTCGTGAAGTTACGCAAATATATCAAGCAAATTCAGATGCGCATGTAGGGGTGGTGACGGTAAGTCCAAATAATCCCCCCCGTTATGCTTTTATTCACGGTCCTGAAAATCCAGATAAATCTTGGCAGTATGATTTTCATCATCGCCGCGGTGTGTATGTAAAGCAAGATGAATGGGACTGTTGCCATAATATTGATGCGCTGAGTTTAACGCCTCCGTTTGTGGCTGGCGCATTAAGAGGGGGAACGCATGTTCATATTTTTAGCCCTGATGGTCAATGGCTAAGCTTTACTTACAATGATCATATTATGCATGAGCTTAATGAAGCTTGGGATCAACGAAATGTTGCTGTCGCCGTTCCCGTAGGTCCTGTGATTATTGATAATCGCAGCCATCCTAGAGAATATGATGGGGAATATTTTTGCTGTCAAATTACGACAACAACCGTTCGTCCTTGCGCGGGTAGCGATGATATTACTCGTGCGTATGAAGAAGGTTGGGTGGGGAAAAAAGGTTATCGACGTAAAGATGGTGGATGGCAACAACGTGCAATCGTGTTTATTGGTGATACGCTTGCTTTGTCACCAGATAATCAAGCAGGAAAAATTGTTCCGGAAATTTTTATTGTTGATTTACCGGACGATCCTCAAAAGATGAAGCAACAGGGTGAATATCCATTACAAGGAACTGAGCAACAGCTTCCTTCTCCTCCTTATGGTGTAAAACAACGGCGACTTACATTTACTCATCATCTAAATAATCCAGGATTAGCATTACAGCCCCGCCACTGGTTGCGAACATCCCCCGATGGCAGCCAAATTGCGTGTTTACGTCAAGATGATCATAATGTGGTGCAGTTATGGCTAGTCTCAACTTGTGACGGGGAATTACGGCAGGTGACTCATGGCGATTCAGGAGTTCAATCTGCGTTTAGTTGGGATAATACAGGCGAGTATATTACGTTTATTTATCAAAATAGTGTAGCGCTGTGCCAAGTTAGTACTGGTAAAATAACAAAAATTACAACTAGTTCGATACCTGCACCTTGTGCTGAGGCGGTAGTATTCTCTCCAGATAATAGTCAAATTGCGTTTATGCGCGATCTCGATGGATATCGGCAGATTTTTACGGTGGATACCAATTTATCGGCTCATTTATTTTTGTGATGTATCGAATAAATTTTTTGTAGATTAAAATTATATTAATAAATAATATCAGCACATCCTTATTAATTAAGAGGGATAATGCGGATTATTTCTCTTAATTTGAGTAATAACCTATCTATATTTGCTTGATCATGAGTAATCAATAATGAGAAATCACTTTCTGACATCAATTTTTTTTATGATGCTTACAATGTCGTCTGCTTATTCAGAGACTTTACCGCAATCATGTAATCAATATTTTTCTCAGGTCGATGTTTTTTTTACCACAATAGAGAATGACCCTAATATTCAGCATGACATGATTGAGATACGGTCTAATTTTATCGAGAATAAAAAACAAATATTAGCGATGCAGCCTGGCCAGCAAGAACAAGCGTGTAAGGAAGGACTGGTGAATTTAAAAGAGCTGAAGAGGTTACTGCCAACAGAAAAGTAACCTATATTCTAATCGTAAAGCTATACTACGACACTATACAACTAAATAATTGCCAAAAATAATTAGTTTATGATTATAATAACTTGATTTTACAGGTTTATTTATTTATATCATTTTGTTGTTTTTCAAGAGACTCGATTCGTTTTTTAGGGGAGTCTTTTTGTGGATCATTATCTGATCTCATATAATCATAAGGAAGCAATAAGGTATCCATTAGCGCTGAAAATGGTAGGTCAATTGCTAATAATGGTTTCATTACCCAGCCTGTATTTTCATCTTTTATCATTTCAATATTATTTTTAGCGCCAGAATAATAGCCTTGTGGTGGACCTGCATGGCTCATAATACTTGAACAGCCGCTAAGTATTAATGGGCTGACACATAAAATAATTTTGTTGATTAGTGATAAATTCATTTTATTCTTGTTTAAACCTGTATCAGTTGCTTAAAAAGATGAAATTTTAATATTTCTAACTAATTACATTCAAGATCAATATAAATCATTGCGACTTTAGTCTAATTCTATTCTTCAATAGATCTATTTTACTATAGATAACGTTTTGCTTATAGAGAGAGCAAGTCACAAGATAGTCCTATCAACTGATCATAGATTATATTCTATTAAGTTGTCTGTTTATTTTGTTAACAAATTTAACTGATTTAATCGAAGGTTTTAGCTATTTGTTATGGAGAGTGAGCTCTATTTTATATTTAAACTCAAGATGCTCTGAACTGTGGTGTATTACACATATTACTTTGTTTTTATTTGGCACAATCGATTCAGTTAGTAGATTTAGGTTATTTATTTTTGTTAGCTAGGTTCGTCAAAAAAGGAACGCGGTCTATGAGTGAGTTAGCTCTTACTGTTAGTATGTTGGCGTTAGCTGCTGCATTAGGTTTATGGATAGGTAATTGGAAAGTCCGTAATGTTGGCTTAGGTATTGGTGGCGTTTTATTCGGCGGGATTATCGTCGGACATTTTGCTCAAATGTATGGCCTACAGCTTAATAGTCACATGCTGCATTTTATCCAAGAATTTGGTTTGATACTGTTTGTCTATACTATCGGTATTCAAGTAGGTCCCGGTTTTTTCTCTTCACTTCGAGTTTCTGGCTTAAAATTAAATGGTTTTGCTCTTTTAATTATTTTATTGGGTGCGGTTGTTACCGCCATAATATATAAGTTAGCCGACATTCCTCTGCCTATATTATTAGGTATCTTTTCAGGCGCAGTCACTAATACACCATCTTTAGGTGCTGGCCAGCAGATTTTGACTGACCTAGGGTCTGATCCTGTTTTAATCGGGCAAATGGGAATGGGCTATGCCATGGCTTATCCGATGGGTATTTGTGGTATTTTGCTTGTTATGTGGCTGATCCGTCTACTGTTGAAAATTAAAGTTGATAATGAAGCTAATAATTTTGATAAGCAGAATTTTCAGCAACGAGAAACATTACAGACCATGAATATTGCCATCAGAAACTCAAATCTTGATGGTTTAATGATGCAAGATATACCGTTATTAAGTAGCGAGGAAATTGTCTGTTCACGGTTAAAACGGGATGACATGTTAGTCGTTCCTCAGCCAACGACACTTATTCAGCTCGGTGATTTACTGCATGTTGTGGGTCAGAAAGACGATCTTAATAAAGTACGTTTAGTTCTCGGTGAAGAAGTCGAAGTGTCGTTATCAACCTCAGGAACGGTGCTCCAATCGGTTAGAGTGGTGGTGACCAATGATTCTGTATTAAGTAAGCGTTTACGGGAATTGAATCTTAAACAGAAATATGATGTGGTAGTAACTCGCTTGAACCGCGCTGGGATTGAACTCGTGGCTAATAACAATTCAATTTTACAGTTTGGTGATATTTTAAATATCGTAGGGCGCCCAGAATCGATAGAGGCGGTAACTGCGTTACTTGGTAATGCTAAACAAAAACTCCACCAAGTACAGATGTTACCCGTCTTTATTGGTATCGGTTTAGGGGTGGTACTAGGTTCTATCCCATTATTTATTCCTGGATTTCCTGCGGCGCTAAAATTAGGGCTAGCTGGTGGGCCGCTGGTGGTTGCATTAATTTTAGGCCGTATCGGGACTATCGGGAAACTCTATTGGTTCATGCCGCCTAGTGCTAATTTAGCTTTAAGAGAATTAGGAATAGTGATGTTCTTAGCGGTAGTGGGCTTAAATTCAGGTGGTGAGTTTATCGATACTTTATTTAAAGGAGATGGGCTTACATGGATTGGATATGGAATTTTAATTACGTTTCTTCCGCTGTTTATTGTCGGCTTAATCGCACGTATTTTCGGTAAAATGAATTACTTGAGCTTATGTGGGGTGCTTGCTGGCTCAATGACTGATCCACCGGCATTAGCATTTGCTAATAATATTCATCCAACCAGCGGTGCTCCGGCGTTATCTTATGCAACGGTATACCCTTTGGCTATGTTTTTACGCATCATCTCGCCACAATTACTGGCTATTTTGTTCTGGGCGATATAGATAATTCGCTAAATAAAGATCTCTCGGCCAATTTTAGTTGGGAAATTTTTTGATTTTATGCATCTGATAATGATTATTATTGATGGGTGGTAAACAGAGATGAATAAGAGGCTATTCGGCAGATTGATATGGAATATTTTTGTTTTAATACTCTGGTGAAAAACGTTGGTGATAAATATCATCGACCCTATTGTTCTATCGTGCAGTCATATTATTAACTCTATCCTCGTTAATTTTTACCCCTTGAGCTTAATGCTTAAGGGGTATTTTTTTATGTTATGATGATTTAAATTGTATCGATTATTATTTTGATTCAATTAGCCTTTTTAAAGGCTAATTCAATTTCTTCAGCCAGAATTACGATGCCTTTTTCAATAATTTCAGGCTCCGGTGCATAATTCATACGCATACATTGGTGAGCATGCGGCCAATCTTGTTCAATCCCCGGAAAGAAGAAATGACCTGGAACCATCAGCACACCACGTTGTTTGAGTCGGCGATATAGCTCCGCGCTGCTAATTGGTAAGTCTTTAAACCATAACCATAAGAAAATGGCACCTTCAGGTTTGTGGATCAAACATTTATCTTCTGGTAAATAGCGACGAATAATATCGATCACTTGTTCTACACGTTGTTTATAGAATGGACCAATAACATCTTTGGATAATGACATTAAATCATTACGTCGCAGCATTTCGAGGGCTAATGCAGGGCCGACACCACCAGGGGCAAGGCTGATAATGCCATTCATATTGCTGACTGCTTCTATAATTTCTTCATTGGCGATAATGATACCGCAACGGGTACCTGGTAATCCGAGTTTAGATAAGCTCATGCACAGAATGACATTTTCATTCCAGAAAGGGGTTGCTTCAGTAAAGATAATTCCAGGGAATGGGATGCCATAAGCATTATCAATTAATAATGGAATATTATGTTGTTTCGCCAATTTATCCAGATGATGGACTTCCTCATCGGTAATTACATTACCTGTTGGATTGGTTGGCCGAGAGACACAAATAACACCAATATCATCAGTTACTTGTAGAGTATTAAAATCAACATGATATTTGAATTGACCGTCGGGTAACAATTCAATTTGAGGTTTATTGGCTACAAACAGATCATCATCTAAGCCAGCATCGGCATAGCCGACATATTCTGGTGCCAGAGGAAATAGTACTTTGCGTTTAATTCCGTCATCAAAATGTCCAGCCAATAAATTAAATAGATAGAAAAAGGCACTTTGGCTGCCATTTGATAAGGCAATATTTTTAGCGCTGATATCCCAACCCAGCTGTGCCTTCAGGGTTTCGGCCAGCGCTTGCAGCATGGTATCTTTCCCTTGAGGCCCATCATAATTGCACAGCGTGTCTGTAAGCAGTCCATTTTGGTTCATTTCAGTCAGTAATGATTGAAAATAGTTATCCATTTCAGGAATATGTGCCGGGTTTCCGCCGCCAAGCATAATGGCCCCTGGAGTTCGAAGGCCTTCATTCAAGTCTTTCATTAATAATGAGATCCCTGAATGTTTAGCGAATTTGTTACCAAATTTAGAAAATATCATCTTGTTGATTCACATATAGTAAATAAATTATTAAATATTAATTATCCCAACATACTCCGCAAAAATTCAGAGTTCAACAGGTAAACCTTGTATTGGTCAAATTTATTATCTGATAATCACCTTATTTATGGGGTTATAGTTTGCCTTTTGTTGTTATATTGGTTTTTATCTCTAGATGTGGATGCGGCGGCTAATAATAAATACTAATTTTTACTGGATACCGCTTTATATTGATTTATTAGATTGCTGAGCAGTTGATATTTAACATGTATTTATTTTGCCGGACAGTTAATTAAATGGTCGTTTACCATACCTGTGGCTTGCATAAATGCGTAGCAGGTGGTGGTACCAATAAATTTAAAGCCGTGTTTTTTTAATGCGTTAGCTAAAGCATCCGACTGAGGCGTCGAGGCAGGAACCGCGCTGAGTTCAGTCCAATGGTTATCGATAGGTTGATGGTTAACAAATTGCCAAATGAAAGTACTAAAATCTTCGCCTTGTTCACGCATACGCAGATAGGCTTGTGCATTAGATATAATCGCGGCTATTTTTCCACGATGGCGAATTATCCGCGGATCTTGTATTAAATTCTCAATATGCTGAGAATTCATAGCGGCAATTTTTTCAGGATCAAATTGGAAAAATAGTTCACGATAGTTTTCACGTTTTTTCAGTACAGTATACCAGGAAAGCCCTGCTTGCTGCCCTTCAAGGCAGATCAGTTCAAACAATTTCTGGTTATCATAAATTGCTTTTCCCCATTCATGATCGTGATAGCTCAGATAAAGAGGGTCATCATTTACCCAATCACAGCGATGAGGCGTATTATCTATTTTCATTTTAAGATCCTGAGTCTGTATGTTGAAATTTTGTACTTACTTATACTGTATATAAAAACAGTTTAGAAGCAAATTAGTGAATTTTTTTATTATCATTACAAATAGACTGGGATTCGATGCTGTATATCTGGCGTTCAAAGGGTATACTTATCTACTTTAATAAATTCATGTATCGCGTGCGGACTTAACATGCAAAAGTTTGATACCAAAACCTTCCAGGGTCTGATCCTGACACTTCAGGATTACTGGGCGCGCCAAGGCTGTACCATTGTTCAACCATTGGATATGGAAGTCGGCGCAGGAACATCTCATCCAATGACATGCTTGAGAGCATTGGGACCAGAGCCTATAGCTGCGGCTTACGTTCAGCCATCACGTCGTCCGACGGATGGTCGTTATGGTGAAAACCCTAACCGTCTCCAGCATTACTATCAATTTCAGGTGATCATTAAGCCTTCGCCTGACAATATTCAAGAGCTGTATCTCGGTTCATTAAAAGAACTTGGTCTTGATCCAACCGTTCATGATATTCGCTTCGTCGAAGATAACTGGGAAAATCCAACATTGGGTGCTTGGGGGCTCGGTTGGGAAGTCTGGCTTAACGGCATGGAAGTCACTCAATTTACCTATTTCCAACAAGTGGGTGGTTTAGAGTGTAAACCAGTTACCGGCGAGATAACTTATGGCTTAGAACGTCTGGCAATGTATATTCAAGGCGTAGACAGCGTGTATGACTTAGTGTGGTGCGATGGCCCATTAGGCAAAACCACTTATGGTGATATTTATCATCAAAACGAAGTTGAGCAGTCTACCTATAACTTTGAATATGCAAATGTTGATTTCTTGTTCACTTGTTTTGAAGAGTACGAGAAAGAAGCGCAGTATTTACTGTCTCTGGAATCCCCACTGCCATTACCCGCTTATGAACGTATTTTAAAAGCTGCTCATACGTTTAACTTGCTAGATGCGCGTAAAGCTATCTCAGTAACTGAGCGCCAACGCTATATTTTGCGTATCCGTACCCTAACTAAAGCGGTTGCTGAAGCTTATTATGCATCCCGTGAAGCGTTAGGATTCCCTATGTGTCACAAGAACTAAGAGGCTGTTATGACTCAACAGACTTTCCTGGTGGAAATCGGCACCGAAGAGTTACCGCCGAAGGCTCTTCGTTCTCTTGCTGAATCATTTGCGGCGAACTTAACGGCTGAATTGGATAACGCTAACGTTGATCATGGCAAAGTAACGTGGTTTGCTGCGCCGCGTCGCTTAGCGATTAAAGTTGCCGATATGGCGCCATCTCAACCTGATTTAGTGGTTGAAAAACGCGGTCCTGCAATTTCTCAAGCATTTGATGCCGAGGGTAACCCGACCAAAGCTGCGGAAGGTTGGGCGCGAGGCTGCGGGATTACTGTAGATCAAGCTGAGCGTTTGACCACTGATAAAGGTGAATGGTTATTATATCGCGCGCAAGTAAAAGGCCAGCCAGTAACGCAGTTATTAATTGATATGGTTAGCCGTTCATTAGCTAAATTACCTATTCCTAAGCTAATGCGTTGGGGCGATAAAGAAACCCATTTTGTGCGTCCAGTTCATACGGTTACGTTGTTGTTAGGCAGCGATATCGTTGAGGGTCAAGTACTGGGTATTAAGAGTGATCGTGTGATCCGTGGGCATCGTTTCATGGGTGAAGCTGAATTTGCGCTTGAAAATGCTGATCAATATCCAGATATTTTACTGGAGCGTGGTAAAGTCGTTGCTGATTATGAGCAACGTAAAGCCACCATTAAAGCAGGAGCTGAAAAAGCGGCTCAAGAATTAGGCGGCGTGGCTGATTTAACTGAAAGCTTACTTGAAGAAGTCACTTCTTTAGTCGAATGGCCTGTTGTTTTGACGGCAAAATTTGAAGAAAAATTCCTTGAAGTGCCTTCAGAAGCATTAGTTTATACCATGAAAGGTGATCAGAAATATTTCCCAGTCTATGATAAAGAGGGCAAATTACTGCCGAATTTTATCTTTGTGACTAACATTGAATCTTCTGATCCGCAGCAAATTATTTCGGGTAATGAGAAGGTGGTAAGACCGCGTTTAGCTGATGCCGAATTCTTCTTTAACACTGACCGTAAACAACGCCTTGAAGATAATTTACCTCGTTTAGAAACCGTACTATTCCAGAAACAACTAGGCACATTACGTGATAAAACTGAGCGTTTAGAAGTCTTATCCGGTTGGATTGCAGGAAAAATTGGTGCTGATGTTAACCATGCAACACGCGCAGGTTTACTGGCTAAATGTGACTTAATGACCAATATGGTATTCGAATTTACCGATACCCAAGGTGTTATGGGCATGCATTATGCTCGTCACGATGGTGAAGCTGAAGATGTCGCGTTGGCACTTAAAGAGCAATATCAGCCGCGTTTCTCGGGCGATTCTCTGCCATCAACTGATGTTTCTGCTGCGTTAGCATTAGCTGAAAAAATGGATACTCTCGCTGGGATCTTTGGTATTGGCCAATTCCCTAAAGGTGATAAAGACCCATTTGCTTTACGCCGCGCTGCATTAGGTGTGTTACGCATTATTGTGGAAAAAGGCTATCAGCTCGATTTAGTAGAAATGACACAAGAAGCCGCGCGTTTGTACGGTGATAAACTGACTAACCAGAATGTAGTTCAGGATGTTGTGGAGTTTATGCTGGGACGTTTCCGTGCATGGTATCAAGAACTGGGTTATAGCATTGATACTATTCAAGCTGTTTTAGCGCGTCGTCCAACGCAGCCAGCTGACTTTGATGCTCGAGTGAAAGCAGTAACTTATTTCCGCACACTGGAAGAAGCAACAGCTTTGGCAGCAGCGAATAAACGTGTCTCTAATATTCTGAGTAAATCAGCAGAAAAACTGGATGGCAGTGTACAAGCTGCGGTTCTCAAAGCGCCAGAAGAAGTTAAATTAGCGACTCATTTGGTTGTTCTGCAAGAGAAATTAGCACCAATGTTCGCGGCTGGGCAATATAAAGAAGCGCTAGTCGAACTCGCCTCATTACGCGAAGTGGTTGACGGCTTCTTTGATAATGTAATGGTTATGGATGAAGATCATGCGGTACGTATTAATCGCCTGACACTTTTAAACCAATTACGTGAGTTATTCTTAAAAGTAGCTGATATATCTGTTTTGCAGTAAATTGAACAGTATAGAGTAGCATTACGCGACTCTAGAGGATTGTGCTGATATGACTGTGGCTAGTTATTGGGTTGATTATCGTATTATGTAATTAATATGATTAAAATTAACCGAATAGCTAGCTATTTTTTTGTCACGATAAAATGGCTATAAATATAGCTATCAATACGTTTATCAATATAGTTATGAATATAGCTATGAAACTAATAAATAAAAATATAAGCACTTTCGCGCGTAATTTTTGGGCCTAAATACTAGATATCTCGCTGACTTGGCTTATTCCATACTAAGTTGATGGTTTTATCAGCAATCAAACAGTTAGCGCTAAAAAGCAGTTGACGATAGAGAATATCCGCAGTATTATGCACACCGATTTCGGCGAGTAGCGCAGCTTGGTAGCGCAACTGGTTTGGGACCAGTGGGTCGGAGGTTCGAATCCTCTCTCGCCGACCAAATTCCTAACCCCACCTGTTTCAGGTGGGGTTTTTTGTTTCTATGTTTTTAATTCTGAATTTTTTGATTTTCTATTTCTAATTCTCTATTTCTAATTATCTATTTTTAATTTTGGTTTCATTATCTTTAGTTTTATCTATTTTTTCTCTATTTTATATTTATCTAACATATATTTTTAACAAACTAATAGCTCTAAGCTAATACGTCTCAACTAATATGTATAACTTATGTTATTAATATTATTTAATTGATATTAATTTCTTGTATGATTCTTTTATTGTAGATACATTAATTATTTTTCATAGGACGAAAAATTTTAGGGTAGGATATAATAAACAAGGTTTATTTAAATAGATGCTGGTATTAAATTATTATGTGAATTAATCGCAATATTTGAATTAAGGAATAATTCAAATAATTATTAAGGAAGATAAATGAAGCTAAAAACAGTAATATTTATTTTATTATTTATAACATATGCCGATGCTGAGGAATTGTTAAATAATGAAGTATTATATGAGCAAATAAAGGATTCTGAGCATATTATCGATCAACCTCGAGCCCAACTATTTGAGTTAGGCCAACAGAATCATTCTCCTATTCAGTTACCGTATGAATCATCATGTTTAACTATTCATCAGATTCATTTTAGCGGTAAAAAGCAATTTCCTTTACTGACTGAAAAAAAATTACAGCAATGGTCAGATATACTAATAGGTAAATGTTTGGGTAATGAAGGAATTGATATTTATCTCTCTTATATTGAACAACAATTATCTACTATAGGCTATGTGACATCTCAGGTATTGATCCCACAACAAAATTTATTATTTGGAATTTTAACCATCCAATTAGTACCTGGTATTATTTCCAAAATTATTTATTACGATACACAACAAGAACATTATTCATTAGATAATGCTTTTGTTTATGATAAAAAGAGTCCATTAAATTTGCGGGCTTTGGAGCAGGGATTAGATAATTTACAGAATGCACCATTAACTGAGCCGACTATTCATGTTAATCAAGATCCAGATGAAGCTCAAAGTAGTATTATTGTTATTCAAAGGCATAAGCAACGTGGCCTATATGGACGAATTACCTTTGATGGTAGAAAATTACCCGGCAAAGCAGATTATTTAATAAATAATATTCTACTATTAAGTAACCCTCTATTATTAAATGATTCTCTATATTTATCTTTAGGTCGAGATGCGGATAATGATCACTCCAAAGGGCTAAAAAATGCTTATTTTTCTTATTCGATACCTTATAAATATGGGCTTTTTACAGCTATGGGATCTTATCAGGATACCTATAATGATGCTGGTTTGACGTTTTCTGATGGCCGCTCAGTGCGTTATGCGCAGCGAAGTAAATATATTAGTATCGAAAGTAGTTATTTACTACATCGTGATTTTAATACTAAAACATCTTTGGTGATTGGGACTCAATTACATACGTTAAATACTTTTTTAGCTGGGATCCGCTTGGATAATACAGAAAAGCGACTGGCCAGTTATGCAGTTGTTGGTTTAAATCATCAGTGGTTTTTACCTCGAGGGCAGGCTGATTTTTCTGTACGCTATAAACAAGCTACAGACTGGTTTGGTGCTAAGTTAATTCATGATTTAGAATTAAAGAAAGCTCAAATTTACCAATTTAGTGCAGATATCTCTCAATATTTCTTCTTATTCTCTCAGCCATTTTTATATCATTCCGCGGTTGAAATTCAATTAGCTCATTCTTTATTAGACGGAAAGCTCGATAAGACGTCGCTAGCGGGCAGAAACGGATTAAAAGGTTTTACTTACGCAACCACTCGCTCAGGTTCACAGGCATTAGAAATCAAGCAACAATTGAGCTGGCTAGCGCCTTTTCCTAAAGGACAATTATATTGGGGGATTGATTATGGGGCGATTTCAGAGGATAGAGGATATTTTTGGCGTGATAATCGCTTATTAGGTACTGAAATTGGTGTAAAAGGACAATTTAAGGCGATTAATTATCAAGCTTTTATTGGTGCACCTCTATGGAAACCGGCGCAGACACGAGCTGATCCCCTAATAACGGGTTTTATTATAGGTATCAGTTATTAATTTATCGGGTGGAATATATCAGCTTAGTACCGATTAACTAAAATTGTTTAGACTGGAATATATTTTGAATGGATAATATCGTGGCATGATCACCTATTATCTGTTCAATTTTTTATAGTGATTTATATTGTTTCATTTAATGAGAAGTTAGGCTCATAAACAGCTTTAAAAGAATTTTACTTCCACCCGACCAGAATAATATTCGGCAATATTCCCAATCCTCCTCAATATTCGTTCAATAACTGACCGCTTAATCACAAATATAAAAATAAATCAGGTAGTGATAACTTTTTAAATATGACTAATTTTGCAGTTTTATTGACTATGTTATTAATTAGCAGGCTATATTTTACACTGAATTTGTAATAAAAATGTTTCACTTATGTTTTTTAAAACCACACAAGTAAAATGGAATAGGTGTTGACGTTAGTAGTTACAGTTGTTTTATTGTCCAAAGGATAACAGTAAATAAATTTAATAAATCCGAATTTCCTGGTGATATGACCGGAAAAATTTAACGACATAACAATCAAAATTGCAAACATATACAGGAGCAAGTCGATGAAACGCTCTATAAAAAAGACAGGGGCATTAACCGTTGGTTTAACATTGGCAGCGTTAGCGGTATCTGCCTCTGTGCAGGCCAAAACATTGGTATATTGTTCTGAAGGTTCTCCCGAAGGTTTTAATCCTCAATTATTTACTTCGGGCACGACCTACGATGCGAGTTCAGTGCCGCTGTATAATCGGTTAGTTGAATTCAAACAGGGTACTACTGAAATCGAACCGGGTCTGGCGGAAAGCTGGGATGTCAGCGCAGATGGCAAAGTTTATACTTTTCATTTACGCAAAGGTGTGAAATGGCATGCAAATAAAGCATTTAAGCCTACGCGTGAGTTTAATGCCGATGATGTCGTGTATTCATTTATGCGCCAGAAAGATCCTAATCATCCATATCACCAAGTATCTGGTGGAAGCTATGAGTATTTTAGTGGCATGGATATGGATAATATGATCGAGAAAATTGAAAAGGTTGATAATAATACCGTCCGTTTCACACTTTCTCGTCCTGAAGCCCCATTCTTGGCGGATATGGCAATGGATTTCGCCTCTATTCTGTCAGCGGAATATGCCGATAAAATGTTGGCGGCGGGTAAACCCGAGCAGGTTGACTTGAGTCCTATCGGGACTGGGCCTTTCCTGTTACAGCAATATCAAAAAGATTCTCGTATTCTGTTTAAAGCTAATAAAGATTACTGGGGAACGGTGCCAAAAATTGATCGACTGGTATTCTCTATTACTCCAGATGCCTCGGTACGTTACGCCAAATTACAAAAAAATGAATGCCAGATTATGCCGTATCCTAATCCGGCTGATTTAGCGCGTATGAAAGAAGACAAGAATATTGTTCTGCTTGAACAACCGGGCTTAAACGTCGGTTACCTCTCATTTAACGTCGAAAAGAAACCGCTAGATAATCAAAAAGTGCGTCAGGCACTGACGATGGCGGTTAATAAAGATGCGATTATTGATGCGGTATATCAAGGCGCAGGGCAAAAAGCCAAAAACCTGATCCCACCTACGATGTGGGGCTATAACGATACGCTTGTGGATTATCAATACGATCCAGAAAAAGCTAAACAGCTATTAAAAGAAGCTGGATTCGCGGACGGTTTTACTATTGATTTATGGGCGATGCCTGTTCAGCGTCCGTATAATCCAAATGCTCGACGTATGGCAGAAATGATCCAAGCCGACTGGGCTAAAGTTGGTGTTAAATCAAAAGTCGTGACTTACGAATGGGGTGAGTACTTGAAACGCGCGAAAGATGGCGAACATCAGACCGTGATGATGGGATGGACAGGGGATAATGGCGACCCGGATAACTTCTTTGCTACCTTATTTAGCTGCGCTGCTAAGGCTCAGGGCTCCAACTACTCAAAATGGTGCTACAAAGGTTTTGAAGATAAAATTCAGCCTGCACGTATCACCGCAAATCATGATGAGCGAGTTAGCTTATATCAACAAGCACAGGCTGTTATGCATGAGCAAGCACCAGCATTGATTATTGCACATTCAACCGTGTTTGAACCGATCCGAAAAGAAGTGAAAGGCTATGTTGTTGATCCATTAGGCAAACATCACTTCGACCAAGTAGATATTGAAGAATAACCTTTTTTATTCTGTTATCGCCATTCTCTGTTAAGTCTTGCGGAGGGTGGCTTCATGGACTTCATGAAGCAGTGTATAGAGTAGTTATCTATGAGCCTAGAAGAGATATTTTCTTCTGATTCAAACAGTCCTAGAGCTGTTAGTCGTATTTAAAAGGAAATTCGGGATATGTTGCAATTTATCCTCCGACGGCTGGGGCTGGTGATCCCCACGTTCATTGGTATCACACTCCTCACTTTTGCGTTTATTCATATGATCCCCGGCGATCCGGTGATGATAATGGCAGGGGAACGCGGAATATCACCGGAAAGACACGCTCAGTTGATGGCTCAATTAGGGCTTGATCAACCATATTGGCAACAATATCTGCATTACATTAATGGGATTTTACACGGTGATTTAGGCATTTCACTCAACAGTAGGATTTCTGTATGGGACGAATTCCTTCCTCGCTTTAAAGCCACGTTAGAGCTAGGTATTTGTGCCATGATCTTCGCTATCTCGGTCGGAATACCGGTTGGCGTATTGGCAGCGGTAAAACGAGGTTCTATTTTTGATCATACAGCGGTCAGTATTGCATTGACAGGCTACTCCATGCCGATTTTCTGGTGGGGGATTATGCTGATAATGTTGGTTTCCGTGCATTGGAATTTAACGCCAGTGTCAGGGCGAGTGGGCGATTCCTTATTTTTAGACGACACATATCCCCTGACGGGTTTTATGCTGATTGATACTTTGCTTTGGGGAGAGCCGGGCGATTTTATCGACGCGGTTGAGCATATCATTTTGCCCGCAATTGTTTTGGGCACCATTCCATTGGCAGTGATTGTCCGTATGACACGCTCTTCGATGCTAGAAGTGCTTGGTGAAGATTACATTCGTACTGCCAGAGCCAAAGGCGTCAGTAGAATGCGAGTAATATTAATTCATGCTCTACGCAATGCCATGCTTCCAGTAATAACCATTATCGGTTTACAGGTTGGAACATTATTGGGCGGCGCTATTTTGACGGAGACTATATTCTCATGGCCGGGTCTTGGCCGTTGGTTAATTGAAGGTTTACAGCGTCGTGACTACCCGGTAGTTCAAGGCGGCGTACTGTTAATCGCTACATTAATTATTGTCGTTAATCTGTTGGTTGATGTGCTCTATGGCATTGTTAACCCTCGTATTCGTCATAAAAAATAAGGAGCCTAAAGATGTCTCAATCTACTGAGCCTACGATTAGCAGTGCTCCTAAACCGATGAGCCCATTACACGAGTTTTGGCACTATTTTAAGCGCAACAAAGGGGCTGTAATTGGAATGGCATATATCATTCTGATGATTTTGATAGCCATTCTTGCTGGCGTATTAGCCCCTCATGCTCCTGACGAACAATTTCGCCAATATCTACTGACACCGCCAGTGTGGGAGCAGGGCGGTAGTTGGCAGTTTATTTTAGGCACCGATGATATTGGTCGAGATTTATTATCACGATTAATGTATGGCGCTCGACTCTCTTTATTTGTCGGCTGTTTAGTAGTGATATTATCGCTATTTTTTGGGGTTATTTTAGGATTAATAGCCGGATATTTTGGCGGCCTAGTTGATATGGCAATTATGCGTATTGTCGATATCATGCTGGCATTACCGAGCTTATTACTGGCGCTCGTTCTGGTAGCAATTTTTGGCCCTTCGATTGTCAATGCCTCTTTGGCATTAACTTGTGTAGCGGTACCCCACTATGTGCGATTGACCCGCGCGGCTGTCTTAGTCGAAGTTAACCGAGACTACGTGATTGCTTCCCGTGTTGCAGGGGCGGGATCGGCGCGTCAAATGTTTATCAATATCTTGCCTAACTGTTTGGCGCCATTAATTGTACAAGCCTCATTAGGCTTCTCTAATGCTATTTTGGATATGGCAGCTTTGGGCTTTTTAGGAATGGGTGCACAGCCACCGACACCCGAATGGGGAACCATGCTATCGGATGTATTGCAGTACGCACAAAGTGCGTGGTGGGTGGTTACATTCCCGGGGCTAGCTATCCTGTTTACGGTATTAGCATTTAACCTGATGGGTGACGGTCTACGCGATGCGTTTGATCCGAAACTTAAGCAGTAACGAGGTAATCAAATGGCATTGTTAAATATAGATAAATTATCGGTGCACTTCGGAGATGAAAGCGCACCATTTCGCGCCGTTGATCGTATTAGCTATCAGGTTGAGAAAGGTCAAGTTGTTGGTATTGTAGGTGAATCAGGATCCGGTAAATCCGTAAGCTCATTGGCGATTATGGGATTAATTGATTATCCCGGAAAAGTGACTGCCGAGCATTTAGAGTTCAACGGTCGTGATTTATTGAAAATGTCGGAAAAAGAACGGCGTAATATTGTCGGCGCTGATGTCGCGATGATATTTCAAGATCCGATGACGAGTCTGAACCCTTGCTTTACCGTCGGATACCAGATAATGGAAGCTTTAAAAGTGCATTATGGTGGCAGTCGTAGCACTCGCAAGCAGCGCGCGATTGACTTATTAACCATGGTAGGCATTCCTGATCCTACATCCCGCTTAGATGTTTATCCACATCAATTATCTGGTGGGATGAGTCAGCGAGTGATGATTGCAATGGCGATAGCTTGTCGACCTAAATTATTAATCGCTGATGAGCCGACGACAGCGCTCGATGTAACTATTCAGGCGCAGATTATTGAGCTACTGCTTGAACTGCAACAACAAGAAAATATGGCGCTGGTACTGATCACTCATGATTTGGCGTTAGTTGCTGAAGCGGCTCATCACATTATTGTAATGTATGCCGGACAGGTAGTTGAATCTGCACTGGCGAAAGATATTTTCAAAACACCTCGCCACCCTTATACACAAGCATTATTGCGCGCACTGCCCGAATTTGCGACAGATAAAGCGCGTTTGGCGTCATTACCCGGTGTTGTTCCCGGCAAATACGACCGCCCGGTGGGCTGCTTACTGAATCCGCGCTGCCCGTATGTTAGCGAGAAATGTAAACAGGAAGAGCCGGAACTTCGTACGTTTGGGGAAAGGCAGGTTAAATGCCATATGCCGTTGGACGATTCAGGGAGACCGACAGTATGAGCCAGCAACAAAAACAGCATCAGCCGTTGCTAAAAGCAACGGATTTGACCAAGTATTACAGTGTAAAAGGTGGGATTTTTTCGGCAGAGAAAACCGTAAAGGCACTGGATGGTATCTCTTTTGAGCTGGAAAAAGGCAAAACATTAGCGGTTGTCGGTGAATCAGGTTGTGGCAAATCTACCTTGGGTCGCTTATTGACTATGATTGAGGTACCGACAGCGGGCGAGCTGTACTATCAAGGACAAGATTTATTAGTTAAAGATAAAAGCGCAGAAAAACTACGTCGTCAAAAAATTCAAATTGTTTTTCAAAATCCCTATGGGTCATTGAATCCTCGCAAGAAAGTAGGGCAAATTTTAGAAGAGCCGTTGTTAATTAATAGCTCACTGACTGCGGCTGAACGGAAAGAAAAAGTATTGGCGATGATGGCAAAAGTGGGATTAAAAACTGAGCACTATAGTCGCTATCCCCATATGTTTTCTGGGGGACAACGCCAGCGTATCGCGATTGCTCGTGGATTAATGTTAGATCCCGATGTAGTGATTGCGGATGAACCGGTTTCGGCACTCGATGTTTCGGTTAGGGCTCAAGTTCTAAATTTAATGATGGATTTACAGCAGGAATTTGGCTTGTCTTATGTCTTTATCTCACATGATCTTTCTGTGGTTGAGCATATAGCCGATGAAGTGATGGTGATGTATTTAGGTCGCTGTGTTGAAAAAGGTAGCCGTGAGGCAATTTTTAATCATCCTCGCCATCCTTATACTCAAGCCTTACTTTCTGCTACACCCCGTTTAGATCCCGCCTCAAGACGTGAGCGGATTAAGTTGACGGGTGAATTACCTAGCCCAATGAATCCGCCACCAGGATGTGCTTTTGCGGCGCGCTGTCGTCGTGCCTTCGATGCTTGTACTCAGTTTCAGCCTACATTGAAAGATTACAATCATCAGTTAGTCGCTTGTTTAGCCGTTGATCAGGATGAAGAAGGCTAGCTCTTAGTCAGTTAGTGCCTATAAGTGACAGAAAAAATTATTTTCTGTCACTTATTACTAAAACTCTAGCCATCTAATGGCTGCAATAAACACGCTGATAGCCTTAACGGCGACTAAGAATTAACCACACGTATTTTTTAAAAATCAAGTATACTAACCAACCGTAATAATCTGTTAAAGATGATTTATTAGGATTACTTGAGTTAAATGAAAACGCGTGTTCAACGATCATTAACATTAAAAAGTCTGCTGGTGTTCTTTTTGATCACCCTTTGTTCGTTCGCCATTTTTTTGAGTATTCAATTCACCTATTTATTAGAACAGCGTAAAAACGATTATCTTAATCAACTGAGCAATGCGGCACTGCAAATTCAAAAACCGCTGACTGACGCTTTACTCAGCTCAGATCTTAACGAAGCCAAATCTTTGCTTATCAGTTTAAAAACCTCAGGAATTATGGGGCAAGCTACTCTTATTCGTCATGAAAATGTGCGAGTTATGCGTCTAAATTTTGCGACACCAAAACCGATCCCCGGCTGGGCTAAGTCAGTGTTTGATATTCCGGTAGAGATGACGCTTCCGCTATATGCTTATGGTAATGCAGCGCTAACGAGTAAACCATTCGGCTATTTAATATTACAAGTTGACTCGAATCGGGTTTATCACTACGCATTAAACACTCTCGGGCTTATAATCACGACATATTTATTATTGACGTTGATTGTTGCTGTGGCAGCAACATGGTTTATGAGTCGCTTTATTGTGCGGCCTTTACGCCGTATTGCGCTTGATTTAAATGGAAATAAAATTGTAAATCAAGTAGTTGTTGCTGAACATCATAATGACGATGAGTTAGGATTATTGGCTAAGGGATACAATAACCAAATTAATAAACAAATTAATAGTCAAAAGTTAGATTAGTCCATGAACCTAACATTAAGATTGATGGTCTAACGGTTTTATAGTCCGTGTGCAATTATCAGAGTGATAGTTGTACAATAATACGATTTGACCCTACGAATTAGCGTTTCCCGTTAATTTAAAAGTAATAATTTTACGGTTAAATACAAGGATAGAAGAATACATAGGGGTTCACATGCAGGGTATGAAAATTCGGTATTACATTAGTGGCTTATTATTGTCAGTGGCTGGTGTTGTCAGCGCTGAACCATTACAGCCTGATCCTGCATGGCAACAGGGCAAATTAGAGAATGGTTTTTCGTGGCAATTGCTACAAACACCTCAACGCCCAAACGATCGTGTTCAATTGAGATTAGCCATTAAAACAGGTTCATTAACTGAAGATGTGAGTGAAAAAGGCTACAGTTACTTGATCCCTAAAATGGCGCTTTATCAGCCAACGGAGTCATTACCTGCTGAAAAATTACAAAATTTGTGGCGTAATGCTATCGATCCAACGCTACCGATGCCGCCAGCGGTTGTCTCGTATGATTTCACGTTATATAGCCTAAGCTTGCCAAATAATAAACCCGAACTATTAAAAGATGCACTGAAATGGCTCGCTGAATCTGCCGCTGGTGGGCAATATACCCAGCAAGCATTACAAACGGCATTAACTTCGTCGGATATTCCTGTCGCTACACTGCCCATGGATGTGAATGATCCCGTATGGCGTGTACGTTTGAAAGGTTCTTCTATGGTAGGTTTTGATCCTGGATTGAAACCTACTGATAGTATAAATATTAATAGCTTGAATCAGTTTTATCAAAAATGGTATACCCCAGATATGATGACCTTATATATTGCCGGTCATGTTGATGGGCGTATGTTATCTGATGTTATTCAACAAAATTTTGCATCACTGGAAGGTAAGCGTTCTGAACCTGTTCCTGTGGCTAGCTTGTCACCGTTGAAACCACAGGCGGTGAATATTTTAAGTGATCGCGAAGTAACCGATTCGTTAGCGCTTATTTGGGATATTGATTGGTTACCTATCAAAGATTCACGGGTATTACAAAATTATTGGCAGCAAGACATTGCTAGAGAAGCGCTATATCATTCTTTACAGCAAGTTTTTGCCAAGAAATTTGCAGAGGAAGTTCGGCCAGAATTAGATTGTAGAGTGCAATATCAGCGTGCTAGTTGCACATTAACTGTTTTTGCTCCCGCCGATAAAATGGCGCAAGCCTCTGAATTGTTAATGAATGAATTAGTATCTATTAATAAAAATGGCATTGCACCAGAGCTGTTTGATTCGATGGTACAAGAAAAACAATCGCAGTTATCGCAGCTATTTGCTGCTTATGCTCGTACCAGCACCGATGTTTTGATTAATCAGCGCCTTACTTCACAGCAAAATAATGTAGTAGATATTGCACCTGAGCAGTATCAGCGATTCAGACAAGCCTTTTTGGCGACACAGAATTTAGAGCAAATGAATATGGAAGTGCGCCGCCTGTTGTCTCAAGAGCCCGCATTGGTATTAGTTCAGCCGAAAAGTAAACAGTTATTAGATGCTGAGCAATTGCGTCTACAATTTGAAAAAGTACTATGGCCTAAAGAGGTTGTGACACCGCAATCAACGACGAGCACTTTACCGCCTGTAAGCGATGAAAATAAATCGTAATTTTTGCTGATTACTGGTGTGATTAATGAGATCCCTCTGCGGTATGATCCTCAGAGGGATTTTTATTAGCGAACTATTTTATTATTTATTACTCGACTATTAATTGTTCTATTAATTGAACAAGAGATGCTCGATGTTCTCTTTGATCGACAAACCCCGCGATACATAGCTGCTGTTCTGGTGAGTAATAAACCGCAGATCCCCAAAACCCTAAATGAGAATAAACAGTTATTCCATTGAAATTATGGGCGAATAAACTCAGTCGATATTTTTCAGCTCCCTCATGGTGGCCTACCGATAGCATTTCGGTCAATGTATGTCGGTTATCAAAAATATGACCTTCAAAGAGGGATTGCATAAATAAGACGAGTTGCTGCGTTGTCATCACTAAACCTCCACCTCCAAATAAATCCATTGAAGGATGCAACGTAGAAATATCGTATTGGCCGAGATATTGTTTTGCTCGGGTAAAGGCTTCTGTCGGTTGAGGTTCTAACATTTCCCACCACGCAGTTTTTAGGCCGATCTCGTTAAAATTGAGTAATGTTCTGATCGCTTTAGCAAGCGGTAATCCGCTAACTGTTCGATAATGGAGCCTAACAGTAGATAACCGGTATCTGAATAGATAAATTGTTGACCTGGTGCGATGCAGGGTACTATTTTCTGGATATATAATTGCAGTTGTTCTTCGCGAGTCCAAACATGCTGAGGCGCGGCTAAGCATTTTGTGATAAAGCGCTGATCCGCATGATCAAACATGCCACTGCTATGATTTAATAAATGGCGTAACGTTATTTTATCAGTGCTATGGCGAGAGGAGAGTAATTGATTATATTTTGGCGGGAGATATTGGAATATCGAATGATCTAATTCTAGTTGCTGCATTTCCCATAAACGCAGAATTGCGGCCGCGGTAAATGTTTTAGTATTGCTGGCAATTCTAAAAGGCGTCAGTGGAGTTATCGGACTATTATCCGCTAAATCTACGCCTTTATTCGCATAATTGATATATTGGCCAGTGGTTTTATTATGCAGAAATAAGGCACTCCCGCCTGATAATCCCGCTAAACGTAGGCTAATATCACCGATTGTCATGGTTGATTTCTCTCGATGGCTCTTTGCATAGTGATAGTTTGCTCTCTGATCCCTCAATTATCGGTATCTATTTCATCGATGATAACGGCGTTTGTAGCCGAGTCTTTCTCTCGAACATCAAGTAGTCGTTGCGTCTCACTTATGATGAGTCGCTGCTTTTGCTCGGTCTAATACCTGCTAGTGTAATCCGAATATTGACTAACGGCATAGAAGACTCTTGATATTATGGGGTTAAAAAAGGCAAGTTATTAACTTGCCTTAGGGATCAGAAAGATTGAATAAGTTTCTGTAAATTATGTTTTTTTCTTACTTACGCTGGAACTTGGTGAGATTGAGATCCTTTCGGTTCATCGGTAGCAATCCATGCCGCACAAAATAGAGTTAACCGGGCAAAGAAATAGAAAAATGCCATCAAACCAATGACTGAACCGAAGGCCGCACCCGACGGAGAAGATGCAATATTTGGCAGCATCCATGTCATCACAAATTTGATGATTTCAAAGCCAATCGCCGCTAATAATGTGCCTTTAAGTAAAGATGAACGACGATGCTGCATGCGCGGTAGGATCCAGAAAATCCATAAGAATAAAAGAAAGTTAGCGGTAATAGCAATGGTTAAACCAATTAAGGTCCAGACAGGATGTAGCCATTCAATTCCCTCTAAACCGATAGCTCTGACAATTATAGCTTGTGCAGAACCCGCGACCGAGGTAAGCGTAATAGTAATTATCAGCGCAATTAATAAACCGATAAGCGCTAAAAAGTCGCGTAGATAACGAAAGTAAATTTTTTCTTGTTCGTCTTCATTACGCTCCCAAACAGGACGAGATTGAGCCAAGATGGCTTGGCGAAGATTATTAACCCAATTAACGCCGGAGTAAACGGCTAACGCTAAACCGGTTAATCCCACGGTGGTTCTTTGACGAATGGCGGTATCAATTGTACGTTCTAAAGTATTCGCAAGAGTCGGGTCGCTGATACTGTTGGAAATACCGCGAATTAATTTTTCCAGTAAATCTGGATTAGAGGCTAAAACAAAACCTGCTGCGGCAAAAGTAAACATCAAAACAGGGATTAAGGATAAAAAAGAGAAATAAGTAATCGCGGCGCCGAATTGATTTCCCATTCGGTCAGTAAATCGCTTAGCGGCACGAATAATATGTGCGATAAATGGAATTGCACAAATAAAATTGACGATCTTCATCGAGAAAGTCAGTGCTTTCTTGCCGTTATCGACACTTTTGTTAAAGGTCGATATCACTTTATTATCGTCGTTTTTATTATTTGTGTCGTGTATCTTCGACATCAGATCCCCTTTCATGACTGCATTTTTTCAAAGTATAGCCTACCCATGCCGGCTAGTTCTTGTGCGACTTAAAATATTTCGGGTATATCATACAACCTATTAAGTTTAGCGATAAAAGTGTAGACAGACCAGTGAGAACTGGTCTGAAGGGAAAGGTTAGCGACTAGAGGCCTATATTCAGTGTAGTGAGAAATAAATGAACTGACGTTAATGTCGGTTATTTTGGGTGTAATGGCCTAGCGCTAATAACTGGCTATTTAACAAATTTCTTATTAGCGGTTAATTCGGTTTGTGCCTCGTGAAGCTCAGCTTGAGCTTCGGCCAATTTGCGTTCACGTTTGGCTATTTTTTTGATATCACCTTTAGCTTTAGCTTCGACTAATTCGGCTTCTCGTTCTTTTACTTTTTGTTCTTTCTCACTGACTTTTTCTTGACTCTCTTGATACAAAGACTCTGGGGTACAGTAGGTTTCGACCTGAGAAAGTGCTGTTTCTAAACCAGCGATTTGATGGCTATTATTGTGTTTTTTTGCATATTCAATTTGTTCGGTTAATTTTTGTTTTTTTATTTCACAGCCATTCAATGTATTGGCCGCTAGAGCCGCTGAACTGCTTAATGTAACGACAGTAATAATAGATAATAACAATGTTTTTTTCATGATTTTCGCTCAGATAAAAATAATAATAGAATTTCAGAATAACTATTTAATTAAGTCAAATCATTAAGATTTAGCTTAAAGTAAATATAACGCGTCATTTATCGAAGTAACCTAATGCAGCATGATAAATGTTCTGTCTGGGCATCGAATTGTTTGGATCGTAATTTTAGCGGATAAAATTATATGTGAGCGGATAGGCGTGGGTACTTTCATGAGTTAATCTATTTTTGCATTCGAATGTGGGATAAGATGGCGATTGATACCCATCATTTTTTCGCTTGCGGTTGTTTAGTTTCTGAAGACTTTTTCGAACTCGCTGATTTAAACGTATTGAGCTAACGTAAGGTTAGTATGATTTAGGGTATATAAAATTAATTTATTTATTAAACACCAAATGGTAATGAATTTATGTTGAGTTATCGTCACAGCTTCCACGCCGGTAATCATGCCGATGTACTGAAGCATACTGTACAAAGTTTGATTATTGAATCATTAAAAGAGAAAGAAAAACCTTTTTTATATTTAGATACCCACGCTGGAGCCGGGCGTTATCAATTAACCAGTGAACATGCTGAAAAGACGGGTGAATATTTAGAGGGTATTGCCCGAATTTGGGAGCAAAGTGATATTCCTGCTGAATTGGCACCATATATTAATGTTATTAAAGGCATTAATGATAAAAGTAAATTACGTTTTTATCCGGGCTCACCATTTATTGCTAAACAGTTATTACGCGAGCAGGATAAATTAGTGCTCACTGAGTTACACAGCAGCGATTACCCTTTATTACGCGGTGAATTTTTACGCGATAAACAGCGCGCATTGGTGCTGAGAGAAGATGGATATCAGCAGCTAAAATCTAAACTTCCACCAGCAACACGCCGCGGATTTGCGTTAATAGATCCGCCTTATGAGATGAAATCTGATTATGAAGCGGTTGTTCGGGGTGTCCATGAAGGGCACAAACGCTTTGCTACTGGGACTTACGCCATTTGGTACCCGGTAGTATTAAGACAACAAATTAAACGTATGATTAGCCAGCTGCAAAGCACGGGTATTCGCAATATTCTACAAATTGAATTAGCGGTTCGCCCTGATAGTGATCAACGTGGTATGACGGCTTCAGGGATGATAGTTATTAATCCACCGTGGAAACTTGAGCAACAAATGAACGCGGTGTTGCCTTGGTTGCATAAAGCATTAGTGCCAGAAGGTACTGGGCATACACTGGTTGATTGGATTGTGCCGGAATAAATTATTTTCAGCCTTAATACTCAGTTAATTTTTATGCTTGATGGAATTTCCAATCGTAGTGAGAGGTAATAGCTATCTGAAATTGGAATTTTTATCCCCATAATAGACATTAAGGTACGAAAATATTAGCCTGTTAATAAATTGATTAAATGGAAACGAGCCAACTATGAGCAAACATTACGATTATATCGCAATTGGTGGTGGCAGTGGCGGCATTGCATCGATGAACCGCGCAGCCATGTATGGACAGAAATGTGCCATCATTGAAGCAAAAGCCTTGGGCGGCACCTGTGTAAATGTCGGTTGTGTGCCTAAAAAAGTAATGTGGCATGCAGCGCAAATCGCCGAAGCTATTCATGCTTACGGCCCTGATTACGGATTTGATACGACAGTAAACCGTTTTGATTGGGATAAATTAATCGCTAGCCGTACTGCTTATATTGATCGTATCCATCAATCTTACGATCGCGTACTGGGCAATAATCATGTTGACGTGATAAGCGGGTTTGCACGTTTTGTGGATGCACATACTTTAGACGTTAATGGCGAAAAAATTACCGCGGATCATATTTTAATTGCCACCGGTGGTCGCCCAGTGATCCCTCAAATTCCTGGTGCAGAATACGGGATTACTTCCGATGGCTTTTTTGAGTTAGCAGCGTTGCCTAAGCGTGTTGCAGTCGTCGGTGCCGGCTATATTGCTGTTGAATTAGCGGGTGTACTGAACGGTTTAGGCAGTGAAACTCATCTTTTTGTTCGCAAACATGCGCCATTACGTTCATTTGATCCACTGCTAGTAGATACGCTGGTAGAAGTGATGAACACCGAAGGTCCTAAACTGCATACACAATCACTTCCTAAAGAAGTGATTAAAAATGCAGATGGTAGCCTGACACTGAAGCTTGAAAATGGCCATGAGCAAACGGTAGATACTTTAATTTGGGCAATTGGCCGAGAGCCAATGACCGATAATCTGAACATTGAAGCGGCGGGTGTTGAGCTAGATGAGAAAGGTTATATTAAGGTTGATAAATACCAGAATACTAATGTCGATGGAATTTATGCTGTTGGCGATAATACCGGTGCGGTGGAGTTAACGCCTGTCGCTGTTGCTGCGGGACGTCGTTTATCTGAACGTTTATTTAATAATAAGCCAGATGAGCATTTAGATTACAGCAATATTCCGACTGTGGTGTTTACTCATCCACCGATTGGTACCGTCGGTTTGACTGAACCTCAGGCGAAACAGCAGTATGGTGAAGATCAGGTTAAAGTTTACACCTCATCATTTACAGCCATGTATACTGCGGTAACATCGCATCGTCAGCCGTGCCGTATGAAATTAATCTGTGTGGGCTCAGAAGAAAAAATCGTCGGTATTCATGGGATTGGCTTTGGTGTCGATGAAATGTTGCAAGGCTTTGCGGTAGCGTTAAAAATGGGCGCAACCAAAAAAGACTTTGATAATACTGTTGCTATCCACCCTACAGGGGCGGAAGAATTCGTTACTATGAGATAAACAGTAATTATGAGATAAAAAATAGGTTCGCTTAAGTGAGGCTATCAATATCCAACTAAGCCAGTGACTCGATTATATGATATGAGTTGCTGGCTTTTTATTTAGTTATGATCTGTTATGGGATTAATAGCGCGCTATAGATGGGTCAATTATTTAGCTAATTGGATGAGTTTTCTTAATAGCATTAAAGCCACTTTTCTTCCACCAAGAAATAATATAATCCGCGACTTGTTGTGGATTATTAATATCTAATTGTGGTAATTCAGTCTCTAAAATCTGATCGCTGGCAACCGCGACAACATAGGGATCAATCAGTTGCTCAAGGGGTCTGGCGAGTGCTTGACGAAATAAAGCGATCTTTGGGATCGGCTCATGTTTAAAACCTTCAACTAAGATCAGATCAAGTGACTGATGGTCAAATCGACGGGCTAAATAATATAGATCTAATGAGGTATTTTCTGGCGTTTCAGTCATGAGTGCCCAACGCTGCTGGCTAGCGACTAAGGTTTGCAAAGCGCCGGCTTTACGTAATTCGTAGCTGTCTTTACCAGGTTTATCAATATCCATATCATGATGGGTATGTTTTATCATGCCAACACGCAGATGCTGTTCTCTCAATAGAGGGATCACTTTTTTTAATAATGTTGTTTTACCGGTACCGCTATAAGCAGTGATCCCAAGCAGGGGGTATATCGTGTTATTCATCATTTATTCTGCCGTTATTTTTTATAAATTGGCATTGTTTTGCCAGTTAGCACAATCTTCTGGAGTATTCAGATTTGCAAATGCTCCTGTCTCTGAAGAGAAAACAATACACTTAGCAGATACTTTTTGCATGAATAACATCAATTTGCGATCGCCATTATTTAAATATTGTGTTAATTGCGGTTCAACGGAACGATGTAATAGCGTAAATGTTGGGTGTTCACGATGTGTATCACTGGCATAGCAAGCAATGGCGTCGCCTTTTTCTTCCCACATTTTTTGCACTAAATTTTTCGGAAATGAGGGTACATCGCAGGGGACAAATATCACCCAATCTGTAGTTATCTCGGCTAGTACGGCCTGCATTCCTGCCAAAGGGCCAGAAAAATCGGGCGTTAAATCGGTGATTACTGGCAGATCGCTTTGACGATAAATAGCAAGGTGTCGATTGGCGTTGATAACCAGACGGTTTACTTGTGGTTTTAATCTTTCCGCAATATAAGCATATAGCGGTTGTCCATTTAGAGAAACTAAGCCTTTATCTTGCCCGCCCATGCGTGAACCGCGACCGCCTGCCAGAATAGCACCGGTAATCAATGGGGTATCTGTTATTAATTGGCTTGGTGCCATATTCAGTTTTCCTGTCTATCTTAACGAAAATATTTCAATTTACGGATTAGGTTATTTAATTATTATTGCTGATTGTGGTGGTGTCATGTCAGCATAGCAATATATGGGTTATTTGAGATTAAATAACCACGATATTTTGCTATAAAATCAATCAGAGTCTCAATAAATAACCTATAACCTTTACTCATATTGACACCTCTTGGTTTCCTCTGGTGTATGATATATTCGTTATTGCTGCAAGTAGCGGTTATATTTGCGGCTGAGCTTCGTTGATCATTATGACTATCAATAGAATAAGGAATAAACCATGAAATGCCATCGCTTAAATGAAGTAATAGAGCTTATCCACCCGGTTTGGAAAGATAATTCTGATTTGAATTTGGTGCAATTATTACAAAAATTAGCTGATGAAGCTGGATTTCAAGGTGAGTTGGCCGATTTGACCGACGACGTGCTTATCTATCATTTGAAAATGAGAGGAACAGAGAGCAACGAAGTGATCCCCGGCCTGAAAAAAGATTATCAGGAAGATTTTAAAACTGCCATTCTGCGAGCCAGAGGCATTATTAAAGATTAAGTGATAGGTCAACGTGACTGAAAAAACACATTTCCATTTTGGCGATATATCGCCAGATTTAATCTTGGATGCTCTGATGGAAGCAGGGCTGTATTTAGATTCAGGATTAACTGAGTTAAATAGTTATGAGAATCGAGTTTATCAGTTCATGGATGAAAATCGCCGTCGCTATGTGGTTAAATTTTATCGACCTGAGCGGTGGAGCCGTTCTCAAATCCAAGAAGAACATGATTTTATTCTGGAATTACAAGAGTCTGGCCTTTCAGTTGTTGCACCATTGGCATTTGCAGGGCAGACCATTCTCGAATTTAGTGGCTTTTTATTTGCTATATTTCCGAGTATTGGCGGGCGTCAATATGAAACAGATAATCTGTTTCAGTTGGAAGATGTAGGGCGTGTGTTAGGTCGAGTTCATCAAATAGGAAAGAAGCAGTTATTTTCATTCCGACCGACGATTAGCATTGATGAATATTTAGTTAACCCGATGCAGATCTTAGCGTGCAGTTCATTGGTGGCAGCAAAGGCTCGTGATCCGCTCTTCGAGATCCTCGAAAAAGTGATAGCATTAGTTAAGCAACAATGGCCGGAAGATTACACCATGTTACGCCTGCATGGGGATTGCCATCCGGGAAATATTTTGTGGCGTGATGAAGCTTGGCTAGTTGATTTTGATGATTCCCGTAATGGACCCGCTATCCAAGATTTGTGGATGTTATTAAACGGTGATCGTCAAGAACAGCGTATTCAATTGGATACGCTGCTAGAGGCTTACAGTGAGTTTGGCGATTTTGATCTGCAAGAACTCAAACTGATTGAGCCGTTACGCGTTATGAGAATGGTCCATTATCTCGCGTGGATTGCTAAGCGTTGGCAGGATCCTGCTTTCCCGAAGGCTTTTCCATGGATGACAGATAGTGATTTTTGGCATCGACAGGTGAGTGAATTTACTCGGCAAATGACCGTATTACAGGAACCACCGTTGTCATTAACGCCATTTTATTAATTGGATTGATTTTATTTTCTGGAGAAAATTTAAGATGAAAAAAATTTGGTTAGCTTTGATCGCCTTGACCATGGCATTTGGGGCGACAACTGCTTCTGCTGCGAATTATACCGAAGGCAAGCAGTATACTCAGTTAAAAGAAACCGTACAAAATTTACCCGAGGTTCTAGAGTTTTTCTCATTCTACTGCCCACATTGTTATCAATTTGAAAATGTGTATAAAATTCCTCAGACGGTTGAGCAAAATTTACCTTCTGGCGTAAAAATGGAACGCTATCATGTTGATTTTTTAGGTCCTTTAGGTCCTGAATTAACTAAAGCTTGGGCTGTCGCTATTGTGCTGAATGCGGAAGCAAAAGTAACCCCAATTCTATTTGATGGTATTCAGAAAACTCAATCTATCCGTACCACGGACGATATTCGCAATGCATTTGTTAAAGCGGGTATCTCAGCTGAAGAATATGATGCGGCCTTAAATAGCTTTGTCGTTAAATCTTTGGTTGCAAAACAGCAAGATGCGGCGAAGAACCTGAAATTAAGAGGTGTTCCAGCAATTTATGTTGATGGTAAATATCAAATAAATAATGCCGGCATCAATGTTGATGATCCGAATAATTACGCTAAAGAGTTTTCTAACGTGATTAATTCATTAGTTACACAAAAATAAAGTACTTTTTATGGTAATGGCTGTAATCTCAGCCATTGCCGTTATCTCCTCTGCTTTTATTGATGACAATATCAATATCCACAAACCGACAAATAATAAGTTTTTGTTCTGGATCAATCTAATATCAGCTAACTCATTGATTTTATTTTCCTGTTTTTATGCTTGATCTTTTCTTACTTATTGAATAAACACAGATACATACTTCTGTGCACAGAGTTATCCACAGCATATGCAAGTATCCACAGCAGGAAAACACGCTTTTCTTGCAGACAATATTCGTCTATATGCCCGCAATATGGCATTCTATTGCTATTCAATCCTCAAAATAGATGATGACAGATTATGGCTCAGATAGCTGAAAACCCCCTTATTCTGGTAGATGGCTCTTCCTACCTTTATCGCGCTTACCATGCATTTCCTCCGCTGACTAACAGTGCTGGGCAACCAACTGGTGCGATGTATGGTGTGCTAAATATGCTACGCAGTCTGATCCTGCAATACCGCCCGAGCCATGTTGCGGTAGTTTTTGATGCTAAAGGTAAAACATTCCGTGATGAACTGTTTGAAAGTTATAAATCTCATCGCCCACCGATGCCAGACGATTTACGTGAACAAATCGCGCCATTGCATGAAATGGTCGAAGCTATCGGATTACCTCTGCTGGTGGTACCGGGCGTAGAGGCGGATGATGTCATAGGCACATTAGCCAAACAAGCCAGCGCACAGGGTCGCCATGTATTAATTAGTACCGGTGATAAAGATATGGCGCAATTAGTTGAGCCCAATGTCACTTTAATTAATACCATGACCAATACCATTTTAGGGCCAGAAGAAGTGGTTACTAAATATGGCGTACCACCGGAGCTTATTATTGATTTTCTGGCGCTCATGGGGGACTCTTCGGATAATATTCCTGGCGTACCCGGTGTAGGTGAAAAGACCGCATTGGCATTATTACAAGGCATCGGTAGCTTAGAAGAAATTTATAACCGTCTTGATGATATTGCCGGATTGGGCTTTCGCGGTTCTAAGACATTAGCACCTAAAATGGTCGATAACCGCGAACTGGCCTTTTTATCCTATCAGCTGGCAACAATCAAAACAGATGTTGAGCTAGACCGTGATTGTGAGCAATTAGAAGTACAAGCGCTTGATGCCGATAAATTACATCAATTATTTAGCCGTTATGAATTCAAACGTTGGCTGACTGAGGTGGAAAATGGCAGTTGGTTAGACAGTAAAGCAGCTAAACCTTCCGCGTCAGCCAAAGCTGCCTCCGCGGCTGAAGTTAAAATTGAAACAGTGACTGCTGCGCCAGTGGCCCCGCTATTAACGGCAGAAAATTACCAGACGATCCTTGAACCAGCAGATTTTGAGTGCTGGTTAGAAAAACTACGTACTGCCAAAATGTTTGCTTTTGATACTGAAACCAACAGCTTAGATACCCATGAAGCCCAGTTAGTTGGGATGTCTTTTGCAATTGAACCTGGTCATGCGGCATATTTGCCTTTGGCACACGATTATCTTGATGCCCCCCACCAGCTGCCATTAGATGATGTATTAGCCGCGATGAAGCCAATTTTAGAAAATGAAAACATTATCAAAATTGGTCAGAATCTAAAATATGATCGTGGTGTTTTAGAAAATTATGCGATTGAGTTAAAAGGCATTGGTTTTGATACTATGCTGGAATCTTACGTTTTAAATAGTGTTGCAGGGATGGGGCGCCATGATATGGATAGCCTTGCTGAGCGACATCTTAGCCATAAAACTACCACCTTTGAAGAGGTTGCTGGAAAGGGCAAAAAGCAGCTGACATTTAATCAAATTGCCTTAGAACAAGCGGCTAATTATGCTGCAGAAGATGCCGATGTCACTTTGCTATTACATCAGGCACTATGGCCACAGATTGAAGCTGAAGCTAAATTAAAACATGTATTTACTGATATAGAAATGCCGTTAGTGCCAGTATTATCTCGCATGGAACGCAAAGGTGTATTGATAGATGCAAAAGTTTTAGCCGAGCAATCAAAAGAGATAACTGCTCGTTTAGGCGAATTAGAAAAATTAGCTTATACGCTGGCTGGCGAAGAGTTTAATTTAGCTTCTCCTAAGCAGTTACAGGTGATTTTATTTGAAAAATTACAGTTGCCTGTGGTTAAAAAGACGCCAAGTGGTGCGCCTTCCACCAATGAAGAAGTCCTTGAAGAATTAGCGATAGATCATGAGTTGCCAAAGCTGTTATTAGAACATCGAGGGCTGGCAAAACTAAAATCGACTTATACTGATAAATTGCCCCTGATGATCAATCCAAAAACTCAGCGGGTACATACTTCATATCATCAGGCGGTAACTGCGACCGGGCGGTTATCTTCTCGCGATCCAAATCTGCAAAATATTCCGGTTAGAACTGCTGAAGGCCGCCGGATCCGTCAAGCTTTTATTGCTCGTGACGGGTATAAAGTTGTCGCTGCCGACTATTCACAAATTGAATTACGCATTATGGCGCATTTATCTCAGGATAAAGGTTTGCTGACTGCTTTTGCTGAAGGTAAAGATATTCACCGAGCAACGGCGGCTGAAGTTTTCGGGGTCTCACTGGATGAAGTCACAAACGATCAACGTCGCAGTGCGAAAGCCATTAACTTTGGTTTGATTTATGGCATGAGTGCTTTTGGTTTAGCGCGTCAATTGGGAATTTCTCGCAGTGAGGCGCAGCGCTATATGGATCTCTATTTTGAACGCTATCCGGGCGTTTTAGACTATATGGAGAGAACGCGTCAGCAAGCCGCAGAACAAGGTTATGTTGAAACACTCGAAGGCCGTCGTCTGTATCTACCAGAGATTAACTCGCGTAATGGTATGCGCCGTAAAGCCTCTGAGCGCGAAGCGATTAATGCGCCAATGCAAGGAACTGCGGCTGATATTATTAAAAAAGCGATGATTACTGTCGATCATTGGCTACAGACTGAGAAACCACACGCTGAAATGCTGATGCAAGTACACGATGAATTAGTTTTTGAAGTCAAAGAGTCCGAGTTAGAAAGTGTTAAACAGCAAATTCAACGTTTAATGGAAAATAGTATGTTACTAGATGTACCATTAAAAGTTGAAGTCGGTGTTGGTGATAATTGGGATGAGGCACATTAGTTTAATTATTTGATTTTTAAATTTTTATTCAATTAATATTGGTTTAAATAATCAAAAAAGAGAGTTACTTTGTGGCTCTCTTTTTGTTAGTGAATATAATATATAAAAATATTAGATTGGATGTGAGTGAGTCGCTAAAGAATTATCAAACACTATTATCATTGATACTTGGTTGTATTGAGTAGGCTATTGATTAAATTGGAGATAATGCATTGACATATAGTAATAAATTCATTTTGCCACTGATGATCAGCACGATGGCTTTTCTTGCTAGCGGGTGTGACAAAATAGAGGAAAAAGTGGCGGATAGTGCGCCTAGCGGAAATTATCCGATTCAGCTTGCTTTAGACTCAATGGGAGATTCATTTCAAGAAAGTGTTACTAATTTAAGCATAACCCAACATGTAAATAGAGGAGAATTACCTGATAAAGCAGTAGTTACGATTGAAGAATCTGATTTACAGGATGATTCGATTGCAGCAGAAAAAACAGTTTTTACAATGAGTTATCAGGGAGATAAATGGCAAATAATTAATCGGGTTAAAACACAACGATGCTGGCCTGAGCGAGGAAATAAAGACTTCTCTGAGCAACCATGCAATTAGAAAACAGCGGATGCTGATAATAGAATTTGCTTGAATGTTATGCATTTTATTATTTCTTTTGCGATTTCAGTATCTTATATATATAGAATCAATTAGATAAATAATTTAATCATAGCAAAATATAAAGTGTTTAATCAGCATCTACGCTTCTATTATCTAACCAATATAAAACCTAATTATTCTCATTTTTGCTAAAGACGGTGTGATTCCTTAATGCCTTTAGAGGGACGAGTAAGGCGATAGCAAAAGACGCCCATACGGTTTAATTTTTTTGGCTTAGCCCCATATATTTATATCTTCTGCATAAGCAGAGAGTTTTTAGAGCTTAAAAAACGATATTATTATATTGGTATTACCGTTATTACTATGCTGGTACAACATTGATACTTACACTAGTTAGAAGACTAATTATTATTGTAATAATTTAACTTGTTACATATTAATGAGATCTGCATCCCGTTAATATGTTGTAAAAGTACAATATATATCTTTTTTTTCGATAAAATTTACGCTGAATCGAGTTAAGCAAAGAAAAAAAATTACAAAAAGACTTTTTTTCAACCAGAAAATACAGTAAAGTATCTCTTGTAGGGTACAGAGGTAAGATGTTCTATCTTTCAGACCTTTTACTTCACGTAATCGGATTTAGCTGAATATTAGCTGCTCCAGTCAATTATTTGACTGGAGCATTTTTTTGTTTGAAATTCATAGAGTTGATTCATTAATGCTTGAGAATAAGTACCGCTATACCTTGAATAGATACAGCGGCCAAATATCAGAGAGGAGGATGATTAAGCCGAATGTTCACTAAACCATTTGTTTAATTTGATAACTAGTTTATCGACGCCTATTTTTTTAAGTGATGAGAAGTTTTCTACTTCAATATCACCGCCAAGCTCTGCTAGAGTCTGTCTTACTCCCATCAATTGTTTCTTTTTGGCGCCAGAGGCAAGTTTGTCTGCTTTGGTTAATAACACCAATACGGGGACGTTCATTGCGACTGCCCACTCGACCATCTGCATATCCAGATCTTTCAGTGGATGGCGGATATCCATCAACACCACTAATCCTTTAAGACATTCTCTTTTCTGTAAATATTCCCCTAATGCTTGCTGCCATTTACGTTTCATGGCTTCGGGCACTTCAGCGTAACCATAGCCGGGTAAATCGACTAAACGAACACCATCTTCAACTTCAAATAAGTTAATTAATTGGGTTCTTCCCGGGGTTTTACTGGTACGGGCCAAGCTTTTTTGTTGCGTCAGTGTATTAAGCGCACTGGATTTTCCTGCGTTCGAACGGCCAGCAAATGCCACCTCAATTCCTGTATCATTAGGAAGGTGACGAATGTCGGGTGCACTAATGACAAATTTTGTCATATGATAATTATGGTTTTTAATGGCCATGATGATTCTCCCTGAGTTTGGCTCAAAAGGCTGGGCGATTATAACGATAGGCAAACAGACAGACAAAGATTGTTTTAGTTATTGTTGCACGTTTATCGGCTTGATAACTATTTTTTATCTATTACGCTGTTTTTCAGGCGATAAGTTATTTTTTTTTATGCCAAAATAGCCGGAGATTATTTATTGTCGTAATAATGGTTTTTTGGCGTAAATGACGTAAATAAAGGTAAATCTTCGACAATATTTTTAGCCTCGCTCTAGAATTAGTTGATTAATAGATTATTGGGTAATAATAAAGGGATCTTTAATGTTAAAACGTATTTTTATGCCTTTACTGGCGGTCTGTGCTATTAGTGTTTCTTCTATGGCGGTTGCGGCAGGTGAGACTTATGTGAAGTTAGTTACATCTGCGGGTGATATCGAATTAGAATTAAATGATAAAAAAGCGCCAGTGACTACTGATAATTTTATGCAATATGTCAATGAGGGGTATTATAACGGTACGACGTTTCATCGAGTGATCCCAGGGTTTATGATCCAAGGTGGTGGATTTAATAAAGAATTACAACAGAAACAAACCCGAGCTCCGATTAAAAATGAGGCCGATAATGGTTTGCGTAATTTGCGTGGAACCGTTGCTATGGCGCGAACTACCAGTAAAGATAGTGCTACCAGCCAATTTTTTATCAATATTGCGGATAATGCCTTCTTAGATCATGGTCAGCGCGACTTTGGCTATGCTGTATTTGGTAAGGTGGTTAAAGGTATGGATGTGGTTGATAAAATAGCTAAAGTGAAAACTGAAAATGTTGGCCCATATCAAAATGTTCCCGTTGAACCAATAACCATTATTTCTGCTCAAGTAGTTAAAAAACCTTAATTTTTATTAAATTATTCTAGTCAGCAGATGAAGATAGTATCTCATCTGCTGTTGAATATTATTAATTCTTTTTTGTTCATTTCTCTATCTTATCTTGATTTTATTATCCAGCTCTTAATTTATTAACTTATTAGTTACTTGTTTTTTCTGCTTTATGTTTATCTTGAAAATAGATTAAAGATCATCGAACAATAACAGTTTGATTTATTGAATTTTTTCTTCTGTCTGGTCAACTTATAGTCACGTGTTATGATTTTGTAATATATAGCTATATGATTTACATGAAGTTTTTATTCGCTAAAAAATAGTACCAATGATTTAAATGGGCTATTTTCCTCGTCAGGCTGTGCTATGATAGCCGCCCTATAATAATTTCTGGCCATTTTTAGCCGGTCGCCTAATTGACAGAGTCGTTATTTCATGTCAGTGGCCACTAAAATAATGATAAAAAAATCAGTCGGATAGGCTAATATGCTGTTACTTATTGATAATTATGATTCATTTACTTATAACCTATATCAGTATTTTTGTGAGCTAGATACAGAAGTGGTTGTTAAGCGTAATGATGAGATTACTCTTGTAGATATTGAACAACTTGCTCCTACACATATCGTTATTTCACCCGGTCCCTGCACGCCTAATGAAGCGGGAATTTCTCTGGAAGTGATTAAACACTTTGCCGGTGAGATCCCTATTCTTGGCATTTGCCTTGGTCATCAAGCGATTGGGCAAGCTTTTGGTGCATCGGTAGTTCAGGCTCGTGAGGTTATGCACGGTAAAACATCGGCCATCCACCATAATCAACAAGGTGTATTTAAAGGGCTTAACCGGCCATTAACGGTAACTCGTTATCATTCGTTGGTGGTTGCGGCGGAGACATTACCTGCTGCATTTGAGGTTACAGCTTGGTCGTTAAATAACGGTGATATAGATGAGATTATGGGCATTCGCCATAAAACCTTGCCTATCGAAGGCGTACAGTTTCACCCTGAAAGTATTTTAAGTGAACAGGGCCACCTATTATTAAGTAATTTTCTTAAATACTAATTACATTTATCTTCATGCTAAATAGTGCAGCCTATGGCCTTTAGTTCATTGGCTGCACTTAATCAATTATTAGTAAAATTCTCTATTTATTCCCTATCGTTCGTCCTCCCTATGTTCAATTTTATTTTATTTTATTGATTTATTAGTTGCCCTTTATTGATTTTTTATTCATATTTAATGATTATATTTTCATTTAAGATAAACAATACAGTTTAGCTAAGGGCTATTTAGGTGAGCGCTATGACAGAATCAGTGGTAGGAACAGCAAATTTAGTAAATCGGCAAACCTATGATCAGGTTATGTTGCCTATCTATTCGCCCGCTGAGTTTATTCCAGTGAAAGGGCAAGGTAGTCGAGTTTGGGATCAACAAGGTAAGCAATATATTGATTTTGCCGGTGGTATTGCTGTACTAGCCTTAGGACATTGTCATCCCGCACTGATTCAAGCTGTTCAACAGCAAAGCGAAAAATTATGGCATGTTAGTAATATTTTTACTAATGAACCTGCGTTAACATTGGCGCAAAAATTGATTTCCGCCACTTTTGCTGAAAAAGTATTTTTTGCCAACTCGGGCGCAGAAGCTAATGAAGCGGCTTTTAAGTTGGCACGCCATTATGCGATCACTAAACATAATCCGTATAAAACAAAAATTATTGCTTTTAAACAAGGATTCCATGGGCGCACACTGTTTACAGTTTCTGTGGGGGGCCAGCCAAAATATGCTGATGGATTCGGTCCTAAACCTGCGGATATTATTCATGTTCCTTTTAATGATTTAGCGGCAGTAAAAGCGGTAATTGATGATCATACTTGTGCTGTGGTGTTAGAGCCAGTGCAAGGTGAGGGTGGAGTTATTGCCGCAACTACTGAGTTTATGCAGGGCGTTCGTAAGTTGTGCGATGAAAATCAAGCGCTATTAGTTTTTGATGAAGTTCAGAGTGGTATGGGGCGGACAGGTAAATTATTCTCTTATATGCATTATGGTATTGTTCCAGATATTTTGACCACAGCTAAAGCGTTAGGTGGTGGTTTCCCGATTAGTGCTATGTTAACTACCGCAGAAATAGCACAAATGATGGGGCCAGGAACTCATGGAACAACGTACGGTGGAAACCCATTAGCCTGCGCAGTCGGTAATGCAGCTTTTGATATTATTAATACGCCTGACGTTTTACAGGGCGTTGAAGTTCGTCGTCAGCTATTTATTAATTATCTACACGAGATTAATAGCAAATATGCCGTATTTGATGAGATCCGAGGTTTAGGTTTATTAATTGGTGCGGAATTAACTGGGTCATTGAAAAATAAATCGAAAGAGATATTACAAGCTTGCGCCCATGAAGGCCTAATGATGCTAAATGCTGGACAAAATGTTTTGCGTTTTACCCCATCACTGATTATTCCTACTGAAGATATTGCTGAGGGTATGAAAAAATTAGAGCTGGCAATTGCAGGGTTAATTGCATAAAAATGCAAATATTTATTATTTAACAATAAACCAGTGTTATCGTGATGATAAGCACTGGTTTATCTCTGATACCGATTGATTTGCTGTGGTGTAGAGTGAACAATTAATTGTATACGTGCAGTTCAATGGGCGTTGTAACGTCGTGATAAATCGTAATGTTTTATCACGCGTATTTTATACTGTATTTTGTACTACATTTTCTACTACATTTTGTACTACAGAATGTTTGACACATGGGTATTACTGAGCATTGATTCTGTTTATCGTGTTCCGTAGACCACAATTGTTTTTCCATGCGCAGAAATCAGGTTTTGGTCTTCCAGCATTTTTAAAATGCGGCCAACAGTTTCACGGGAACATCCAACGATCTGGCCGATTTCCTGACGAGTAATTTTAATTTGCATACCATCAGGATGCGTCATTGCGTCAGGTTGTTTGGCTAAACTTAATAGTGTTTGCGCAATACGGCCGGTTACGTCTAAGAAAGCTAAGTTACCTACTTTCTCCGACGTGGTTTGCAGACGACTTGCCATTTGTGCTGATAAGCGCATCAAAATATCAGGATTAACCTGAATTAATTGACGGAACTTTTTATACGAAATTTCAGCAACTTCACAAGCACTTTTGGCGCGTACCCATGCTGAGCGCTCCTGCCCTTCTTCAAATAATCCAAGCTCACCGATGAAATCTCCCTGATTTAAATAGGAGAGGATCATCTCTTTGCCTTCTTCATCTTTAATTAAAACAGCCACAGAACCTTTTACAATATAATAAAGTGTTTCTGCTTTCTCACCTTGATGGATCAGCGTGCTCTTGGATGGATATTTATGAATATGGCAGTGTGACAAAAACCATTCAAGAGTCGGGTCTGTTTGTGGCTTGCCGAGAATCATTCGCGTTATCCTCTGTATGTTATTGCAGCTAACTCGATAAATATAATTTTATTGAGTGGGTTAGCTTAAAGTCAGTAGCTTAACATATTAATAAGCCCGATGAGGCAAGTTAATATTAATCGTATAATATATTTAACTATACTGTTAGGTATTGATCTTACCCCGTTTTAGCAGTTTATATTTTTAACATATTAATTACTGGAAGTCTTGCTTGTCTCGTTTCAGCTTAATAAATCAGTAATCAGATTGCCAGCGATTATATGAAAGGGTAGTCTTTTAGTTAATATAAAATCAGTTTATATGGCGGAGTATTATCATGGAAGCAAGAGTTAAGTGGGTTGAAGGTCTTTCTTTTTTAGGAGAGTCAGCATCAGGCCATCAATTAATGATGGATGGTAATTCTGGCGATAAAGCGCCTAGTCCAATGGAAATGGTTTTAATGGCGGTTGGCGGATGTAGCGCGATTGATGTGATATCTATTTTACAAAAGGGACGCAATGAAGTGACTGATTGTGAAGTTAAATTAACTTCTGAGCGTCGTGAAGAAATACCACGTTATTTTACTTATATTAATCTTCACTTTATTGTTTCCGGTAATGACTTAAACGATAAAATGGTTGAACGAGCGGTAAAACTTTCTGCTGATAAATATTGTTCAGTTTCTATGATGTTAGAAAAAGCGGTAAAAGTAACTCACAGTTTTGAAATTAGAAATCTAAAATAAATTTTATTTTTACTAAACTTTTTTAAAGTTTGATGCCCATCACAATAAATTATCAACAATAAACTGTTTTTAATAAAAGAGGGCATCAATTTAATTATTATTTCTTACCACGTATTAATTTTTCGACTAATGGGGTCATTATTAATTCCATTGCTAAGCTTAATTTACCGCCTGGAACAACAATAGTGTTCATTGCTGATATAAAAGATCCGTTGATCATCGATAATAAGTATGGAAAATCAATATGTGATAAGCCATTAAAGCGGATTACAATAAAACTTTCATCCTGTGACGGAATGGCTTGGGCTTCAAATGGATTGGAGGTATCGACTGTCGGAACCCGCTGAAAGTTGATATGAGTGCGAGAAAATTGGGGAGTAATGAAATTAATATAATCACCCATTGAGCGCACCACTGAATCCATCACTGCTTCTCGAGAATGACCTCGTTCGGTCGTGTCACGAATTAATTTCTGAATCCATTCCAAGTTAACAATTGGTACGACCCCAACTAATAGATCAACGTGCTGTGCTACATTATGCTCCGGCGTTACAATGCCGCCATGTAGGCCTTCGTAAAAAAGAATATCCGTATTGTCGGGCAATGGTTCCCATGGCGTGAAAATTCCCGGCTGTAAGCCATAAGGAACGGCTTCATCGTAGGTATGTAGATATTTTCGACTGCGGCCAGTACCCGTTTTAGCATAATCAACTAAGGTTTGTTCCAGTAACGAAAAATCATTAGCTTCAGGGCCAAAATAGCTGATATGGCGGCCTTGCTCACGGGCTTTGCGGATGGCCATATCCATTTCAGGTCGCGTATAATGGTGAAAACTATCACCTTCAATTGAAGCTGCGCTGATATTTAATTGATTGAATATTTTACGGAAAGCAACGCTAGTTGAGGTTGTACCAGCACCACTTGAACCAGTTACGGCAATAATTGGATGTTTTTGCGACATTAATGGAGACTCCCTGTTACGCTTCCACAGGTTGCTCTATCGGTAAAATCGGTGATTAGACAGTGACAGAGTGCTGTGAATAATTACGGGCGAAATTGATCTTTCGGCATAAAATTAACCGATTCATGCAATTCTGACCAGACTAACACAATTTCTCCTGCGGCTAACTGCCGTTTTACATCATTCACTTTCTGTTCGAGCGATTTTTCTTGTGCGCCATAATCAGTACCTTCGCGCAAAACAAAACTTTCTATCAAACTTTCTAGCGTATCAGCTGCGATATCTTGCCATGGAATAATCATAATTATTTTTTGTCCAAATAAGGAGATAACCATTGTGGAATGCGCTGTTCTAACCACATTTCTGGGCGCTTGAATGTACCGCTAACAAATCCCACATGCCCACCATGTTCAGTCATTTGATATTCAATGTTATCAGGTAATAACGCTAAATTAGGTACCACTTCTGGTGCCATAAAAGGATCGTCTTTAGCATGAATAATTAATGTTGGTTTGGTGATTTGTGGTAGCCGAGGAAGGGCGCTACAACGGCGATAATAATCATCGGCATCGCAAAAACCATGAATTTTAGCGGTGATCACATCATCAAACTCTCTGATTTTTTTTAATTTCTTTAATTGAATTAAATTAAGCGGCAATGATCCCGGATAACGGACTAATTTGCGTGTTGCATTACGTTTAAGCCCATTTAGTAAATAGCGTTGATAAAAGCGTGAAACGCCTTTTTCCATTCGCAGGGAACAGGCTTCCAGCATTAATGGTGCAGAAACAACGACGGCAGCATCTAATTCGGCCTGATTACCTGTTTCTGCTAAATAGCACGCGAGCATATTACCCCCGAGTGAATACCCGACAGCCGCAGTTGGCGCTTTACCAAAAGTTTTGGTCAGCCAATGTAAAAAATAGCGCGCATCGCTAGTCTCTCCAGAGTGATAAATCCGTTGTTGGCGATTTGGCTCTCCACTGCAGCCACGAAAATGCATGATCACCCCCAGCCAGCCATGTTTTTGAGCTGTTTCTAGCATACCGTGTGCATAAGGGCTGTTAAAACTGCCCTCGAGTCCATGGAAAATGACTAAGCGCGGTTTGTTAATTGCATCAACAGGCGGTTCACTCCATGCGAGATCGATAAAATCGCTATCCGGAAGTTCAAGGCGTTGCCAAACGGGCTTAATGTTTGGCGTCCGTCTAAAAATTCGGGGTAAAAGTGTCTGTAAATGTGGGTTTTTAGCCCAGTTTATCGGGCGAAAATTCTCTGGCATAACATTTTTAATTTAAATTATTAGCGCTCTTGTGAGGCGGATAACATACTGTTATTTTTAAATCATGCAAGCATTGTTTCCCATAGCGTACTTAAGAAAGGGGCAAACACTGTTGATGATATCCGGTTCGCTGATGCTTGATCCGGCCTATTTATTACGCATTTTGCAATGTCATTTATTGCTTTAATAATAGCGGACAGATGACCGCTATTATCGCGCGCGGTGATAAGCCGCGAAGCTATAATAGCAAATATACCCGCATCTTGAGGTATGTCCGGTATATGCACAATAGAATAAGGATTATACATGACTGTCGGGCTAATTTTTTCTCTGTTTACGTTTTTATTTATTGCTGCAATTACACCGGGACCGAATAACGTATTATTAACCTCATCCGCGGCTAATTATGGTTTTCGCCGAACCTTAATGTTACTCGTGGGTATTATGTTAGGAATGCAATCTATTCTGTATTTATCGGCTTTTGGCGTTGCGGCTTTATTATTGATTTATCCCGCACTGCATTTATTGATGAAAATTGCAGGCAGTGTTTATTTACTGTGGTTAGCGTGGAAAACAGCCAGTGCAAATTATGCTCCAGTGAAAACAGAATCAAATCTATCGCGACCTGTGACTTGGTATCAGGGCGGATTATTGCAGTTTTTAAATCCCAAAGCATGGTTGATGGGATTAGGTGCAGTGGGCAGTTATAGCTTAGCAGGCGATCAATTTTTTTCATCGATTGTGGTCATGAGCATTGCGATGATCAGTGTAAATTTGGTGGCAGGGTTAATTTGGATGGCAAGTGGGGCATTAATTGGCCGTTTTCTTCGAGGCCGCCAAGCATGGTTTATTTTCAATATTATGATGGGATTATTTACTGCGCTGTGTGTACCATTAATTTGGCTAGAATAGTGACGGTGATAGAGAAGGAACCTTATTTATTGTTCCTTCTCTGTTATCACGATATTAGGTTAAATCGGTATTTTTACTGCCAAAGAAATACGTGAAAATAAAGCCACATAAATACGCGATTAATAACCCGATGACATACACGCTCATTGCGGCAAAAACACCACTGGCTGAGGTCATCAATGGAATAGCGACTAAGCCTGATGGACCAAATACGGTATTTAGTCCCATCGGTAGCCCCATCCAAGCAACAAGGCCAATAAAGAATCCCCCTGCTGCACCGCCAAGACAAGCGGTAATAAACGGTTTAACACGCGGTAATGTGACGCCATAAATCAGTGGTTCAGCAATACCTAAGAAACCAGGAATAATTGCCCCGCGAATTTGGTTACGCAGCAACGAATCTTTTTTGGCTTTGACGTATAGAGCGATAGCCGCTCCGACTTGTCCACCGCCAGCCATGGCTAAAATTGGGAACAGTGAGTTAAAGCCTTGAGCATCAACTAAAGCCAGATATACCGGAATAAATCCTTGATGTACACCAAACATAACGGCAATTAAGAATAACCCAGCCAGTATCGCGGTGCCAAACGGGTTACTGTTGAGATGCATAAATAACCATGACATTCCACTGAATAACCAACTACCGATAGGCATAATTGCAACATAGGTTACTGCCCCGACAATCAATAGAGTGAGCGTGGAGGTTAAAATCATGTCGAGATTGCCCGGGATAATTTTTCTGACCTGTTTTTCTACCCATGCTCCGAAAATACAGGCAATTAAAATCCCGATAATATTGCCGCGAGGGTCTATCTCTAAACCAAAAAAGGTGCTCATGCCGGAGAATACGCCACTGGCGATTTCCGGGTTATAGCCCAGCATAAAGATTGAGGCAATAATGGCACCGTTAACGCCACTGCCACCAAAAGCTTTTTGTGCGTTGTAACCGATTAAAATTCCTAGGAAACTAAATAATCCTTTGGCAAAAATCGACATATAGAGGATCAAATGCACAAGATGGCCATGAGCCGCAGGGTCGTCGGGTAATCCCTGAGGGTAAACACTTTGCTTGATAAGGGTGGCGATACCTAATAATAATCCTGCGGCGATAAAACCAGGGATCAGTGGTGTAAAAATAGTCGCAAATTTTGATAAGAAACGGTGAACTGCGGTGGTTTGTTTCTGTTTTAGTTGCTGTTTATTGGTTGAAGCTAAAGAGTTTAGATCCTGATTTTGTTCGGTTATTGGCGCATCATCTTGCGAAGCTGTTTCCAATAGTTGATTCATCATTTCAGCCGCGGTTTGAGCTTTTCCTGGGCCTAAGACAATTTGTAATTGTTGGTCGCTTTCAATCACGCCAAGCACGCCGTCAACTTGCTTAATTGCTGCTTTATCAACATAGTGTTCATTTTGTAGCGTCAAGCGCAGGCGAGTCATACAGTTACCGCACTGCTTGACGTTATTTGTGCCGCCTATTGCTTGTAAGATCTGCAATAACATTTCATTGGTTATTTTCGCCATGATATTCCTCACCGCGGATGATTGTCGAATTTTACTGTTGGTCTGCGCTGAGCGCTGAGCGAATAAAACCGTGATTATCGGACAGTAAATGTTTCGCTTGTTGTGCATTTAGCCCGGTGAGGATCATGACAATCGCAGTTTTACAGTGGCGTTCACATTGTTGTAAGGCCTGTTCTGCGGTTTCACGATCGCACTCGGTTGCTTCCATAACAATGCGCGTTTGGCGTTCGATCAGCTTGGCATTGGTGGCTTCAACATCGACCATTAAATTACCGAACACTTTGCCCATTTTGATCATGGCACCCGTAGTTATCATATTGAGAACTAATTTTTGTCCGGTGCCTGCTTTCATGCGTGATGAGCCAGTAACAACTTCAGGTCCGACGATAATCGTGAGTGGAATATCGGCTTGTTGTGCCATTGGACTATCCGGATTACAGCTGATAGCGGCAACGGTTGCTCCCACTGAGCGAGCATAGTCCATTGCGCCTAGAACATAAGGTGTGCGCCCACTTGCAGCGATACCAACTAAAATATCGCGTTGATTAAACCCAATCTTTTCTAAGTCAGCTTGACCCAGCTCGCGGTTATCTTCGGCATTTTCTACAGCACGTAAGATTGCTTGGTGGCCGCCTGCAATGAGACCAATAACTTGTTCATGTGGTGTACCGAAAGTTGGCGGGCATTCACTAGCGTCCAAAATTCCTAAGCGGCCAGATGTGCCTGCACCACTGTAGATTAGTCGTCCGCCTTGGTGAAAAGCCTCTGCAACTTTATCAACCAGTTGGGCGATGTTCGGCAGAATACACTCTACCGCGAGTGGCACTTTTTTATCTTCTTGATTAATCACTTTCAGCATATCCAGCGTTGAAAGTTGATCAATATTCTCACTGGCCGGATTACGACTTTCTGTCACCATTTTGCTCAGATCGATTGCCATTTGTTGCTCCTAATGCGTAATATTGCGGCGATAGTAAGGAATTATTTATTCTTTTAGTGTGACAATAATCACAACCTTATCTATTCCTTATCGTGAATAATAAGGAATAATTGCACGATGAATGTATACCAAATGTAGGTTATTTTTTTGATAAATAAGATTTTTAATTAATTAATACCTATTTTAACTGTGGAATAATTTAGTATTTATTTTTAATTGAGGTTATTCATGTCAATTTTGACAGAAATTATTTGGCGCTTACCCCAGTTAGCCGATAATCAGCAAAAAATTGCTGAATATATTATTAACTGCCCTGAAAAAGTTATCGAATTGTCTTCGCTACAATTAGCTGAGCAGATGAATGTTAGCCAATCGGCGATTATTAAATTCAGCCAAAAGATGGGCCTAAAAGGTTTTCCGGCTTTAAAATTAGCGATTAGCGAAGAGCTTGGGCGTAAACAGGCGGTGTTTGATCATCCTCAGGGGGCGCTACATAACCATATTACTAGTGATGATTCGTTGATGGTGATGGCACAAAAGTTGGCGCAGGAAAAAAATTATTCGATTACCGAAACGACCCAGCGAATTTCTTTTAGTCTGTTTGAAAAGATTGTGAGTAAAATTAATGTGGCGCATCGAGTACAAATTGTTGGAATTGGTGGCTCTGGGCTAACAGCCAAAGATTTAGGTTATAAATTACAAAAAATTGGAATTACCACCTTGGTTGAGGCGGATCACCATGTGCAAATTGCAGCGGCTTTAACCCTGAATACGCAGGATGTACAAATTGTTATTTCATTTACTGGGCGTAGAAAAGATATGTGCGCTGCGGCATCGGTGGCCAAAAAACAGGGAGCGACCATTATTGCGATTACACAAAATAAGCAGTCACCTTTGGCGAAAATCGCTGATTACGTTCTAGAAAGTGTGGCTGAAGAAAATGAGTGGCGTAGCTCATCGATATCCTCGCGTACGGCACAAAATACGTTAACCGATTTATTGTTTATGGCGTTATTGCGGCGGCGAGAAGAACTGGCTAAGAATTTGGTAATGAATGCACGATTAACTATCAACAGCCTTGATGACTAGAACATTGATATGAATAACTAGCAAGAGATTAATTTAATTGGTATCGATTAGGATGAATTTTCGATTAAAAGTACCATCCCTAGATAAGCTCATAGGGATGGTTCGATTATGTGTAAAATGAACGCGGAATATTAAATTGACGTCTCGTTTAATTGATTAGTCATTGATTCCAGCTGTTCTTGAAGCTCCATCCATTCCATTTCAACGTCGTCTAGAGCAGATTTTATTTCTGTCTGCTGCTTCAAACACTCAGTTAACAAGGTTTTATTGCCGGCTTCATAAATTGAGCTATCGGCCAGTTTAGCCTCACATTCTGTCAATTGCTGAGTATATTTTTCCATCTGCTTTTCCAGCGATGTCAGTTTTTTTCTGATAGGTTGAGTCTGCTGACGAAATTCAGCTTCGCGTCTTTTTTGCTCTTTTCTATCTTGAGCCGTAACGGTTGCTGTGGTGGCGACTTTATCTTTGTCTTGTTCATCACGGGCTTGTTGTTGTTCTAATTTATTCTGTTCGGCCAGCCATTGCTGGTAATCCTCCAGATCGCCATCAAACGGTTCTACCATGCCGCCATGCACTAGATACAGTTCATCCGTGGTTGAACGCAATAAATGTCTATCATGCGAGACCACCACTAACGCGCCATCAAAATTAATTAATGCCTCGGTTAATGCTTGGCGCATATCCAGATCAAGATGGTTAGTTGGCTCATCGAGCAATAATAAATTCGGGCGTTGCCAAACCAGTAAAGCTAAGACTAAACGAGCTTTCTCTCCGCCAGAAAAACGTCCACTGGCATCATTGATAAGATCGCCCTGAAAGCCAAATCCGCCAAGATAATCTCGTAATTTTTGCTCAGTTTCTTGGGGGGCAATCCGAGCCAAATGTTGCAGAGGCGATTCATCGGCCCGTAAAAATTCTAATTGATGCTGAGCGAAGTAACCGAGCTTAATTCCTTTAGCTAGCGAAATAACCCCATGAAGAGGTTGTAGATCGCCCGCCAGTAATTTAATTAAGGTAGATTTACCGGCACCATTTCGCCCCAGCAGTCCAATCCGTGAACCCGGCACTAAATTCAGTTTAATTGAATTAAGAATGGTTTTATCACCGTATCCTGCGCTGACTTTTTCCATTTTAAGTAAGGGATTAGGCAGGCTTTCGGGCTTACGGAATGAAAAATGGAACGGATTATCAACATGAGCTGGTGATACCATTTCCATTTTTTCTAACATTTTGATCCGGCTCTGCGCTTGCTTGGCCTTAGTCGCCTGTGCACGGAAGCGGTCAATATAATGTTGCAAATGCGCCGCTCGAACTTGTTGGCTCTCAAACAGCGCCTGTTGCTGAGCTAATTTGGTTGCTCGTTGACGCTCAAATGAGGAATAATTTCCGGTATATTCAAACATCGATTCTTGTTCAATATGCAGGACTTTATCGATAATTGGGTCTAAAAAGTCTCTATCATGTGAGATCAGGATCAGCGTTCCCGGGTAACTCTTCAGCCATTTTTCTAACCAAATAACCGCATCTAAATCTAAGTGGTTAGTTGGTTCGTCCAATAACAGTAAATCAGAGCGACATAATAAAGCTTGGGCGAGGTTAAGGCGCATACGCCAGCCTCCCGAGAATGCTTTTACCGGTTCTAATAATTGGTTTTGTGAAAAGCCTAGCCCATGTAATAAGCTCGAAGCACGGGAGCGAACCGTCCATGCATCAATAGCATCTAACTGTCCGTGTAGAACCGCGATAGCATGGCCATCATTGCGTTCATTGGCTTCACGTAAATTTTGTTCTAACTGACGATATTCTCTATCTCCATCAATAACATATTCAATGGCAGGAACATCTAATGCTGGCGTTTCTTGGTTAACCCAAGCTAGCGCCCATGAGCTAGGATAGCTGAATGTGCCTGCTTCAGCTTGAAGTTCACCCTTTAATAAGGCGAGCAGTGTTGATTTTCCACAACCATTTTTACCCACTAGTCCTACTTTTTGACCAGGGTTAATCGTGGCAGATGCATTATCCAGTAGGACACGCACGCCACGGCGAATTTGTAATGAAGAGAAGACAATCATAGGAGCCGTTTATTTAGATATATGTTAAATTACATACTCATCATACTTCAAATTGCAGACGTATTGTAACCGTTGAAACCACTTTCTGATATCGATAATGACTAAGTTATTCAATAACTAACCTATAAATGAATTACGATATTTCGGTTTGTAGCTTTCCCGCACTTTGAACTATTCAAGGTATAGGGTTTAAAAATCACCCACCGTTTTGCTGGCAGCATGGTAACGGAAATTCGCCCGTCTGACACGCCTTTGAGGAAGCAAAAATGTCACAACCACCAAAAGTTTTAATATTATACGCCCATCCAGAGCCTTATCATTCGGTAGCTAACCGTACTTTATTAGCTGCAATTAGTGATCTTGAGCATGTCACTATTCATGATCTTTATGGCGCGTATCCAGATAATTTTATTGATGTGACTCGAGAGCAACAGCGGCTTTGTGAACATCAATTTATTGTTTTTCAGCACCCTTTGTACACCTATAGCTGCCCTTCATTATTAAAAGAGTGGTTTGACCGCGTTCTTACTCGGCGTTTTGCGGCAGATATTGGCGAACAAAGACTAAAGGGTAAATATTGGCGTTCGGTGATAACCACCGGTGAACCTAAGGAAGCTTATCAGCCCGATGGTTATAATCGCTTTGCTATCAATGAATTACTGCGTCCGTTTGAATTAACGGCAGCTATGTGTGAAATGCAGTGGCTAGAACCGATTGTTATTTATGCTGCGCGTCAACAATCAAAAGAGGGCTTTGATGGCTACTGCGATGCGTATCGGCGCTGGCTACAACACCCCCTCGATGCAGGAGGTGTGTCCTAATGGGAGAATTAAATTTAGTCGACTCAATTATTATTTTTTTATGTGCTGGGGTCATCATGGTTCCCATCGCCCAGAAAATTCGTCTGGGTGCTGTTCTTGGTTATTTATTGGCCGGGATTTTGATTGGTCCTTTTGTACTAGGTTTTATCCATAACGTTGACGATATTCTGCATTTTTCTGAGTTAGGTGTAGTTTTCTTGATGTTTTTGATTGGATTAGAACTCAAGCCAGCCAAGTTATGGGCTTTACGACATTCTATTTTTGGCGTTGGGGCTGGGCAGGTTATCATTACTGCCAGCATCATGAGCGGATTATTGATATTAGCGGATTTTTCTTGGCAGTCGGCAATTGTTGGTGGTTTAGGTATGGCAATGTCATCCACGGCGATGGCATTGCAATTGATGGATGAAAAAGGGATGTCCGATAAAGAAAGTGGGCAGCTCGGTTTCTCCGTTCTGTTATTTCAAGATATGGCGGTGATCCCTATCTTGGCTGTAATCCCGTTATTAGCCGGTGAAACAGGTTCTAGCGATTGGTATCGAATCGGGCTGAAAGTTGTCGCATTTGGTGGATTATGGTTTGTTGGGCGCTATTTATTACGTCCACTGTTTAGATTAGCGGCTAAATCTGGCGTGCATGAAATTTTTACCGCAGCTTCTCTGTTGGTCGTGTTGGGATCTGCAATGGTTATGGAAAGTCTTGGTTTTTCTATGGCGTTAGGTACTTTTATCGCAGGTGTGATGTTAGCGGATACCGAATTCCGTCATGAGTTAGAAATCACGATTGAACCGTTTAAAGGGCTGCTGCTCGGGTTATTTTTTATCTCAGTAGGGATGTCACTTAATTTAAGTGTATTGTGGCAGTATTTACCACAAGTCTTACTGGGCGTAGTGATTTTAGTTGCGGTTAAGGCTCTGGTACTGTACGCCCTTGGCATGATGGCTCAATTACGCAGTGGAGCTCGTTTGCAGTTCTCTGGAGTGCTCAGCCAAGGGGGCGAATTTGCTTTCGTCGTATTTTCTGCCGCGTTTGGTAGCCAAGTAATTAGTGGTCAGCAAATGGATCTGTTGCTCGTGGTGGTGACTATTTCGATGATGACGACGCCACTTGTGATGCAGCTGATAGATGCGATTCTCAATCGCCGATATAATCGACAAAGCACATCAGATGAACAACCGTATGTTGAAGATAATAATCCGAATGTTATTTTAGTCGGTTTTGGCCGTATGGGGCAGGTTATCGGTCGCTTATTGATGGCGAATAAAGTCAAAATCACGGTATTGGAGCAAGATGTTTCTGCGATAACCACTATGCGTCGTTATGGCTATCGCGTCTATTATGGTGATGCACGGGATTTACAATTACTGCGTGCTGCGGGTGCTGAAAATGCTAAGTCTATCGTAATAACCAGTGATGTCCCTGAAGAAGTGATCGAAATTGTTGAGCTTTGTCAGGTACATTTCCCTCATTTGCATATTATTGCACGAGCTAAAGGCCGGGTTGAGGCACATGAATTATTGCAGCGTGGGGTGACTGATTTTAGCCGTGAAACATTTTCTAGCGCATTAGAGCTGGGCAGCAAAGCGTTAGTTAGTACAGGAATGCATCCACATCAAGCTTATCGTGCTAAGCAACATTTCCGCCGTTTGGACATGCAGGGACTGCGCGAAATTATTCCTGAAAGTGAAGGTGAAGTGAATCGTGTGTCACGGATTAAAGAGGCGCGAAGAGAGCTCAATGAATTGTTTGAGAAAGAGCTAAAAAGAGAACGCCGACAACCTCAGGGTTGGAATGAAGACAAATAAAAGGTCATGAATTGATGCCTACAATACGTAAACGGTTTATTGCCGGGGCCGTGTGCCCACAATGCAAATTACAAGATACCTTGATGATGTGGCGTGAAAATAAGGTTGATGTCGTTGAATGTGTTGAGTGTGGACATCAACAACGTCAAGCTGATGAAGCACAATCCGGAAAGATAAAAAAATCTGAGCAAATTATTGGATTGTTTACACCGGAATAATGCATATTTTTGTCAATTCTCAATACAGATGTTTTGTTTTCCGGTACAATCTTGGAAATTTTTCGCCCCACGGGTATGTAGGAGATGTCATGAAAGTAGCAAAAGACTTGGTAGTTAGCTTGGCTTATCAAGTAAGAACAGAAGACGGTGTGTTAGTTGATGAGTCGCCGGCAAATGCGCCACTCGACTATTTACATGGCCGTGGTTCTTTGATCTCAGGTTTAGAGAAAGCATTAGAAGGCCGTGAAGCGGGCGAACGTTTCGACGTTGAAGTTGCTTCTGATGATGCATATGGCCAGTATGATGACAATCTGGTTCAACGTGTACCTAAAGATGTATTCATGGGCGTTGAAGAACTTGAAGTCGGTATGCGCTTTTTAGCTGATACTGATATGGGCCCAGTTCCTGTTGAAATCACAGGCGTTGAAGGCGATGAAGTTATCGTTGATGGTAACCATATGCTGGCAGGCCAAAACTTAAAATTCAACGTTGAAATCATGGCTATCCGTGAAGCAACTGAAGAAGAATTGGCTCACGGTCATGCACACGGTGCAAACGGCCATGATCATGGTCACGACCATGACAACGAAGGTGGTTGCTGTGGTGGTGGTCATCACGAGCATGAAGAAAGTGGCTGCTGCGGCGGCGAAGGTAAAGGCCAAGGCCACGGCGGTTGTGGTTGCCACTAATTTACCTGCCATAGCTAAGTTTTTGCTTTAAATTATTATGGCGAACGATTCATTTGTATCGTTATATGCTGATTTATAAGTAATAAGCTCAGTTATTAATTAAAGGCCTAAACATATGTTCAGGCCTTTAATTTATTTGCGCCAAGCAATAACTTTCATCAATTTGGCATCATATTATTTTCTGTTGCGATACCTTCCGGCAGATTAATAATGCGGAGGTGGGGTTTCTTCTTCTGGGCGTGCAAGGTTCGATGCTTGTGAGGCTTTCAGTCGTTCAGTCACTAAGCGTAAATGTTCTTGCATCCGGCCTAATGTTAACTGTTGTTCGGTCACTATCTGATTAAGCTCCTCAATCGTGATTTCTTGGAACGCAACTTTACTTTCGAGCTCTTCTAATCGTTGTTCATATTGCTGTAAATCCATTGTTTTCCCCTTTTAAAATACTTTCTGCATAATTTCCGCATAAATTTGCGGCTATTTTAACTAAACATTACAAATCAACAGATAAGTTTTATTTAAAAGCATAGGCGTTGAAACCTCTTTTTGTTACTGTTGTCCAATTGATGATTTTAACATTAGCCATTAACTCATTTATTTAACGTGTAAATTGCACCGATAAAAGTGCAAACCGCACAGAGAGTTATTTTTTACTATGCTAGAGTATTGTGGCGAATATGCTTGTTATCAATTGAGTTACCGTAAAATGAGTAATACGTGACATTAGCAATAAATCAGCCATTGCATTATTTTGCACTTTTGGCATTGAGCCGCAGAGTTGCTGGTTAGCTTAGCAGAATGTTATGGTATCTCGGATAATTAAAGGCATAGCAGACAATATAAATATTGGAGATTAGGATGAAATCACTGTTTAAAGCCACCCTGTTGGCAACAACCTTAGCAATGACACTGGGTGCTCCTCAGGTTATGGCTGCTGAAACTAAAGCAGATGTCCAAGGAACGGCTGTATTTAAAAATTCCGCAGAGCGTAACGCTTATGCATTGGGCGCATCATTAGGCCGCTACATGGAAAATTCGTTGAATGAACAACAATCCATTGGCATTAATCTGGATAAAGCTCAATTGCTGGCAGGTGTTCAGGATGCTTTCAATAATAAAAGCAAAATGAGCGATGAAGAAGTCGAAAAAACATTACGTGAATTTGAAGGCCAAGTAAAAGCAGCCGCTGAGAAGAAAATCAGTGAAGAATCTACTGCTAACGCTAAAAAAGGCGATGAATATCGTGCGAAATACGCCAAAGAGAAAGGCGTAGAAAAAACTAAAAGTGGTCTGCTGTATAAAATCGAAAAAGAGGGCAATGGCGCTAAACCTACAGATAAAGATACCGTGGTTGTTCACTATAAAGGATCTTTGATTGACGGCACTGAGTTTGATAGCTCTTACGCACGAAAAGAACCGCTAACTATTCCTTTAAATTCAGTAATTAAAGGCTGGACTGAAGGTATGCAGCATCTGAAAAAAGGTGGCAAAATGCAGTTAGTTATTCCACCTGAATTAGCTTATGGTGAAGCCGGTGTGCCTGGTATTCCCGCTAATTCAACGCTGATTTTTGATGTTGAATTATTAGATATTAAACCTGCCGGTAAATAATCAGTTGGTGGTTGAATCAGCGAGAGTTTAGTCAATTCTGTATTTACGCTGATCACTGATTGAATCGAGGCCACTAAAAATTAACCGAGCTTTTGAGCTCGGTTTTTTGCTATTGAGTTTACGTAGCCAGCTTTAGATAAATAGTTTTTACATTCCCGTTATTTTAAAATTAAGATAGCACAAACTTTAATCAAATTAATAGTATAGTAACGACATAGTAACCACATAGTAACCAGACCAGCAACCTAGTTAGAAATAAATATCTTGCCAATATCCAAACTAATTAATTATTGATCAGGAATAATTATTCTTAAGTAAAAGGCGAAAAATTTGTTATTTTATTTAAAGTTTGTGATAAAACAGACTCTCTTGCGAGCAACTGCTTGACGTCGGCGCAGGGGAGTTTTAACGTCACAGGTAACTATTTTTAGCGCTTATCATCACTCACGACTATTGTTCATGGTTAAATAGACGCCATCCCCAAGTCATTTAATGGTAGAAGTAAAAAGTGCCTAGCCGAAACTATCAGAATTTAAAATATGAGTTAATTCAGATAAATAAATATCGCTAACACCTTTGCCATTGGAAAAATAACGGGAAATAATGGCTTTAGAATAATTAAGCAACTCGATAATAGCCTTGATGATACTTTTTACACTTGAAGGATGGTGTATTGAATGTCAAATTCATTATTAAGCAGTGACCACCACGATATTAATTTACTTGATAATCAGCCTTTTACTGAGACTGACCGCGATATACTTAAATCTTATGAAGCGGCGGTTGATGGTTTAGCTATGCTAATTGGCGCGCACTGTGAAATTGTTCTTCACTCTTTAGAAGACCTTAATTATTCAGCTGTTCGTATTGCTAATGGACAGCATACGGGCCGCAAAATCGGTTCACCGATTACCGATCTGGCATTGCGTACATTGCATGATATGGCCGATGATAAATCTAGCGTATCAAAAGCGTATTTCACCAAGGCTAAAAGTGGTGATTTAATGAAATCGATGACTATCGCTATTCGTAATCGTCAGCAGCGAGTTATTGGTTTGCTCTGTATTAATATGAATCTGGATGTGCCGTTCTCTGAGATTATCAAAACATTTATTCCTGAAGAGACACATGAAATAAACTCTGATGTGAACTTTGCTTCATCGGTGGATGATCTCGTTGCACAGACGTTAGAATATACTATTGAAGAAGTAAATCTCGATCGTTCTGTATCAAATAATGCCAAAAATAAACAAGTGGTATTAAATCTGTACGAAAAAGGTATTTTTGATATTAAAGATGCGATTAACCAAGTTGCAGATAGACTAAATATCTCTAAACATACGGTGTATTTATATATTCGCCAATTCAAGAGTGACGAATGAGTAACCCAGCAATACTGAATTATTGTTTAATTGTAACGGGGCCGGCTTATGGCACTCAACAGGCATCGAGCGCTTACCAATTTGCACAGGCATTGCTTGCTGAAGGCCATCAGTTAAAAACAATCTTTTTTTATCAAGATGGCGTCTATAATGCCAATCGATTGACATCGCCCGCCAGTGACGAATTTAATTTGGTCGCTGCATGGCAGCAATTTTCTGCCCTTGCGGGGTGTGAATTACATATTTGTGTTGCTGCCGCTTTGCGCCGTGGGATTATTAATCATGAACAAGCTGCTGAATTAGGCGAATCCGCATATAATTTGGCTGATAAATTTATTATGAGCGGTTTAGGGACGTTAGCAGAAGCGATGCTAACATGCGACCGTGTTATTCGTTTTTGAGGTTTAGGGTGAAAAAAATAGCTTTTGTTTTTACAACCATGCCTCATGGGCAATCACATGGACGTGAAGGCTTAGATGCACTGTTAGCGACATCTGCATTAACGGATAATATCGCTGTTTTCTTTCTTTCTGATGGTGTTTGCCAGCTCCTAAAACATCAGCAGCCCGCCCTGATACACAGCCGTGATTATATTTCGACTTTTAAGATATTGCCTTTGTACGATATTGAACAATGTTATATTTGCCATGAAGATTTGGTGGCGAGAGGCTTATCCTCAGAGAATGAATTAATTATTGATGCTGAAATTATATCTGCTGAGCAGATAGGTCAAAAATTAGCTCAGTTTGATGTTGTGCTTAAATTTTGATCTGACTTGTAGTAGGATCACATCTATGCTTTATACAATCGCATCGTCACCTTTTAATTGTGATTTTGCCGCAATAGTTAGTTTGCTGACGCCAGAGGATGAAGTCTTACTGATTCAGGATGGGGTATTAGCGGCAACTAATGCAGGATATTATCTGGCAATGTTACAAGAAAAAGGCGTCAATATATTTGCATTAAAAGATGATGTAGAGGCTAGAGGGTTACAAACAGTACTATCTATCGACGTTCCTCAGCTCACATATCAACAGTTTGTTCTGCTTACGGTGAAACATTCTCAGCATTTTGCATGGTAATTGCAGCAAAAGCTGTATATTTCTTGACACCTGAGCCCGTCGGCAATAAAATTTCGCGTCCTCGTGTATTGTCATCTTGGCAAACGAGGCCAAAATCCGTGTTTACGAAGCAAAAAAAACCAGGAGCTTTTTTAATAATGGCAACTATTAATCAGCTGGTTCGCAAATCCCGTAGTTCGAAAGTTGCAAAAAGCAACGTTCCAGCTCTGGAAGCGTGCCCGCAAAAACGTGGTGTATGTACTCGCGTATATACTACTACACCAAAAAAACCAAACTCAGCACTGCGTAAAGTATGTCGTGTTCGTTTAACTAATGGTTACGAAGTTTCTTCTTACATCGGTGGTGAAGGCCACAACTTGCAAGAGCACTCCGTAATTCTGATCCGTGGTGGTCGTGTTAAAGACTTACCAGGTGTGCGTTATCACACCGTTCGCGGCGCACTCGACTGTTCAGGTGTTAAAGACCGCAGACAAGGTCGTTCTAAATACGGCGCTAAAAGACCTAAGGCTTAATGGATTCCGTTAAGTAAGGCCAAACATTTTTAATTTCAATGTCATAATAAACTCGTAGAGTTTTGGACAAACCTGAATTAACAACGGAGTATTTCCATGCCACGTCGTCGTGTAATTGGTCAACGTAAAATTCTTCCAGATCCTAAGTTCGGATCAGAATTACTGGCTAAATTTGTAAATATCCTGATGGTAGACGGTAAAAAATCTACTGCAGAAGCTATCGTGTATAACGCGCTTGAGACCCTGGCTCAGCGTTCTGGTAAAACTGAACTTGATGCATTCGAACTTGCACTTGATAACGTGCGTCCGACTGTGGAAGTTAAATCTCGCCGTGTAGGTGGGTCTACTTACCAAGTACCAGTTGAAGTTCGTCCGGTTCGTCGTAATGCTCTGGCAATGCGTTGGATCGTTGAAGCTGCTCGTAAACGCGGTGATAAGTCAATGGCTCTGCGCCTGGCAAACGAATTATCGGATGCAGCTGAAAACAAAGGCACTGCTGTTAAGAAACGTGAAGACGTTCACCGTATGGCAGATGCTAACAAGGCGTTCGCACACTACCGTTGGTAATCCCTTCGATAGTTATATTTCTCAGGGTAGCAATTTGCTACCCTTCATAAGAATCGAACGTCCACGAGAGAGGAAAAAATGGCTCGTCAAACACCCATTTCACGTTACCGTAATATCGGTATCAGTGCACATATCGACGCCGGTAAAACCACTACTACAGAACGTATCCTGTTCTATACTGGTGTAAACCATAAAATCGGTGAGACTCATGAAGGTTCTGCAACTATGGACTGGATGGAGCAGGAGCAAGAACGTGGTATTACTATCACTTCAGCTGCAACTACTGCATTCTGGTCAGGTATGGCAAAACAGTTTGAGCCACATCGCATAAACATCATCGACACCCCAGGACACGTTGACTTCACAATCGAAGTAGAACGTTCTATGCGTGTTCTTGATGGTGCAGTAATGGTTTACTGTGCGGTTGGTGGTGTTCAGCCACAGTCTGAAACCGTATGGCGTCAGGCTAACAAATATAAAGTACCACGTATCGCGTTCGTAAATAAAATGGACCGTATGGGTGCTAACTTCTTGAAAGTTGTTGAGCAGCTTAAAACTCGCTTAGCAGCTAACCCAGTTCCACTCCAATTAGCTATTGGCGCTGAAGAGTCATTCACAGGTGTTGTTGACCTGGTTAAAATGAAAGCTATTCAGTGGAGTGAAGAAGATCAGGGCGTTACTTTTGTCTACGAAGATATTCCTGCAGAACTGCAAGAATTAGCAGATAAATGGCACAGCAACTTGGTTGAATCTGCAGCAGAAGCATCAGAAGAACTGATGGAAAAATATCTGGGCGGTGAAGACCTGACTGAAGCTGAAATTAAAGAAGGCTTACGTCAACGCGTTCTGAACAACGAAATCATCCTGGTTACCTGTGGTTCTGCATTTAAGAACAAAGGTGTTCAGGCGATGCTGGATGCTGTTGTTGAATACTTACCATCTCCTATCGAAGTACCGGCAATTAAAGGTATTTTAGACGACGGTAAAGATACTCCAGCAGAACGTCATCCTAGCGATGAAGAACCATTTGCATCACTTGCGTTTAAAATCGCAACTGACCCATTTGTTGGTAACTTAACATTCTTCCGTGTTTATTCTGGTGTGGTTAACTCCGGTGATACCGTATTCAACCCAGTTAAATCTAAGAAAGAACGTTTCGGTCGTATCGTTCAGATGCATGCTAACAAACGTGAAGAGATTAAAGAAGTTCGCGCTGGTGACATCGCGGCGGCTATCGGTCTGAAAGACGTAACTACAGGTGATACTCTTTGTGCTGTTGATGCACCAATCATCTTAGAACGTATGGAATTCCCAGAGCCAGTAATCTCTGTAGCAATTGAACCAAAAACTAAAGCTGACCAAGAAAAAATGGGTATCGCATTGGGCCGTTTGGCGCAAGAAGATCCATCTTTCCGTGTGTCAACTGACGAAGAAACTGGACAAACCATCATCGCAGGTATGGGTGAACTTCACCTGGATGTATTGGTTGACCGTATGCGTCGTGAGTTTAAAGTTGAAGCTAACGTTGGTAAACCTCAGGTTGCATACCGTGAAGCTATCCGCGACACTGTTAAAGATGTTGAAGGTAAGCACGCGAAACAGTCTGGTGGTCGCGGTCAGTACGGTCATGTTGTTATCGACATGTATCCACTGGAAGCTGGTACGAACGAGAAAGGCTACGAATTCGTTAACGAAATCAAAGGCGGTGTAATTCCTGGTGAATACATCCCTGCAGTTGACAAGGGTATCCAAGAGCAGCTTAAATCAGGTCCATTAGCTGGTTATCCAGTAGTAGACTTAGGTGTTCGTTTGCACTTCGGTTCTTACCATGATGTTGACTCCTCTGAGTTGGCGTTTAAATTGGCTGCATCACTTGCGTTCAAGGAAGGCTTCAAACGAGCTCGTCCAGTACTGCTTGAGCCAGTCATGAAAGTTGAGGTGGAAACACCAGAAGACTACATGGGTGATGTAATTGGTGACTTGAACCGTCGTCGCGGTATGATTGAAGGTATGGATGATATCCCTACTGGTAAAATCGTTCGCGCACAAGTACCATTGTCTGAAATGTTTGGTTATGCAACTGACCTGCGTTCACAGACCCAAGGCCGTGCTTCTTACTCTATGGAGTTCTTGAAGTACAACGAAGCGCCAAACAACGTAGCTCAAGCTGTTATTGAAGCGCGTAATGCTAGATAATCGATTTTTATCGGTTTAACTATTTAATTTGGTTCCTTCTTCATAGTGAAGAGGGAACTCTATAAGGAATAGAGTCG
>NZ_LGAA01000008.1 GCF_001294465.1 Moellerella wisconsensis ATCC 35017
TTTAGTATAATAAAAAGGGCATCATATGATGCCCTTTTTATACGTTGTAAAATTAAGAACCTATCTCATCAATAGTTGGTCAATTATTGGTGAGATAGGCTCTGAAACAGCGAAAAATAGCTCGTTTTTTATCCGTTAGACGAAATTTTAATTTAATTAAAATGAGACAAAGGGGTAATGAATGACTTTCCTGTGTAAATACTTTATTCAGGATCATGAGATTTAATAAGGTTTTGCTCTTAATTTATGGTATATTTTATCGTTGCCAGCCATCAGGAATTATTTCTGATGCTAACGGTGAATAGATAACAGAGCATGCTGGAATTTGCCTGCGGAATTTGATAAGTGTCTGCTGTATTGCGGGCAGGCCAATAGTCTTATACCTCGCAGGACCTACCGAGTATCCATCTTTGGGTTTGCAGTAAACTCGGTCTCCCTAGTATCATAGAGAGAATATTGGCATATTCTATTGGTTCGGTTTGTTTTGCTTCAGTGTGAGACAATCTGACTTTATACATACTTCATAGTGGCAGGTTGATTTTATGAGTGCGAATAGCGAAGCTCAAGGAAGTGGACGTGGCATTGACATCACAAAGTGGATTGTTGTTGCTGTCCTGTTAGTCGTTGCTATAGTGGGTAACTATTACTTCCGACAATATAATCTTGCTCTACGTGCGATAGCAGTTGTAGCCGTCGTTGCAGTTGCTGGCGCTATTGCATTGTGGACAACAAAAGGCAAAGCAACTTTAGTTTTCGCGCGTGAAGCACGTACAGAAATGCGTAAAGTTATTTGGCCAACTCGCCAGGAAGCCTTACAGACAACATTAATTGTTGCTGTAGTCACCGCAATAATGGCACTGATCCTGTGGGGATTAGATGGTATTCTGGTGCGTTTAGTTTCATTCCTTACAAGCCTGAGGTTTTTCTAAGATGTCAGATTCACCTAAAAAGCGTTGGTATGTGATTCAGGCTTTCTCCGGTTTTGAAGGTCGTGTTGCTCAGTCACTGCGCGAGCATATCAAATTACATAATATGGAAGAGTCATTCGGCGAAGTCATGGTCCCTACGGAAGAAGTGGTTGAAATTCGTAGCGGTCAACGTCGTAAAAGTGAACGTAAATTCTTTCCGGGTTATGTATTAGTTCAAATGGTGATGAATGATGAATCATGGCATTTGGTACGTAGCGTACCTCGCGTCATGGGCTTCATTGGTGGTACATCAGATCGCCCAGCACCAATTAGTGATAAAGAAGTTGATGCGATTATGAATCGCTTACAACAAGTTGGCGATAAACCACGTCCGAAAACATTGTTTGAACCAGGTGAAATGGTACGTGTTAGTGACGGTCCATTTGCCGACTTCAATGGCGTTGTTGAAGAAGTTGATTATGAGAAAAGCCGCTTGAAAGTTTCGGTTTCTATCTTTGGTCGCGCAACTCCAGTTGAACTAGATTTTAGTCAGGTCGAAAAAGGCTAACACAGCTCTTCGGATCACTGGCTTGCAAAAGGCGAGAAATTATTCTACAATTTCGCGCCTTTTGTTTTTAGTGCTTTGTTCAAATATGAACGAGGCGTATATTACGGGGAGCCTTTAATTAGGCGTTATCACCCATCTAGAGGAAATTTTTCATGGCTAAGAAAGTACAAGCCTACGTTAAGCTGCAAGTTGCAGCTGGTATGGCAAACCCAAGTCCACCGGTTGGTCCAGCACTGGGTCAACAAGGTGTTAATATCATGGAATTCTGTAAAGCGTTCAACGCAAAAACAGAAAGCCTAGAGAAAGGTCTGCCAACTCCAGTTGTTATTACTGTATATTCAGACCGTTCTTTCACTTTCGTTACTAAAACCCCTCCTGCAGCCGTACTGCTGAAAAAAGCAGCGGGCATTAAGTCTGGTTCAGGTAAGCCTAACAAAGACAAAGTAGGGAAAGTAACCAAAGCTCAGGTTCGCGAAATCGCAGAAACTAAAGCTGCGGACATGACGGGTGCTGACGTTGACGCTATGATGCGTTCAATCGAAGGTACTGCTCGTTCCATGGGCCTGGTAGTGGAGGATTAATCAATGGCTAAACTGAATAAGCGCATGCGCAATATCCGTGAAAAAGTTGATGCAACTAAACTGTATGACATCAATGAAGCTATTACTCTGCTGAAAGAATTAGCAACTGCTAAATTCGTAGAAAGCGTTGATGTTGCTGTTAACCTTGGCATCGATGCTCGTAAATCAGATCAGAACGTTCGTGGTGCGACTGTACTGCCACACGGTACTGGCCGTTCAGTTCGTGTCGCTGTGTTCACACAGGGCGCAAACGCTGAAGCTGCTAAAGCTGCTGGCGCTGAACTGGTGGGTATGGAAGATCTGGCTGACGCTATCAAAAAAGGCGAAATGAATTTTGACGTTGTTATTGCTTCTCCTGATGCAATGCGCGTTGTTGGCCAATTAGGTCAAATTCTGGGCCCACGTGGCCTGATGCCAAACCCTAAAGTTGGTACTGTAACTCCTAACGTTGCTGAAGCAGTTCAAAATGCTAAAGCGGGTCAGATTCGTTACCGTAACGACAAAAATGGTATTATCCACACTACCATTGGTAAAGCTAACTTTGATGCAGACAAACTGAAAGAAAACCTGGAATCTCTGCTGGTTGCGCTGAAAAAGGCAAAACCTTCAACAGCGAAAGGTGTTTACATCAAGAAAGTTAGCCTGTCTACCACTATGGGAGCGGGTGTAGCAATCGACCAATCTGGTCTGTCTGCTGCAGTTTAATTCTATTTAAAGAATTAGGCTTTACCTTTGCGTCAGATTTGTATAAAATCTGACGCCCAGTTTATGTGATTTATTTCAAATTCGATTTATTTCAGATAAGCAACATAATTTCCGGTTGGAGTCTGGCCTTTTCCAGACCCCGTCCAAGACCGCAGGTGTATCTAATTACTTAATCATCCTGCGTAGACGGTGACAGAGCCACCAAGAATTTTATTCTGGATTCTGCTCACCGTGTTTTAGCGCTCAGGCACAATTCCGTGTACTGAGTGATGTGAGTCCCCGGGTTTACCCGGTTAATCCAGGAGCAAGAAGCTAATGGCACTAAATCTTCAAGACAAACAAGCGATTGTTGCTGAAGTCAACGAAGTAGCCAAAGGCGCGCTTTCTGCAGTTGTCGCGGATTCTCGCGGTGTGACTGTAGGCAAAATGACTGAACTGCGTAAAGCAGGTCGCGAAGCTGGCGTTTATATTCGTGTTGTTCGTAACACGTTAATTCGTCGTGCTGTTGAAGGTACTGCTTATGAGTGCCTGAAAGACGTGTTTATCGGTCCAACCTTGATTGCTTTCTCTAACGAACATCCGGGCGCTGCTGCTCGTCTGTTCAAAGAGTTCGCGAAAGCGAATCCAGCATTCGAGATTAAAGCTGCGGCCTTTGAAGGTGAATTTATCCAGGCTACCGATATCGATCGTCTGGCAACTTTACCAACTTACGAAGAAGCAATCGCACGCCTGATGGCAACCATGAAAGAAGCCTCTGCAGGCAAACTGGTTCGCACTATGGCTGCACTGCGCGATCAGAAAGAAGCTGCTTAATAGCCTATTTCCTTCGTTGCTTTTTAACGTATAAACTATTTCTGAATTTTAGGAACACTTGTTATGTCTATCACTAAAGAACAAATCCTTGATGCAGTTGCAGAAATGTCTGTAATGGACGTTGTAGAACTGATCACCATGATGGAAGAAAAATTCGGCGTTTCTGCTGCTGCAGCTGTAGCTGTTGCTGCGGGCCCTGCTGAAGCTGCTGAAGAAAAAACTGAATTCGATGTTATCCTGAGCTCAATCGGCGCTAACAAAGTAGCAGTTATCAAAGCAGTCCGTGGTGCGACCGGTCTTGGCCTGAAAGAAGCTAAAGACATGGTAGAATCTGCTCCAGCTACAATCAAAGAAGCAGCATCTAAAGACGAAGCAGAAACTCTGAAAAAATCTCTGGAAGAAGCTGGTGCTTCTGTTGAGATCAAGTAAGTTTTGCTTTGAGTTAGCAGCCTGACTATAATAGGCTGATGGCTGGTGATTTAATAGTCACCAGCCTTTTTGCGCTGTAATGCGTGATGGGTGTTAACAGCTTTTCACGCTATTTAGTTGTTAATTCGCCCTCCAATATTCCTTGCCATTGACGCCTTAATATACTGTGTTCTCAGCTACGACCCGCTCGGGTAGCTCGGTAGTTAAAGTAACACAATGAAATGATTTAAGAGTAATTGCAAAGAGTATTATGGAAATATTCTTTTCCATTCAAAAAATAGCGTTGATGAGCTGTCCTTTCGGACGGATAGAGTGGGTCACTGATCAGCGAGCTGAGGAACCCTATGGTTTACTCCTATACCGAGAAAAAACGTATTCGTAAGGATTTTGGTAAACGTCCACAAGTGCTGGATATTCCATATCTCCTATCTATTCAACTTGACTCGTTTCAGAAATTTATCGAGCAAGATCCAGATGGTCAGAACGGGCTAGAAGCAGCTTTCCGTTCTGTTTTTCCTATTCAGAGCTATAGCGGTAATGCAGAACTGCAATACGTCAGCTATCGTTTAGGCGAGCCAGTGTTTGATGTTAAAGAATGTCAAATCCGAGGTATCACCTATTCTGCCCCTCTGCGCGTTAAACTTCGTTTAGTCGTGTATGAGCGTGAAGCTCCAGAAGGCACTGTTAAAGATATCAAAGAACAAGAAGTCTACATGGGTGAAATTCCACTCATGACTGACAACGGGACTTTTGTTATCAACGGTACTGAGCGCGTTATCGTATCTCAGTTACACCGTAGTCCTGGTGTGTTCTTCGACAGTGATAAAGGTAAAACACACTCATCTGGTAAGGTGCTATATAACGCACGTATTATCCCTTACCGTGGTTCATGGCTCGATTTTGAGTTTGATCCAAAAGATAACTTATTTGTACGTATTGACCGTCGCCGTAAATTACCTGCGACCATTATTCTGCGTGCGATGAGTTACAGCACCGAAGACATTCTGAATCTGTTCTTCGAAAAAACTGTTTTCAATATTCGTGATAACAAACTAATGATGACGCTAGTTCCTGAGCGTCTGCGTGGTGAAACCGCTTCCTTTGATATCGAAGCAAACGGCAAAGTATATATAGAAAAAGGCCGTCGTATCACTGCTCGTCATATCCGTTTATTGGAAAAAGAAGACGTTACCAGTATCGAAGTTCCTGTCGAATATATCGCTGGGAAAGTGGTTGCTAGAGACTATATCGATGAAAGCACAGGTGAAGTTATTTGTGCGGCGAATATGGAACTCTCATTAGATGCGTTAGCGCGTCTGAGCCAATCAGGTCACAAAACAATTGAAACATTGTTTACTAATGACCTTGATCACGGTGCTTATATTTCTGAAACCATTCGTGTCGATCCAACTAACGACCGCTTAAGCGCTTTAGTTGAAATTTACCGTATGATGCGCCCTGGTGAGCCACCAACGCGCGAAGCAGCAGAAAACTTATTTGAGAACTTGTTCTTCTCTGAAGATCGTTATGATCTATCTGCTGTTGGCCGTATGAAATTCAACCGTTCATTGGGCCGTACAGAAATCGAAGGCGCAGGCATCCTGAGTGAAGAAGATATCATTGAGGTAATGCGTAAGCTGATCGAGATCCGTAATGGTCGCGGTGAAGTGGATGATATCGATCACTTAGGTAACCGTCGTATCCGTTCAGTCGGTGAAATGGCTGAAAACCAGTTCCGTGTTGGCCTGGTTCGTGTGGAACGTGCTGTTAAAGAACGTCTATCTTTAGGCGATCTTGATGCATTGATGCCACAGGATATGATTAATGCGAAACCAATTTCTGCCGCAGTCAAAGAGTTCTTTGGTTCCAGCCAGCTGTCACAGTTTATGGACCAAAATAACCCGCTGTCAGAAATCACGCATAAACGCCGTATTTCTGCATTAGGCCCTGGCGGTCTGACACGTGAACGTGCAGGCTTCGAAGTTCGAGATGTACACCCAACTCACTATGGTCGTGTGTGTCCAATCGAAACGCCAGAAGGTCCAAACATCGGTCTGATTAACTCACTGTCTGTGTACGCACAAACTAACGAATATGGTTTCCTAGAAACCCCATATCGTTTAGTACGCGATGGTATTGTGACTGATGAGATTCATTACCTGTCTGCGATTGAAGAAGGTAACTTCATCATTGCACAGGCGAATACCGTATTAGATGACGAAGGTCATTTTGTTGACGAACTGGTTACTTGTCGTAACCGTGGTGAGTCAAGCTTATTCAGCCGTGAACAGGTTGAATATATGGACGTTTCCACACAACAGGTTGTTTCTGTTGGTGCATCTTTAATCCCATTCCTTGAACACGATGATGCTAACCGTGCATTGATGGGTGCGAACATGCAACGTCAGGCTGTTCCTACATTACGAGCTGATAAGCCGCTAGTGGGTACAGGTATGGAACGTGCAGTAGCTGTTGACTCCGGTGTAACCGCTGTCGCTAAACGTGGTGGTACTATCCAGTACGTCGATGCTTCACGTATCGTTATCAAAGTAAACGAAGATGAGATGTATCCGGGTGAAGCGGGCATCGATATCTATAGTTTGACTAAATATACTCGTTCTAACCAAAACACCTGTATTAATCAGATGCCTTGCGTATCTTTAGGTGAACCAATTGAACGTGGTGATGTGCTGGCTGACGGTCCATCAACTGACTTAGGCGAACTGGCTCTTGGTCAAAATATGCGCGTGGCATTTATGCCATGGAACGGTTATAACTTCGAAGACTCCATCCTTGTATCTGAGCGTGTTGTTCAAGAAGATCGTTTCACCACTATCCATATTCAAGAACTGGCTTGTGTGTCTCGTGACACTAAACTGGGGCCTGAAGAGATTACCGCTGACATCCCTAACGTGGGTGAAGCTGCGCTGTCTAAACTGGATGAATCAGGTATCGTTTATATCGGTGCTGAAGTTAAAGGTGGCGACATTCTGGTTGGTAAAGTAACACCTAAAGGTGAAACTCAGCTGACTCCAGAAGAGAAACTGTTGCGTGCTATTTTCGGTGAAAAAGCCTCTGACGTTAAAGATTCTTCTCTGCGCGTGCCTAACGGTGTTTCCGGTACCATTATCGATGTACAGGTATTTACCCGTGATGGCGTTGAAAAAGACAAGCGTGCATTAGAAATTGAAGAAAGTCAGTTACGCGAAGCGAAAAAAGACTTAACCGAAGAACTGCGTATTTTTGAAGCAGGTCTGTTTGCACGTATTCGTTCAGTGCTGGTCAGCGGCGGTATTGAAGCTGAAAAACTGGATAAATTACCACGCGAACGCTGGTTAGAATTAGCCCTACCTGATGAAGAAAAACAAAATCAGTTAGAGCAACTTGCTGAGCAGTATGATGAACTGAAATCTGAGTTTGAGAAAAAACTCGATGCTAAACGTCGTAAAATCACTCAAGGCGACGATCTTGCACCTGGCGTGCTGAAGATTGTTAAGGTTTATCTGGCGGTTAAACGTCGGATCCAACCGGGTGATAAAATGGCGGGTCGTCATGGTAACAAAGGTGTTATCTCGAAAATTAATCCTATCGAAGATATGCCTTACGATGAAAACGGTAACCCGGTTGACATCGTACTGAACCCGCTGGGCGTACCATCACGTATGAACATCGGTCAGATTCTGGAAACTCACTTAGGTATGGCAGCTAAAGGTATTGGTGACAAAATCAATGCTATGCTTAAACAGCAGCAAGAAGTTGCTAAGCTGCGTGAATTTATCCAGAAAGCTTATGACTTGGGCGACGATCCACGTCAGAAAGTTGACTTGAACACCTTCACTGATGATGAAGTTATGCGTTTGGCTGAAAACCTCAAAAAAGGTATGCCGATTGCAACTCCAGTATTTGATGGTGCAAAAGAGAAAGAAATTAAAGAACTGCTGAAACTGGGCGGTCTGCCAACTTCTGGTCAGATTACTCTGTTTGATGGTCGTACTGGTGAGCAATTTGAGCGTCAGGTTACCGTCGGCTATATGTATATGTTGAAACTGAACCATTTGGTTGATGACAAAATGCATGCCCGTTCTACCGGTTCTTATAGCTTGGTTACTCAGCAACCGTTGGGTGGTAAAGCTCAGTTCGGTGGTCAGCGTTTCGGGGAGATGGAAGTGTGGGCACTGGAAGCATATGGTGCTGCCTATACTCTTCAAGAAATGCTTACTGTTAAATCAGATGATGTTAACGGTCGTACCAAGATGTATAAAAACATCGTTGATGGTAACCACCAGATGGAACCAGGTATGCCGGAATCCTTCAACGTATTGTTGAAAGAAATCCGCTCACTCGGTATCAACATCGAACTGGAAGACGAGTAATTCGTTTTATGCCGGCATCGTTAAATTGAGTTTGGCGATGTCCGGCCAGTGTATATACTGGGTTTTGGGGAGAGCGGCATGGGCCGCTCACCTGACAGGTCTAACTCCGACAGGAGCCATTTCGTGAAAGACTTATTAAAGTTTCTGAAAGCGCAAACTAAGACCGAAGAGTTTGATGCGATCAAAATTGCTCTGGCATCACCAGATATGATCCGTTCGTGGTCATTTGGTGAAGTGAAAAAGCCAGAAACCATTAACTACCGTACGTTCAAACCTGAGCGTGACGGCCTTTTCTGCGCCCGTATTTTCGGCCCAGTAAAAGATTACGAATGTTTGTGCGGTAAGTACAAACGTTTAAAACATCGTGGTGTTATCTGCGAAAAATGTGGCGTTGAAGTTACGCAGACTAAAGTCCGTCGTGAACGCATGGGCCACATTGAATTAGCGTCACCAACAGCACATATTTGGTTCCTGAAGTCACTGCCTTCCCGTATCGGCTTACTGCTTGATATGCCGCTGCGTGATATTGAACGTGTTCTGTATTTTGAATCTTATGTCGTTGTTGAAGGCGGTATGACTAGCCTAGAACGTCGTCAGATCCTGACAGAAGAACAATATCTGGATGCACTGGAAGAGTTCGGTGATGAGTTTGATGCAAAAATGGGTGCGGAAGCAATCCAAGGCCTGCTGAAAAACCTGGATCTGGAAAACGAATGTGAAACGTTGCGTGAAGAGTTGAATGAAACCAACTCAGAAACTAAACGTAAAAAACTGACTAAACGAATCAAACTGTTAGAAGCGTTTATTCAATCTGGAAATAAACCAGAATGGATGATTTTAAACGTTCTGCCAGTTCTGCCACCGGATTTACGTCCTTTAGTTCCATTGGATGGCGGTCGTTTTGCAACATCTGATCTGAATGACTTATATCGTCGTGTTATTAACCGTAATAACCGTCTGAAACGTCTTCTGGATCTGGCTGCGCCTGATATCATCGTACGTAACGAAAAACGTATGTTGCAGGAAGCGGTTGATGCCTTGTTAGATAATGGCCGTCGTGGCCGTGCTATTACGGGTTCTAACAAACGTCCTCTGAAATCTTTGGCTGATATGATCAAAGGTAAACAAGGTCGTTTCCGTCAGAACTTGCTGGGTAAACGTGTTGACTACTCTGGACGTTCGGTTATCACCGTGGGTCCATACCTGCGCCTGCATCAGTGCGGTCTGCCTAAAAAAATGGCACTTGAATTATTCAAACCATTTATCTACGGCAAATTAGAACTGCGCGGTTTAGCGACAACCATTAAAGCTGCGAAGAAAATGGTTGAGCGTGAAGAAGCCGTCGTTTGGGATATCCTAGACGAAGTCATCCGTGAGCATCCAGTGATGCTGAACCGTGCACCAACACTGCACCGTTTGGGTATCCAGGCATTTGAACCTATTCTTATCGAAGGTAAAGCAATCCAATTACATCCATTGGTTTGTGCGGCATACAACGCCGACTTCGATGGTGACCAAATGGCGGTTCACGTTCCTTTGACTTTGGAAGCACAGTTAGAAGCACGTGCGCTGATGATGTCAACGAACAACATTCTTTCGCCTGCAAGTGGTGAGCCAATTATCGTACCATCTCAGGACGTTGTCTTGGGTCTGTACTATATGACTCGCGACTGTGTAAATGCGAAAGGCGAAGGCATGGTTTTAGCGGGTCCTAAAGAAGCTGAACGTGTTTATCGCTCTGGTCATGCCTCTTTGCATGCCCGTGTTAAAGTTCGTATCACAGAAGAAGTTAAAGATGGTGAAGGCAACGTCACCATTAATACCGGTTTAGTTGACACGACTGTTGGTCGTGCCATTTTGTGGATGATCGTTCCACGCGGATTGCCTTACTCATTGGTTAACCAGCCATTAGGTAAGAAAGCAATCTCTAAAATGCTAAATACTTGCTACCGTATGTTAGGTTTAAAACCTACGGTTATCTTTGCTGACCAAATTATGTATACCGGTTTCGCTTATGCAGCTCGTTCAGGTGCATCAGTAGGTATCGATGATATGGTTATCCCAGAGAAAAAAGCCGGTATTATCGCTGAAGCTGAAGCAGAAGTTGCTGAAATTCAGGAGCAGTTCCAATCAGGTCTGGTAACTGCAGGCGAGCGTTATAACAAGGTTATCGATATCTGGGCTGCGGCAAACGAACGTGTTGCTAAGGCGATGATGGAAAACCTGTCGACTGAAACTGTGATCAACCGTGACGGCGAAGAAGAGCAACAAGTCTCCTTCAACAGCATCTTTATGATGGCTGACTCCGGTGCTCGTGGTTCTGCCGCTCAGATCCGTCAGCTTGCAGGTATGCGTGGTCTGATGGCTAAGCCAGATGGTTCAATCATCGAAACACCCATCACGGCAAACTTCCGTGAAGGTCTGAACGTTCTTCAGTACTTTATCTCAACGCATGGTGCTCGTAAGGGTCTTGCGGATACAGCATTGAAAACAGCTAACTCCGGTTATCTGACTCGTCGTTTAGTCGACGTTGCACAGGACTTGGTCGTTACAGAAGTCGACTGTGGTACACACGAAGGTATCTTGATGACTCCGGTTATCGAGGGTGGCGATGTTAAAGAACCACTGCGTGAACGTGTACTGGGCCGTGTAACAGCAGAAGATGTGTTGGCTCCAGGAACAGCGGACATTTTAGTCCCACGTAATACACTATTGAACGAAAAATGGTGTGACCTGTTAGAAGAGCATTCTGTTGACAGCTTAAAAGTACGTTCAGTGGTTGGTTGTGAAACTGACTTCGGTGTCTGTGCTAAGTGTTACGGTCGTGATTTGGCGCGTGGTCATATCATCAATAGCGGTGAAGCTATCGGTGTTATTGCAGCACAGTCAATCGGTGAGCCGGGTACACAGCTTACGATGCGTACGTTCCACATTGGTGGTGCGGCATCTCGTGCGGCTGCTGAATCTAGCATCCAAGTTCGTAATACCGGTACACTTAAACTGTTCAATGCGAAATTCGTTAAGAACACAGAAGGCAAGTTAGTTATTACTTCTCGTAATACTGAATTGCGTCTGATTGACGAATTCGGTCGTACTAAAGAGAGCTATAAAGTTCCTTACGGTGCGCACCTGAGCAAAGGTGACGGTTCAGCAGTTACTGGTGGCGAGACCGTAGCTAACTGGGATCCGCATACAATGCCGGTTGTCAGTGAAGTTTCAGGTATTATTCGTTACTCTGATATGATTGATGGTCAGACGATTACTCGTCAGACTGATGAGCTGACAGGTCTGTCATCTCTGGTCGTATTAGATACAGCGGAACGTACTGGTGGTAGCAAAGATTTACGTCCAGCACTGCGCGTAGTCGATGCGAATGGTAAAGATGTGTTGATCCCTAACACTGATATGCCAGCACAATACTTCCTGCCGGGTAAAGCTATTGTTCAGTTAGACGATGGTATTGCTATTTCTGCCGGTGATACGTTAGCGCGTATTCCTCAAGAATCTGGCGGTACAAAAGATATTACCGGTGGTCTGCCACGTGTTGCTGACTTGTTCGAAGCACGTCGTCCGAAAGAGCCTGCAATTCTTGCTGAAATCAGCGGTATTGTTTCGTTCGGTAAAGAGACCAAAGGTAAACGTCGTCTGGTGATTACACCGATGGACGGCTCTGAAGCTTACGAAGAGATGATCCCTAAATGGCGTCAGCTTAACGTATTCGAAGGCGAAATGGTTGAACGTGGTGATGTGATCTCCGATGGTCCAGAATCTCCACATGATATCCTGCGTCTGCGTGGCGTTCACGCGGTAACGCGTTACATCACCAACGAAGTTCAGGAAGTTTACCGCCTGCAAGGCGTTAAGATAAACGATAAACACATTGAAGTTATCGTGCGTCAGATGCTGCGTAAAGTCACTATTGAGGATGCAGGAAGTTCTGACTTCCTCGAAGGTGAGCAGGTTGAGTATTCACGCGTTAAAGTCGCAAACCGTAAATTGGAACAAGAAGGCAAAGTCCCAGCGAAATATGCTCGTGACTTACTGGGTATTACGAAGGCATCTCTGGCAACAGAATCCTTTATCTCAGCGGCATCGTTCCAAGAAACAACACGCGTACTAACAGAAGCCGCAGTTGCGGGTAAACGTGATGAACTCCGTGGTCTGAAAGAGAACGTTATCGTGGGTCGTCTGATCCCAGCAGGTACTGGTTTTGCTTATCATCAGGATCGTATTCGTCGCCGTCATATGAATGACATCGTCGAATCACCACAAGTAAGTGCTGATGAAGCAACAGCTAACCTGGCTGAACTGTTAAATGCCGGTTTCAGCAGCAAAAAAGATTAATGTTTATTAATTATCGTTGATAATGCGCTCGATGATTCGAGCGCAAAGTTAACTTAGTTTTAAAGAGCATTAAATAAAAACGCGATGTAATTATTTACATCGCGTTTTTTTTATCAAAAATTAAAGAGGCTATATAAAATCATAGGGTTATAAAATTAGAGGTTTTATTGGACTAACGGTGTAAACCAAATCGCGGCTTGGCCATCAATTAGCCGCTGTTGATTAATCCAAGTATAAGGTGAGGGCAGTAAAGTACGATATTGCGCAGCGGTTGTATCAGCTTCAGCAATAATCGTAGGGGTTAAAACTACAGGCTCAGGTCCATAAATAGCGGCCGCAGTAAAATCGCCCAGCTGACGTCCGCCACAAACGACCCAAAGCTGGTTAAGGGTAGCAACAGCATACGGTATATAATCTGCCCGCCCCGTTGGTGGGTTGGTAACGGAATACAATTTTTGATCAATCTCGACTTTTAGTGAACTCGGTTCTCCTGCTGGCGCCGCAATAATATCCGCGCGCAATGCACCGTACATTCCACCAACTTCCAATATTTTTAATTCATGGGCGGCAGCTAATGCGATTCGGCCTATTGGGGTTGTGGTGACAGAAAATTGTTCCCCAGCAGTAGCCCAACCATGATCACGTTGGCTTAAATGAGTCACTCGATAACGAGCCAAAATTTCGCCTGCGGGACCTGCCAGTACGACAGTATGATAAATTTTATCTGTGTCTATCTCAGGATAACTGCCGACAATATAGCCTTTTCCCTGTTGTGCTGCGCTGATTAGTGTTTGTTCAAAACTGCCACCTTGAGGCTCAGCACTGGCAAGAATAACGGTTGCATCTGTAGTATATGGAATCGCTGAAAGCTCAGGTAGAACGACTAATTCATTTTCATTAACAGAGAGTGATGCTAATAACGTTTGGTTTACGGGCCACTGTGCCGCGACTAGGTTAACTGAGGATTGCGTGGCGGTTGCATTAATATCTGTAGGGCTTCGATGTAACGCCAGCGTCGGTGAATAAAGCGCTGGACGTCGTTTAGCTAAACAGTAAGCTCTTTGTTGATCCGCGTCGACTAAAGAAATTTGAGCGCAATAAATACCATTTAATCCGGGAGATAATTCTAATGGAGATACCACGGGGGACTGCGCTATTTTATGCCCAGTCGGCGACCAAATACTGGAACCGCCATTATAATACAGTTGTCCTTTGGTGATTGGATTAGTTTCAATACCGCTACGGGTGGCACAAATAACCCAGAGACCATTAAAGGCGCTCATATGCTGAACATGTGCGACAGTGGAGTGATCGCCTAACATTTCTGCGGCCGTTGCATTGGGCATCATGCGATCAGAAACTGAATGCCAACCAATAATTTGAGCCCCTTGTAATGCTGCAAGGCGTGCATATTGCCAATAGGTATCGTCATAACAAATTAAAAGAGCAATACGGCCTACAGGCGTCTCAAATGTATTTACTCCGCTATTGCCGCTAGCAAAAACTTTTTGATCTTGGGAATTCAAGCCAATTTTTCGATATTTACCGATGATCCCTTCGGGACCAAGCAATACCGCTGAATTATAGGCCAGCCCAGTAAGACCGTCTTTTTCAGCGATCCCGACACTGATATATAGCCCAGTACGAGCTAGAATGGGTAAAATTGCCTCGGTTGTTTTCCCAGGGATAGTATCTAAATAAGGGGCTAATTCTGTCGAATCTGAAAACATATAGCCGCTGACAGCAGTTTCTGGGAATACCGCATATTGAATATCTTGTTTAGCCACGTCTTCGACTGCATTAGCTAGACGGTTAATATTTCCCTCGAGGTCTCCCCATGCAGGAATAAAATCGACAGCAGCAACTTTTATTATATTATTTTGTTGAGTATTTAGGGCCGGATTCATTATTTATATCCTTAATAATTATTATATGAATATTTATAAAAATAAAATATTGATTGAATATAGTGGCTATATATCTAATCTTAATAAGATTGAATATATTTATATTATCTTAATTAAATGTTTTTTTTGATAATGTTTAAAATATCAGTTGGTATATATAAATATTTTATATTTTATCGATTGAATATCGTGTGGCGATAATTAATCGTCACACGAGGATTGTTTTATGATTAATATTAATTAGCAAAATAATATTAATTAAATTACCTGATTCTTTTTCATCTCGGCGATTTGTTCTGGGCTATATCCTAGCGCCTGTAAAATTTCATTATTATGCTCGCCTAATAATGGCGCACTTTTAATTTCGGGAGTAAAGGCAGAGAATTTCATTGGGCAGCCGACGGTAAGATATTTTCCACGCAGAGGCTGATCAACTTCGACAATACTGCCACTGGCTCTTAAAGAAGCATCATAGGCAAGCTCTTTCATGCTTAGAACTGGAGAGCATGGAACCCCGAATTTATCAAAATAATCCGTGATTTCATGCTTGTCTTTATCTTGTGCTAATTGTTCGATAGCTTCCCATACATCATCAAGATGAGAAATTCTGGCTTCAGTTGTGGCAAATGCTGGGTCGGTTTTCCATTCTGGACGCCCTAATGCATCACAGGTATTTGGCCAGTTGTGATCTTGATTAATAAAGTAAATATAGGCGTTAGGATCGTTCTCTGAACCTTTACATTTGAGCATATTACCCGGTTGCCCCCCGCCGCTAGAATTTCCACTGCGTGGAACGGCATCGCCAAAAGTACCGTTTGGATATTGTGGATATTCTTCTAAATAACCTAGTTTTTCAAGACGTTGTTGATCGCGTAATTTCACTCGGCACATATTTAATACCGCATCTTGCATCGACATGGTCACGCGTTGGCCTACGCCAGTTTTTTCGCGTTGTAATAATGCCGCGAGTAAACCAATCAGCAAATGCATTCCTGTATTGCTATCGCCGAGAGCCGCAGAGCTTACAACAGGAGGACCATCGGGGAAGCCGGTGGTCGATGCCGCCCCGCCTGCTGCTTGAGCCACGTTTTCATAGGCTTTAACATCGACATAAGGAGAGCATTCATCAAAGCCTTTAATTGAGCCAAAAATTAAACGCGGATTAAGTTGCTGAATATGTTCCCAAGTGAAGCCCATATGATCTATTGCACCAGGGTGAAAATTTTCCACCAGTACATCAGCTTCCTTGATTAATTTCTCCATGATTTCTTTGCCTTCCGGCGTCTTGGTATTCAGCTCTAATGAGCGTTTATTGCTGTTGAGCATGGTGAAATACAGCGCATCAACATCTTCAATATCACGCAGTTGATGGCGGGTAACATCGCCGACACCGGGGCGTTCGATTTTAATTACATCGGCACCGAACCAAGCTAACATCTGGGTACAAGATGGACCGGATTGCACACCCGTAAAATCGAGAACTTTTATTCCTGTTAATGGCAGAGATTGAGTCATTATCCTTTCCCTATTTTCAGCAATATTTCTTGAATTGATCAGCGGAAATTACAAGTTATACGAAACAAAAGAGGTGCTGATAACACCTCAATGTTGAAAAATAGTATTTAGTTAACCACGTTAAACGAGGTTAAGAAACTAAACGTGAAATATAAATCCAGAAAGGAGCGGCGATAATAAAGCCAAGAACACTGACGGCTAATGATGCGGTACCGGTTCTTGTATATAAATTAAAGCGGCTGGCAATAATAATCCCTGAGAATGCTGGTGGTAATGCGCCGGCGAGTACCATCATTTGTAATTGTACTGAACTCATATTAAAGAATAGACCGACGAGTAAGAATAAACCTGGCATAAAGACCAGTTTTAAAATCGTGTTGTAGACAATCTCTTTATCAAATTCAAATTTATTCGCTGCTAAGGTTAAGCCTGCGGCAAATACTGCCACCCCGGAGTTTGCTTTCGCAATAAGATCAAAGGTAGGATCCCAAACATCAGGAATTTTAATACCGATAAGTACTAATACGGTAGCAAGTACTGGTGCCCAAACAACCGGTTCTTTTACTGCTGACATCAATGAGCTCATGCCGCTAGAGCCTTTTTTATTTTTATCGCCAGAATTGCCCGGGTTTAATAAAAATAGTCCAATTGGAATAGTAATCGCATTGACGATAATTGAAATAATTGCAACAACTAAGCCAGTAGAAACCGTGTCACCATAAATAGGGTCGAGTACGGCAAACCCGAGAAATCCAATGGTAGGAGAGCCGGCAATTAATGCACATACGGCAGCTTCGCCACGTGTATGTTTAAAAATATATTTACAGCTAAAGAAAGAAAAGAAGAAACAAAATAATAAAACGACAAAAGAAATTATGGTGAGTTTAGTATCAGCAAAAATCATTTCACGATTGGCGCGAACGATAGAAACAAACAGTGCCGCAGGTAAAGCATAATTTAAAACCAGTTTATTAAATGCTCGCGCTTGATCGTTAGTAAAAACAGAGCGCTTGCCACTGAAATAACCTAATGCCATTATAAGAATAATGGGGAGTAGATCACTCATAAATATATTGAACATAAATCCAGTCATGCTGGTCACCTATTATTAAATAAAAGTATTAATTATTAATTGATATTTAATTTTTTAGTTCGTTGGCAATTATTATTAATTCAATTGTCATATTTTGAATCTATTTTAATTGATGTTCGAACACGTATTCGGTAAATGAAGACTATAGATGACCCTCCCAATAAATGGGATTGTCATCTATATGTCGTTACCTATTAGTCAAATACAGAAGATAAATTAGTCTTTTATAATCGACTGTGGATTTAAATTACCGATGTGACCACTTTCAGTTCCTACGGTAGGATCAATCGCAATATTAATTAGAGTTGGTTTACCTGATTCGATACCTGCTTTTAAGGCTTGTTGAATGTCGGCTTCGGTAGTCGCGTGATAACCTATCCCGCCAAAGGCCTCGATCATTTTGTCATAACGAGCGGCTTCCATTAATACGGTTGGGTTTGGATCTGCATCGCCATGTAAGTTAACGCCATCACCACGATAAATACCGCCATTATTAAACAACAAAATAGTGACCGGTAATTTATAACGGCAGATAGTTTCTATTTCCATGCCGCTAAAGCCGAAGGCACTGTCTCCCTCAATAGCGACAACGGGTAAGCCGCTACTGACGGCAGCACCAATCGCGTAGCCCATCCCGATACCCATTACACCCCATGTACCGCAATCTAATCGTTTACGAGGTTGATACATATCGATAATATTACGTGCATTATCGAGGGTGTTGGCACCTTCATTCACCACATAAACATCTTTATGATCGACCAGTACATCGCGGATGGCTCGCAGAGCATTAAAGTAATTTAATGGCGAGGTTTCAGTATTTAATTTGGCGGCCATTTTTTCGACATTTTTCGCCTTATGCTCATCAAGGCTAGCCGTCCAATCTTGTGGCGATTGGATTTTTATCGTTTCCAATCCCTTAACAAATGCCTCCATACTGGAGTAGATATCACCGACTACAGGCGCAGTAATTGGGCGGTTGCTATCAATTTCAGTTGCATCAATATCGAGTTGAATAAATTGGGTTTCTGGAGACCAATTTTTCCCTTTACCGTGGCCCAATAACCAATTTAGACGAGCACCCATCAGTACTACAACATCGGCATTGGATAAGGCAAATGAACGCGCAGATGCTGCCGATTGCGGATGAGTATCGGGTAATAGCCCTTTCGCCATCGACATGGGTAAATAGGGGATGCCCGTAGCTTCAATAAAGGATTTAATATTATCTTCAGCTCGCGAATAAGCCGCGCCTTTACCCAAAATAATTAAAGGACGCTTAGCATTTGCCAGTAAAGTGAGGGCTTTATCAACTGATGCCGGTGAAGGCAGCTGTTTAGGCGCAGGATCTTCCACCGTAAAAATAGTTTTATCGGCATCGGCTTTATTCATAACCGCGGCTAAAACTTCGGTGGTTAAATCAAGATAAACCCCACCTGGGCGACCCGAAACAGAGGCGCGGATCGCACGAGCTAAAGCAATACCGAGATCTTCCGGTTTATTAACTCGATAAGAGGCTTTAACAAAAGGCTTGGCGATATTCATTTGATCAAGCTCTTCATAATCACCTTGTTGCAAATCGATGATTGCTCTGTCGCTTGAACCACTAATTTGGATCATCGGAAAGCCGTTGGTTGTCGCATTGGCTAAGGCGACCATTCCGTTTAAAAACCCAGGCGCAGAAACGGTTAAACAAATACCCGGTTTTTGATTTATATAGCCACTAATAGCTGCTGCATTACCTGCGGATTGTTCATGTCGGAACCCGATATAGCGAATGCCTTCAGCTTGTGCATGGCGAGCTAAATCAGTGACCGGGATCCCTACTACGCCAAAAATAGTTTCAATACCATTCTTCTTCAGCGCATCAACAATAATGTGCATGCCATCAGTCAACGTTTGATCAGTGGACATATCGACCTCATATAAATTTAGCTATCCAGAATATTTCACGTTACAGGCACCGTATTTCAGCGCCTGCAATATGAATGGATATATGCGGAGATAACGAGAAGCGTATCGGCTTCCCGCAATGATTAAATGACTTTATTGGTGCGCATTGAAGCGATTTGTTCTGCGCTATACCCTAATTCGGCCAGCACTTCGTCTGTATGTTCGCCTAATAAAGGGGCGCTTTTTATTTCAGGCGTGAATGATGAGAATTTCATCGGGCAGCCGACAGTCAGATATTTACCGCGTTTAGGTTGCTCAACTTCGACAATGCTATTGCTTTCTCTCAGTGATTTATCCTCGGCAATTTCCTTCATGCTCAGAACTGGAGCGCATGGAACACCGTATTTACTTAAATAAGCTACGGCTTCATGTTTGTCTTTATCGGCAAGGAATTTTTCAATATCTGCAAAAATATCAAAGATATGCGGTTGGCGTGCTTCTGGCGTACTATAAGCAGGATCGGTTGCCCATTCAGGTTTGCCTATCGCAATACAAGTTTGCTCCCAGTTTTGTTCTTGGATAGTAAAATAAATATACGCATTAGGATCGGTTTCCCAACCTTTACATTTTAATATCCAGCCTGGTTGCCCACCTCCGCCAGCATTACCACCACGCGGAACAGCATCTCCGAAAGTTCCATTTGGATATTGTGGATACTCTTCAAGATAACCAACTTTTTCTAAACGTTGTTGGTCGCGTAATTTTACACGACACAGATTTAATACCGCATCTTGCATCGACATAGTTACGCGTTGGCCTACACCGGTTTTTTCACGTTGTAACAATGCAGCTAATAGCCCGATCAACAGGTGCATACCGGTATTACTGTCGCCTAATGCAGCCGAGCTAACTAATGGTGGGCCATCCCAAAAACCAGTGGTTGAGGCTGCGCCACCTGCAGCTTGTGCCACGTTTTCATAAGCTTTAACATCAACATATGGAGAACATTCATTAAATCCTTTAATCGAGCCAAAAATCAAACGCGGATTAAGTTGCTGAATGTGTTCCCAAGTAAAGCCCATATGATCTATTGCACCGGGGTGGAAATTCTCAACCAGCACATCGGCTTGTTTGATTAATTTCTCCATCACTTCTTTGCCTTCCGGCGTTTTAGTATTTAGCTCGACCGAACGTTTATTGCTGTTTAGCATTGTAAAATACAGTGCATCAACATCGGGGATATCACGTAATTGATTTCGGGTCACATCGCCTACGCCCGGGCGCTCGATTTTAATAACGTCGGCTCCAAACCAAGCTAACATTTGGGTACAGGAAGGCCCGGATTGGACACCTGTGAAATCAAGCACTTTAATGCCATCTAAAGGAAGGGTCATAATAAAACCTCGTTTTTTAGCTATGAGCGATTAATTTAATTAGCGAAAATAAATTAATACTTCTTAAATAGAATAGGGAATATAAAAATATAAATTAGATAAGCTATGTTTAAGGTTATATCAAAGATTAAATCTAAAGGATACCTGGCTAAGATAATTCTTAAAAATTAAGATTAATGTTAAATTACTGAGCATTTTGATATTGTTAATCTTATATAAAACATCATATTAGTACTTTTACAGTGTAATTCACTGTGTTGCTCGAAATTCGATGCTCTTTATACGTAGTTTTTTTGCCAATTACTTAAAATAAATAAAATATAATTTTGTTGCTATTCTTTAATGGCGTAAAGATGTGTCATTAAATCTGTTTTAATTTGTTTTTTTATCAAATAATGATTGTCTATAATAATGTTACTTTTATGATTAATTAAACTAAAATGATGAGTTATTTATTTTAATGGTTATAGAAAAACACCCTGAATATATATTCAAGGTGTTAAGTTTTTGTACTATTGGTTAAATATAAATAGATTATTATTTTAGTAAATTATCATCATATTCAGGTTTATAGGCTTTACTATTAATAAATTCCTCAATATTTTGTGGTTTCTCCACATGGGCGAGATTATTATCAAAGATATATTCTGCGACTTTAGTGGCAACTTTTAACGATACCGAAAGGATCTCTTTTTGTGGTGGATAAATTAGCCCCACATCGAGATAGGCATCGGTAATTTGCTCGGATAATGCTTGTGCCGCCACAATGAACATTTCATCGGTAACACGTTTTGCGGCAGTAGCATAAATAGCCATACCCATTGCCGGGAAGATATAGACGTTATTTCCCTGTCCCGGAATAAAGGTTTTTCCTTGATAATGAACCGGAGGGAAGGGACTTCCACTCGCAAATACGGCGCGCCCATCAGACCATTGATAGGCTTCTTCTGCGGTACATTCAGAGTGAACTGTTGGGTTAGAATAAGGGAAAATAATCGGGCGTTCATTTACCTCCGCCATCGCTTCAATCACTTGCTGATTAAAGGCTTTACCGACAGTTGATACACCGACGATAGCGGTAGGTTTTAGTTGACGAATCGCTTCGACAAAATTATCAATGGGTGCATGCTGATGAGCAAAAGGTTGTTGGAAGTCGGCTAAGTCAGTGCGTTGCGATTGAACCAGTCCATTGATATCAAATAACCAGCAGTGCTGACGCGCTTCATCTTCACTGATACCCAGCATGGTGAGTGATTTAGCTATTAGATTAGCAATGCCCACGCCCGCGGTTCCAGCACCGAAAAACAGCACTCGTTGCTGCTCAAGTTTACCTTTAGTAATGCGTAGAGCGGTATTAATCCCTGCCAGTGCGACAGCAGCAGTACCTTGAATATCATCATTAAAGCAGCAAACTTGTTGACGATATTTGGCTAAGATAGGCGCGGCATGTGGGAAGGCAAAATCTTCAAATTGGATACACGCATGTGGAAAGACTTTTTGTACTGCTTTAATAAAGGCATCGATAAAATCATCGTAAGCTTGACCGGTCACTCGCGGCTGTTTTAAGCCTAAATATAGAGGATCATTTAATCGCTCTTGGTTGTTGGTTCCAACGTCCAGAGTAATCGGCAAGGTTACTTGTGGTGGTACGGCGGCACAGGCGGTGTATAGCGAGAGTTTTCCAATTGGGATCCCCATACCGCCAATACCTTGGTCTCCTAATCCGAGGATACGTTCTCCATCGGTGACGACAATAAAGCGTACGTCTTTTTCGACCCAGTTACCCAGCATTTCTTCTAATTCATTTTGGCGAGTTATCGGTAAATATAAGCCACGTGGACGGCGTAAGATTTGATCAAATTTTTGGCAAGCTTCGCCGACGGTAGGTGTATATACTAGAGGGATAAATCGTGCAGGATCTGACATTAAGGTTTTAAAATACAGTGTTTCGTCGTTATCGTGTAATGACGACAGAAAAATATATTTTTCCAGATCGTTCGGTTTGGCATCGATTTGGCGCAATACACGTTGTAATTGCTCATTTTCTGTTTCAACGCGTTCTGGCAATAACCCTAACAGCCCATATTTTTTACGCTGCTCAATAGTAAATGCGGTTGCCCGATTAAGTTTGGTATCATTTAATAATGCATCGCCTTTGGTTATTCTATTATTGATATCTACCATTATATTACCTATTCAATTTTTATAATTAAATTAATTATTTCTATACTTATCAAGAGGTAATGAATCTATAAGCTACCTCTTATTTTTTATATAACGTACATTGTTGATATGTTAGCTATAATGTTAAGCATAGATCGTTGTATAAATAGTAAAATATATCGTATTACATATTTTCTAAAGACAGTTTTAATAACTAAATACTGTATATGAGAATACTCCATTTATTTTATAAAAACATTAGTTATAAATTATAAAATAAATTTTTAATAAGCTCATAGAGTCACATGATCATATTTATAATGAATAAATTGATAGATGTCAAAAATAAACAATATTCAGTGATTTTTATTCTTATTGAGATTGATATAGTGTGATTAGTATAACTCACCTAGAGAATAGTAAAATAAAAGGATGTAATATAAAATAATATTATAAAAATAGAGTTAAGAATAAATTTCCAAAGGGAAAATAGCCCCTTTGGAATAAATTATCATTTATTAATTATTTCTTGGTCCATACAGACTGAATTTCTCAGCTCTATAATTATAAATTACTGAAAATACACCATCGAAAGAATTGCTATAATTTTTATATCTGCCGATAATTCCTCGAGATACTGGCGAAGAGTGCAGTTTGAATGGATATTGCGAGCCATCTTTATAAATTAAGGTCACATTAAAATCGGTTAATGGTTGGCTATAAAGGACTAAGTCACTTTTGGTATCACTATCTTTGATCATATGTGGTACTGCATAGCGAATAGATTTTAGGGTGCCATGATAGGTATAAAAGAATCCTTGAATATTATCAGGATTAGGAATGGCATAGTGGTTAAAATCTGGCTCACTTCTCAGGCCGATTAATGCTAAAGACGTATCATAGCCGGCAATAATAAGTTCATTATCGGGAGCGAGAGCCACTATTTTAAATCCTTGAGTATTGGCATCGACGGCCTTATGTTTTAAAACCTCAACCGTATATTCGAGAGGGAAAGGCTTTCCATCAATATTTTCTGCCCCTTGGATTTGGCTTGCCATAGTTAAAATAATATCATCTGAAGGTGTAGGATGTTTCCAACGAACATTTGAGCAAGAGGTTAAGGTAAATAATAAGCTTAAGGTAAGAATAAATGTCAGAAATTTAGGGTTGTTATTATTCATTATTGTTTAAACCTCAGTTCTGCTATTGATAATAAATAACAATAATAAATAAAATAAATCTACAGTGCAGTAGCAAAATAGGCGAAACGTAATTTTTTATTTAAATTACGTTTCGTGATGTTTAACGGCCTAAATAGCCATCCCAATCTTTCCATACTGGCTGTAGACCAGATTGAACAATTGCTTGAGCTACTTGCTGGGCACTGCGATTATCATGTGGTGTAAATTGCTCTAATTCAGCATGATCATCGGCATAGCCTCCCGGCTGCGTTTTGGAGCCGGCACTGACATTGTTAATTGCCAGCGGGATTACATGATCGCGAAAATAAGGTGATTCACGGGTTGAAAGCGACAGCTCAACATCAGGCGCCAGTAGCCTAAAAGCACAAATTAATTGGACTAACTCGGCTTCAGTCATTACGGATGCCGGCTCTATGCTGCCTGCACAGGGGCGTAGCCGTGGAAAAGAGATAGAATAACGACTTTGCCAATAATGTTTTTGTAAATAAATTAAATGCTCTGCTACCATATAGCAATCTGTGCGCCAACTCGCAGAAAGTCCCACTAGGGCGCCCAGTCCAATTTTATCAATCCCCGCCTGCCCAAGCCTATCTGGGGTGTTTAACCGCCAATGAAAATCTTGTTTTTTACCTTTAAGATGATGACGTTGGTAACTTGGCTGATGGTAGGTTTCTTGATATACCATGACACCATCGAGTCCGAGTGTTTTTAATTCGGCGTATTCTTCGGTGCTTAATGGCTGGACTTCCATCATTAACGCACTGAAATACTGGCGAATTATCGGTAAATATTGGCGAAAATAATCCATGCCAACTTTATGTTGATGTTCTCCGGTAACAAGCAGCAGACTATCGAAGCCTAATTTGCGAATAGTCTGGCATTCGTTGATGATTTCTGTGTGATTTAATGTTTTGCGTTTAATCTTGTTACTCATTGAAAAACCACAATAAGTACAATCATTAGCGCACAAATTAGATAAATACAACGGCACATAGAAACCCACGGTATTACCAAAACGTTGGCGGGTTAAGCTTTGGGCTTTATGCGCCATCGGCTCTAAATAATCCCGTGCCGCCGGAGAAAGCAACGCCATAAAATCATCCAGGGTTAGTGTGTCGCAACTCAGGGCCCGCTCTACATCGGCGGCGGTTTTGGCATGAAGCCGCAAGGTAAGATCATCCCAATCTAATTGCTGCCAGTGCTGGCTAAAACAGTGACTCATTGCAGTACCTCAAGAAATTGGGTTAATGGACTTGAGGCTTCGGCATGATGACGAGATTTAGCCAGTCCGGCTTGGCGCGCTAGCTCGCCCGCTTGCAAGGCGATTTTAAATGCTTGCGCCATGCTTATTGGATCTTTTGCGACCGCGATCGCAGTATTAACTAATACTGCATCAGCGCCCAGTTCCATGGCTTCTAAGGCGTGACTTGGCGCGCCAATACCGGCATCAATGACTACCGGAACTTGAGATTGTTCAATAATAATTTGCAGCATCTCTTTGGTGACTAAGCCTTTATTTGAGCCAATTGGCGCACCTAATGGCATCACCGCCGCACAGCCAACGTGTTCTAAACGGCGGCATAATACTGGGTCTGCGCCGCAATAGGGTAAAACTATAAATCCCTCTTTGACCAATTGCTCGGCGGCTTTTAAGGTTTCGATAGGATCAGGTAATAAATATTTTAAATCTGGATGGATTTCTAATTTAATCCAATGAGTCCCAAGGGCTTCGCGGGCGAGATGCGCCGCAAAAATCGCTTCTTGAGCATTTTTAGCCCCAGAAGTATTGGGCAGTAATTTAACGCCCAAATCTAATAATGGTTGCAGTATATTATCGCTATTACTTTTGGACTGATGGGAACGTAAATCAATCCGTTTCATTGCCATGGTGACGAGTTGGCTCCCAGAGGCCTCAATGGCTTGTTGCATTAAGCGCGGACTGGCAAATTTTCCGGTTCCGGTAAATAGACGCGATGAAAACGTAGTATCGGCAATTTTTAACATAGCTAACCTCCAGCAATAGCTTGAAACAACAGGATGTTATCTCCATCATTAATCTTATGAGTCTCCCATTGAGCGCGTGGAATTATAATTTGATTAATGGCCAGCGCGGTTCCAGCCTGAGAACGAGCTAGCAAAATTAACAGTTGGCTGACTGTTAACGGAGATTGAAATTCTTTAATTTGATTGTTGATCATGATACGCATACGGCTTCCTTACAGATGGAACAATCGGCCGAGCGGCTGAGTTGCAATGTATTCCAACTGTGTTGTTTACCGTCAAATAGGCGGAGTTTTCCGCTCAAAGGTGAGGGTAATCCGGCGAGCAATTTAATGGCTTCAAGCGCTTGTAGCGTACCAATCACACCAACGACCGGACCGAGAACACCTGCAGTTCGGCAATTACGTTGAGGCTCATATTGATCAGGGTATAAACAGGCATAACAGCCTTGCAAATATGGGGGTTCGATAACCATGAGTTGTCCACCAAAGCCGACCGCACTGCCGCTGATCAGTGGTTTATTTTCTGCGATACAGGCCGCATTAACTGCATGGCGCGTTGCCATATTGTCACAGCAATCGAGAACCAAATCGACTTGTTTGACCAACGGACGTAGCGCAGTGAAATCCAGTTTTTGCTGCACTATTTTAGTGGTTACCAAGGGGTTCAGCGCATTTAGTTGAGTCGCGGCTAAACGGACTTTAGCTTGAGATACGTCGTTCGTACGGTAAAGAACTTGCCGTTGTAAGTTCGAGATATGCAGCTCATCGTGATCTGCTAACCATAATTTCCCGACGCCAGCCGCGCTTAAATAGAGTGCTGCTGGTGAGCCTAGCCCGCCTAAACCAACAATTAATACTTGGCTATTTTTGAGTTTTTCTTGGCCTGAAACTCCAATGTCTTCAAGCAATATCTGACGGCTATAACGCATAAATTCATCATCATTTAGCATTAGATAATCTCCTTTGATGCATTTGATCCTTCGACTAAATCGAGCAATTTAGTGGTAACCGCGTGCCAATTTTGGGCTTGAGTGATAGCGCTCACTAATGCCACGCCACCCACCCCAGTTGCGACAACCGCGGGGACCTTCTCCAGCGAAATTCCGCCAATTGCAACAGTAGAATAATCAGGTGTTTCAGTAACTTGCTGTTGTAATGCGGCTAGGCCTTGTGGAGAGGACGGCATATCTTTAGTCTGGGTAGGAAAAATATGACCCAGGGCGATATATGAAGGGCGCAATAGCTTCGCGCGTGCGAGTTCATCTTTATCGTGAGTCGATACACCAAGCCGTAATCCGGCTTGCTGAATTGCCGGTAAATCGGCAATATCCAGATCCTCTTGCCCCAGATGCACGCCATAAGCACCATGCTCTAGCGCTAATTGCCAATAATCGTTGATAAATACACGGGCATGATATTGCTGACCTAGCTGAATGGCTTGGCGGATAGGCGATGCAACTGTATCTGCGTTGCAGTCTTTAATGCGTAATTGTAAGGTGGTGACACCCACATCAAGCAGGCGTCTGATCCATTCCACGGAATCCACGACCGGATACAGCCCTAAACGGGGTAGCGTCGGAGGAAAAGGGGCATCAGGCAATTTTTTCATTAGGCTCTACCTCCGTGCGTGTGGTCTCGGCATTAAGTCGCGCAGGATCATGATAAAGCTCATTACCATGGGCACGGAAGGCTTCAGACATTTGTGCCATTCCCGCATCTTGTGCCGCCGCATAATCTCGAACTTCTTGTGATATTTTCATCGAACAGAATTTAGGCCCGCACATGGAGCAAAAATGCGCGATTTTGCCCGAGGCTTGTGGCAAGGTTTCATCATGATATTTACGTGCAGTTTCGGGATCGAGCGCCAAATTAAACTGATCTTCCCAGCGAAATTCAAAGCGGGCTTTTGACATCGCATTATCCCGAATTTGCGCTCCGGGATGACCTTTGGCTAAATCAGCTGCATGGGCAGCAATTTTGTAAGTAATTAGCCCTTGTTTAACATCTTCTTTATTAGGCAATCCCAAATGCTCTTTGGGGGTGACATAGCACAGCATCGCGCAGCCAAACCAGCCGATCATTGCTGCCCCAATTCCTGAGGTAAAATGATCGTAGCCGGGGGCAATATCTGTCGTTAACGGCCCAAGAGTATAAAATGGGGCTTCGTGGCAATGTTCAAGCTCTTCCGTCATGTTACGGCGGATCATCTGCATCGGCACATGTCCCGGGCCTTCTATCATGACTTGGACATCGTATTCCCAAGCAATTTTGGTGAGCTCACCTAAAGTATGTAATTCGGCAAATTGTGCTTCATCGTTAGCATCTTGAATGGAACCTGGACGTAACCCATCACCTAAAGATAACGCGATATCGTAAGCGGCACACAGTTGGCAAATTTCCCGAAAATGTTGATACAGAAAGTTTTCTTGATGATGTGATAAACACCATTTTGCCATTATCGACCCTCCGCGAGAGACGATCCCCGTAAGGCGTTTGGCGGTCATCGGGACATAACGTAGCAATACACCGGCATGGATTGTGAAGTAGTCGACGCCTTGTTCTGCTTGTTCTAATAAGGTATCGCGGAACATTTCCCAGGTTAGATGTTCAGCCACACCGTTAACTTTTTCTAATGCTTGATAAATCGGTACAGTACCAATAGGTACAGGGCTATTGCGTAGGATCCATTCCCGAGTTTCATGGATATAACGCCCGGTGGATAAATCCATCACCGTATCTGCGCCCCAGCGGGTTGACCAAATGAGTTTTTCGACCTCTTCTTCGATAGAGGAAGTGACCGAGGAGTTACCGATATTGGCGTTTACTTTGACCAAAAAATTGCGCCCTATAATCATAGGTTCTGATTCGGGATGATTGATATTAGCAGGAATGATAGCTCTACCGGCTGCGACTTCTTGGCGTACAAATTCCGCGGTGATATTGTCGGTTAAATTAGCGCCAAAATTTTGCCCAGAATGTTGTTGGCGTAGGACGTCTGAGCGAATGCGTTCGCGGCCCATATTTTCACGAATCGCAATAAATTCCATTTCGGGGGTAATTATACCCCGACGCGCATAGTGTAATTGCGTTACACAGTGGCCAGATTTAGCTTTTAGAGGATGAGGCCGTAGTGTAAAGCGGAGAGAGTCTAGCCCTTCATCGGCGAGACGCTGTTGGGTAAAATCAGAGCTTAAATTTTCGACCTGAGTGACATCATTGCGCTCTTGTATCCATGCGCTACGCAGTTTTTTTAATCCCTCATGTACATTCAATTTTGCATTGGGATCGCCATAAGCGCCCGAGGTATCATAAACAGGAACGGCTTCATTTTGTTCATATTGAGGCTGTTCTTTGGTGCCGCCGAGCAAGGTCGGCGTTAGTTGAATTTCACGCATTGGCACTTGAATATCAGCACGCGAGCCGGTCAAATAAATACGTTTAGAATTAGGGAATGAGATCCCTTGCAGAGTATTAATATAAGTTTCTGCGGCATCGCGTTGTGCTTTACGGCGACGGGTAGGGCTTGGCGCTGGAGAAACATCATGGCTAGGGATTACAGTATTTTCGGACATAGCAATTTCCTGACAATGTTATTCCACTGGATGAATGGATAACGGGTTATAGTTAGAAAGTTGCTTGTCTGGAGCTTGGCGGGAGTATCGTTAAGGCAGCTAGATAAGGCAGATAAATCGATATGCTTGTTAGGTTATCGAGGATTAACCTAGGGGGTAATCAGCATAAACGCGTAGTCTGTAAATTATATTTCTAGCGGATTGATTACTCTTGTTCCCTTCGCGGGTATTAACCCGATCAGGTTCCGCGGATCCCGAATTAACGGTCTCAGCCTGTATACTTTCGTATTCTAGGCACTCCGACAAGATGCGAACCAGTATAAAAGGGATTATAAAAACTACAACCCCCTTAATTATTTATAAGTTAAATAATATTAAATCTAGATAATCGATAGGCTAAGCACTAAATCGATTAAATTTTCCACTGCAATTGAGTCCATTGCTGCTCCATCGCGATTTCTGCCAGTCGAGGGTCAGCATTGATGGTAATGACTTGATCTGCAAAATAACACATGGGCAAATCATTAGCCGAGTCGGTATAAAACACAATTTCCGCATCGCTGACTCGTTGCTGACTTAACCACTGGGTGAGGCGTTTTACTTTGCCAGCTTTAAAACTGGCAATCCCGTTTATTGTCCCTGAATAGCTATTATTAATCACCTGCATATCGATACCTATAGCAAAATCAGCATGCAGTTTTGCGGCAATTTTTTTGACAATAAAAGAGACCGTTGCAGAGATGATTATCACGGGAATATGACGCTGACGATAATCGTCGATACACTGGCGAGCTGCTGGATAAATGTTGGGCAGGATGATGGTATTAACAAAGTCATCGAGCCATATATCAACTTGCTCGGTTGGAATGCCCGCAAGTGCTTGCATACTAAAGGCTAGATACGCGGGCATATCTAATATACCCGCATTATATTGTGCCATCATGCGGCTATCTTCGGCGATAAACTGGGGATCGTTGATGATCTGTTTATCCCATAGATAATGTGTCCATAATACACTGCTATCGCCTTGGATCAGTGTTTCGTCTAAATCAAACACCGCTATTTTTGTTGTCATTATTGTAACCTTGAGGCTGTGTTATTGGCTTATATATGATGTCTGTTAATTATTAAGCTAGCGAGCGAATTTCATTCTTATTAAACAATAATTCAAGCTGGCTACCGGGCTCAAATAAACGTTCTGAAGAACGATTGAGTAAGTCGACCGTCATTTCTCCTGCCGCGGTTTGGACTGTATAGCGAATAATATTGCCTAACAATTGATGTTCTACAATTGTGGCCGCCACAGGTGCAGAAATATGGTTACCGTAATGACGACCGGTTTCGCGGACATAGATAGATTCAGGACGAATAGCCAACATGCCTTGCTGATTAATCCCTAATAATTTATTGGCTTTTTCTGCCTCTATTAGATTGTAATGCCCCATAAAACGCGCCACAAATTGATTGGCAGGTTGAGTATAGATATTTTCTGCGCTGTCATTTTGAATAATTGCCCCTTGATTCATTAAAAAGATCCTATCCGATAAGATCATCGCCTCATCTTGATCATGGGTGACAAATAATGTGGTTAAATTAAGTTCTCGTTGTATGCGGCGAATTTGTTGACGTAAATTTTTACGAATACGGGCATCTAATGCTGAAAGTGGCTCATCTAATAGCAAAATTTTAGGTTGCATAACTAGGGCGCGAGCTAGCGCAACACGTTGGCGCTGACCGCCAGATAATTGATGAGGATATTGCTGCTCTTTACCTTGAAGCTCAACCATTTCAATCACTTCACTTATCGCAGTCTGGCGTTGATGGCTCGGTATATTGTGCATTTTTAATCCGAAGCCAACATTTTGCTCTACGGTCATATTCGGGAATAAGGCGTAGCTCTGGAATACCATACCCACGCCGCGATGTTGGGCGAGTTGATGGGTTATGTCTTTATGATTAACATACAAATTACCGCTATCTGGAGTTTCTAATCCAGCAATACAGCGCAATAATGTCGATTTACCACAGCCGCTGGGGCCTAATAAAGTAATAAATTCGCCTTGCTCGATAGAAAATTGGATCTCAGAAAAAACCTGATTTTGACCAAATGATTTAGTTAAATTTTCAGCAATAACATAACTCATAAAATGTACCTTTAGCGATTTAAACGCGTGGCAAACCAAGTTAACAACAGCGTAAATAAGAAATACGACATAACTAATGCCGAGGTAAAGTGGCCACTAGTTTGGCGCATATTAAACAGATAAATTTGCAAGGTTTCGTAGCGAGTGCCGACCAACATATTGGCGAATACAAATTCGCCCATTAAAAATGAAAAGGAGATCAACAGAGAGACTAAAAGTCCTTTGCGAATATTGGGAATAATAATTAATAAAAAAGCGTTAAGAGTACTGGCACCCAATAAATGTGCGGCATCAATTAAATCATGCAGATTGATCCCTTGTAAGCTATTGGCGAGTGAACGATACATAAAAGGAATTGTGATGGTAAAATAGGTACCAATAAGTATCCATGGCGTACCGACTAGCGGGAGCGGATCATCAGAAAATAGCTGCAATAATCCGACGGCAGACACTACTGGAGGAATAGCGAAAGGCACAATAATCACTAAATCCATCAGACCTTTTAATTGAGGCAAGCGATAAAAAATGGCCAAAGTCATTGGTAAAATAACCAACAGGCTGACGAATAAGGTGACGAAACAGAGTAACAAAGAACGCCCAAATGCCCATAAAAACCGCGGATCTTGCCAGAGTTGTAAATACCATTTGAAGGTTAATCCATCAGGCAAAATAGTCGCGCCCCACTGAGTTGCCAATGAATAAATTATGCTGGCAATAATAGGTAAGGCTAATAGACCGAGCGTAGTATAAATAACCCAATAATGAAAATATTGCCCAGCGGGTTTATGGATACGTTTGATATCATTTTGCATGATAACTCCGCTTTAATAATTGATGATGAATTAGGGTAATCAAACCAATAATGGCCATTAACAGTACCGAGAGTGCCGCGGCCATATTAGGTTCAAGATATAAATCTCCCGACACTAAACTAGCGATGCGAATTGTGACCAAATTATAATTTCCACTGGTCAGCGCATAAGTGCTGGCATACGCACCTATGGCATTTGCCACCAAAATGATGAAAGTCCCGAGTAGCGCAGGGGAAAGAATGGGGAGTGCGACATATCGCCAATAAGCCCATTTATTGGCTCCCATAGTTTTCGCTGCTTCTTCCCATTCGGGTTTAAGTGCGTCAAAGGCGGGATACAACAGTAAAATAGCTAATGGGATTTGAAAATAGCTATACAGCAGCATTAAACCTGTGGCGCTATAAATATTAAAATCATCGATAACCCCCCAAGCCTTGAGTTGCAGCGTAATAGCACCGTTAAAACCGAGAATAATAATAAAAGCAAAAGCCAATGGAACGCCGCTAAAATTGCTCGCCATGGTAGTGAACGAAATAACCCACTGGCGAAGCCTTCCCTGAATTCGATACAGCGAAAATGCGGTAAGCGTAGCAATTAATAATCCAGCCACACTGGAAAATAGCGCCAACCAAAAAGTATTTTGAAATGCCTGCAAATAAAAATCGTTGGTGAAAATCTCGATAAAATTGGCTAACGAGCCTTCATCTTGATCAATAAAACTATTAATTAGCACCCAAACCATAGGGGCGACTTGAAATACCATAAATAGCAGAAAAAAAGGCAGTAATAGCAAACCTGCTTGCCAAGGAAATTGCATCATATAACGTTTATAACGGCTAAGTATGCATTTTTTGTTGACGGTTTGATGTAATTCAAGCGGCAGTTGAGCCATCATTTTGTTCCTTTTAACAGCGCTTTACATATTGATTTATTTGCGTATTCAATTGCCAATAAATGACAGATAGAACCGCATAACGCAGTCTGTGGCACACGTAAATCAGGCTGGTGGGAGAAGGCACTACCGATAACCCATAGTGGTACTTGGCGTTCTTCGGGCAAAACACCCCCATGAGAACAGTCATTATTCATGCCATGATCGCTGGTGATCAAAATTTGATAACCTTGTTCGCGCCAAGTCGGTAAATAATGACTTAAGATGCTATCGGTACGTCGTGCTGTATTCCGATATTGCGCCGAATCTAGACCATATTTATGCCCGCTATCATCAATATTCATCGGATGGATCAATAAAAAATCGGGATCAAAACGTTGGCGTAAGTTTTCTGCATCAATCAATAGATGATCATCAGGATAATGATCCGTGTGATAGAAATAGCCATATTGGATAGGGTGATGGCTGTTGAGAGTAAAACGGTCACGTTGTGGCTGATAAGGTGCAGAATTATATAATTCACTCACCCAATAATACGCTGCGGCAGCGGTCACTTTATTGGCTTTACGCGCCAGTGAAAAAATACTCTCCGCCGTAGATAAACGTACGATATTATTATTTACAATGCCACTGATAACGGGAGGAATACCGGTAAGAATACATTCATATAGTGGGCGCGACATTGACGGTAATTCGCTATTCATCGAATACAGCGTGGCATGACCAGACTCGGTTAAGCCTTGCAGATAGCCCATACAATCATGGGCGACCTGATAATTGAGTCCATCCAATATCACTAAAATAACTTTTGTGGCCATAAGGCGAATATCCTTATTATTTATTGCAGATGAATAAGTACTTGCTGTTGCCACATTTTTGGAAGCTGGCGTGATGATTTCTCCCAACCTACAAAATCGGTGATGGGTTTGGCATTTTTGTATTGTTCATCGGACAATAATTTAGCTTTAATTTCTGCCGGTAAATTTATGTGTTCCGCACGGATAGGGCGGGCATACCCAGCGGCTAAATTGATTTGTCCTTGATCGCTAAAAATAAATTCACGGGCTAATTTGGCGGCATTAGGATGTTGAGCATATTTATTAATAATTGTGGTATAGCCAGAAATTACCGATCCATCGGTAGGAATGACGACGGTAAACCGGTCGCGATTGATTTGATCGCGATAATTTAAGGCATTAAAATCCCATAAAATTGCGACTTCGACTTCACCTTTTTCAATATTTGCCAGTGTTGGATTATTAATAGAAAGGCGTTTTTGTTTGGCTAATTGCGCAAAGAAATCCACGGCGGGTTGAAGATTATTTTCATCACCTCCACGAGCGTAGGCCGCCGCTAATAGGGCATTATTTGCTTGTGCGGCAATTCCTACATCGCCTACTGTGACGCGATATTTGCCACGGAGCAGATCATCCCAACGTTTGGGCGCGTCTTGGACTAACTCATTATTGATCATAAAAGCAATGGTGCCGGTATAGGCTAAAGCCCAGTGCCCATCTTTATCTTTTGCCCAATCAGGAATTTGTTGCCAAGTGGTAGGTTTGTACGCTTGAGTCACCTCTTTTTGTACTGCTATTGGACCAAATGATGCCCCGACATCGCCAATATCAGCAGTAGCTTTATTTTTTTCCGCAGCAAATTTAGCAATTTCTTGCGCTGAACTCATATCGGTATCTTGATGTTTTATCCCATATTGCTGGGATAAATCTTGCCAAGTTCCTTGCCAGTTGGCCCAACTGTCTGGCATTCCGACACTATAAATTTGGCCCTCTTTCTTTGCGGCTTTAATCAGTTCGGCGACATTATTTTCATTGCTTTGTGCATAAACAGAAGTTGCGAGAGTCATTATTATTGCGGATAACATATATTTCATTTTGTTCTCACTGTATTTCTGACGATAAACGGAATCACGATTAATATTTCAGTTATTGAAACGTGTTCAGGGTAAGAATATTAGATGACAAACAATTGAAATATTGATGACACTTTTTAGACAATTCGCTGGGGACAATACAAAATGGATTACATCACTGAATATTTCTCTTACAAAAAGACTAGAAATTAATGAATGATATTTCAGCAGAACAGAGTATCTTTATATTACTGGCATATTATAATTTATAAATATCAACGTGATAGAAATATAAGCTTATGAAAAAAATAATATTAACGGGAACAGAAAGTGGCTGGTGGTTTGTTTGTTTTGCGGGGCGTTTATGGCTACCGAAAGGAGATGCTCCTTATGGCACGGCAGAAAAATGGTCACTGGTGGGTAAAACGGCAACTATTATTGGTGAATGGCAAGGTGAGTTAGTTTGGCTAATTGCAGAAAAAATGCCTATCGATATGGTCTCGCCAAGAATGGTCGCAGCACAAGATGAAGGTTTATTTCGTCTTGCTGGGCGCGGTGTACAGCTGGCGGAATTTTATCGCTCACATCGTTATTGTGGTTATTGTGGAACATTAATGCGCCACAGCCCAACCGAGTGGGCATGTTTATGTGACCACTGCCAAGAGCGCTATTATCCGCAAATTGCTCCGTGCATTATTGTGGCTATCCGTCGTGATTCGCATATTTTATTGGCCCAACATCGTCGTCATAAACAAAATCCGGTCTTTACCGTTTTAGCGGGTTTCGTGGAGGTTGGAGAAACGTTAGAAGAAGCAGTGGCTCGAGAGGTTATGGAAGAGAGCCAAATTAAAATTAAAAATATTCGTTATGTTTCATCGCAGCCATGGCCATTCCCTCATTCGTTAATGATGGGATTTTTGGCAGACTATGACAGCGGAGAGATCGAAGTTGACCCACATGAGCTTATTCAGGCTGATTGGTATCATTATGATGAATTACCCAAAATCCCGAGTTCAGAAACGATAGCTCGTCGATTAATTGAAGATACGGTTGCATTATGTCGCAATCAAGAATAGTGATGATGAAAGTGCCTAGTAGACCTTAGGTTTTTAAGGGGCGCTAAACGGTTTTTAATCAATTAGCATGCTACAATAGTGCCCAATATTTGCAGCCATTTTCGGCGGCCACTTAATAAATGGAGTGAATGATGACTGAGTTGAAAAATGACCGCTACTTGCGTGCATTGCTTCGCCAACCTGTAGATGTAACACCGGTATGGATGATGCGACAAGCGGGGCGTTACTTGCCAGAATATAAAGCGACAAGAGCGCAAGCGGGAGATTTCCTCTCATTATGCAAAAATACAGAATTGGCTTGCGAAGTCACACTCCAGCCACTTAGACGCTTTCCATTAGATGCGGCAATTTTATTCTCAGACATTCTAACTATTCCAGATGCGATGGGATTAGGTCTCTATTTTGAAGCCGGAGAAGGCCCTCGGTTTAAACATCCGATCACTTGTGCTGCCGATGTCAAAAAAATTCCTGTACAAGATCCCGAGCAAGAATTGGGTTATGTGATGAATGCGGTGAGAGCTATCCGTAAAGCCTTAAAAGGTGACGTGCCTTTAATCGGATTCTCCGGTAGCCCGTGGACGCTGGCAACGTATATGGTTGAAGGCGGCAGCAGTAAAGCGTTTACTAAAATAAAAAAAATGATGTATGCCGATCCACAATCATTGCATCTGTTGCTAGATAAACTGGCTGATAGCGTGATTTTATATCTTAATGCTCAAATTAAGGCGGGCGCGCAATCAGTTATGATTTTTGATTCATGGGGCGGAGTATTAACACCGCGTGATTATCAATTATTCTCACTCAATTATATGCATAAGATTGTCGATGGCTTAATCCGTGAAAATGACGGACGCCGTGTACCAGTAACTTTGTTTACCAAAGGTGGTGGGCAATGGCTTGAGGCAATGGTTGCGACAGGTTGTGATGCATTAGGTCTTGATTGGACTATCGATATTGCCGAAGCGCGTCGCAGAGTTGGCGAAAAAGTTGCGTTACAAGGGAATATGGATCCTTCGATGCTATATGCTTCTGCGCCTCGCATTGAAGAAGAAGTAAAAACTATTTTGGCGGGTTTTGGTGAAGGTAATGGCCATGTATTTAACCTCGGCCACGGTATTCATCAGGATGTGCCACCAGAAAATGCCGGAACATTCGTCAATGCAGTTCATCAATTCTCTCGGGCGTATCATAAATAATCCAGAAGAGAAAATAGTGGGATAAAAACGGTATTAATAACGGGCGTATTTGATACAGAAAAATGTATTGAATACCTCGTTATTATTTATAAACCAAAGCACTTATAGACCAAAGCACTTATAGACCAAAGTATTTATAGACCAACGTATTTATAAATAAGAGCATTATTGAACCCCATATCTGGGAATATGTCGATACCGTCTAAGTCTTCCTAATATCTGTATTTGAAAGACATATTTTGACGATTATTTTCAAAGCTATCACCTTCAAAGCTATCAAATAAGCGTACTGATTGCTCCGTCTTGAATTTTACTTTCTAGTTATAAAGTAATTGATCTGCTATCCCGAAAGAAGCAGCGTCCGGCGCACCATAGCCTTACTTGGTGGCTAATGCGAGGGTCTCTTGCCCTTGAACGATAGGCCGAGAAAGACATTGTAATTCAAAATATTGAAAAAAGTCATGGAAAAGGGTATTGCGTTGACAGGTTGAATCTATAAGTGCCTTTTTTGCGAAAGAGCTGCTATAAGGTATTGGTTCAAGAGTATAAAACGCAAAATTCAATTAAGCACTTATGCCGAGTTATAGTGATCAATCTCAGCCGTTTAATGTTTTATATTTGGTAAATTCGGCCTATTAAACTGCTTGATGAATACAGGCTTTAATTGCACCAAAAAGTCATTGATCTCTTTAGGTAAAGTCGATAAAGCTTGGGTTACCGTATGTTAGCGGCTCAATTACGCCGAGAAGGTTATGCTAATATTATCAAATTCTGTAGCTATCAAGAGTTAGTCATCGGCTTGATACAGAGAGGTTAGTATTATTTTAGCAAAATAACTTATTATTTCGGATAAGATTAAAATATATTGAAACACAAAGAGTTTTGCGGGGGAGACGATGGCAATAGATACTTCGGAATTACGCCAGCAGCAGTTAGAAAAATCTCGCCAAGTTGTATTAACTGATGATTTCGCGACACCCAGATTAATTGCAGGTGCAGATGTTGGATTTGAACAGCAAGGCACAGTAACTCGTGCCGCTATTGCTGTTATGACGTGGCCAGAACTGGAATTGGTTGAGTACCAAATCGCCCGTATTCCTACCTTATTACCCTATATTCCCGGTTTATTATCTTTTCGTGAATGTCCTGCGTTATATGAGGCTTGGCAATTTCTCCAACATAAACCACAATTAGTGTTAATTGATGGTCAGGGAATTGCACATCCTCGTTATTTTGGAGTGGCTTGTCATTTTGGTTTGCTGGTGGATATCCCAACTATTGGTGTTGCTAAAAGTCGATTATTTGGAACTCATTCGGAGATTGATCAACAACCGGGAAGTTATCAACCACTGATGGATAAAACTCAGCAGCTTGGTTGGGTGCTGCGCAGTAAAAAACGTTGTAATCCTTTGTATATTTCACCGGGGCATAAAGTTAGTTTAGCAAGCTCCCTTTGGTGGGTAGAGCAGTGTTTAAAGGGCTATAGACTACCTGAACCGACGCGCATGGCGGATGGAATTGCTTCGAATCGAACAAAATTTAAGCAAATGATTAATAAATCACGCTAAATATCAGCAAAATATGTGGCATTATTAGATTTTCAGGTAAACTGCGACGTATTAATATTGATGAGCCCAGAGACATGATAAAAAATCCTATTCATTTGAGGTTGGAAAAATTAGAAAGCTGGCAGCATGTCACTTTTATGGCGTGTTTATGCGAAAGAATGTATCCCAACTATCAAATGTTCTGTCTGCAAACAGAGTTTAGTGATCCAAAAGTTTATCGGTCGATATTGGATCTGGTGTGGGAGACGCTTTCTGTTAAAGACAGTAAAGTGAATTTCGATAATCAATTAGAAAAATTAGAAACTATCATCCCAAACTCGGATGATTATGATATGTATGGTGTGTATCCAGCTATCGATGCTTGTATTGCTTTAGGTGAGCTAGTTCACTCTAAATTGAGTGGTGAAACATTAGAGCATACTATTGCCGTCAGTGAGATTTCGATTCGCACTGTTGCTATGCTTATTATGACTCAGACTGGCAAAGAGATGTCAGATGATGAATTAAAGATTGTTCCTGAAATTGAAGAAGAATGGGACATTCAATGGGAAATATTTCGGTTATTAGCTGCTTGCGAAGAGCGTGATGTAGACCTGATTAAAGGATTAAGATCTGACCTCCGTGAAACGGGGATCAGCAATATTGGCATTGAATTGGCCTGATTTTTCGTATTTCGTCATGAAAACGTGACTCAGAGCGATAAATGCTGAGTTCTAAGGCTTCACATTTGCCCCTACTCTGGTCTACATTTAGGGGCGAGAAGAAGTGGCTATCGGGGCGTGTATCAGGGGCTGTCTAATTGGCATATCCGACGCACTCGATGCTTTGCAAACGATAAACACACTGTGTAAGGATAATTTATGAACAAGACCGAATTAGTTGATGCTATCGCAAAAAATGCTGACCTGACTAAAGTACAGGCTAAAGAAGCTCTGGAAGCAACACTGAAAGCTATTTCTGAAGCTCTGGTCAACGGCGAATCAGTACAGCTGGTTGGTTTCGGTACTTTTAAAGTCAATCATCGTGCGGAGCGTACTGGCCGTAACCCACAGACTGGTCAAGAAATCAAAATTGAAGCAGCGAATGTACCTGCTTTCGTTGCTGGTAAAGCACTGAAAGAAACGGTAAAAGCAAGCTAATTAAGTTGTATAAAAGAATTATCAGAGGGGGTACGATGCGTCCCCTTTTGCAAATTCGACAGTGGCTGCTGGTATTGGGGACTGCTTCAATACTCAGCGCCTGTTCTAGTCAGCCTACACTTCCCACGTTTAGTGCAAGTGGATTTATTGCTGATGATGGCGTAATACGTTTATGGCGCCTTAATGATCCACAAAATGAACCACAAGTCTTGATGGTGGTTTATAGTCCGTACCAAGATCAAAACACTTCAGTGACTTTCTTTGAATATCGTGATGGTCAATTATGGCAGGTACGTAGCCAGATCTTGCATGCCGGAGAGCAACAAATCCAAGAACAGCTTCGTTTTAATCGAAATAACGATGCCATTTTTATGCAGCGCGAAACGGCCTCCCAAAAAACCCCATTATCTTCAGATGATATTACCCGCTGGCGTTTTGAAGCTAATCGTATTCTTGATATTAGTACCGCACTGGTTGTCGGTGATATCAAGCTTTATCAAGGCTATTGGCAACAAGGCAAAATTGAGACGTGTGATGGTGAAATTCGCAAAGTCAGTTTTGAACCCTATGCAGAAAATTGGTTAAAGCAACGAGAACGAGAAAGTCGAGGGCAGAAGCAGAATAAGTTGACCATTGCATGGCTGGAAGCGCCCGCAGGTAATCAGTTATTAATGGTTGCTAATGATAATTTCTGTAAATGGCAACCGACGGAAAAAAGCTTGTAATAACTTATCTCCGCCTGATTGCTTAAATCTATTTTTGATTACTTCAAACGTGCAATAGCACGATAACCAATATCATTGCGATAGAAGCTGCCTTCCCAATGAATATCTTTAGCGGCTTGATAGGCATTCTTCTGTGCTTGTTCAATATCATCACCTAGAGCGGTAACACACAAAACACGGCCTCCGGCAGTAATAACATCGCCATTTTTCATTGCGGTACCTGCATGGAACACTTTGGTTTCCATTGAGCTAGTTGGCTCAAGCCCTGCAATGATATCGCCTTGACGATAATCACCAGGATATCCTCCCGCCGCAATCACAATCCCTAAGGCTGGACGTGGATTCCATTGTGATTTTTTACCCCCTAGCTGCCCGTTAGCACCGGCAAGACACAGCTCGACTAAATCTGACTCCATGCGTAGCATTATCGGTTGTGTCTCAGGATCACCAAAGCGGCAATTAAATTCAATCACTTTTGGATTGCCTTGACTATCAATCATTAAACCTGCGTAAAGAAAGCCCTGATAGCGTAATCCTTCTGCTGCCATTCCTGCAACGGTAGGATAAATAACTTGTTCCATAACACGTTGATGGACTTGATCAGTGACCACAGGAGCTGGTGAATATGCTCCCATCCCCCCGGTATTTGGGCCGCTATCTCCATCACCGACACGTTTATGATCTTGGCTGGTTGCCATTGGAACTACATTTTCACCGTCAACCATAACAATAAAGCTGGCTTCTTCACCGTCTAAAAACTCTTCAATAACAATACGATGACCCGCATCTCCGAACGCATTACCCGCTAACATATCATTGACAGCATCTTTAGCTTCTTGCAAAGTCATGGCGACAATCACTCCTTTGCCCGCAGCTAATCCGTCTGCTTTGATGACAATCGGTGCGCCTACTTTATCCAGATAGGCTAGCGCAGGTTTAATTTCAGTAAAATTCTGATAATTAGCACTAGGAATGTTATGGCGAGCTAAAAAATCTTTAGTGAATGCTTTTGATCCTTCAAGCTGTGCTGCGCCTTGCGTCGGGCCAAAAATAGTTAATCCTTCAGCTTTAAATGCATCAACGATACCGATAACTAAAGGGGCCTCAGGGCCCACAATGGTTAAACCAATATCGTGCTGTTTAGCGAAATCAATCAAGGCTGGAATATCGGTCGCAGAAATATCAACATTTTCTAATGCCGGTTCTAACGCGGTTCCTGCATTTCCTGGTGCAACATACACTTTATCTGCTAAAGGGGATTGTGTTGCTTTCCATGCGAGGGCATGTTCACGACCGCCACCGCCAATAATTAAAATATTCATAATTATTTATCCTATTTATTAGTGACGGAAATGACGCATACCAGTGAAAATCATTGCAATGCCATGCTCATTTGCTGCTTCTATAATTTCATTATCTCGGATTGAGCCGCCAGGTTGAATCACACAAGTGACTCCGACAGCAGCAGCAGCATCAATCCCATCACGGAATGGGAAAAAGGCATCGGAGGCCATTGCGCAGCCTGCAACTTCTAATCCTTCATCGGCAGCTTTTATTCCTGCAATTTTAGCAGAATAAACTCGACTCATTTGTCCTGCACCAATTCCCATAGTCATATCATTTTTGGCGTATACGATGGCATTCGACTTAACAAATTTAGCCACTTTCCAGCAGAATAAAGCATCTTTCATTTCACGCTCAGTAGGTTGGCGTTTAGTGACTATTCGTAAATCATCTTGGCTCACCATGCCTAGATCTTTATCTTGAACTAATAATCCACCGTTCACTCGTTTAAAATCTAAACTTGCCATGGTTTCATTCCAATAACCACAACTCAACACACGAACATTTTGTTTGCTAGATAGAATAGCTTTGGCTTCTTCCGTAATGGCTGGAGCAATAATAACTTCAACAAATTGACGTTCAATAATTGCAGCCGCAGTGGTTTTATCGAGTTCACGATTAAATGCAATAATTCCACCGAAAGCAGATGTTGGATCTGTTTTAAAGGCACGTTCATAAGCGGTGAAAATATTATCACCAATCGCCACGCCACAAGGGTTTGCGTGCTTAACAATGACACAGGCCGCATCTGTAAATGATTTTACACATTCTAATGCAGCGTCAGTATCCGCAATATTATTATAAGAAAGTGCTTTTCCTTGAATTTGAATTGCCGTTGCAACAGAAGCTTCCTGTGCGCCTTCTTCTATATAGAAAGCTGCGTCCTGATGGCTATTTTCACCGTAGCGCATATCTTGCTTTTTAACGAAGTTAAGATTCAAGGTTCGAGGAAAACGGCCAGAAGGTTGGGTAGTATCACCATAATAAGGGGCAACTAATTGGCCAAAATAATTGGCGATCATACCGTCATAGGCTGCGGTATGCTCGAAAGCTTTAATTGCTAAATCAAAACGAGTCGATAAATTTAACTTATTTTGATGATTATCCATTTCTTCAATAATTTTATCGTAATCATTGCTATTAACTACGATAGCTACATCTTTATGATTTTTGGCAGCAGAGCGCACCATGGTTGGTCCACCAATATCAATATTCTCAACCGCATCTTCTAATGAACAATCAGGCTTAGCGACCGTTTTAGCGAAAGGGTATAAATTGACGACGACCATATCAATAGGGGCAATATCATGTTGCTGCATAATTTCATCATCAATCCCTCTACGTCCGAGGATCCCACCATGAACTTTTGGATGCAATGTTTTAACTCGACCATCCATCATCTCAGGAAAACCAGTGTAATCGGAAACCTCAGTCACTGGCAGGCCTGAATTGGCAAGTAACTTAGCAGTACCACCGGTTGAGAGTAGCTCAACACCTCGGCTAGATAATGCTTTAGCGAATTCAACAATCCCTGTTTTATCAGAAACACTGAGAAGGGCACGACGAATAGGACGAAGCTGTTGCATGAGTTTGATCCCTTGGCTTATATCTAGGCTTATATATAAAGTATAATAAAGAGTGCAATAAAATTGTGTTAGATAAATCAGAGACGGCAGGTAATATCCAACCGATACTTTAAATTACTCGACTATTTTGAATCCTGCTCATGTATATAAACGATATCAGACGAATTTCGGAGCTGACTCGCATACTTCCAGCGTTGAATTCAGATTATCGCAAGTAAAATTGCCTACAATCTCCCACAATCTCAATGCAGATAAATAAAAACGATGACTATTAATAGCTGTAATTGTAACGCAAACGATTGCGTATTGCGCGTTAAATTTCAAGGATTTTAACGGTTGTGGATAACTCTGTAGACAAAAGCGTATAAGTAATGCTTTTGCTGTGGATTGCAGCAGTTGAGCTAAGAAAGTG
>NZ_LGAA01000009.1 GCF_001294465.1 Moellerella wisconsensis ATCC 35017
GATAGAAAAGATAAAAATAAACAACTAGTTAGAGGGATAAAGTGTATTTTCTCTGCCTATTCATAGCCGACTTCATTGAGTGTCTTATAATTTAATTATTAATAAGCCTCTATTGATATCAAATTACTATTGATTCATCAATTAAAATTCTCGCCTATTTTAGATTACTCGGTTTTACCAGTAAATGATCTAATCTTTAATCTCCTATTCATGCGTTCTGCAAGTAAATATTGATAACAGTCATAAGCTATAGATGATTGAATATTGGAGCTTACATATTTGATAAACTTCTTAATATTCACTAGAGTCTATTGCTACCCTAGAACGATAGAATTATAGCGATACATTTTCAATGTGTTCAATAACGCTTTCTTTATAATCTTTATTTTTATATTAAATAATAACTCACTATTTTTTAAACAAGTTTTTGAATAAGTATTAATAATTAAATTCAAATTGATATCAGCTTCAGTACCGTAGATGAATAATAAATAAGTAATATCGGTAATTTAAAACTATTATGGCTAAGAGATTAAAAACTGATTTAACTAGACTTGGATTGCAATAAAAATAATAACAATTGAATATTGTTTAATAATATAATCAGATAAAAATTAATATTCTTTTAGTAATATAAATAATCAATTACGGCTAATAACAATTTATTATAGCTACAGTATGATTAAAATCCATCATCGCTTTTTAATAAAATACATTAGATCTTTATAATAAGTATTAAGTAATATAATTTATTGAAATTATAGATAAAAATAGCTCTGTAATCGGATTATTTATGCCTTATTTTCTGCAATAATGATTAATTATTCTCATAACTAAACTAAACTAAACTAAACTAAATCAAGTTGTTTGGTGTTCAGTTAAATTATCGCCTCAATCTATTACGCTAAGAATTCCTTTTTTTAGATGATTTTTCCTCATATTAAACTAAGTTATTGAAATAATTGAATAAAATAATATCTACTAGTCAATTACTCATAGTTAAGAAATCTATATCAATAAAATAGAACATTACTCTTCGTAATAAAAATATCCTCATACATATAAGTATAAGAAATTAAATTTTAATATTTGATTTGTCTAAGTTAATTCGTTGGTTTTGCGATTAGCTTCATAGGCTGATTTTAAGAATTTATCTGGTACTCAATATACTGCGAAGTGTTTCGCAAAGCTTTAATGATTTATTTAAGATTCATAGTACTGAGTATTAGCTTGATCTATAATTTATTGAGTAAAAAATATCATATAGTTATTTGAAGATTTTACTGATAGGGTAATAATTTGATCTTAATAATATATTATTTATCACTATCACTATCACTATAGATTAGCTAACTCTATAGATAATACTTTCTAGTCAATTTTATTTAAATTAAATAATTATATAAAACTTAGCAGGGAAGAATTATTTGTGATTTAACATAAATGTGTTGTATTTGACTTGCAATATTTTAATATTAATAATTTTTTAGAATAAATATCAATATAATTAATTTATTTTCCTTAATTAGTCATTAAATATAATCAATATTATAAAGATAATTAACACAGATAGCATTTAATCTCAGTTTGTATTCAAGCATATATAAACCTCTAATCTCTATATTTACATAAAATGAGATTATTAACGTAGTGAAATTAATTTGTACTGGAATTCATATGATTGAATAAAATTCATATTGGGATGAATTACTCGACAAATCAAATTAGTTTGGCTAAATTATTTAGCATTCTAGAAGTCTATACGGTTAAAAATAAAAAAGGGGTTTAGTGATGCCGATCCGTTTACCTGATGAATTACCTGCGGTTAATTTTTTGCTCGAAGAGAATGTTTTTGTTATGACATCAACAAGAGCACGATTTCAGGATATTCGACCATTGAAAGTGCTGATCCTAAATCTGATGCCTAAAAAAATTGAAACCGAAAATCAATTGTTACGTTTATTGTCTAATACTCCTTTACAGATTGATATCCAATTATTACGGATCGATCAACGGGAATCTAAAAATACCCCAGCAGAGCATCTAGATACTTTTTACTGTGATTTTGATGATATTAAGCAGCAAAATTTTGACGGTTTGATTATTACGGGCGCACCATTAGGGTTGGTTGAATTTGATGATGTAGCTTATTGGCCGCAAATTGAAAAAATTATTCATTGGGCTAAGGAGCATGTAACATCAACCTTATTCATTTGTTGGGCTGTACAGGCAGGATTAAATATTTTATATGGACTGCCTAAATTAACCCGAAAAGATAAATTATCGGGCGTATACAAGCATAATACTTTGCAGCCTCATGCATTATTGACTCGTGGTTTTGATGCGAGTTTTTTTGCACCTCAATCACGCTATGCAGATTTTCCTGAAGAATATATTCGTGAGAATACAGATCTTGATATTTTAGCATCATCAGAAGAAGCGGGCGTGTATCTCTGTGCAACGAAAGATAAAAGGATGGCATTTGTTACCGGTCATCCCGAGTATGATGCTGGTACGTTAGCTCAAGAATTTTGGCGTGATGAAAAGGCTGGTTTATCTCCGGTTATTCCGTGTAATTACTTTACTGATGATGATCCTAATAAAGATCCTTTATTAACTTGGCGCAGTCATGGGCATCTGTTGTTTTCAAATTGGTTAAACTATTTTGTGTATCAGATCACACCTTATGATCTTAGTGATATGAATCCAACACTTGATTAAGTTCAATTCTTTATTCTATAAATAAATAATATCCAGTCTGTTAATAAAATAATATACTGTAGATATTCTTATTTTTGGTGTTAAATGCTAATATTTACTTGAGAGTAGCCGAATAGACATGGCTATATCGGTGAATCTTATTAGTTCAGTTAAAATCAAGAAAGTATTAGTTAACATTTACTTAACACTATTATTTAAATTCTATATTTCTAACAGTTATTTATCATAATTACATTTATTTATTTAATATCATTGGGTTAAACTAATTTAAGTGCTAAAATGGAAACCGTTTTTGATTTTATTTACTTTTAGGTTAGTCTTAATTTATCGCTCGGGATAAATAAGGATCAACCGATGAATGAACAGCTATTAACATCTCAATTGTTTTTTACTAAAGCCCCCTCAAATCAAGCTAAAGAAATTTTAACCACTGATCTAATTGAATTTATCACATTACTGTCTGAGTGCTTCTCAGTGCGCAGGAGGTTATTATTAGAAAAGCGCAAAGTTTATCAGCAGCGAATTGACAAAGGTATTCTTCCGAATTTTATTTCGGAAACAAATTCCATTAAAAATGATGATTGGAAAATACAAAATATACCTGTTGATTTAGAAGATCGTCGTGTTGAAATTACCGGTCCTGTTGATCGCAAAATGGTAATTAATGCATTGAATTCACGAGCAAAAGTCTTTATGGCTGATTTTGAGGACTCTCTTTCTCCGGCATGGGAAAAATTAATCGATGGTCAAATTAATTTGCGGGATGCAATTAATGGGACTATTTCTTTTCAGAATGAGCAGGGGAAAGTTTATCAATTAAAGTCAGATCCTGCGGTATTAATTGCTCGAGTACGCGGGCTACATCTGGATGAAAAACATGTCTTATTGGATGGCCAACCAATTCCTGGCGGATTGTTTGATTTTGCGGTGTATTTCTTTCTCAATCATCAGGCTTTATTGAAGAAAGGTAGTGGCCCTTATTTTTATCTTCCAAAATTAGAATCATGGCAGGAAGCACAATGGTGGAGTGATGTTTTTAGCTACGCTGAAGATCAATTCTCCCTTCCACGCGGTACGATTAAAGCGACTGTTCTAATTGAAACATTACCGGCTGTTTTTCAAATGGATGAAATCCTTTATTACCTTCGCCATCACATAGTGGGGCTTAATTGCGGGCGTTGGGATTATATATTTAGTTATATCAAGACATTAAAAGAATATCCTGACCGCGTGTTACCCGATCGTCAAAGCGTTACGATGACTCAATCATTCTTGAATGCCTATTCTCGATTATTGATTAAAACCTGCCATAAACGAGGTGCTTTTGCTATGGGAGGAATGTCGGCATTTATTCCAAGTAAAGATACGGCGCTCAATCAGCAGGTGCTGGCAAAAGTGACCGCTGATAAGCAACTGGAAGCTGATAATGGGCATGATGGTACATGGATTGCTCATCCAGGGCTGGCCAGTTGTGTATTAGCCATTTTTGATCAGGCGCTTGGAAAGCGTAAAAATCAGCTAGATATTATGCGTGAGGGAGAGGCTCCGATAACGGCAGAACAACTGCTTGAGCCTTGCGAAGGTGAGATAACTGAAGCGGGCATGCGCGCCAATATTCGTATTGCAGTGCAGTATATCGAGGCTTGGATCGATGGTAATGGGTGTGTTCCTATTTATGGTTTGATGGAGGACGCAGCAACGGCCGAGATATCAAGGACATCTATTTGGCAATGGATCCGTCATGGTAAGACACTGTCTAACGGTCAAAAAATCACTAAATCGCTGTTTATTGAAATGTTGGATGAAGAACTACAAGTGATCCAACAAGAACTTGGCGACGTTCGTTTTCAAAGTGGGCGTTTCAAAGAGGCAGCAGAACTGATGCGCACAATCACGACGCAAGATGAGTTAATCGAATTTTTAACTGTTCCTGGTTATCAATTATTGGATTAGCCCTTTGATGATAGTTATTTGCTAAATCGTTATTTGCTAAAAAGGAACAGAACAATGACAACGTCAAGAGAACAACAAATTGCGCAATTAGAGAAAGAATGGCTGTCAGATCGTTGGGCAGGGATTAAACGTTCTTACAGTGCACAAGAGGTGATTAAGTTACGAGGCTCAGTTCATCCTGAATATACTTTCGCGCGGCATGGAGCTGAAAAGCTGTGGGCATTATTGACGGGGGGAGCGAAGAAAGGTTATGTAAATGGATTGGGGGCATTGACAGGGGGACAAGCCTTACAGCAAGCCAAAGCAGGGATTGAAGCGATTTATTTATCGGGCTGGCAAGTCGCAGCAGATGCTAATACCGCTTCGAGTATGTATCCTGATCAATCGCTATATCCCGTAGATTCTGTCCCTGAAGTAATTAAACGTATTAATAATAGTTTTAGACGCGCAGATCAAATCCAGTGGTCTAATGGAATTGGCCCTGAAAACGAAAAATACATCGATTATTTTTTACCTATTGTTGCTGATGCTGAAGCCGGTTTTGGTGGGGTATTAAATGCGTTTGAATTGATGAAGGCCATGATTGAGGCAGGAGCGGCCGCAGTTCACTTTGAAGATCAGCTAGCAGCAGTAAAAAAATGTGGTCACATGGGGGGGAAAGTTTTAGTTTCGACACAAGAAGCGGTACAGAAATTAACCGCTGCTCGTTTAGCCGCTGATGTGTCAGGTATTCCTACTTTGCTGATTGCACGTACAGATGCTGATGCTGCAGATTTATTAACCTCAGATTGTGATCCGTACGATAAACCATTTATTACCGGCGAACGTACATCTGAAGGATTCTTCCGCGTAAAGGCGGGTATCGATCAAGCGATTAGCCGCGGTTTGGCATATGCCCCGTATGCGGATTTAGTTTGGTGTGAGACTTCGAAACCTGATCTGGATGCTGCACGTCGTTTTGCTGAGGCGATCCATGCGGAATATCCAGGGAAATTATTGGCATACAATTGTTCTCCGTCTTTTAATTGGAAGAAAAATCTGGACGATGCAACCATTGCTCGCTTTCAAGATGAGTTATCAGAAATGGGCTATCGCTTCCAATTTATTACTCTTGCTGGCATTCATAGCATGTGGTTTAACATGTTTGATTTGGCACATGCGTATGCTCGAGGCCAAGGCATGAAGCATTATGTTGAAAAAGTACAGGAACGAGAATTTGCCGCGCAGCAACAAGGCTATACTTTTGCGTCTCATCAGCAAGAAGTCGGTACCGGTTATTTTGATCAAGTGACCAATATTATTCAGGGAGGTAATTCGTCAGTGACGGCGTTAACCGGATCTACGGAAGAAGATCAATTCTAGTTGACTCTTTAGAAAAGCGATTGCGCTCTGTTTATGTACAGAATAATCGATTCATGATGATATCAGGCACTTACTTAGTGCCTATTTTCTGCTGGGGACGACGATGAAATTATCGATACAGCAAATAATCGCACAAACTATTTTGCAAGGATTCGATGCGCAATATGGGCGTTTTCTAGAGATAACATCTGGCGCACAAAAGCGTTTTGAACTCGCAGACTGGCACAATGTACAACATGCAATGAAGCAGCGTATTCAGCTTTATGATCATCATGTCGGTTTAGTCGTAGCGCAATTGCGTTGCATGGGCTTAATTGATGGATTAACACCGCATATTTTAGCTGAGATTAAACAGCTATATTGCCAATTATTGCCTGATTATCCACGATTTGAAATTGCAGAGAGCTTTTTTAATTCGGTGTATTGTCGTTTGTTCCAACACCGTGATCTTACCCCCGATAATTTGTTTATTTTTACCTCTCAGCCAGCAGATAGATTTCGTGATATTCCTCGTCCTTTGGCACGTGACTATCTGATAAAAGATAATATTTCAGCAGTATTAACTCAAATACTTTCTGGGCTTTCTTTACGTTTAGCGTGGCAAAATTTAGCCCGAGATGTGGAATATATTTACCAGCATTTAGCTCATCAATTTATTTTTCAACAGCGTTATCCTACCCAATTACAGATTGCTAATGAGCTGTTTTATCGAAATAAAGCGGCTTGGTTAGTCGGTAAAATTTCTATCGATCAGCAAATTTATCCTTTTTTGTTACCGATACATAGAGATGAACATGGGCAGATGTATGTTGATAGTTGCTTAACTGATTTCGATGAAGCGAGCATTGTATTTGGTTTCGCGCGATCTTATTTTATGGTTTATGCCCCATTTCCTGCCGCTTTAGTCTTTTGGCTACGTGAAATTTTACCCTGTAAGTCAATCGCTGAACTGTATATGGCGATTGGCTGCCAGAAGCATGGGAAAACAGAATATTACCGTGAATATTTAGCATATATTAATTTTTCAAGAGAACAATTCTCGATTGCGCCCGGCGTTAAGGGAATGGTGATGCTTGTATTTACATCCCCATCATTTGATAGGGTTTTTAAGATTATAAAAGATAAATTTTCACCGCAAAAAGAAGTCACCAAAGAGCGGGTATTGGAGTGCTATCGTTTAGTCAAAGAGCATGATCGCGTTGGACGTATGGCGGATACGCAAGAGTTTGAAAATTTTGTGATCGAGAAAAAATTTATTAGCCCATTATTGTTCGATGAATTATTGAATGAAGCCCCCTCTCAGATAGACGATCTAGGCGATCAAATACGGATTAAACATTTGTATATGGAACGTAAGATGATCCCTCTAAATATTTATATGGATCAGGCTGACGATCAGCAATTAAAAAATATTGTTCAGGAATATGGTCAAGCGATCAAACAGTTAGCTGCCGCAAATATTTTCCCTGGCGATATGCTATTTAAAAATTTTGGAGTGACACGGCATTCTCGGGTTATTTTCTATGATTATGATGAAATTAATTATATGACAGCAATGAATTTTCGTCGCATTCCAGAGGCATTATCACCGGAGCAAGAGTTAGCTTCGGAACCTTGGTATAGTGTTGCAGAGAATGATGTTTTTCCTGAAGAACTGGCACTATTTTTATGCTATGACCCGCAAATCCGCGATTATTTTACGCGTTGTCATTGTGAATTATTTACGGTGTCTTATTGGCAAGCATTACAGCAACGTATCCGCGATGGATATATTGAAGATGTATTTGCATATCCACTTGAACGTCGTTTTTGCCAGCAATTTACAGACTAAAATATGCAGTTATTACAATACGTAATAGAGCGGGAAGAAGGGGATAAGTAATAAGGGAGCAAAAAGAAAATCCCAATGGCTGAATTATGATAATAATACTTAAAACAGCCCATTGGGATAATAGATTAGCCAGTTAACTTATTATTTAGAATAATTGATTATGCCAAAGCTATTAATTAAGCAGCCGCACCCGCAACAGCGTCTTTAGCCAATTGAGTGATCCGTGCATAGTCACCTTGTTGTAAGGCATCAGCAGGAACAATCCAAGAACCGCCAATACATAGCACGCTATCGAGTGCTAAATAATCGCGGTAGTTAGCGGGCGAAATTCCCCCCGTTGGGCAAAAACGGACTTGAGAAAAAGGTCCAGCGATAGCTTTGAGGGCTTTAACACCTCCATTCGCTTCAGCAGGGAAAAACTTGAATTCAGTTAATCCATAGTTCATGCCAAGCATTAATTCAGAGACTGAACTGATGCCCGGGATCAATGGAATAGATCCTTTAACCGCGGCATCGAGTAGGTTATCTGTTAAGCCTGGGCTGATAGCAAACTGCGCACCAGCCTCAGTAACTGCTTGTAATTGTTTTGAATTAATAACTGTGCCTGCACCGACGATCGCTTCGGGAACCTCTTGTGCGATTAAGCGAATAGCGTCGATAGCACATTCTGTTCTCAGTGTAACTTCTAACACTTTAACGCCACCGCTAATTAATGCTTTTGCCAGAGGTACGGCTTGAGAGAGTTCATTAATTACAATCACCGGAACAATAGGGCCTGCAGTTAAGATTTGTTCTGGTGTCAATTTCCAATTATTCATCATTTTATCCTATAAAGTATCTGCTAGATATTGCGACATATATACAGTCATATTGCGCTAATTATGTTTTTAGAAACTAAAAGTGAACACTACAGGCTCCCTCTTCAGCGCCGGTTAAATTAGTGCGTAGCGCGGCAAATAGCTCTCGGCCAGAACCCTGTCGTTGTTGGCTCAAATCTATTGGATAAGGCTGTCTCGTCGCAAGCTCTTGTTCATCAACTAATAAAGTGAGTTCGCTCGTTTTTCCATTTACTCGAATAATATCGCCATCGCAGACTTTAGCTAATAAGCCGCCTGAATACGCTTCGGGGGTAACATGGATAGCAGAGGGGACTTTGCCCGAAGCGCCGGATAATCTACCATCAGTGACCAAGGCAACTTTATAGCCGCGATCCATTAACACACCTAAAGGTGGCATCAGTTTGTGTAGCTCAGGCATACCATTTGCGACGGGGCCTTGAAAGCGAACTACAATGACACAGTCGTGATTTAATTCACCGGCTTCAAAACGGGCAGTAATATCATGCTGGCTATTAAATACCACCGCAGGCGCTTCAATGATTTGATTTTCATCAGGAACTGCTGAGGTTTTCATTACGGCACGGCCTAAATTACCGCAAAGCACCCGGGTTCCACCGTGAGCAGAAAACGGCTGGTGGATATCAGCAATAACTTGATTATCTAAGGATGTTTGTGGGCCTTCGCGCCAATCTAGTTGGCCGTCATTCAACCAAGGCTCTAAGGTATAATGTGATAGTCCAAAACCGGCGACGGTGTGCACATCATTATGCAGCAGGCCTTTGGTCAGAAGTTGTTTAACTAATAAAGATACCCCTCCCGCAGCTTGGAATTGATTAATATCTGCTGGGCCATTTGGATAGATTCGGCACATTAATGGAACGATGGACGATAATTCAGAGAAGTCATCCCAGTTGATGATGATACCAGCAGCGCGAGCCATCGCGACTAAGTGCATGGTTAAATTGGTTGAACCGCCTGTTGCAAGTAAGGCAACGATACCGTTGACAATAACTTTTTCGTCGACTAATTTTCCGACAGGCAAATAATTGCCCGATTGTGCGGTGAATCGAGTGACTTGGCGCGCTGCCGCTTTAGTTAATTCATCGCGTAGTTGAGTATCAGGATGGACAAATGATGAGCCGGGTAGATGCAGCCCCATGATTTCCATCACCATTTGGTTGGAATTGGCGGTTCCATAAAAAGTACAGGTCCCGATACCATGATAAGACGCGGCTTCTGCTTCAAGCAGCGCTTGGCGATCGACTTTACCTTCTGCATATAATTGGCGAATACGCACTTTTTCTTTATTAGGCAGACCTGTTGTCATCGGGCCAGCAGGAATAAAAACCGCCGGAAGATGACCAAATGACAGGGCGCCTATCATCAGACCGGGTATAATTTTATCGCATACGCCCAAATATAATGCCCCATCGAACATATTATGAGAAAGACCAATAGCTGTCGCCATTGCAATCACATCACGGCTTAGCAGGGAGAGCTCCATGCCATCTTGCCCTTGAGTCACTCCATCGCACATTGCAGGCACACCGGCTGCCACTTGCCCTACCGAGCCGCTTTCATGTAATGCGGCTTTAATAATTTCGGGATAATTTTCGTAGGGACGATGCGCAGAGAGCATATCGTTATATGAAGTCACGATAGCGATATTGGCGTGAGTCATGCTTTTCAGCGCGGCTTTATCATCAGCTTGGCAGGCGGCAAACCCATGAGCCAGATTTCCGCACGCCAGTTGTGAACGATGCACAGTCTGGCTGCGAGATTGTTCAATCTTAGCGAGATACTGTTCTCGGGTGTGTCTAGAGCGCTCAATAATACGTTTAGTGATCCGCATTATTTCTGAATGTACAGGAACTGTGATGGAAGATTGGTGTTGATTTTTCATTAGAATACCTTCGTTTTGCCGTCTGCCTACGCTTTGAATTATTTAGGGATTATCTAAAAACATAATGGGCACTTGGCCACCCTAAGTATTTTATAGATTGTTATGGCGTATGTTACCGGTAACATTGTTGAATGAAAAACCTCAGGATGCAATAACTGTTGACAAGTATCGTGTTTATCTGTGATCTCGGTCAATCTTCAGCGCTGAAACGTTAAGATTACTGATTTAGAGGATAGAGAGAACAATAAATTGAGGGAGAATTAGCCGAGATATTGGCGATAACCCGCTACACAAGAGAGTGACGATTGTTTTGATTTCAGACCCCCGCTTATTGGTCTGAAATCAATAGGTTAATGGTATAAAATTAACGGATCGCCCCGTATTCACGGCTAATTTCTTTAGCGGCTTTAATGACCATTGCACCTAATTCAGTGATCCTATCATCAGTAATACGTGATAATGGACCGGAGATAGAGATCGCGGCAAAAGGTTCTTTATGCTCATCATAAATACACGCGCCAATACAACGTAATCCTAATGCATGCTCTTCATCATCGTATGAAAAACCTTGTTTTTTAGCTTGTTGCAGATTTTCTTTTAGTGCAGATGGGTTGGTTAAAGTCAGCGGTGTATATGCATGCAATCCTTTTCTACTTAACAGTGGGAATAGCCGTTCTTCAGGTAAAGTGGCCAAAAAAGCTTTTCCGGCACCTGAGGCATGCATCGGAAGTTTGCCTCCGATAGGCGCGGACATACGCATTAACGCGTTACATTGGACTTGATCGACGATCACTGCATCGTATTCGCTATGATCTAAAATCGCTAGATTAACCGTTTCGCCCGATTCTTCCATCAAACGGCGCAAAATAGGATGTACCAAGGCTAATAAATTGCGACTTTCTAAGAAGCTACTGCCAATAATAAAAGCATTGGAAGCGATAACCCATAGACCGAGATCGCCGGTTTGGCGCACAAAACCATGCTGCTCTAATGTCATTAATAGGCGGTGAGTGGTCGAATTGGGCAAACCTGCTTGTAATGCTAAATCTGTTAATGAGACCCCACCAATTGATTCAGAAATATATTCCAACAAGGTCAGGCCTCGGCTGAGGGACTGAACTTGCCCAGCAGCCGGAGCACCACTTGCGGGGCCCTTGGCTTTTTTTATTTTTTTACTGATTGGCGCAGTACTCATTGAGGACTCTCCTAATTGGAAAACGTATTATCGTCTATTATGAATGATATCAGAGTAAAACACTCATCTGATCAGTTGAACGTTCGCTATCCTGCAACCTGAAAAACTCTCAAGTATATAACGCATTTAACTTTAGTCAGTTGTGATAGGATAAATATTTATACACATTTCTCCCCTATAGGCGTCCAGTATTAGCGGTATTCTTAGTTGTTAGAATGATATTCGGGCGGTATTTTATTTACAGATTTTTTAGTTGCTGGAGGCAAGGGTGTCCAATAAAATCAATGCATTAAAACAACAATTACAACAAAGGATTTTAGTGTTAGATGGTGCGATGGGCACGATGATCCAGCATCATAAATTAACGGAACAGCAATATCGCGGGCAACGATTTGCAGATTGGCCTTGCGATGTTAAAGGAAATAATGACCTTTTAGTTTTAACTCAACCAGACATTATTCGTGATATTCATGATCAATATTTTGCGGCGGGCGCAGATATTGTTGAAACTAATACCTTTAATGCAACACCCGTGGCAATGGCCGATTATAAAATGGAAGCACTTTCCGCGGAGATAAACTATACCGCGGCTAAAATAGCCCGTGAATGTGCCGATCAATGGACCGCCAAAACTCCGGATAAACCCCGTTATGTGGCGGGGGTATTAGGCCCGACTAACCGTACTGCATCTATTTCACCCGATGTTAACGACCCTGCCTACCGTAATATTTATTTTGATCAGCTGGTGGAGGCTTATCGAGAATCAACTCGTGCGCTCATTGAGGGCGGGGTTGATCTGATCATGATAGAAACTATTTTTGATACTTTAAATGCTAAAGCCGCGGTATATGCGGTTGAAACTGAATTTGAGCAATTAGGTTATAAGCTGCCGGTCATGATATCAGGTACGATCACCGATGCTTCAGGACGAACATTAACCGGACAAACCACCGAGGCTTTTTACAATTCGTTACGCCATGCAAGACCTATTACGTTTGGCTTAAATTGCGCACTAGGCCCAGATGAATTACGCCAGTATGTGGCTGAATTATCTAGAATAGCTGAATGTTATGTGAGTGCTCACCCCAATGCAGGATTGCCTAATGCCTTTGGTGAATATGATTTAGATGCTCAAAATATGGCTCAGCAAATTGGTGAATGGGCTGACGCGGGATACCTAAATGTGGTGGGAGGATGCTGTGGAACCACACCGCTGCATATTCAAGCGATGGCGCAAGCGGTGAAAGGAAAGGCTCCCCGTAAAATTCCTGAATTAGCTATTGAATGTCGGCTTTCAGGGCTTGAGCCGTTAAATATTGGGCAAAATTCATTATTTGTTAATGTGGGTGAACGTACCAATGTCACCGGCTCGGCCAAATTCAAGCGTCTTATCAAAGAAGAAAACTATCAAGAAGCGCTGGATGTGGCACGCCAACAGGTTGAAAGCGGCGCTCAAATTATTGATATTAATATGGATGAAGGCATGTTAGATGCAGAAGCCGCGATGACGCGGTTTTTGAATCTGATAGCCGGTGAACCCGATATTTCCCGTGTACCAATTATGATCGACTCCTCAAAATGGGACGTGATTGAAAAAGGGCTAAAATGTATTCAAGGCAAAGGAATTGTTAACTCGATTTCGATGAAAGAAGGCGTCGATGTTTTTATTGACCACGCGAAAAAACTGCGAAAATACGGCGCCGCAGTAGTCGTCATGGCATTTGATGAAGACGGACAGGCTGACACTCGTGAACGTAAACTTGAGATTTGCCGCCGAGCGTATCGTATTTTGACCGAACAAGTGGGTTTTCCTGCTGAAGATATTATTTTCGATCCTAATATTTTTGCGGTAGCCACGGGGATCGCTGAACATAATAATTATGCAGTTGATTTTATTGAGGTTTGTAAGGATATAAAACAGCAACTACCGCATGCTTTAATTTCAGGCGGCGTATCGAATGTGTCATTCTCGTTCCGTGGTAATGAGGGAGTTCGCGAAGCTATTCATGCTGTTTTCCTGTATTACGCTATTCGTAATGGCATGGATATGGGGATTGTTAATGCCGGACAATTGGCAATTTATGATGATTTACCACAAGAATTAAAAGACGCAGTCGAAGATGTAGTGCTTAATCGTCACGAAGATAGCACTGAGCGCTTATTAGAGTTAGCAGAAAAATATAAAGGCAATAAAGGCGAAGAACAGCAAAAAATTCAGCAAGCTGAATGGCGCGCCTGGGAAGTAGAAAAACGGCTAGAATATTCTTTAGTCAAAGGGATAACTGAGTTCATTATTGAAGATACGGAAGAAGCACGCCAGCGAGCTGAAAAGCCGATTGATGTCATTGAAGGTTCATTAATGAACGGCATGAACGTGGTGGGGGACTTATTCGGTGAAGGAAAAATGTTTCTCCCTCAGGTGGTTAAATCGGCACGAGTAATGAAACAAGCGGTGGCTTATTTAGAACCTTATATTGAGGCGTCAAAACAGTCGGGCAGAGCCGCGGGAAAAGTACTGCTGGCGACAGTCAAAGGCGATGTTCATGATATTGGCAAAAATATCGTTGGGGTCGTTCTGCAATGCAATAATTATGAAATTATTGATTTGGGCGTAATGGTGCCGTGTGAAACCATCTTGAAAACTGCCAAGGAACAAAACGTTGATATCATTGGCCTATCAGGGCTGATAACCCCATCGTTGGATGAAATGGTGCATGTGGCCAAAGAAATGGAGCGCCAAGGGTTTTCATTGCCCTTATTAATTGGCGGTGCAACCACATCAAAAGCACATACAGCGGTAAAAATAGAGCCTAATTACAGCGGGCCAACAACTTATGTGCAGAATGCTTCACGTACCGTCGGAGTGGTTGCCGCTTTGCTTTCAGATGCGCAAAAAGACGAGTTTGTCGCACGCACTCGGCGCGAATATGACACCGTACGTGAACAGCATGCACGCAAAAGACCACGCACTCCACCGGTCTCTCTAGACGCCGCTAGAGCCAATGGATTGGGCATTGATTGGCAAAATTATACGCCACCGGTACCGCAATTTCTTGGCGTACAACACGTCGAAGCACCCATCAGTATTTTACGTGAATATATCGACTGGACCCCTTTCTTTATGACGTGGTCTCTCTCCGGTAAATACCCAACCATCTTTGATAATCCGGTGGTGGGTGAAGAAGCCCGTAAATTATTCAATGATGCGAATAAATTATTAGATCAACTGGCTGAAAATAAAAAATTAACGCCAAAAGGGATCTTTGGATTATTCCCAGCTAATCGCGTTGATGATGATATCGAAATATATACCTCAGAATCCCGTGATTCAGTGGCACTGTTAGCGTGTCAGTTGCGTCAACAAACCGAGAAAAAAGAATTTCCAAATTATTGTTTGTCTGATTTTGTGGCACCAAAGAGCAGTGGAAAAGCTGATTATATCGGCGCATTTGCGGTGACGGGGGGATTAGAAGAAGACGCACTAGCGGATGCTTATGAACAGCAGCATGATGATTATAATAAAATTATGCTGAAATCTATTTGCGATCGTCTCGCCGAAGCGTTTGCCGAATACTTACATGAGCAAGTTCGTAAACATTATTGGGGATATGCAAAGGATGAAAATCTGCCTAATGAACAGCTTATTCGTGAGAATTATCAAGGGATCCGGCCGGCTCCGGGCTACCCAGCCTGCCCAGAGCATACTGAAAAGGAGAAGATCTGGCAGTTGCTGGATGTTGAGCAGCGTATTGGCATGAAATTGACATCATCCTATGCAATGTGGCCGGGAGCATCGGTATCAGGATGGTATTTCAGTCATCCTGACAGTAAATATTTTGCGGTAGCCCAATTACAACGTGATCAGATTGCTGATTATGCCGCACGAAAAAAGATGTCGATAACCGAACTTGAACGTTGGCTAGCCCCTAATTTAGGGTATGACGCTGATTAGTCAGACCGATAGAGAGTCAACATTATCGCTGGAATAAAAGCCTATTTTGTTTCAGCGATATTTCGGGTGATAGATTGATTTTTGGGGATTAGCCTCCATGTAGTAATAAAGATCTTAATGAGGCAGCAAAATGAGCTACGAATTTATTATTGAAGATGTACTTTCTGCCAATACTCGCTTTCCTTATCAGGTTCAAAATAGTCTGACGCCTGAATGTTTTCAATTAAGTGAAGCCATGGTAAGCGCAATGATTAGCTTATTGCAGATGATGGATAAATTAGATACCGATGATTTTCTTGATGAACATTGTTTTAATCGTATCTGGTTAAGAAGTGAATTAACTCCGGCGCGTGCCGAGGAAATTTATCGTTATCTGGAAGAACAGGCGCAAGTTTGTCCGACGCCTTCAGAGGAAGAAATCGCCTCATTCCATCAAGCTCAACAAGATGAACATGTATTACTTTCGCAGGAAAGTGCTAAACAGGGAATGATCCCAGTACATAAATTTGCGACTAATGACGGCTGGTTAGTGACACCAAAAGAGTGCGAGATTATCGCTGAGGTTTTTGCTGAACAATTAGTTGAAGATAATGGTTTTGTAATTAATAAGATTGCAGAACTTTGCAAAGTGAATAGCCAGCAGTTAGAACAACAATTAATTCAATGGGGTAAATTTAATTACTTTGCGATCACTCATGGCGGATATCGAGTTAATTAAGTGTATTTGTGACTGACTTCGCGATATTAATTAACAGGCAGAGAGGTTTAACTGGCTCTGCCTAATTTTAATGAGTAAGCTGTTTTTACTTTTTATATTAATTAAATATCTCATTTAATGCTTATATTTATTTACTAAAAATTATCCTAATCTTATTAAGATAAAAAACAATAATAGAAAAAATAATAATAGAAAACCCCAATGTGCCATTCTAGCGCATTGGGGTTTTAATAGTCTGAATTATTTATTCGAACAAATTTTTGTGGAGCGTACGCACTATTTCTTCTGCGTCATCACCAGGAACTAATAGACAAATATTATGGGTACTTGCACCATAGCTGATCATGCGAATATTAAATGATTCCAATGCGCCAAAAATTTGTTTACCTAGGCCATTTACCTGAGACAGTGAATTACCAATAATAGCCACCAAAGCTAGATTCTCTTCGACTTCCACTCGGCATAATGCGGACAGTTCAGTCATTAACGCATTGGTTAACAAGCTGCCATTGGTATTTGTCGAGCCAGTGGTATCCAGCGTTAAGGCAATACTGACTTCTGAAGTGGTGATAAGATCGACCGAAATATGATGGCGCGATAAAATAGTAAATATTTCAGCCAAAAAGCCGCGTGCATGCAGCATTTTCAAACTGTGCAGTGTTAACAAGGTTTGTTTACGGCGCAGAGTCAGCGCGCGGAATTGAGGTGGATTTTGGGTTTCGTCACACACTAACGTTCCACCGGCTTCTGGCGCTTTACTTGAGCCAACAAATACGGGAATACCCGCCCGCACTGCCGGTAATAAGGTGGCTGGGTGCAATATTTTTGCACCAAAGGTGGCCATTTCAGCCGCTTCATTAAAGGCGATTTGATCAATACGTTGTGCAGAAGGTACTACGCGAGGATCAGTCGTATAAATGCCGGGTACATCAGTCCAGATATCAACACGATTGAGATTAAGTGATTCACCGAGCAATGCTGCGGTATAATCACTGCCCCCACGCCCTAATGTCGTGGTTCGTCCTTTATTATCTTGCCCGATAAATCCTTGAGTAATCACGATAGCGTTAGCTAATTTAGGTTGAATATGTTCTTTGGCTAGCGCAGATAACTGAATTAAATCCGGTTCAGCCCGACCAAACTGGTCGTTAGTTTTCATCACGCGGCGGATATCCAGCCATTCTGAATTGGCATTGCGTTGGCGCAGCAATTCGACAAACAGTAGCGTTGACATCAGCTCACCATGACTGACCAGTTCATCGGTTAATGCGGCGGACGTCGCCAATGAGGCGGCATCGGCTAGACGGGCAATATTATCGAGCAGTCTATCAATTTCTTCACGAATAATATTAGCATTATCGAGATGATCAACGATAGAGTATTGAATATCACGAACTTGTTGCAGTAATTCGTCTCGTTTATCGATTTCGCAGCCTTCTGCTAGGGCAACGAGTAAATTAGTAATGCCGGCAGAAGCGGATAAAACTACAATGCGTACATTCTCATTGGCGAGAACGACATCGGCGCTTTTATTCATCGCGTGGTAATCGGCGACACTGGTGCCGCCAAATTTAGCGATAACAAATTGATTATCTGACGAGGGCGAGGCAACTGCATTCATGGTATTAATCCCTTTAGGTGACGAGTTCTACCTCTAGAAATATCGGTTTAGTGGTACTTCGTCAATGAAGAATCGATTCAAATCAGTAATATTAATGATGGTGAGATAATTATCGTTTTTAGCAATGACTCACTCGATTAATTGAATGATAAACAAGATTTCTTTGAATTATTTAGCCCAGAGTCATAATTAGCTCTGGAAAAATTGGCTGGAATTGACCAATATCAGCAAAGCACAAAAAAAGAGTCTTTATCTGGTTTTGACAGGTTACAATCTGTCCTCAAATTAAAATTGTCTGGAGAGTATTATCCATGAAGAAAATCAATCCAAGTCAAACAGCTGCCTGGCGTGCATTGGAGCAGCATTTTGCTGAAATGAAAGACGTTCATATGCGCGATTTGTTCAAGCAAGAAACGGATCGTTTTACCCAATTTTCGGCAACGTTCGACAACCAGATTCTGGTGGACTTCTCCAAAAACCGAATTACTGAAGAAACGTTGACCAAATTGCAGGCGTTAGCGCAAGAAACCGACGTAGCCAGTGCAATTAACAGCATGTTCAGCGGTGAAAAAATTAACGGAACGGAAGACCGCGCTGTTTTGCATATTGCTTTGCGCAACCGGGCGAATACGCCAATTTATGTCGATGGGCAAGATGTTATGCCTGACGTGAATGCGGTGCTGGAAAAAATGAAGCATTTTAGTGAGCGTATTATCAGTGGTGAATGGAAAGGATTTACCGGTAAAGCCATTACGGATGTAGTGAATATTGGGATCGGAGGCTCTGATTTAGGGCCATTTATGGTAACAGAAGCATTAAGACCGTATAAAAATCATTTAAATATGCATTTTGTTTCCAATGTTGATGGCACTCAGATTGCTGAAACACTAAAATCTCTAAATCCAGAAACCACGTTATTCCTTATTGCGTCTAAAACATTTACTACCCAAGAAACAATGACTAATGCGCTTTCAGCGCGTGATTGGTTATTAGTAAAAGCAAAAGATGAAGCACATATCGCTAAACATTTTGTGGCTTTATCCACCAATAAAGAACAAGTTGAAAAATTCGGCATCGATGTCGATAACATGTTTGAATTCTGGGATTGGGTCGGCGGACGCTATTCTTTATGGTCAGCGATTGGTTTATCCATTGTTCTGTCGATTGGTTATGACAACTTTGTGCAATTACTCAGTGGCGCACATGCCATGGATAAACATTTTACTAGCACACCGTTTGAAAAAAACATTCCCGTATTACTCGCCTTGATTGGTATTTGGTATAACAATTTCTTTGGTACTGAAACCGAAGCTATCTTGCCTTATGACCAATATATGCATCGTTTTGCCGCCTATTTCCAACAAGGAAACATGGAATCAAACGGTAAATATATCGACCGTAATGGACATAAAGTCAGTTACCAAACGGGCCCAATTATTTGGGGTGAGCCAGGGACTAATGGGCAACATGCGTTTTACCAATTAATTCACCAAGGAACTAAAATAATTCCTTGTGATTTTATTGCACCAGCGGTAAGCCATAATCCATTAGGTGATCATCACAGCAAATTACTCTCTAACTTTTTTGCTCAAACTGAAGCCTTGGCATTTGGTAAAACTCGCGAAGTTGTAGATGCAGAGTTTGCAGCTCAGGGCAAAGATCCGGCAGCGATGGAATACGTTGCACCTTATAAAGTGTTTGAAGGTAATCGCCCAACTAACTCAATTTTGCTCAAGGAAATCACGCCTTATTCACTGGGGGCATTGATTGCTATGTATGAGCATAAAATATTTGTTCAAGGTGCGATCCTCAATATCTTCACCTTTGACCAATGGGGTGTTGAGCTGGGCAAACAATTAGCCAGCCGTATCCTGCCTGAATTAGAAAATGAAGCTAAAATCGACAGTCATGACAGTTCAACTAATGGATTGATTAATAGCTATAAAGCATGGCGTTAATCGATTAAATCATGCCTGATTAAATGGAAACAGCCTGACTCAGTTCAGGCTGTTTTTTTATGGTGTATTCACCATTCCATTTTATTATTTTTTTGAGAACCATATTTCTGTTTACTTTTTTTTAATAAATTGTTTTGTTATCAACTTTTTATATAATTTATTGCCAATCTTTAAGCGTGTGATGAAGCAACGTGATATCCTTTTAGTATTGAAATAATAGAGTTATTAAGCGTTAATTAATTGATCTACGAGAGATAACTTATTCGACAGAGATCCTATTTCATAAAACTTATCAGATGGCATTTTGTCGATTTTTAGTTATTAGTTTTAAATTCAATTAATATTTAGATAGTTATAATGGCCAGACTTATATTGGTAGTGGAATAAATAATGATAGATGAAACGGTTTTGACCTCCCGTCCTATTGCATGGCAGGTAACCGAAGAAATATCCGTACCGGAAAAAATACACGACTGGTTAATGGAATTAGGGTCGATGACTCGCCGCTTTGAGCAATATTGTCAACAAGTGACTGTCGAGCCATACCAAGAAAAATTTATCACTGCGGCTGAATTAAATCCGGGTGAGGCCGATTGTTTATCTGTCAGTCAGCGATACTGGCTGCGAGAAGTTATCCTATATGGTGATAATATTCCTTGGTTATTAGGGCGTACTTTGGTTCCTGAAGAAACATTAGTCGGTGATGAACAGCGATTAGTTGATTTAGGCACGATTCCGTTAGGAAAATATCTTTTTAGCGGCAATAATCTGACACGAGATTATATTCATATAGGCAAACAGTGTGAACGCTGGGCTCGACGTTCTCTGTTACGGCTTTCAAATAAGCCCTTGTTATTAACTGAATTATTTTTACCCGAATCACCTGCGTATAAATAGAATAGATTAAGGAGCGCAATAAATTGGAGGGACGTATGACGCTGAGCAAATGGCAGGCATATAGCCGTTTAATGCGTATTGATAAGCCTATTGGCTCATTATTGCTGTTATGGCCGACTTATTGGGCCTTATGGATGGCAGCCGAAGGAATGCCAAGTTTTCATCTGCTGGTGGTATTTACTGCCGGGGTATTTTTTATGCGGGCTGCGGGCTGCGTTATTAATGATTTTGCAGACAGAAAATTTGATGGTCACGTTGAAAGAACGAAACATCGACCTTTACCTAGCGGGCATGTAACTGAAAAAGAAGCCAAGATATTATTTATCTCGCTGGTGCTGATTTCATTTTTATTAGTTTTAACACTGAATACGATGACCATTTGGCTATCGATTGCAGCGTTGGCATTAGCCTGGTTGTATCCTTTTGTTAAGCGAGTGAGTAACTTACCACAAGTGGTATTAGGCGCCGCTTTTGGTTGGTCAATTCCAATGGCATTTTCTGCCGTTGGTGGAACATTACCGCTCGTTTGCTGGTTGCTGTTTATGGTCAATATTATTTGGTCTGTGATTTATGATACCCAATATGCGATGGTTGATCGTGATGATGATTTAAAAATAGGGGTTAAATCGACGGCTATTTTATTTGGTCAACACGACAAAATTATTATCGGTATTTTGCAATTAATCATGCTAGGGATCCTATGTGTGATTGGTCAGCTTGCTGGGTTAGCGGGGATTTATTATTGGACATTATTATTGGTGATGGCCTTATTTGTTTATCAGCAAAAATTAATGACCGATCGAGAACGAGCTCCGTGTTTTCAAGCATTTAAAAATAATAATTATGTCGGATTAGTTTTGTTAATTGGCATTATATTTAGCTATATCTAAGCTAAGCAAATTTAAGCGCAGTAGCTATTAAGCTAGCTTATCAATAAAAAAAGGTCTGGCATCTGCCAGACCTTTTTTATTCATCAATTAAAATAGAGTTAATGTGATGATATTTTATAATTTAACTATTTTTCGTCTTTATCGCGAGTAGCTATCGAGTCATCCTGAGGGGGAACAGAGAGTTCGCTGGGGGATATCTCTTCAGGTTGACTCACGCTTTCAATAGTTAATCTGATTTCTGGTGACATCAGTTTGGCTATCACGCTGTAGAGCAACTTAGCGTTGGCTGTAAAGATTTCATTATTGGTATTATCAATATAACCTTCGGAGCGCAGTGTTTCGACCAGAGTAGAAAAGACCGCTTTATCGAAGAACTCCGGGGCATTAATTCCATGCAGTACCGATAAACGCTGAGCCAGAATACGGCTCTCTTTTTCCAGCGTATTACGGCTAATCTCCGGCGTGGCATTTAATAACGACAAGGTAATAGCATACCGTTGTAATGTTTCACGAACGCCAGCCGCCAGTAATTGAAGTGGACGAATACGATGCGGATTATGCACCAACATATCGTCTTCTTTTAGAGTAATTAACCGCTGATTAGCTAACTCATCTAGCAGAATATCAATAACTTCAGACAGTGACTGTTTATCATAACGCATAAACAATTCAGCTTTCAGGAATGGATAAATTAACTCAACCTGATAATGAATATCTTCGCGTCCGATCCGCCCATGATGCAGAATAATACAGGCTATCAACGATGGTAAAACCAAGAGATGATGAATATTATTACGATAATAAGTCATCAGAACAGCATTTTCTCGCGGCAGAATAATCAGATCGCCCATGCTGTCTTTTTCGACTTCGAACTTATCCATCTGTAATGCGTGATTTAGCAGTTCATCCGCGGTTTTATTTGGCGTAGTAGCATCTGCGGTATACGGCACGTTACGCAGTAATTGCAGATAACAATCCACCTGTTCAACCAGTTGCTCACGGGTTAATGCGCGTTGTCGTGATGCCAATAATGCGGTTGAACATAAGTTGATCGCATTAGCTGCGGCTGCATTATTGATATTTACCATAATGCTTTCGGCTAAATCACTGACAGCTGGGTTTAACCAACTTGGACGTTGTGGCTCGATAGGATCGATAGATTCACGCCAGTTTGGAACCTGCTGATTTAAATAGTGACTTAAGGAAATGGGCTGACCAAAGTTAACATATCCTTGGCCTAGTTTACGCAGTTTACGCAAACCACGGATCATAGAGAAAAAGCCTTCTTTCTCTTTCTCAGCGCCTTTGAGTTCCTTCGCATAGGTTGCAACTTCCATCACATGCTCATAGCCGATATAAATAGGCACGATAGTGATAGGGCGAGAATCGCCGCGTAACATGGCCTGTAATGTCATCGACAAGGTGCCGGTTTTCGGCTGCAATAATCGACCGGTACGAGAACGGCCGCCTTCGACAAAGTATTCAATCGAATAGCCGCGAGCAAACAGTTCGCTTAGATATTCACGAAAAACAGTCGAATAAAGCTTATTGCCTTTAAAGGTACGGCGAATAAAAAAGGCGCCTAAACGTCTAAAAATAGGACCTGCCGGCCAAAAGTTCAGATTAATCCCCGCGGCGATATGCGGTGGCACAAGCCCTTGATGATAAAGCACATAAGATAATAAAAGGTAATCCATATGGCTACGATGTGAAGGAACATAAACAATTTCATGTCCATCTTGTGCCAATTGCCTAACGCGCTCAGCGTGCTGAACATTAATACCTTGATATAAACGGTTCCATGTCCAACTTAATACCCTATCTGACAGACGAATAGCTTCATAAGAGAAGTTAGCGGCTATTTCTTCCATCATATTTACAGCATTTTGTTGTGCTTTTTTAAGCGGGATTTTCTTGCTGCGAGATTCATCCTCAACGGCTTTTTCAATCGCTTTTGATGTTAGCAATTTATTGAATAAATCTTGGCGCACCGGCAGTTTTGGTCCAACGGCAGCTAACCGTTGACGAGAATAGTGAATACGGGCGACGCGTGCCAATTTATTGGCAATAATCGAATCGGTGCCGTGTTCTTCAGCCATAACGCGCATTGATACTGGTGGGGAGAAGCGTACAAAGCTATCTCGACCTAGCCACAGAGCGGCAAAAAATTTCTGCACTCCATTAAGTAAGCGTAATTGCGGGGCTGAGTTATGTCCTTCTCGACCTGGCGAGCGACCAAACATTACCGAAGCCGGTAGCATTTGAATATCCAGATTTGGATTATTACGATGCAAATCAAGATACGCATGAAAGGTTTTGACCGAGTCTTTGCGAGGGTCTGGGGAATAATAGCGGAACACCCGCGGGCCATCATCAATAAAGACATAAGCCGGTAATTTAGTGCCATTAATATCGACAGAATTTAGTGGATCCGGTAATCCAATAGCCAGACATTGTTGTCTTAACGTCAATAAGTCAGCTTTTGAATGATACGGCAACACATACAGCGTCGGGCTCGTGGTATTGAGTCCTAATTCTGTAATGGGATCTGTCGGAATAAGTTTACTTTTTACCAAAAACTTTAATGGTAAATTCAACATGTTATAATATAGTTTACGCCAAAGTGACATAAATTGTTATAGCCTCTTGTTAGCAATACTGCGCAAGCATACCAGAAATCAACGAGTAGATCTGTTGAACCGAGACAACTTTTTATCACTTAATAGATTTTATTTTCCTTTATTAATGAGAGCGTTTATTGATGGCAAACCAAACAAAAGGGTTAACAAGGGTTATAAAAGCAGCTGGATACTCGATGAAAGGGTTGAAAGCGGCTTGGATTAATGAAGCGGCTTTTCGCCAAGAATCAGTTGCGGCAATTTTAGCCATTATTTTAGCTTTTTACCTCGATATAAATTATCTCGAAAGAATTTTATTGATTAGCGCCGTAGTTTTGGTGGCAATTATTGAGTTGATTAATAGTGCTATAGAAGCCGTTGTTGACCGTGTTGGCAGTGAATACCATCAATTATCCGGTAGAGCCAAAGATATTGGTTCAGCCGCCGTATTTGTGTCGATTGGCTTGGCATTATTTATTTGGGCAATGGTTTTGTGGCAGCGTTATGGCACGAGTTATTAAATCAATAATAATTATTACTGACGCTTATTGTTTATTTATTATATCAATAATGCATAGGAATCCAGAGATTTCACGTATTTAACGGTTTCCAATCGCCATTTACCTGTATATACTCACAGTCAGACTGTATAAACAAACAGGGGGCGAGATGAAAGCATTAACTGCAAGGCAACAGCAGGTTTACCAGCTGGTGCGTGATCACATTTCGCAAACGGGTATGCCACCAACGCGTGCTGAAATAGCGACAAGTTTAGGATTCCGATCGCCGAATGCGGCAGAAGAACACCTTAAGGCATTAGCACGAAAAGGGGTGATAGAAATCGTTTCTGGCGCCTCCCGTGGTATTCGTTTGCTGCTAGAAGAACCAACAGAAACGCCAGGACTACCGCTGATTGGCCGCGTGGCTGCGGGTGAACCATTATTGGCAGAGCAACATATTGAGAGCCATTATCAGGTCGATCCAGTATTGTTTAAGCCACACGCGGATTTTTTACTGCGGGTTAGTGGTATGTCGATGAAAGATATAGGGATTATGGATGGCGATCTGCTAGCTGTGCATAAAACTCAGGATGTTCATAACGGGCAGGTTATTGTTGCGCGTATTGAAGATGAAGTCACTGTAAAACGTTTTAAACAAGTCGGCAATAAAGTTGAACTAATAGCTGAAAATCCTGATTTTGAGCCTATTGTTGTCGATCTGCGTGAACAGAGCTTTACTATCGAAGGATTAGCTGTCGGTGTTATTCGTAACGCAGATTGGTATTAGTTTTTGATAGCAAAAATAACCTAATTAACCGCGATAAATGCATTGTAGTTATTGATGTATAGTTATTGAGGTATAGTTAAGGTTATCACATAGATTATGTTCCGAGGCAGATGCGCTATTTTCCTCAGTGAAAATAAACCATCTGCCAACTATCTTAGATTTTCTTCTTTATATTGGTCTGACGTTGTTGATGGCTATGATCATGCCCACAATGTTCCGGATGAGCACAATTTTCTTTTTCGTAGCACTGATGACATAAACCATGATTTTCAACCACCGTATGGCGGATATGAAAATTAGCGTTTTCTGCAAGGTTAACAATCGCCGCTTCAATGACTGAACAATCACTCTCGGTGACACTGCCACAACCATCACAAATTAACATGACGGAAATATGGCTAGGATTATCCAGATGGTGACAAATAACAAAACTATTTGTTGATTCTATTTTATGGATAAATCCTTGTTCTAGCAGAAACTCTAGCCCTCTATAAACCGTCGGTGGCTTAGCCTGCGGCTCTATTTCACGCAATAAATCCAGAAGATCATAAGCACTAATCGCGCCCGGTTGTTCTGCAATGAGGCGCAATACAGTTGCACGTTGTGGCGTTAGTCTGACGCCTCTTGATTGGCAAATAGTCTCTGCCATGACGAGTAATTTATTGCCGACGATATCTTTCATTACGTGGGTATCCGGAAACAGAAGTCTGCCGATATGCTATCACAGATCTCAGCCAAAACAGATAGTAGGCACAAGAGGACTTAAGTGAGTTAGCAGGGAGTAAAAAGCACGAGAAGTAATAATAAAAAAACAAAAAATTATATTCGTATAGAAATTATGAATATCAATAAAACAAAAAATGAAACACTCATTACTATGTTAATTTTAATATTAACATATATAACAAATGAGTCACACTAAGACTAGAGAATATAGCTTTAACAAGAGGATTAATTAACGTATTGATTAATGCTAATACGATGGCTAGTAAATATACTTAATTTAATATTAGTTTATAACCTATATATTGTAATAAATAAAAAATCTCACCAAATAAGATTTTTCCTACCTCGTGTTTATAACACGCGATTTAAAATTGTCTAATGTTGTTTTATAGGAATTATATGTTTCCATTAGTTAAATTTTAAAATCGTTAATCTAAATAAATCTTTTTTCTTAGATTGTACTTTTAATTAAATCAACATTAATGAAACTAAATATATCTATATTTTACTTTATCGATAAGTGGATATTTATATAATTAGTTGAATATTTAAAATTTTAAAGTCTATAAATAATAATTTTTCAGTATTTAATTCTATATTTTCTTGTTAAATATATTTTTATGTTATAGGTAGTCATTAAACGTGTTTTTTTGACAAATAATTCTAAAGGAATATTATTGATTCCAAGTGAAAGAGAGTATTTCTAAATATTTTATTTTTTTGATGTAGTCATTGAAAACGACTTTTAATCCTAAAAGTGAAAATTAAGAAAGATCTCTTTACTGACTAAATAAGTATTTTAGTAAATATCAAAAATACATAAACCCATAAAAGGCTAGATAGCTTTTTATGGGTAATTATGTCAAGTCTAGTAATGCTCTATTGTATTAAGGAATGTACGAAGAGATTTAATAAGGATATATACCCTCAAATATTGAGATATAGATAACTAGATTAGAATTAATATAATTTTAGATGAGAGAATGAAGGAAATTATTATGAAAACTAAGGCATTAGTATTTGGTCTGTCTGCAATGATGTTGTCTGGTGTAGCATTGGCTGATGAGCCAGTTCCTGAGGCTGGTACTACTTATGGCACAGTGACATTCCAAGGTGCTATTAATGATGTTCCATGCTCTATAGATGAAAATAATAAAAATCAAGTTGTGAGATTTGGTGATATCGCTTTACATGAACTGACTTCTAATAAATTCCGTTCAGACAGTGAGAATTTCGATATTATCCTGAAAAACTGCTCAACTGAAACCTATAAAACCGCAAAAATTACTTTCAGTGGTGCAACTGTTAGTGGTTTCACCGGCTTTACTGGTGATTTATTAGGTTTAGGTGGTCGTGTAGAAAATGCGGGTATCGTTATTACTGACCGTGCAGGTTCAAATATTGAATTTGGTACAGCTTTCCCTGCAGCAGGTAAAGAATATCAACTAAATAACGGTGAAGGCACAGAAACTAAATTAGCATTCTCTGCTTATGTAAAAGGTAATGAGGATTCAGCTAAAAAAGCCACTACTGGTAATTTCGACACTGTAGCTAACTTCAAAATTAATTATCAATAATTATTTTGTATAAAATATATGGCGCTAAGGCGCCATATATTAACTAATTATTTTCTTACTTTGATTGATTTAAGGTGATAATAAGTGATAAGCATGAAATTAAATAAAATAACAAAAATCATGCTAATGCTACTTATACCTACTTTCGTATTGGCTGAAGAATCAGTTGATTTTAATACCGACTTTTTAGATGATATTAATTCACAAAATACCGACTTTAGTAAATTCTCCCGAGCAAACTATGTATTGCCTGGAAGTTATACCCTCACATTACTGGTTAATAAACAGCAAGTTTCTGGTGAACAGTTAATTAATTTCTTTATTCCTACTTATGATAAAGATGCTTCTATTCCTTGTATCACCAAACCGATGTTTAGTTTATTAGGTTTAAAACCTGAGTGGGATACAAAAGTAGCTTGGCTAGAGAATGATACGTGTTTAGACCCTCGTTCAATACCCGAAATGACTTTATTTACAGATTTGGGTAAAAACACATTAAATATTGGTATTGCACAAGCTTATATAGAGTATGACGATCCCAATTGGGATCCGCCTTCGCGTTGGGATGACGGTATTCCTGGTTTTTTTGTTGACTATAATACCAATGGTAAAATCACCAAATTTCAAGGTGATAATACTTCTACGGGTAGTCAATCAGGTTTAACTACCATTGGTACTATGGGATTTAATGCCGGGGCATGGCGGTTACGTGCAGATTGGCAGTCTCAGATTGGTAATGCTAATTCTGGCGATAAATCTTGGGCGTGGAATCAATTTTATTTATACCGGGCAATTCGTTCGCTAAGCGCTAAATTAACATTTGGTGAACAGTTTTTATCATCAACATTATTTGATAGTTTTCGTTATATTGGTGCGAGTTTAGAAACTGATGAATCAATGTTTCCACCACGTTTAATGGGCTATGCACCTGAAGTTGCTGGTGTTGCTAAAACCAATGCAACCGTAGTGGTTAGACAAAATGGCAGTATTATCTTTCAAACTGAAGTATCTCCAGGGCCTTTTAGGATCCAAGATATCAATTCATTTGGGGGAGGTACTATGCATGTTTCAATTAAAGAACAAGATGGTTCAATACAAAAATTTACCGTTGAAACATCGTCACTGGGCACATTAACTCGTCCTGGACAATTTATTTATAAATTGGTGGTTGGTAAATCATCACAAGGTGATCACAAGACTCAGGGGCCGGCATTTAGTCTGGGATCATTCTCATGGGGAGCAACAAATAATACGACCATTTATGGGGGATTAATTGCTTCTGGAGAATATCAAAATATAGCCTTTGGTATAGGGCGTGATTTAGCCCCCTTAGGAGTATTATCAGCAAATATTTCTCATTCTAGAGCACAAATGGGAAGTCTATTTAATGACCAAGTATTATCGGGTAACTCTTATAATATTAACTATTCCAAACGATTCGATTCAATAAATAGCCAGATTACATTTGCGGGTTATCGATTCTCTGAAAAGAATTACATGAATATGAATCAATTTATTGATAAACGTTATAATAGCTATAGTACGGATAATGGTAAGGAACTGTATACGATAATATTTGGTACCGCATTTCCTGACAGTAAAACTAACGTTTATCTTAATTATTCTCATCAGACCTATTGGAATAAACCTACATCTGATCAGTATAATATAACATTATCGCAATTATTTGATCTCGGTCCTCTGAAAAATTTAAGTGCGAATATTTCCGCATATAAAATGAAATCTAAAGATTCTAATAATGATGGCGTTTTCTTAAGTTTAAATGTTCCATTGGAAAATAATAAATCTAGCGTTAGTTACTCTACATCAATAACTGGCGGATCTATGGATAATACGGTGAATTATTATCAGCGCCTTGATGATAGAAATAGTTATTCATTAAGTGGCGGTACTTATGGCGGTGATAAAATAAATACTTCAGGTATTTATAATTATGACGGTGATTCTACCGCACTTTCTCTGAATGGTAGCTATATGCAAGATAATCAGACCTCATTATCGATGCAAGTTAAGGGCGGAATGACAGTAACCGGGGAAGGCGGCGCATTTCATCGAATGATGACCGCAGGTTCTTCTCGTATTTTAGTTGATACCGATGATGTGGCTGATGTTCCTTTTGCTATAGGAGTTAATCCAGTAAGAACCAATCATTTTGGTAAAGCGGTATTAAGTGCTAATGCTGGAAATTATAGCCGAAGTAATATTCGTATAGATCTAGATAATTTGCCTGATAATATAGAGGCGATAAATTCAATGCAATATGCAACGTTAACTGAAGGTGCGATAGGATATAGAAAATTCCAAGTACTTGAAGGACAGAAAGTGATGGCAGTTATTACAGACAAAAATAATCAACACCCTCCTTTTGGGTCAACTGTTGTTAATAAAAATAATATCGAAGTCGGAATTATTGCAGATAATGGATTTGTATATATTTCAGGCGTTAAGCCACAGGAACAATTAAATGTTTTGTGGGGTGATAATAAATGTGATATCTCATTACCTGAGATAATCGATAGTAATTTATCAAATACAATATTACTTCCTTGCAGTAACTAATTTTTTTATTTTTTATTTTTTGTTTTTTGTTTTTTGTTTTTTGTTTTTTGTTTTTTTGTTTTTTACGTCAATAATTATGGTGAATTATATGAATTTAACTAAAATAAGTTTAACATTATTTGTTATTATTTCAGCTGTTTCTGTTCAAGTTTCTTATGGAGCTATTGCATTAGATAGAACCCGAGTTATTTATAATGAGGGTGAAAAATCAGTAAGCATAGGGCTGACTAATGAAAGTAAAGATAAGCCTTATTTATCTCAAGTTTGGCTTGAAGATGATAAAGATCAAAAAATAAATTCACCTTTTATTATTACACCGCCAGTGCAGAGAATTGAAGCAACGTCAAAAAGCCAAATTAAGATTCAGGCAATTGCAAATATTACTGCATTACCAAAAGATAGAGAAAGTGTTTATTATGTGAATGTTAGAGAAATACCACCAAGAAGTACTGATATTAATGTGTTACAAATAGCATTACAGACACGGATTAAATTATTTTATAGACCAAAAGATATTGGTTCAAATGAACGTATGGAAGAAAATCCATTAGCAAAAAAAGTTACATTAACTAAAAGTGGTTCAAATTATATTGTGAATAATCCATCACCTTATCATTTAACTATTACTCGAGTTGATGCTAATGATAAAGAATTAACTAATTTTGAAGCTTTAATGATTTCACCATTTACACAAGAAAATTTAGGTTCTAATGTGACTAACCTTGGCGTCTCTCCATCACTTTATTATCTTAATGACTTTGGTGGTTTAGCTAAATTGACATTTAATTGTCAAGGCCTGCAATGTACAGTGAATTCTAAGTAATTATAAGGTAATTAATATTATGAACATGATAAGAAAATTCTGTGGTGCTATTTTATTGTGTTCACTACCTTCTATTGTGTTCTCCTTTGCTGGTTTTCTCGATGTAAAAATCAGTGGTGAGGTTTTAGCCCGTCCATGCACTATAAATGATGGCGAAATGATCACCGTTGATTTTAAAGATGTACTCTATAATGATATTGAGAATGAGAATTACATCAAAAAAATTGATTATTCTGTAAATTGTAAAGGTGCAGTCAATCCTGCGATGAGAGTCAGTATTAAAGGCGTAGGAACTTTATTTGATGATCAATTATTGAAAACCAGTATGGATGATTTAGGTGTAGCATTTAAAGCGGGAAGTAATCGTTTTTCAATTAAAAATAAAATTAATTTTTATTATAAAAATCCACCTATCCTTTATGCCATATTAGTAAAAAATTCTAATGGGGGAACGCTACCGGGTGGCCCATTTCATGCTAATGCAACTTTACAAGTTGAATATCAGTAAAGGAATAATGCATGCTAAAAATATATAATATGTTTGTTTACTTATTTTTATTAATGAGTGTTTCAGTAACGTTTAACGCTTTTGCTAGAGATAATGAAACTGATTTAAATATAATTGGAAATATTCTTATTCCCCCCCCATGTAAAATAAATCAAGGGGGAAATGTAGACGTTAAATTCGGTCAAGTAGCGATAAAATCAATTAAAGGTACTGAACAAAAGAAAGAAGTTAATTATCAAATTGAATGTGGTAAGAATCAGAATAACTGGAAAATGTACCTAAGTGTAAATGGAACTAAAAGTAATTTTGATACTAATGGATTGAAAACTAACATTAATGATTTAGCGGTCAAGTTCCAACTTGGAAATAATATTATAGACTTAGGAACTAAATATGCCATTGATGAAAAATCCCCAGGAAAACTTTGGGCTATATTAGTTAAAAAAGAAAATAGTACATTACCTACTGGAGATTTTGTAGCTAATGGTACATTGTTAGTGGAGTACCAATAATGGTTAAAAAATCGCTATATTATTTAATTGGAATATTATTTTTTTATTCGTCAATTTCATTAGCTGAAAACTTAAATATATCAGGCTCATTGGTAAATTCACCGTGCAAATTACTACCAAGCGATAGTGAAGTTATGATTAAATTTGAGAACCTAATTTTGCGTGAATTATATGAAAATACTGCCGGTTGGGAAAAGAAAGAATTTATCATTGCATTGTCAGAATGTGATTTATCTGTAGGCTCTAGTTTTAAAATTAAATTTACTGGTGATGATAGCCCGAATTTAAAAGGTTATTTAGCTTTAGATCAGGAACAATTTAAAAATAAATTAGCTATTGGGATTGAGACAGACAGTGGGCTTTTTTTACCACTTAATGAAAAACCTTCTCTTATCCAGATTAAAAATAATGGACGTAATGAAATTAAATTTCGCGCATATCTAAAACCGACAGCAGAAGCTATTGCCAATAAAAATATACCTATCGGTAATTTTACAGCGAAAGTTGTTTTCACTCTTGCCTACGATTGAGGCTATTATGAAACATAATATTAATTTTCTTTTAATATTTATCTCAATATTAATGCTACCCTTTTATAGTGTCGGAAATGCCTATTTTTCGTATGTTACGGATGTTACTCAGACCGGTAGTAATAAATGGCGCTATGATTTTGTCATGGAATACTGGACGATCACAGGACAACAGCCTAATCCTTGTAATAGATTATTACCGGGTAAAAGATGTTATCTTTCGATAAACCATTTACATTCTGCTCCCGATCAAGGAGGCGGTTCAGGATCAACTCGTGTTCCATGGAAATGTAATATTGATTTTTCTAAATATGAAACGTTGAACCAAATCTATTCTGATGCAATTAATCGATGTGGTTTAAGATTACCGTTGTCAGCTTCGAGTACTCATTCTGGTACTATAACAACGGATGAATGTGTTGGTTTCTTCTTGGATACTTCAAGTGCAGGCTCATATGGAAGAATGCTGCCCGGTGGAATTTGTGGAATTGCGCCGCCGCCCGCGGGAAAATGTTATTTTTCTGGTTCAAATGAGCTTAAATTAAACCATGGTAAATTAAATGACTTTGAAGTTAATGATAATTATAAAGTTGATAGTTTTAATGTGATTTGTAATCAATCGATGTCAGTGAAAATTCGCTCAAATATGACGGATAGTATGATAAATTTGAGGCCAGATGGAAGTATTCGTTCTGAAGTTAAAATTGATAATATTCCTGCAAATATAGGTACTACGATTAAATTAATTGCTAATTCTCCAAAGAATGTAACGATTTCATCGTTATTAAAAACAGCGGGTCCAATAAATGCAGGGGCATTTAATGGAACTGTGACATTAATTCTGACTATTCCTTAATTAGATTGTACCGCTATAAGCATTATTAGTACTATAAAAATAAAAATTACCATGTTGACGGTTTGCCTGATTTATCGATATTTATATTGATAATTTCAGGCTTTTTTTTAGGAGCAGATAAAGGTAATTATTCAGAATAGCAAATAAATTTTGATGAATCTTCACTCCTTAATACATAGATACCATCTTCATATTTAAATAGTCGAGCATAATAACTGATATCATTATTGCCAATTTGCATAAATTCGGCTAATACATTATCAGGAATGTTATCATTAGATTTTATGGTTGAATTAATAAATTTTATTTTATAATTTCCTTTTTTATTTATTTCTTCAAATGTTAAATAAATACTTCTATTGATTAAATAATCTTGATCGCCTTGTTTTACGATGCCATGAATACTAAGGATACCCTCTTTATTATCAGATACGATCACTTTACTTGTTGTTGACATAACTACAGGTTTATTATAATTAATTTTTTTATACCAAATACTATTAGTCTCACAGGTATAGACCGTTGGTTTTAAATAATAAAAAGTAAAAGATATTAAGCTTATTGGTATACAAATAGCCATTGTTGTGAGTATACTTTTTTTCATCATTAGAGTCTCTGTTGATTAATAGAGATACAATTCATTTTTTTGTTATTTATTGCATCGCAAATTCCAATAAAATAATCTCTATTTATATCAATACTTGTATTACTGTATGAAAGGAATACAAATTTATCACCTTGAGAACAGGATATATTATTCTCATTAAGTATTTTTTTTATCATTGTGATATCGTAATTATCTAAAGTTCTATTGCGTTGTGGTGATACTTGTAAACTACAATGATCTATTTTTGTAAGTTCATTGTATTCCACCAGTTGAGTGAACGAAAAATGATCTTTTGAAACAAATAAAAATAGACTATATAAAAAAATCATTATTATAATAATAACAGTTAAAGTTTTATTTTTTATACTACGTTTGAATACTCTTATTTTATGTGGATTAAAGGGATTAGTATTTACATCAGGGATCTGGGTAATAATATCCACATGATGGTTGTCAATAATTGGTTGATAGGTTTTTACACTATCATCTGTGTTATTATCATTTGAACTGTTAATTTGAGGAGCAGCTATTGTTTGGTTTTTATCAATAGATAATGAGCTATCCTCTGCCAACAAATATTCGGTTATTTCACCCTCTAATCGAAACCCTTTTTTAGGTATCGTAACTATAATTCTAGGATTCTCACCTAAATTTTCTATTTTTTTCCGAATCTCACTGATATAAGTATTCAGATTATTATTTGAACCGACTAAACCATAATTTTCCCATACATTGATTAATAATTCGTCTCGAGTCGCTAAGTGTCCATTATGATATAATCTAATTAACTCATTAAATAATCTAGCTGCAGGTTTAGATAATAGCTCACTATTCTTTTGATCATCTTTTAGACTTAAGACACCGTCTTCAGGGGAGAATAACAGCGTGTTATTAATTAAGTAGGTTAAATTATTAATCATAGTAATATGCTGTATCTCTGTGGTTAGTTGTAATAAAAAAACAAATTAAAAAAAACAAGATTAGACAAGGTATGTTACTTACCTTATTTAATCTTATTCAAGTGATATTATTTAGTATTGTTACTTAATTATTCGAGCTTTTATGTGCCTAGTTTAATTACAATAATTTACAACTTCAAGTTTTCTAATATGTAATAACTCACTAATTTTGGTTATTAATTTTGATATAGATGATTAAATGTTATTTTTTATACCGAAATGATAGGTTTTTTCAACAATTTTAGCCGACTTATGTGATTTTTAAGGTTTTTTAACTATGTTTGTTGTTGTTTTATGATAATGACACTTTAGCTTAATTAAATTTTAAATAAATGTTTTTAAGTTAAAATGCTTCTTTAAGGTAAATATTTTGATATTTAATTCAAATTGTATTTTTTGTGTTGTAGCTCTCATTTTTTAATTTTATAAAAGTTTAACGATTGGATTTTTATATTTTATTTGTGGGTATTTAAGAGAAAAGTATTGTTTTTCTTATTTTTATGGTTTTTAATAAAACCCCAATCTTGACTAACTCATAACTATAGCTTTATTCAGTATCGTGATAGGGACAATGAATCTAGCTTTTTAATGGATTATTGGCCAAGATATTGTTTGATAAATCAGAGCATCAGTCATAATTTATTTGTAGATCAGTGTTAGTAACCTTTATAACTGTTTTATTTAAATCGATATTTTTATATATCAGTATTTCCACTTATTTTTACTGGAGAAAAATAGATATTCTATTTTATTTTAAGAAAATTAGAATTAATAAATAAAAAAACAGGCTTTATTTAATCTTAGAAGAAACCTTTAGTCTCTGTAATGATAAATAATTAAAATTATTCAGGAGGTAGGTGAACCTTTATATATTGTAGTGCAGCATAGTAGGGCGCAGATGTGATAGATAAAGTTATTCCTGTTTAGCGGTCTATATTCAAGGTGTGAGTGGTGACATCGTCATAACGAATATCCTCGAGCAGTCATTGGTCGATTAATGCATCAGATAGGTAGATCATAAATGTAGCTCCGATTCATCAACAACCTCCCAAGCGACCATCGCCCAATCGCGAGCAGAGTAAGCCACCGGTTGATTTGATTGACAGCATTTTGCGTAATAGTGATGTAATTTTTCCTTCTCTAAAGCGGTTAAATCTTTGAGCGACCGATTTATACTTTCTACAAAATCATCGAAGTTAGCGAATTCAGGGCTATTTTGAGATCCACGAATATAGTTAACTTGTGGATTAATTCCTAATTGCTGCAATATGTTGACGGCATAAATATAGGTTGGTAGGCCGATAACTTCGCGACCAATGGCCTGAAGAATTTTAGTGTCGATAAAGGTTGGGTTGACCCTATGGGTAGTATAAACCCGCGCAAGGGCTTGTCGATTGAGCTTTAATAGCGCGGTTTTTAAATCCATCACTAAGGTCGAACGCGATGCAACGGCAATATCGACTTGAGGTAAATCACTCCAGTCATCTTCCCAGGCTTTGCAATGGAATTCAGCATGATGGATGGCTAAAGAGTCCGCGCGTTTTTGTGCTACATACAGCATACCTTGGCTATAATCGATACCAATTATTTTTTGAAATTTATCCGCAATACTGAGGCATACGGAGCCAGGCCCACAGCCGACATCCAATATCGACTGTGCACCGTTAAAATTCATTAGTGACTGAAAATCCTGCAAATAACAGTCTTGTGGATTGAAAACAGTCGTGGCCATTTTTTCTGCTTTCTGATCCCAATGAATGGGATCTTTACGGCTTCTATTAGCTTGCTTCATATGTTGCTGATACATCTCAGCAAAATTAAGTTGATCAATAATTATCATCGCAATGTTATCCCTGTATCGGCGGCGCAGGTGTAAAAAATATGATGCTGTGTGGGATTATTAATATCAAATAAATATAGTTTTTTAGTGAGCGCTTACATGTATTTATTAAGCCATCTGAGGCGTTAAGTGCTAAATTTGTCATATAATAAAACTGTGTCCGACACGGACTTGAAAATCAATAGGCTATAGCAAGTAGCAATTGCTAACTCAAAGAATATCGACTCTATATTATTGCGGATCGTATTCTATCAATGTGTTAGCGATTGTCTTTGGTTTGGTGGTTTACTCAGTATGTAGGCACTTACTAATATATTGTGAATTTTGAAAATATTTTCAACACAATATTTCAGCACAATATTTCAACACAATATTTTAATACAATACGACCTATAGATAAGTTAAAAGATATTATCGTTATATTTTTATGGATATGGCTCAATAAAATTAACTGAGACGAGTCGCTGAATCAATTAAAAAAACAAGAAAAAACAAGAAATAACAAGGTTATGTGATATAAATCAGCAAGCAAGAATTGCTATCTCATCTATGATCACAGAACATACTCTTCTGTTCTGTGAATAGACTTTCAGCGCACAGAATATAAGCTTAGATAGGACAATCTACTTTCAGATAGCATAACATGCGCCTAAAGGTGTGGTATCAGGATAACTAAAATATTATATGAAGAAAAAAAGACCCTCTTTACAGGATGTTGCTGATCAGGTCGGGATCACCAAAATGACCGTCAGCCGCTTTTTACGTAATCCGGAACAAGTTTCGGCATCATTGCGTACGCGTATCGCTCAAGTGGTTGATGAATTAGGTTATATTCCTAATCGAGCGCCCGATTTACTCTCCAACGCGACCAGCCATGCTATCGGTGTTTTGCTTCCATCACTAACCAACCAAGTATTTGCGGAAGTTATTCGAGGTATTGAATCAGTGACCGACCGTCACGGTTATCAGACCATGCTGGCTCATTATGGCTATCGACCAGAGCAAGAAGAAGAACGCTTATTATCGTTACTGTCTTACAATATAGATGGACTCATTCTGGCGGAAAGAACGCATACCGAGCGCACCTTGAAAATGTTGAAAACCGCCGGTATTCCAGTGGTGGAAATCATGGATAGCGTGTCTCCTTGCCTTGATGTTGCGGTGGGGATCGATAACTTTGCGGCTTCGCAGCAAATGACCACAGCGATGATTAAACGAGGATGTCGGCGGGTAATCTATCTAGGTGCGCGTCAAGATGAACGTACATTGATTCGGCTCGCAGGATATGAAAAGGCGATGCACGATGCCGGATTAGTGGCTGGTAATGTCATGACGCCGGTCAGTTCATCCTATTCATTAGGGGTTGAATTACTGCATACCGCCCGTGAAAAATACCCTGATGTTGACGGTCTATTTTGTACCAATGATGATATTGCGATTGGTGCTATTTTTGAGTGTCAGCGATTGGGGATCAAAATTCCCGCGCAATTAGCTATCGCCGGTTTTCATGGTCACGATGTTGGACAAGTCATGAGCCCAAAACTGGCGAGTATTCTAACGCCCAGGGATAAGTTAGGACGCAAAGCCGCAGAAGTGTTGTTAGCCAGAATAAAAGGGAAATCACTACCCCGTAAATTATTTGACGTCGGTTTTGAGTTGCTGCCAGGGGAAAGTATCTAATTAGTAAGACGGTTATCCGCTGATTAGTGAGATAACCATCACAAATCCATCTCTTTTTTAGGGTCTTTGATTGCCAAACACAGTTTGGCTACTGATAATGTACTCGCTACTGTTACCGGTAACAAAAATAAAAAATTAACTAGAAAAGTATTTATAGCCACCATAATTTGCGCTGTAGAAAGCCAAATAAGACTAACTGCTCCCAGCACTCAGGTTAATTCTTGATGGACTAGCTCTAGTTTTCCCAAGAAAGTGGGCTATCTACAGGCAAAGATTGCTGGATATTAAAAAAATACCAAGGAGTTTTTAATGAGTGATACCCAAAAACAACACTATGCATTTGTCCTGATGGGGGTATCAGGCAGCGGTAAATCAGCGGTTGCAAATGGCGTTGCACAACAGCTGGGGGCCGCATTTTTAGATGGCGATTTTTTACATCCAAGGGCTAACATTCAGAAAATGGCTGCGGGCCATGCACTCAATGACCAAGATCGTACACCGTGGTTAACCGCATTAAACGATGCTATTTTTGCCATGCAACGCACCAATCAAGTGTCTTTAATTGTCTGCTCTGCCTTGAAAAAAGAATATCGAGATAGACTAAGAGACGGCAATAAGAACTTGTTTTTCCTCTATATGCAAGGCGATTTTGACTTGATTGAACGCCGGCTTAAAAGTCGTAAAGGACACTTCTTCAAACCTGAAATGTTAGTTTCTCAATTTCAGACGTTGCAAGAACCTAGCCAGGATGAAACTGATGTCCGCGCAATAGATATTCGTTTACCACTCGATGAAGTGATCGCGAATACGGGTGCTGTCATCCAACATATTGTTTCTGGAGAATAATTATGACAGTCCCCACAGTTGAAGCGCTGAGTACCATGACACTGGTATTAACCGCGGTTGGATCGGTTGTTTTACTCTTATTTTTAGTCATGTATGCCCGTTTACATGCATTTGTGGCGTTGATGATTGTATCGATTGGCGCGGGGTTATTCTCCGGCATGCCAGTACAGCAAATCACTGAAACCATGCAAAAAGGAATGGCAGGTACCTTAGGGTTTTTAGCCATAGTGGTCGCATTAGGCGCTATGTTCGGTAAAATTCTGCATGAAACCGGAGCATTAGACCAAATCGCCGCCAAATTATTGAATACCTTCGGAGAAAAGCGCGCTCACTATGCCGTCGGTATTGCCGGGCTGATTTGTGCATTACCTTTATTCTTTGATGTCGCTGTCGTGCTATTGATTGGCGTGGTTTTTGCGGTGGCAAATCGTACCGGCCATAACGTTGTTCGCTTAGCTATCCCCTTGTTTGCAGGGGTTGCGGCGGCCGCAGCATTCTTATTACCGGGACCAACACCGATGCTGGTTGCCTCACAAATGGGGGCTGATTACGGCTGGATGATCTTGATTGGGGCGTGTGCCGCGATCCCCGGTATGATCCTCGCCGGTCCATTATACGGTAACTTTATTAGTAAATTTGTGACTATTGATATTCCAGCAGATTATCAGGCGCCCAATACAGACCACACTAAAATGCCAAGTTTTGGGTTTAGTTTATCTTTAGTGCTATTCCCATTAGTGTTAGTCGGATTAAAAACCATAGGTACACATTTTGTCACCGCAGGCTCTACGGTTGAACATTGGTTAGAATTTATTGGCCATCCCTTTACCGCTTTATTATTAGCGTGTCTATTAGCGATTTATGGCCTTGGATTCCGCTACGGTATGAGCAAAGATAAAGTGATGGAAGTGTGCTCCTCGGCTATCCAACCGGCAGGTATTATTCTGTTAGTCACTGGGGCGGGTGGGGTATTTAAACAAGTCCTGATTGACTCGGGTGTAGGCCCAGCACTCGGTGATTCATTGATTGGTGCCGGCCTGCCTATTGCATTTGCTTGCTTTATTTTGGCGGGGGCCGTGCGAGTGATCCAAGGCTCTGCGACAGTCGCATGTTTAACCACAGTAGGCTTGGTTCTGCCGGTGATTAGTGAATTAGGTTACTCTGGCGGACAGCTAGCCGCATTAGCCATTTGTATCTCTGGGGGATCTTTAATTCTTAGCCACGTCAATGACTCAGGTTTCTGGCTATTCGGTAAATTTACCGGCGCTACGGAAGCTCAAACCCTGAAAACGTGGACCATGATGGAAACTATTTTGGGCACCACGGGAGCGATTGTCGGCATGATCTTCTTTGCTTTCTTATAAGCTAACTCTCTTATAGGCTAATAAGCTAAGCACTGAAACCAGAGGCTAGATGAGACAGTTATATCCATCTCATTGATTCAATCGAGTTCAAAACATGGCTCTGTTAGGTTAATCACCGGCAGAGCCATTTTTTATATCTAATTTCATGCAGTTCACACATTTCGATGTGAGCCCCATTCAGTACTCTCCCCGTGTTAACTCTGCGCCAATGATGCTCACACCGTGACAGTCGGTAAATCTTATACTATACTGCAAGTAAATATGTATACTCCCCCCGAGTATATTAAAGGGATCACGATGCCACATTCACCGAAAGAAAAAAAAGCGGTTTTGACCCGCGTTCGTAAGATTAAAGGGCAAATGAATGCCTTGGAAGTGGCGTTAGAAGCCCATGCAGACTGCCGTGCAGTATTGCAGCAGATTGCAGCTATTCGTGGGGCGATCAATGGCTTAATGGCGGGAGTATTGGAAAGCCACTTGCGCGAAGAATTAACCAATATTCATCCTGATCCAGCACAGCAACAAGATTCTATTGAAGATGCGGTCGCGTTGATTCGAACATATTTACGTTAAGTTTGGGCTGTTTTTCTAGCGACGTCTGTTCGGATAAACCACCCACAATTCACCCAATAACTCATAGAGAGACTCAACATCGCGCAATATGCCATAGCATACAAACCGTAGCCTATCGGTAGCTTAGCACCGCGCAGTTTTACCAGATAATGGTAACAATCTGCCTATGTGCTTTATATCTATGCGCTTTATGTCTATGCGCTTTATTCATTACCCTGTTGAGCCTCTTTACAAGGAGCATTTATGAAATCACGCGCAGCGGTAGCATTCGGCCCAGGACAACCCCTGAAAATTGTTGAAATTGATGTTATGCCCCCACAAGCCGGCGAAGTGCTGATCAAAGTGAGCCATTCCGGGGTTTGCCATACCGATGCCTTTACATTATCCGGTGACGACCCTGAAGGCGTATTCCCAGCGGTTCTGGGCCATGAAGGTGCCGGCGTCGTGGTTGAAGTCGGCGAAGGCGTGACTAGCGTAAAACCGGGTGACCACGTGATCCCACTATATACCGCAGAATGTGGCGAATGTTTATTCTGTAAATCAGGCAAAACTAACCTGTGTGTCTCGGTACGCGCCACCCAAGGCAAGGGCGTCATGCCTGATGGCACTACTCGTTTTTCTTATAATGGCGAGCCGATTTATCATTATATGGGCTGCTCAACCTTTAGTGAGTACACCGTAGTTGCTGAAGTATCTTTAGCGAAAATTAATCCCGAAGCGAACCATGAACAAGTATGCTTATTAGGCTGCGGTGTAACCACCGGGATTGGTGCGGTACATAATACAGCAAAAGTACAACCGGGAGATTCTGTGGCTGTTTTTGGTCTCGGCGGCATTGGTCTGGCGGTGATCCAAGGTGCGCGCCAAGCGAAAGCCGGCCGTATTTTTGCTATCGATACTAACCCTGAAAAATTTGCGTTAGCCCAGCAATTTGGTGCCACTGACTGTTTGAATCCCAAAGATTACGACAAACCTATTCAACAGGTTCTGATTGAAATGACAGAATGGGGCGTTGATCACACCTTTGAATGCATCGGCAACGTTAATGTCATGCGTGCTGCGCTAGAAAGCGCACATCGCGGCTGGGGACAGTCAATTGTGATTGGAGTGGCGGGCGCGGGACAAGAAATTTCTACCCGGCCTTTCCAGTTAGTGACGGGCCGCTCATGGCGTGGAACCGCGTTCGGTGGCGTAAAAGGCCGTAGCCAGTTACCGCAAATGGTTGAACAGGCGATGAGTGGTGAAATAGAACTTAAGCCATTTGTGACCCATACATTACCTTTAGAGCAAATTAATCACGCTTTTGATCTGATGCACGAAGGTAAATCTATTCGTACAGTTATTCATTTTCAGCCTAAATAATTAGGCTAATAACGGCTATATTGCTTAGGTATTTCTGCGTGAGCTGTGCCGTAACCATCACTTGGCTGGATTAATTAAACCATGACGGCGGGTTGACCTCCGTTATGGTTGATTTTATACCGAGGTAAATAATGGAAAGAATCGAACGCCACGCCTGTTTCGGTGGCTGGCAAGAAGTGCATCAGCATCCTTCGGAAGTATTGGGTTGCACTATGAATGTTGCGGTTTATCTGCCGCCACAAGCAGAGTATCAAGCCTGCCCGGTACTGTATTGGTTATCCGGGCTAACTTGCAACGAACAAAACTTTATTACCAAGGCGGGCGCGCAACAATTTGCGGCTCAATACGGCATGATCATCGTTGCGCCAGATACCAGCCCACGCGGCAGTGACGTAGCTGATAGCGAAAGCTACGATTTAGGCCAAGGGGCGGGATTTTATCTTAACGCCACCGAACAACCTTGGGCGACCCATTACCGTATGTACGATTATGTGGTCACCGAATTGCCAGACTTAATTGAACAGCACTTTGCGGCAAACCAACAGCGAGTGATTTCAGGACACTCAATGGGCGGGCATGGTGCATTAATGATAGCGCTGCGCAATCCTCTGCGTTATCAAAGTGTTTCCGCTTTCTCGCCGATCATTGCTCCCTCACAAGTTCCGTGGGGACAAAAAGCGTTTAGCGCTTATTTAGGGACCGATAAAACAGAGTGGCAGCCCTACGACACTTTGCAACTACTGGCTGATCATGCGCAGGAAATTCCGCTATTAATTGATATCGGCAGTGCTGATCCGTTCTTAAATGAACAATTAAAACCTGAATTGTTACAAGCAATATGTGAGCAAAAACAGTATCCGTACCAGTTAAATATGCGCGCAGGATATGACCACAGCTATTACTTTATCGCCAGTTTTATCGGTGAACATTTTGCCCACCATGCACGGGCATTAAACCGCGCTTAGTCGAAAACATTGAGCGCGATCTCACGGAATGAAGTTAGTTTAGCTTGGGGTAATGAAGACCGAAAAATTCGAGCCATGATAGAAAGCTTCGACGTCTCGGTTAAACAGAAGCATCTGCGGTTATTATCGTGGGTGCTTTTAGACAAGCCGAGCGTGGCGAAGTCGATGTGGAAGATGAAGTTAACCCAGAACGCGGCAGATAACATTAATTACCGGCATGATAACAATAAAAAATTCGAACCAATCTGACGACGGTTTTCTCGTATTAAAATTGGTCCGTTAACGGGTATCGGAAAGCCGTAGTGACTTAGTCATTATCAAGCTCCTACCTTGTATTCCCGCTGTATCGATTCGTGTCATGGTTTAATGTACTTAGCAAGGCCCGTGCTGTGCTCGCTAGCGTAGTGATCTCGGAATAAATGGTTGATTAAATGATGAGGCAATCGGACGAAATAAAGCTCCTTGTATCAAAAAAGGAGCTTTACGTGGGTAGGATTAAATTATCATCCAAATTAATCCGATAAAAAGGAAACCGAGTAACCCTAATAAAGTGGTTAATACTGTCCAGGTTTTTAAACCATCACTGACAGATAAGCCTAAATAACGAGTAACAATCCAGAAACCGGAGTCATTAACGTGGGATAAACCTAACCCACCAAAACAACAGGCCAGAGTCACTAATACCAGCTGTGTACCGTTTAATCCTATTACCGCTTCACTTAATAATCCGCCGGTGGTTAAAATTGCTACGGTGGCAGAGCCTTGAGAAGCGCGCAAAACTAATGAAATAATAAATGCAGCAACAATAATTGGCATATCAATCATAGCTAAAGCATCAGAAAGTGCTTTACCCACGCCAGATTCAACTAAGACTTTACCAAATACGCCACCTGCACCGGTGATCATAATGACTACTGCCGCCGCAGGGATAGCATCGCCAATAATATTATTGGTGTGCTGCATGGTCCAATTACGTCGTAATGCTAAGAAATAAACCGCCAGAATTAATGCAATTAATAAAGCAATAATAGGAGAACCAATAAAGGTAAATAACGTTCTTATTGGATCGCCTTTTTCTAATAAAGTCGATGAAACAGTTCCCAACATAATAATTAAAATTGGGACAAGAATCATTGCAATAACGGTAGCCGGTTTGGGTGGATTAGCTCTATCGGTATAAACAATATTTTCTTTATTGGGTTCATCTTTGGCTAATTGTAATTGCTCTAATACTTCAACAGATAAATGGTAGTTTTTTCTATTAATATATTTTGCGATGTAATAACCAATAATGGCTACCGGAATACAAATAGCAAAACCAATTAAAGTTAATAAACCGACGTCCGCATGTAAAATACCTGCCGCAGCAACGGGGCCAGGATGCGGCGGTAAAGCCACGTGTACCGTTAACATCACACCAGCAATTGGTAATCCATATTTTAACGGTGATATTTTGGCGACTTTGGCAAAGCCATAAATAATTGGTGCTAAAATAATAAATCCAACATCAAAGAAGACTGGAATACCTAAAATGAAGCCGGCAATAGTTAAGGCGGCAATAGTTTTCTTTGCCCCCAGTGATTTTCCAGTTGTTATGGCTAAATTTTCTGCGCCCCCTGATTTTTCAATTAATTGACCGAGCATGGCGCCTAAACCAATAATAATAGCAACGGAGCCGAGGACACCACCCAGCCCATCTGTAACGACTTTAACCACGTTATCTAATGGAATACCTGTTGAAATGGCAACAAATAAACTAACAATTAATAAGGCAACAAAAGGATGAATTTTAAATTTAATTATCATTAATAGGAGTATAAGGATCCCTATTAATGCAATCATTAATAAAGAAAAAGTTGTCATATTGTATTCTCTATCTAGGGTTTATTTTTTTCTAAACGTTAATCGGATAGAAATTTATATTGGTCTCTTCTAATTTTTTAATAATATTTTCAGGTAAATGATTATCACAAATAATGTCATCCAACTGTTCCAACGCACAGACGCGGAACATGCCATATTTTCCAAATTTATTGCTGTCTGAAACTAAAATACTTCGGCGAGATCGCTCTAATAATGTTTGCTTTAATAGAACTTTTTCTTCATGAGGGGTCGAAACGCCATGTTCAAAATCCCATGAACTGGTACTGATAAAAGCAATATCAATATTAAGACTTTTTAGCATCATTACGGCAATATTACCGGCGCTGGAGTGATTACGTTTATCAACTCTTCCTCCCGTGTGGAATAAATTTAATTGTGGCTTATTCATCAGATACTGGACGATTGAAAAATCGTTAGTCACGACAGTTAAATTAAACCGTTCCCCTAGAACGCGGGCTATTTCGAATGTTGTTGTCCCTGCATCAAGGTAAACAACTTGGCCATCTTCCACCAGCGATGCGGCAAAATGCCCAATTTTACGTTTACTTTGACAATGAAGGCGCGCCTTTTCATTCCACGGTAATTCTTGATGCAAGGCATTGTTTAACCTGACACCACCACTAATACTGACGACTTTCCCTTCTTCTTCCAGAGCGCTAATATCACGGCGAACCGTCATATGCGAGACGTTCATTAACTCCACTAAACTGCTAATAGAAACAGTTTGGTATTCATAGAGATAACCATAAATAAAGTCTCTGCGCTCTGATGGGGTCATATTAATTCCTATTCAGTTTGTAGTTTTTTAAACCAACCCAGACCATCTTCTGTTTTTCCTGCGGGAATATATTCACAACCTAACCAACCCGGGTAGCCCATTTCATCTAATTTAGCAAAAATCCATGAATAATTAACTTCTCCCGTATCGGGTTCATGGCGAAATGGTACAGAGGCAATTTGAATATGACTAAATTTACGCCACAGTCGCTCAATCGTTTTCAGTAAATCACCTTCCATTATTTGGCAGTGATACAGATCTAACTGAATGAAAACATTATTACGATTGATTTCTGGTAACAGGGCCTCAGCTTGCTTTTGAGTTGTCAGAAAATAACCGGGCATATCACGAGTATTAATAGGCTCGATTAATACTTTAATGCCATGCTCTGCCATCACATCTGCCGCGTACTGAATATTTTGAATAAAACATGCTTGCTGTTGTGCCGGGGTAAATTTGCTGTCTATTTTTCCTGCCATTGCATGAACTTGCTTACAGTTCAATGCCAAAGCATATTCAAGCGCTTTATGAACGCCTTGTTGAAATTCTTGCTCGCGCCCTGGTATTGACGCCATACCCCGTTCACCCGCAGCCCAATGACCCGCAGGCATATTAAACAACACTTGAGTTAAGTCATGTTTCTTGAGCTGTTCAACAATTGCTTGAGGGGATTCTTCATAAGGAAATAAATATTCAACCCCATGAAAACCCGCATCAGCTGCACGTTCGAAGCGTTGAATAAAGGGAACTTCGTTAAACATCATACTAAGATTTGCTGCAAACTTTGCCATGTTATATTCCTCGTTATAATATTATTTTTGTGGATAACGATTGTTCAGTTCTTGCACATCTGTATCGGTTAATGTTTTAAATCCAAGCGGTAACAGTGTTAGATATAAACGTGCGGTATCTTCAAGCTCTTCGGCATTAAAAAATGCCTGCCTTAAAGTTGTTCCTCCGACAACGGGCCCGTGATTGGACAGTAAAACGGCAGAGTGCTGTTGGGCTAATTTGGCGATCTCTTCACCGATTTTAGGATCCCCTGGGGCAAAATATTCCACCAGAGGTAATCGCCCTACACGCATCACATAATAGGGAGTGATAGGGGGTAAGCAATTGGTTTTATCCACATTTTCTAAACATGACAATGCTGTTAGCCAAGGTGAATGTAAGTGTACAACAGCCTGACAATCAGGGCGCTGCTGGTACATAGCCATGTGCATAGAAACTTCTTTCGTCGGCTCATCGCCATCAATCCAATGCCCTTGTGGATCTAATTTACTTAAACGTTCAGGGACGAGATCACCAAAACTGGAGTTAGTTGGCGTAACAATCAGTGTGCCGTCCGGCAGTTTGGCGCTAATATTTCCGGCGCCACCGCTACTATAGCCCCGCATAAACATCGATTTTGCCCATTCGCATAATTCAACACGCAGTGCTTGCTCTGCACTCATAAATACATCTCCTGCGCCTGTTGAAAGAAGTTTTCCTGGCCAAAATTGCCTGATTTTAACGCTAGCCAATCTCCGCTTAGTCGGTCTTTTACCCACGGTACGCCAGGAACAATCGGAGCACCAATACTCAGTTGTTGTGTCCCAAGGCTTTGTACTACTTTTCCTGAGGTTTCGCCTCCGGCAATAATGAAGGTATTAAAGCCGTGCTGTTTTAACAGAATGACGACTTCACCGAATAATTTTTCAACGCTTTCACTGGATTGTTGTACTCCGTATTGCTGTTGAATTTGCTTTAGTTTATCGGCGGGCAAAGTGGCATACAGCATTGGCGCTAGGCCGGTAGATTGATTTTCTACTGCCCAGGCAGAGAGAACTTTCGCATACTCAGGATGAGATAAGCATTGGCCAATATCAACCTGATGGCTGGGGGCTATGGCCGCGTAAGCATTAACTTGAGCATTGGTCATTTGTGAACAACTGCCTGACAGAATGACCGCTTTGCGCTGCGCTGATGGGGGCTTCTCACCTAATGTAGTATTGCGTTGCCAGGCTATCCCAGTTTTTACTGTCGCTATTGCTGCACCTAAACCAGAGCCTCCGGTTAATAAAGGCAAATCCTTCGTTGCTTGAGCAATGGGCAACAGATTTTCCATGGTTATCGCATCCGTCACGGCATAACGGATCCCTTGATTTTGCAATGCAGACAGCTGCGCTTTTATTGCTTCGGCACCTAATTCTACGGTAACTAAATCTATTAAACCGGCATGGCCTTGGGCTTGTTTTTCCATGACACGTAATAAATTAGCATCGGTCATCGGAGTCACGGGGTGGTCTTGCATTCCGCTTTGATTCAACAATTTGCCATTCACAAATAAGTGACCATGAATTACCGTACGACCATTGACGGGCAAAGCCGGGGTGATCACCGTAATATCAGCCTTCAGCATATGCATTAGTGCATCGGTTACTGGACCAATATTGCCTTTTGCAGTGGAATCAAAGGTTGAGCAATATTTAAAGAAGATTTGTTGGCAGCCTGCGATATTTTTTAGCCAATCGCAGGTAGTTAGTGAAGCATTGACTGCTTCATCCACGGGACAAGAACGGCTTTTTAAACTGACGACAATGGCGTCAACATCTTGCGGAACAGCCGTATTTTCATCAGGTTCATTCAGTAACTGAACAACTTTCCAGCCACTTTGTACCATAAAGCCGGCAATGTCTGTCGCGCCTGTAAAATCATCGGCAATAACGCCTAATTGAATACTCATTCCTTCACCTTCTTAGGCAATTGAATACCTTTAAAGGTTTTGATCACGGCGCTATCGTCTTCGTTACCCAGACCTTCATTACTTGCGGCAGTAAACATTTGGAGCGCAGTTGACGCTAATGGAAGCGGAAAATTCAATGCTTTTGCAGTTTCCATCACTAAGCCAAGGTCTTTAACGAAAATATTGACCGAAGATTTCGGTGAGTAATCGCCCTTTAATACATGCTGCATGCGATCCTCAAACATCCATGAGTTACCCGCCGCATGGGTGACGACATCATACATTAAGTCTAAATTGATCCCTGCTTTTGCCGCAAGCGCCATACTTTCTGCGGCCACCGCAATGTGAACACCGGCTAATAGCTGGTGGATAGTCTTCACGGTTGACCCCATACCAATCTCATCGCCCACTTGGTATAAACGTTCGCTAGTTGCAGCGAAAATCGATTTCAGTGCAACAAATAAGTCAGGGTGGCCTGAAGCCATAATGGTGAGTTTGCCATCGTTGGCTTTAATTGCCCCACCAGAAATCGGCGCATCTAGCATTTTGAGTTGATATTGTTCGAGTTTTTGCTCAATTTGCTTAGCTTGTTCAGCAGCAAGGGTACTGTGCAATACCACCACAGTATTAGGGCGCAGAGCCGCCGCTAGTGGCGTTTCGCCATTAAACAGAATGTGTTCAACTTGTTTGCCGTTAACAACAACCAGTAAAACCGCCTCTAGCTGATCGGCGTATTCAGTCGCATTTTGGCCAACTTGTTTGGCGCCATAGGCTTTTAATTCATCACAGGCGGCAAGATTAATGTCAAAACCGTAAGTTGATACGTTATTTCTAATGAGGGATTTTGCAATCCCCATGCCCATTGAACCGAGTCCAATCACGGCAACCTGATTAATTGATTTCATCGTATTCTCCCGAGGTTGTGAATCTTTGTTATTGTGAGACAGGATCACACGATAGAATTCACATTAAAATGACAGTAATCACATAAAATTTATTTTTAAAATCAGGCGAAATACTTATAATTATTTGTTTTTAAATAATTAAATCGTAATTCATCCTTAAACTGTCTTCACAGCTTAATGTGAAAAATAATGTGATTTTTATCACTATTTTAACAAGGATCAATAATCGATTAGTTTAAGATAATTTGTTTGTGTCTATTTTTCTGATCTAAGAGATGTTTTTTTAACTATCTGATTATTAATAAATAAAATTTATCACTAGCTCATTATTTTTAGTTAAAGAAGCCACGATGAGGGGGGATGCTTAAGGAATAATCACTGTTCTTGCTGATAAAAGCCATTACATTTTAATGGTAATGATGAGGATAAGATCTATCGGAAGGTATCCACGGTGCTTTTTATTGTACTCTTGATGGTACGACTGGAATGTGCGATTGCTCTTGATGATAGAGCCGTCAAACTCATAGATAACGCGTGAGGGTTGATGACTCGCCCCATCACGCTTTCAATATCGCCGGTGCTTAGATTTCAGGCTCTCAGGCTTTTACCATTGACCCACCGAGTATACCCATAATCTCGGGTTACTCATCATCCTGCCGGGCAAGGATCAACTGTTTTAAGTACTGTTCAATGCGAATATTCAGTTTAAATGGCGGCAGAGTTACGCGGTCTTGTGTTTCAAAATAGATCTTGGCTTTGGCTTTATCGACAGAATCTTTTAACGCATCGAAGCGTCCAAAATTGTTGAGATTGCTCTCATTAACGCTGTCCGCCATCAATGCGATAAGCTGTTGTTTATTTAACCCCAAATTATCAACAATCGCCTTTAAGTGGTCATTTTCAGCCTGATCTTTGTAACTGTTGATATAGTCTCTAAACGTATAGCCGTCAATTAATTGTGCATCGCCGCGTTGTAACTCGTGCAAAAATAGCTTGGCATATTTTTGGTCACTTTGGGTAAGCGATGCAAATGATTTATGCAGCTCATTTAAAGTGGCATCCAGGCTGACAGAATTTGGATGGGTATCTAGTTGCTTTAAATATTTATCAAAGCGGCTGTTCATGTAATCGGCATCAATTTTACCGGTATCTATTTCTGTTAAATACCCATTGATATCAAAAGGCACATCGCCACCCCCCGCATCACAGCGCTCACTTTTTCGGGCTAATTCTTTGTAGCGTAAGGCTAGGCTTAAGTAGCTTTGTTGGTCTATCTCTAGCGTCACCTCATGTTGGTTATCATCATCAGTCAATGGAGAGGCCGATTGATCCCAACTCATGCCTTGGATTTTGGCGGCTGCTAAGTGTTGGTTAAAGGTATTGAATAATTTAGCAAATTTAGCGCAGGCGTTGATATCGTCTGGCAGCTTGTCCAAATTCTCAACCCCCGCGCTGACAAACAGCTCGCGGATCTCAGCCTGTAATTTATTCATGGCTTCAAGATTGCTGGCTAATTTATCCACAAATAAGCCGATAGGTCGGTCACCGGAGTAGAGTTTTACCGCCTGATTAATGTGCTGTTCCATGGTGTGTGGGTAGCGATAATAACGAATGATGCCGTGGGGTTTGTCAGGGCCAAACAAGCGATTAGTGCGTGAGAAGGCTTGAATAATATTTTGGTATTTAATGACCTTATCTAAATACAAGGTATTCAGCCATTTAGAGTCAAAGCCAGTGAGCATCTGGTCGACTACAATCAGTAAATCTAATTGTTTTGCAGGCTCAGTATGAATGCGCTCGTAGGGCTTTTTATGTGCCAGGCGGGCGGCGATATCTTTTTTGAACGCTGCATGGCGAGCAAAATCAAAATCTTGACCATATTGCTCATTATAGTCGGTCATAATTTCTTCTAGCCCATCGCCTTTAAAATTGAGGCCACGGTCGCCCGTGCCGTCGTTATCAATGTGCGGATCAAATAGCGCCGAGACTTTAAGCTCAGGTTTAGTAGCTTTTAACCGGCGGTAATAGTCAATGGCTTCGGCAATGCTGTTAGTGGCGAAAATAGCATGGAATTTATGACCTTGGCTGAGGACATCCCATTCAAGCAGAATATCTTCCACCACTTTGTCTTGGTGGGCATCGGTTAGATATTGGCTTTTAGGCACATAATCTTCGATGCCTTTATGATACTTGCCTGTGTCATCTTTATAGCCTGCCATTGGGACTTCATTCATAAAGTAGTTAAATTTTTTCTTTTTGGCAGGGTCATTCATGGCATCTTGCACCGAGCTGGCCTTGGCTTGCTGTAACGCGATCGATTGTTTTATATCACGGTCTTTAAAGGTGACTATTTTATAAGGGTCAAAGCCCAGAACGTTGCCATCGCGGATCCCATCGGCAATGCTATAGCGGTGCAGCTCATTACCAAACACCGTGCTGGTGGTATTGCCGTTTTTTTGGTTTTCTTCTTGGATCGGCGTGCCGGTAAAGCCAAAAAATAAGGCGCGCGGAAAGGTACGTTTAATAATAATCAGCATATCGCCAAAGGTAGAGCGGTGAGCCTCATCAATAATAAACACCAAGCGCTTGGCGCGGATTTTTTCAATATCATTTGAGTTTATTGCCATGCCTTCATCGTCTACAGCTTCAAAAATATTACTCATTTTTTGAATCGAACTAACAATCAAGGTGTCGGCGGGGGCGGTGCTGGTTAATTTGGTGATCAGAACATGGGTATTTTCGGTGGCTTGCACATCTTCGCCATCGTCAGCAAAGTTGCGATATTCTGCCAGCGACTGGGTGCCTAGCTCAATCCTGTCCATTAAAAAAATCACTTTATCGGCATCTTTCGATTGGGCAATTAATTGCGCCGATTTAAAGCTGGTCATGGTTTTGCCTGAGCCAGTGGTATGCCAAATATAGCCACCAAGGCGGTCGGGGTTATTGGCGGCACTGCCCAATTTCTGCCAGTGGGTTTTGGCCACTTTATCCGAGATAGCATTGGCGGCGTAATACTGATAGCTACGCATCACTTTAAGGATGCCGTCAGTATCGTCAGCGACAGTATAAAAGCCAATCAATCGGTGCGCCATCGGGATTGACAATAAGGTTGCTACGATGTCCTTCCAGTAGTTCATCGGTTCATTATTAAAATCTGCCCAGTGAAATTGATAGTCAGAGTTAAATTTACCGTCTAGCCCGGGATTGGCAAAGTATTGGGTCTCTTCTGGCTCCATGGCGACAAATACTTGGATCAGCGAGAACAAGCCGCTAAAGACTCTCTCGCTGCTGTACTTTATAATTTGATTGACCGCTTGGCTCACCGGAATGCCGCTGCGCTTTAGCTCGACATGGATCACCGGCATACCATTAATCAGTAATAACACATCGCCACGGCGGTCATTACGCAGCGGGCTGCCGCGTTCGAATTTGGGTTGCTGTACAATTTGGTAACGGCTTTGCCCGGCGGCGATTTCTTGGCGATCGTATATTTTTAAGCTGATTTCTTTGCCGAGGTGCAAGCTATCAGCCGGATTATCGCGTTTAATTGCCACGGTTTTACCGTTAATTAAACCATTCAGTTTGAGCGGGGTTTTTAGTTCTTTGATTTGCTCAATAATTTGCTGCATTTCGGTGTCGGTTAACGGCACATCGTTTAACCTGTCTTGCTGGCGATTATTTTCAAACAGAATGGCCGCCCAGTTTTGCAGTAACTCGGCTTCAGTTTTATTTTTAAGTATTTTATCTTCCCACCCTTTGTGGGTGAGTAACTGAACAAATGCCTGCTCAAATTGGGCTTCGGTTTTAAAGGTGGTCATTATTTTTGCCCTCGGCTAAACAAACATTTTACTTAAGCAAGCTTGCTTGATGGTATTCAGTTTGCTGATTTGTTGCTGGTGCTGGTTGATTAGGGTATCGAGTTTTTGGAAATAGTTGCCGATGGCGGTTTGTTCTTCTTTATTAGGAATATATAAACATTCTTCTTCTAAAGCACGACCTTTAATATTTCCGATAGCTCCGTTACCACCAGACACGTTTATAGAAAGAAATCTATCGTACCAATATGTACACATTGAGGCATTTAAGAAGTAAGGTTCTTTTGTTTCAACCAATAACATGAAGCCTCCGTGTACGGCATCTACGGTTAAGCTATTCACTACTGCATGTTTTCCTACTAATTGACTAGACCCATTAGCGGATGTTATTAAAATATCGCCATTTTTAGTAGAATTAATATTGATAGCGCTTTTATTAACCCGTATATCGTCTTTTCTTAGTTCAAACTTGTCTATGTTAATATTCGAGGAGCGTAATACAACTGTTCCTTTCTCAGAGATATCATTTGGTTTATAAGTAAGTCCTCTTCTTATTTCAGCTATTTGCTTTAATTGAATCTCCTCCCACGCCCCACTAAACCCCTTAAAGCGAATTTCAGGCACAGTTGCGCCTGGTTTAGGAAACATTTTTTCCAGCATGGCTTTTTTAATGTTGTTCAGCTTGGCATGCTTTTGCTGATGTTGATGGATCAAGCTGTCAAGCTGTTGGAAGTAGTTGGCAATGGCGGTTTGTTCTTCTGATTTCGGTAAAGCCACCAATAGATTTTTTAACGAATCAATTCCAATATTTCTTTGAGAACCAGTGTTTATATCTAATTCTATTTGGTTTTTAGTTCTGTTTGTCTGAAAGAAATAGAATAAATATTTACCATAAGAGGTATTGCTCGTTTTTAAAATTGCACAAGAATAAGAAATTAAGAAATTAATTTCCGTTTCAATATATCGAACAGCCCCAACTGATGCATAACGAGCAAATATTATATCGCCATATTCAGGCTTTATTTTTTTTGATAATTGCTCGTAATCTTCAATGGATATTAACTTAGCACTTTCAAAATTAAGACCGTTAATTCCACAGAAGTCTCCTGTCATAAGGTAGGGAATGCCTGTTGTTTTAGATTCAGGCATACGATGATCTATATCACCAATGAGGCAGAGGCTTCCCAAACATCGACTATCCCACTCCCCACTAAATCCCTTAAAGCGGATCTCTGGCACTTTCTTCTCGACACTCATCTTATTCCCCCTTCAATAAACGGGTGAACTCATGCAAGCCCTGCAGATCAAACTCGTTGCCGGTGAGCTCGCTCATCATCTGCGCTAGTTGTTGCTCGGTGGTTTTGATTTCATTGGCCACTTGCGAATAAGTGACGGCATATTTATCCGCCAGCGCTTGTACTTGGCTAGTGAGCTGGCTAATTACCGCACTTGGCATGCTGGCAAGTTCAGTGCTTAATGGGGTGATCCATTTTAGCTGCAATAGCTTATTTACTTGCTCATCGGTTAAACCTTCAAGGGTGGTTTTGGTTTTTAAGTGCAGCGCCGTGGCGGCGTCTTTGACGGTTTTTTTCAGGGCTTTTTCTTGGTCGATAAGCTCGCTGACACGAATAATTTTAGCCTCGTAGCTGTCTTCGGCAAACTTGATTTTTGTGTCTTTTTGCTCTTTCAATAACGCTTTCGCTGCCTTGTTGACCTCGGCATTGGCAAAGCCGTCTTTGCTCTCTTTGACTGTCTCTTGTTCTTTTTCTTCTTCGTTGAGTGATTCGAAAATTTCTTCCAATTCGCTGGCGATTTCCATCAGGCGATTTTCTTGTTTTGCTAAGGCTTGTAACTCCTCACTCAAATAGGTTTGTTGCACTAAATCAAACGGCAGGATATGGCCTTTCCAACCCTCTTGGACTTCGATATCTTGGCCATTTTTCTTCTTGATAACGATGTTCGCGTCAACTTGTTTGGTCGCGGCAAACTTTTCGGTTTGCATCATTTCCAAATCAGCGCTGATAATTTGCCATTGGTTACTTAGAAATTGATAAGCTTGGTATTTATCGATTAAGGCGATAGGGGCTAAGCGGCTAAATAACTCGGCACTTAATACCGCCTCTTGCTGATGACGGTGGACAGTTTCCCAGTTTGTGATTAATTGGCGGTGCAGAAGGTCATCAAAGCCGTTAAAGGCTTGGTGATAGGCACTGATAAATGCTTGCACTTGAGGGTGCTGACTAATGCAGCCATTAACCGCTTGCTTATCAATCGCCAGCGTACTGTAAGCGGCAGATTTTGGCGTAAATAGCGTATCATGCAATTGCGGGAAAGCTTGCCAATACTCGGCTAACTCCGCAATTTCGCGGTTCGGGATGCCGCCAAGCAGGGTGGCGTGTAAATCCCAGTGTGGTGCTGGCGCAGAGGAATCAACATAGCGCGGTATATTGAGATTGTAGTCGTTGGCTTGCAGCGTTTCTTTACTGACCCGTTGCGAAAATTTATCAATGCTTTCGCGGTTAATCACCGCATCGGTAATCCGTTTGATATCACTGGCTTGCAGTTTGTTGTTTTTGCCTTCTTTGACAAAGTGCTTAGAGGCATCAATCACCAAGACATCGGTATTTTGACGTTTTTGCTTAAGGACCAATATCACCGTAGGAATACCGGTACCAAAAAAGATATTGGCCGGTAAACCGATAATGGTATCAATGTGGTTTTGCTCAATCAATTGCTGGCGAATTTTACCTTCTTCACCGCCACGGAATAATACCCCATGCGGTAACACAATGGTCATAATACCATCCGGTTTTAAGTGGTAGAGGTCATGCAGTAAAAAGGCAAAATCGGCTTTGGTTTTGGGGGCTAGGCCAAAACGGGAATAGCGTGGGTCGTTATCTTTAAAGCTGGGATCCCAGCTTTGCGAGTAAGGTGGATTAGAGACTACCGCATCCAGATACAAGGTATGGTAGGAGCCTTGAGGATCGTTTTCGTCAAAATAGGGCCAATCCTCTGCTAGGGTATCGCCATTGCGAGTTTTAATATTGCTGGCTTTAATCCCGCGCATGATCAGGTTCATTCGGGTGAGGTTGTAGGTGTTAGCTTTTAACTCTTGAGCGTAATAGGTGATGCTGTCTTTGTTTTTAGCGTATTTTTCTACCGCTTCACCGATGTTGATCAGCAACGACCCGGAGCCAGACGTGGGGTCGTAGATTTCGAGAGTCTCTTTGTGTTGTAACTCGTGAGCGACGATATTGGACATCAATACCGAAACTTCATGGGGGGTATAAAACTCACCGGCTTTTTTACCGGCATTGGCGGCAAATTTTTCAATTAGGTATTCATAAATATAGCCCAGCACATCATAGCCATGGTTTCCTTGCATGGGGATGCTTTTGATCAGGTGCAGTAAGTCGCTGATGGCTTTGGTGCGTTTGCCGGCACTTTCCCCCAGTTTACTTAATCCGGTTTCTAAGGTGGTAAAAATGCCTTCAAACAGTTTTTTGTAGGTGGGCGAAATTAAACGGCTAAATGCCGAAAGGGCATCGCGTACGTTAGATTCATCAAAATCAGACGTTGGGTCAACCCAGGTAGAAAACAGGTTATCGTAGGCAATAAAATAGCCCAAATTGCTTTGGATATATTCAACGGTGTCGGCGTCTGTTTCATTGAGTGCTTGGATATCGGCAGCCGTCATTCCAGCTTTGGTCACAAACTGCACCAGTTGATCGCTAAGGTACTTATAGAAAATAAAGCCTAAAATATAATCTTTATAGTCGTTGGCTTCAATTTTAGATCGCATTTGATTAGCCGATTCCCAAATCTTGGCGGCCAGTTGTTGTTTGTTCATATTTTACTCTAATAATGTTCCATGGGTAACTAAGCAATAGATGTAAATCCGGCAATGCCGCGATCAACAGCGCAGACCCGCTATTAAACCCCATTGGGGTCATAAAGTCTGTCAACTTGGTCGGTTAGTCGGGTCGCGCGGTGATTAATTGATCAACAGACGGTTATTAAGCGACTGTATATTAAGGTCATAGGTGATTAACCGCCTCTTTTAAAAAGAGTGTATTTTCTACCGCCAGCAGTTAACTCCTTTTAGGGGCTACTCGAAATAATCAGTATCCAGCTTCGGTAATTTAATCAACTGTGAGCTAACGCCAATTTCATTATCCATCATCAGGTTAACTAAGCGGTTACCATCAATAAGCACTAATCCCTCAACCGATTTGGCGAATTCAATCGCATGAGCAGTATAACCCGAGGTGGTAATAAAAATCCCACGTTTGGCTTTTTGTCCTGCCAGTGCGCCGTAAAATGCTTGTAAATCAGGACGTCCTACGGTGCCTTGCCAGCGTTTTGCCTGAACATAAATCCGTTCTAAACCGAGTTTATCTAACGAGATGATCCCATCGATCCCTCCATCTCCGGTGCCGCCGACGCGTTGTAGATCATCGCGATGGCTGCCATAACCCAGTTTGTGCAGAACATCCAATACAATGAATTCGAAGCGAGTGGGCGAGACTTGAAGTAAATTAGCCAGTAAATCAATGGCAACAGATTCACGGATTTCTTTCAGTGCATCATTTAGCCGATCATCTGGGCTGCGAGCTTGCGAAGGGGTATCTGAATCTATGGGCGTATCTTCATCTAGTAGAACTGCATCAGGATCAGTTTTGAGTTTTACGTTCATAAAATCAAAGGCTAAGTGATCAACTTGTTCTTTGGCCAGCGGAAAAGAGTTATTTTTAATCCAGGCTAACCCTTTTTCTGTTAAGCACCATTTGCCGCGTGATAAGCTTTGTGAAAGCCCAGCGCGTTTCAACCGGTCATGCGCCCAACCCGCACGATTTTTATACACTAATTGACCGCTTGAAAGCACCTCCGCCCGTTGAGTATCATCTAAGCCTAAAATATCTGCTGCGCTTTCATGGACGGCTTTAGCTGCCAGGCCTTTAGGGTGAGGAGCTAAACAGCGTAATACTGGTTCAATAAATTTATCGTAGGTTGGGACGGCCATATAAATCCTCTATAAGCGATACTTAACATGAAGTTACATACTATGGCATTTAACCCTGCAGATGTTAAGTTGGATTTAGTTATAATCATGTTGATCGCCTGCCTAATCATGGATACGTTTTTCTCTGACTCACTTTTAATACTGCTATTTATGGATATCTATTATAGATAGCTATTTTTAGTCAGCTACTTATCAATGCCTATCTTTAAATACTTATCTATAGGCAATTATTGATAGACCTATTGCTAGAAAATGTCTTAATTTAAAAAAATATAATTATTTATTTAAATGATGATAGCTTAGTTTGACTAAGTTCTTTATGAATATATGATTAAATATAAAAGTTATAATTGCGTGGTGAACTACAAAGATAATTTTTATATGGGTAATTAATAAATAATAAAAAATATCCTATATTACTGAATTAATATATTAACTTACTATTTTAAAAATAAATTTAATTATTAAATCTTATATAATTAGCTGGCGACTCGTATTTATGAGAGATCTCCGTAAGATAATAATTCGACAATCTATAAACGGAGAAAATTATTATATTATGCAATTAGAAGATATAGATAGTGAATTAATTGAGCCACAAGATATAACTTTTGAGAATATAACTGAAAAGATTATTCGATTATTTATGCACAATCCCGATTACGAGATTATCCAACGAGAGATGAATAAGAAGTATGGGATGAGTGTTAGTACCAAACAGATCAGTGTAATTATGTCTAAGTTAATGCCCGTGATGCACCAGTGGCAAATTCGGCCACTGAACCAGATCTATCCTTTTGTTTGGCTGTATGGGGTGAGCTACAAAACCCGTGAAGCCAGGCGTTATGTGAATAAAATGTTTTATTGTGTTTTAGCGTTAGATCTTAAAGGCAAAAAAGAGGTTTTGGGGGTATATTTTAGCGAAAAGCCGCAAATGACTTTTTGGCGATCGGTTTTTAGTGATCTAAAAAGTCGTGGAGTTGAGGATATTTTAATTGTTAATCAGAACGGCAGTGAGGGGATCTCTGAAGGTATTAATGCCGTCTATCCCCAGTCAAAAATGCCTCTTTGTATTATGGATCAGCTGCATATTTCGCTAAAGAACATCGCTATTGCTCAGCGTCAATCCTTTATGATTGATGTGAATCAGATGCTTTGTGCGCCCTCGCGCAGTGAAATAGACGAGGCATGGGGGATTGTTGAGCAGCAATGGGAAGAAATTTATCCTTCAATTATTCAATCGTGGCGTCGTAAATGGTCGCAGTTTGAGGAGTATTTCGATTATCCTTTGCGGATCCGTCAAGGGATCTATAACACCAATATGATTGAGTCTTTTCATAAAAAATTAAGTTTTTTAGTTAATTCAAGGATGATTTTTCCTAATGAAAAGAATCTGATGAAGTTGGTCTATCTTGGGATTATGAAAATAGAGAAATCTTCGAGAGTCTCGGTTAAAGAGTGGCATCCGGTATTATCCCAATTGGTGCTTCATTTTGAAGGGCGTTTGGATAAAGCGCTCTTTTAAGGCGATGCATTAAGATCATGGTTTAAGGTCATAGTTTAAGAACCGAGTTTAAAGACAGAGTTTAAAGACAGTGTTTAAAGACATGGCTACCAGAAATATAATTATTCTTTGAGGATTGTGTGGCACAGGCGGCACAATCCTTTTTTTATTATTCATATTTTTATTTAGGTAGGGGGCTGAGCTAGTCGATTTTAAGCATATGTAATGCCGGATCTTAACGATGGAGGTTAATTATGGCAGATAGTATGAAACGAGGATTAAAAAATAGGTGAATACAGCCGGTGGGGATTAAAATCGGGAGCAAATAGCGGATAATCTCACTATATTGGTGCTTGATCGGCTTGAAATGAGGGGGTTCGCGAGAGGTGCTTTTAACATTATGATTTTATAGGGTTTTATTTTATTTTTGTTCGCCTCGATTCGCCTCGATTCGCCTCGATTCGCCTCGTTTCACCTCGTTTCACCTCGTTTCACCTCGTTTTGCCTCGTTTCGCCTCGTTTCACCTCGTTTCGCCTCGTTTCGCCTCGTTTCACCTCGATTCGCCTCGATTCGCCTCGATTCGCCTCGATTCGCCTCGATTTACCTCGATTTTCCTCGATTTACCTCAATTTTTATTTCAATTTATTTGGTATTAAATCGCTATTATACTGAGGGGTAAGCTATATTAATTATCTATGTGGATTTTTCAATGATATTATAATAAAATAATTAATATATGGATTGGTCGGATGTAATTTTAGATAATATTACATCCGATTTATTTAAATTATATTTAGTATTTTATTTAATTTTGATAATAGATATATTTTTCTTTCTTTTAATTGCGTAGTTGTCCATTCATCATAATCAAGTATTTCTTGTGTTATAAGGAAAGAAGTAATTTGATTATCTTTTGTTTTGTATGCTTTTTTCTTTTCAATAAATGAAGCATTTGTTGCCTGACAATTTTTTCTTAATGATAATAAGGTTAAATTAGCTAGAGAATTACACCATAAATCTTTTTGTTCTTTATTGAAAATAGTGTCCCAGTATTCATTTCCTGTTCTGGGTAATATATGTTCTATTTGCAGCTTATTATTTATCGAGATAAAAGTAGGTTTACTTTCATCTGATGAGTAATATTCAATTAAAAGGAGTACGGGTTTATCCCAGCTCAGCCCATAAACCTCACTATTATTTAATGATTTCTCATAGTCCTCATTGGTTTTATAACGAGAGATGTTATTTCTCATTTCTTTTAAAATAGACTCAATAGGTTTTTTTTCTTTTACTAATCTTAATATATTAAAAGATGTTTGCTTTATTCTTGCAACTGTAGCACCTGCAATCCAATTCTGATAATAATAAGATAATAAATATTCTTTTAGTTTTTTTATCTCTGGGTAATTATTATAAATTGCACATGTGAGTATGCTGCTCCAATAAACTCGGTGTCGTAAATACCTTAAGCAATAAATTATTTTATCTTGGCTAGTCATTAACTCGATATAGCTTACTGAAAAATCTTTAATTTCTTTTATTATTTCTAAAGGACTCTTGCTTTCTAAATTAAAAATATTTAATAATTCTTTATCTAATCTTGATTTTGGATTGGTCGTAATTTTATAATACATGTAAATGGTTAACATGAACTCTAAATCTAATTTTATCTCTGATGTTGTAAGTGAAATATTTATTGATTCCCAATGAGCTTTGAAAATTTTCCTGTCTTCTTTTGATAATTTTTGCATTAAAGATGATTTAAGTATATCTGTTGAACTTAATGGCATTCCTCTATTATTTAAAACATTAAATATCTGAATTGCAGTATCTTGATTTGGACAGGTGATTACAGTTAGTACTACACTTTCATATAACCAAAGTACAAAATAATTAATATTAATATTGAGTTCATTTACTTTATCTATGAGTATATTTTTCATAGTAATAGCATTTTTCAAATAACGATTTTTATTTAATGTTTTGGTTGAATTTTGTTCAAAATCTATTTTTTTTAATACCGTATGTTCAAAGTCAATTTGCTCATATTCTGATGTTAGGAATTTTAATTTTCGTTTGCTTTTTTCATACTCATCTTGAATTGATGTGATAATGTATTTGGAATTTTTTTCATTTAAAGCTTCACCATAATAATCTCTTATGACACAGGCTAAAATTGTAAAGGTTGTAATTCGTTGTTGTCCATCGATAATATCAAGTCGATTATCTGATTTATTTTTAACTAAAACTAATGAACCACAGAAATATTTTTCATCGATAGAATTCTCAAATGCTGTTACTAGATCATCGATTAATGCTTCAACATTATCATTATCCCATGAATAGGGTCTTTGATAATCAGGTATTTGATAAAATAATTCATCATCAGTAAGAATTTTTTTCAAACTTTTAATTTCAGCTTCTATTTGCACCGTTCTATCCTCTTTATTTGTATTACTTTATAATTAAGTTACTTTTCTAGTTTATGAAATTTAATAACTCAATATAATGTTTGAAGTCATGATATATTGAATATAATAATTTAAAATATTTTATTTGATGATTTCTTATGAATTTAGAGTAATAAGTTGTGTTTTTTATGTGGTAAATAGTGAATTATTTATATACCACTATAGTCATTTAAAATATCTTATATAAGATGCCATCAATAGATAACTCAATAATATGTATGGTGTAACGCGATAAAATAACGCATCTATTCTTATGCTGAAAAATTCACGTTTAGCAAGGCTTTTCTCGCGAATATCAGAAAACGTTAGGCTGTTTAGTTTATCTGTATTGGATAACTAAAATTGTCTAGTATATAGATCAGTTGTGAAATCTTTCACTATTAAACTAATAGCAATATATTGGCAACTTCGGCGGAGATAGACTGTACGCCATAAATCGGCGATTAAAGGAGCAGTAATTTTCTTTTAATCCATCATGTGCTACCCAGATAGCGATCACCTGCATTTTGTGACACCGCCGGAAAAATCCAAACGGTGGCGGTATTTTTAGTTATTTCATCGATGCGAATCGGTTTAAACGCGTGGGTTAACTCAGCGTAATAATTGATTTAATTGAGAATAAAGCGCTTGGGCACTTTTTTCATATCCAGAGGCGGATAAATGAACCCCATCCGGACGGGCTAACTCTTGGGCTGACCAGGTTTTAATCGAGCATGATCCGCCCATAAATTCGCGCCAATCCCAAAATAATGTCCGTTCTTCACTGGCGACGGCTTTTTGTGCGGCAATCACATTATTAAGATGTACCGGTTGCTGGGCGGCGCAGCCGTTGGCGGTTTTAAACTTCAGTGAATCATTGGGACCGACTAATAAAATCACTGCGTTAGGCATTTGTTGGCGAATTAAACGGATTTTATCTTTCAGTCCTTGACGATAGGCACTGATCTCTAAATTATCGTTAAACGCTTCATTGGTACCATAGGCTAAAATCACCATGTCGGGGGATAATTGCGCTAAGGTTTGTTCCCAGCCGGTTTGCCATTTATCCAGCATATTAATGGTGGCCCCATTAATGCCTAAGGCGGATAAAATGACGCCGGGATGTTGGGATTTGATAAACCATCCACCCAGTTTAATCTCATTATATTGAGAAAACGTAGCCATTGCAGGGAGTTGAGTACTTACAGGGGCAGAAAAACGCCACTCAGCGCCAGTGGCCGGTAAAGAAACCGCGCCATTAGGGGAAGGTTGTACGCTTAGCTTCGCGTTTAGTGGTGATTGATAAAGAGCTTGTAATTGATAGCGATCACCGGTCGGTTTAAACTCTTTGAGCTGAACTTCAGCGTTCTTGGTGCGGGGCTGAGCAACCGATCCTCCGAGGGGATAATCACTGCGATTGTCTTTACGGCTGGTAAATAGGGTCCATTTTTTATCGGCGGTGATGCGATTAATGGTGGCAGTGCGTTGCCCAGGGATAGACACCGGGGGCACAAAACCGGGGCCGGCATTGCCATAACGTTGCTGAAACAGCGTTCTTAATGTTCCGCTAAAAAAATCAGCGGCGGTATGTGAATCGCCGATTTGTACAATATGAACTTGCTGATGGCCTTGATGTAGCTTAGTGGCGAGCCGGCGTAAATTGGGTTCAGCGTAGTTGATCAGTTGCTGATTTTTATCACCGTGGACTGTTTTTTCAGGCAGAATAGGGGTATTAATGCGCTCTTTCTGGCAAGAAAGTAACCCCAGAGACATAACAGAAATAATCACTGCTGCCCCTAGACGGTATTTAGTGCGAGGCTGTCTGTTCAGTTTCATTGGATCCTTCAGCTTGCGGTTTAAATTTGATGAATGAGAAGACTTGGTCTGAAATGGCTTGTTGCCCTTTCAAACTGAAATGGATGCCATCGCCACTGCGTAATTTGATTTGGCTGCTGCCATCACCAAAGTAGTCTGAATATGAATCATCTTGGTATTTGAATATATCATTTGTCGAGAGATAGATATCGCCGTTTTGTTCAACTTCAGATTGATACAATGCACGCAGATATTTCATTCCCTCAGAGAGAGAGTTTTTCTTCATATTCGGTGGGCCAATCCAGATAACATCTACATTATGCAGGCGAGCAGTCGATAGAATAGCATTAATGCGTTGCCTATACATTAACTCCCAAGCTTCACTTTTAAATTTGACATATTTGCCGCCGGTGTCTGGCGGCATATCCCACGGGTCATTGGGGCCCAAAAATATGACTAATAATCGAATATCTGGATTGTTTTCTAAGGCATCATTAATGGTTTGTGGCCAATTGAAAAAACGCGGATAAGCCAGCCCTGTACTTTGTTTGCTGAGGTTCAGGCTATCAATACCGTAGTTTTTAAATAGAATGCGCTTTAAATGTGGTGCCACACCCTGCATCATCGAATCCCCAGCAAACAGGACTTTATCTCCCGGGGCCAATACTACCTGTGTTTTTGGTTCAATCGGCCGTGTGTGTGCGGGGCTGTCGGTAAGCAAAATATTTGTTGCGGGTAATGAGGTTTTTCGATTAAGCAATTCAGGAAAGGTTAACGATAGGCTGGTTGCCGGGCGTGTATAGCCATTAATAAAGTGTAACCCAGTGATAAAGGCCGCAGGAAAGGTAAATGATTGATGCGTTGCGGTTTCGGCTATTTGATCTTGTTGTTTTTGATCGACGGCTTGTTGCCCTGAAGCATGATAGACAAAAGCCTCACCTGCGGCTAATGCGCCCTCTTGCAAGTAGGCGCCATAATCCCAGACGGGATGACCGGATAAGCTGATCCAAGGCGCACTACGGTGATATTGTTGTTGCCAAAAACGTTCTAATGAACTTTGGTTCAACCAGATAAGCAATAGCCCCGCGATGACAACAATAACCAGTATTTGTCCGGCTTTTATACAGTTTTTAGAAAACTCAGACGTTGTCTCAGAAATTGGCATAAATGAATCCTGGCATTCCAGAGGGAGATAACATAAAGACGATAGTCAAGATAAGGGCTAAAGGAACAGGGTAGAAGTACCACGCCACTTTTTGATGATATTTAGCGATAAAATGATAGCCGCGAACGCAATAGGGATAGCCAATAAACAGTAACCAGAATCCACTCAGCGCCACGATACTTGTGCTTAACGCCTCAAGGAAACCCGGTGCCCCAATCTGGCGTAATAACATTAATGCATCGTCAGAGGTTTGGCTACGGAAGAAAATCCACGCGAAGCAAACAAAATGAAAAGTGATGACGCGTGAAGTTATTACAGATATCGAGGGAGAAATAAACCGCCCAGTCAGTTTGAGCTTATTCAGACAGAAATGCTTAATATTCAGCAATACCATGCCTAATCCGTGGATAGCTCCCCAAATAATAAAAGTCATCGCTGCGCCGTGCCATAATCCGGAAATAACCATGGCTAGTAATAGATTGATATTTGTTCGGGAAAATCCTTTGCGACTCCCACCTAACGGAATATAAATATAATCGCGAATAAAGGTCGATAAACTAATATGCCAGCGCCCCCAAAAATCTTTCAAACTGGAAGCCATATAAGGCGCATTAAAATTGATTGGTACTTTAAAGCCCAATAATAAGGCGATACCGGTGACGAGATTGGTATACCCGGAGAAATTAAAATAGATGTGCCATGCATATGCATAAACGGCGACAATTATCTCTCCCGCATTAAAACTGGAGGGGGCATCAAATACTGGCGTAACAAAATTATCCGATAACCACGAGCTAAATAGAAATAATTTAGTGATTGCTAGTGTGATGAATAAAATCGCTTTGCGAGCCGTTAAAATAGTGCGGGTTTCGACCTGTATTTGAGGAATAAAAACTTTGGCGCGATTAATCGGCCCAGCCACAATACTAGGGAAAAAACTCAAATAGAGAACGACATCAAAAAAGTCGGCCTTGGGCATTTCTTTACGGCAGACCGAAACAACATAGCTTACTGAATGAAAAGCATAAAATGACAATCCTAACGGAGCCAGCAGGTCGATGACTGGCAGCTCTACGCTTAAACCAAATTTGGTCAGTGTCTGTAATAGCGTTTCCTGAAAGAATGAATAATATTTAAAAACAGTAAAACAGCCGATAATAGCGATGGCTAGTAATGTATAAATCCATTTTGTGGGTAATCTATCAGTGAGCCAATGAGTTAAAATATAAATAAATAGTGTATAGCCGAATAAAATATATGCATAGTCAGGGCTAAAGGAATAAACAAAAAAATAGCTGGCGGTAATTAACAGGCCATTTTGTAATTTGGCACTGGGTTGGCATCCCCAATACAGTAGAAAGAAGATCAGAAAACAGCCAAGAAACTCAAAAGAGAAAAAATTCATATCAGACTCTGGTTGTTGAGCATCGTACTAAAAAGTTTCCACCATATTATGAATAATCAACATAGTTGCAATAAGGTAAAAGAAAAAATCCACTTTAATTTCTCAAAGTGGATTTCTAATCAGATTTCCGCGGATATTTTGGCGGTTAAATGCGATTTAATGCAATTTTTTGTGCTTGTGTAATCAATTTTTCGTTACTCGAATAGATTTCTTGTAAGTAGCGATTATAAGATGTACCTAATTGAGAATAACCTTTTAGATCGCGGATTAATTTTTCAGTATCCAAAGAATCTAATGTTTCTCGCTGTTTTGCTCTCGATGTTCTCAGTGACTCGTAGGCATTATGGGTGTTCATGTTTTTCATATAGGCTGAGACAGATTCATACACTGATCCGTAAGCCGAATAACCTTTTAGTTTGCCCGGGGTAGCTTTACAACCGCGACCGCAACGCATACCAAACAAGTTATTATTTTGTATTGCTAATTTAGAGGTTCCCCAACCTGATTCTGTCGCTGCCTGTGTGACGACAAAATGAGTGGGCATGATATCTACACGGCTTAACAGTTTATTCCAATTGATCTTTTTTGGGGAATGACACGTGAGTCCGTAGCTTTGGCACACTTGCGCTAAGCGCTTTAGCTCTCGAGCACTCCATTTTTTATTCTTACGCACGGAAAGTAACCAATTACGATCTTGCATAATTTCGCGATTGACCATTTCAATCACGGGAACAATAGCTTTTAAAAACGCTTTCTTACGCGGTGTACCTGATGGGTATTGTCGTAAATCCGGCAAGGCAGTTTGTGCCACTGTGGTTTTCGTCGAATACTCTTTAGTTAATCGTGTACTTGTGCTGGTTGAGCCATAACTGGCTCCCGCAAAAAACAGTAAAATCAAGAAAGCGAAGACGGCATTTGTCCCCATCGTTCGAGAGGGCATAGCTTCTCCTCGGTTGCTCTGAACAAAAATCGAGCGAATGGTAGCAGATAAAATTTTTCTGAGCTACTTTTATCCCTCTCGCTTAAGGTAAACTTCTGTATAATTTTATTATCTATGTAAATTAACTTTAATTATGTTAAAAATTAGTTGTTTATTTTTATGTGTATATAATAACTTAATTAAACTTATTATTTTTATTTGATTATTTCAGGCGTTACCATGGTGACTTAAGGTAAATTTGGTGAGTTATTAGGCAGGTAACCCCAGCTATAAAGTGGTTAATATGCGTTTTTTTTAATCAGTTATATGATTTTATTTTTATTTAACCTACTATTTTTTATAATTTATGCAACTTTAGCGATATAAGATAATCCAATAAAGATCGTGGCTTGTATTTTTGTTGTGCCTATTTATTTAATTGATTTAGGGACTGTTTTTTATCGCGAGATAGTTGGAGTCGATTTTTGCCGTGTAAAAGGAATGTGGTTAGGCTGAAATAATGGGGAGCCAGTCCCCATTATTGAATAATCTCGGGTAGATAGATTATTTTTTATTTTGTTGATGAATTATTTTTATTTTGTCGATGAAAGTGCAGTCGCTGATGAAAATATTCTTTTACATGGGTTTCCATCTCATTGACTTTTTGTTCGACGGCATGAATAAACACATCATCGTTATTCATGGAATTCACTTGCTGCATAGCCAAATCATCAACAAATTCTTTCTGTTTCTCAGTCAAGTCAGACATATTTATTACCTCGAATTACGTTATTAATATGATGTCATTTTAATTCTCGTAATATAACTTAGTTAACGGCATTATTGAATTGCTAAGACAGTACCGGCTACTTTGATAGGGGGTTAGCTGTTATGGTGATCAATATGGATATCTACAGAGTGTTGTCATGAAAGAAAACGAGCTTTATCAATATGCATTATTTTTACTTTCTCGGCGTGATTATGCGACCGGCGAATTACGTACCCGGATCAGGCAACGTGTTTATGAAAAAAATGACGGTAAAGTTGACGATCTAATTATTGATAATGTGATTCAGCGCCTAATGGAATTAAATTATCTGGATGATCAGCGCGTTATCGAGGTGTATTTACGCAGTTATGCCCGTAAGCCTTATGGGCCCAACCGTATCAAACAAACTTTACGCCAAAAAGGGTTTGCGGCAGAGTTGATTGATCATGTTTTTCTGCATTGTGATATCGACTGGTTTGCGCTTGCAGAAGAAAGCCGTATCAAGAAATTTGGAACTGATATCCCTAAAGATTTTAAAGAGAAAGCTAAACAGATCCGTTATTTGCAGTATAAGGGATTTTCTGGTGATATGATTTTTGAACAATTTAATGCTAATTCAGCGGATTAACTCAGCAGATAAAACATCAATTTTGTCTGTATTCTATTATCTAAAATTGATGTTTTACTTTATTTATATCTATATTACCCATACGAGAGGCAATTTTTTGCCAATAAGTAGGTTTGTACCTTACACCCTAAAATAGTGATCGTCATTATTTTGTATAAACATGTTTATGTTATAAATCCCTCCAAGAATTATTAATCTATATATCTATATTATTTTAATATTAATAATTAGTTATCCTGCCTAAGAAATAATGCGTAAGTTTGTAAGCTTTGTCAAAAATTGTAATTTTTTATCTTGAAAAGCATTAAAAATAGGCTAATCTGCCTTTGGCTTTTAGTGCTGTTATCGTTAACATGCTTTTATATGTACGGCTGATTTCTCTATTGGAACAAATAAAAGCATGTATCCGACGAGTCTGAGTCTACTGGTTATAATCGCATGATGCTATGGCATCATAACATTATGGCATCATAATAATTTGATATATATGTAATTAAACATAGGGACGTATCATGAAGGCGATTGGTTTAACTATGGTAGCCGGGAGTGTACTGGCTGCGTTATCTATGTCTGCAACTGCAGATACCGATTTAAGTCGTATTGAAGCTAGATTGCAAGTATTAGAGCAGCGCGCCGCTCAGGCCGAGGCTCGTGCAACGGCCGCAGAGCAGAAAGCCCAGCGATTAGAGCAGATGATGATGGCCGCGCCTGCCCCTGCGGCTCCTGCGACCGTCGCCGCTTCTGCCCCTGTATTGGCAAGTCACGATCAACAGCCCGCGCAAGGCATGGTGCTGCATGACGATAAACTTGGCGAACTAAAATTATACGGTGATGTTGAGTTTAATATGGACGGCGCTAGTAAACAGGGTCAAATTAGCTCGGTTAGAACGGCATTAGGTAAAAATTCTGACGCTGGAAAAAGTGATAATTGGGATATTAATGGGCGCATTTTGATTGGTTTAGATGGTGAGCGTGAATTACATAACGGTAATTATGCCGGCTTTACCGTTCAGCCATTAGCCGATTTATCCGGTTCAATGAATCTTGATGATGCCGCCTTTTATTTTGGTCAAAAAGATAACTGGGAAGTTAAATTAGGCCGCTATGAAGCCTATGACATGTTCCCATTAGGCCAAGATACGTTTGTTGAATATTCCGGGAATACCTCAAACGATTTGTATGAGGATGGCTTCGGTTATATTTATATGATGAAAGAAGGCCGCGGTCGTTCTGGTGACGGCGGGAGCGTTCAGATTACTAAATCGCTTGATAATTGGTATTTTGAGTTAAATGCGTTAGTTGAAGAAGGGACGTCGCTATTTGGCGGTGATACAACTTATCATGGCTATGATTTGAAAAATAAGAAAAATGTCATTTATATGCGTCCAGTTATTGCATGGCAACAAGACAGCTTTAAAGTGGCGGCGGGTATGGAATCACAAGTCATCAATAATGCCTATGGCGCTTATGGAAATAATGGCGAAGGCAAATGGAAAGATATGTCCAAGCGTAATGGTTATGGTTTAACCTTGGCATGGGACACGTTGGAGAACGATCCTGAAAACGGTATAGTTGCGACCTTGAGTACAGCATATATGGATGCCACCGGTGAAAAAGATTTCACTGCGGGAGGAAATATTTTATGGCGTAAAGCACAGTTAGGTTATATTTACGCGCATAATGATATCCGTACATTTAATACCGATGTACTTAATAGCGATAACTCATCGCTGAATGCGGTTCCTGGCAAATATGATCTGCATACCGTGTTTGTTTCGTATGAAATTCCTAAAATCCTAGATTTGGATAACTATAAAATTTATCTGGGCGGATATTACTCGAAAATTGATGCCGATCAGAAAGATATGGTTTCTGGCCGAGATGATGACCGCTACGGAGTGCGTGCACGCTTTAAATACTTCTTTTAATTCGTCATTTATCTAATTATTGATAGATTGTGTTTTCATATTAGCTCTCTTTAGTTAGCATTATGTGGCTGAAGAGAGTTTTTTTATAGGTTTAATCGCGTTATTTTTCATGCCTTATTTCCCAACCCGTTATGTCTAACGGACTATCTATTTACCATTGTCTATTTTACATTACTTATCAATAAATTATATTTAAAAAACCTGTCTTTATATGCATGTAATATGCACATAGCCTAACCTTAGCAAACGGACTAAAACTAAATTAAGTTAAATTAATTTATAGGATAATCGGATTGAATGACCTATTTAGTGATTTACCGCAGCAACACACCGCGGATATGATCAATATCATTAAGCGCAATTGATTTATTAGGCACATTAAGTACCAATTTATTTATTATAAAAAATTTATGGGCAGGAGACAGGAATGATCGATCTATTAATAGGCGTGATTGTCGCGATAGGGGTTGGGCGATACATCATTAAAGGCTATTCGGCTACCGGTGTATTGATGACCGGTGGGATTTTGTTATTAATTATCAGTGCGTTTCTTGGCAAAGATATTTTACCGGCCAAAGCCGCCGCGACAGGCTGGAAAGCGACTGATATCTTAGAATACATCAAGTTCTTATTGATGAGCCGAGGCGGCGATCTCGGAATGATGATCATGGTGCTATGTGGTTTTGCATCTTACATGACCCATATAGGCGCCAATGATGTAGTGGTTAAAATCGCTTCAAAACCGCTAAGAATGATCAACTCACCGTACATTTTGATGATTGCGGCTTATATTATCGCTTGTTTGATGTCATTAGCGGTTTCATCCGCGACAGGGTTAGGCGTGTTATTAATGGCCACCTTATTCCCAATTATGGTGAATGTGGGCATTAGCCGCGGCGCGGCGGCGGCAATATGTGCTTCACCGGCGGCGATCATTTTAGCCCCGACGTCTGGGGACGTTATCCTTGCGGCCGAAGCCTCTAAAATGCCACTGATTGATTTTGCCTTTAAGACCACGTTACCGATATCTATCGTAGCGATTATCGCAATGGCGATCGCCCATTTCTTTTGGCAGCGCTTTCTGGATAGACGCGAGCATATCGAAACAGAAATGCTGGATGTTAAAGATATAACAACTAATGCACCTAAATTTTATGCCATTTTACCTTTTACCCCCATTATTGGTGTATTAGTTTTTGATGGTAAATGGGCGCCTGAACTGCATATTGTCACTATTATCATTGGGTGCATTATTCTGACGGCATTAATAGAATTTGTGCGGAGTTTCAGTGCTAAGCACGTTTATGGCGGCTTAGATGTCTGTTACCGCGGCATGGCGGATGCATTTGCTACCGTGGTCATATTATTGGTGGCTGCTGGAGTTTTTGCCCAAGGATTAAGTACCGTGGGCTTTATTAGCGGCCTGATTGATATGGCTCAGTCATTTGGCTCCGGCGCTATCGTAATGATGATTGCATTGGTTATTATTACTATGCTGGCCGCGATGACTACGGGCTCAGGCAATGCACCATTTTATGCTTTTGTCGAATTAATCCCGCGTTTAGCTACCCAAATGAATATTAATCCGGCTTATTTAGTCATCCCTATGCTACAAGCTTCCAATCTTGGACGTACTATGTCGCCGGTGTCTGGTGTGGTGGTTGCGGTATCTGGTATGGCTAAAATTTCCCCGTTTGAAGTGGTGAAAAGAACGTCGGTGCCTGTTTTAGTTGGGCTGGTGGTAGTGATTATCGCGACGGAAATATTAGTACCAATAGCGTTATAATCTACTGATATGTAGAAACAACAGTAGAAACGACAGTAAAAATAACAGTAAAAATAACAGTACAACAAAGAACAGTACAAAAAAGAACAGTCTATTTATAGGCTGTTCTTTTTTTGCGCTAAATGTTATCCCCAGCGAGGATAAATATTGTTAATGGCTAATGGTTAATGGTTAATTTTTTAGTCAGGGGGAGGAAATAGCCTAGCGGGCTAAAAATAAGCGGCAACGTTGATATTATAAATATGACATCAATTTAAAGTGAAATAATTTCAACATGTTTTAGGATTGCGCCCCAGACAGTCTCCGGTAATATCAATTAACCGGCTTATCTTAGATTCTATTCTCTTCGATTAGCTATTTGACTGATTGAAAAATCATCTGGCTATTTATTTAGCTATTTATTTAGCTATTTATTTAGCTATTTATTTAGCTATTCATGTAGCTATTTATTAATGAAAAAATAATTATTTAAACTGCACTTTTCCGGTTTATTCGCTTATTTTCTTTAATTTTAGTCTCTGAGAACAGCATAAATATTATCAATAAAAATAACGAATATGGGTAATTAAAGGACATCGTAATGAAATTAGAAACACTCTCTATTCATGCAGGTTATTCGCCAGACCCGACCACTAAAGCTGTTGCCGTCCCGATTTATCAGACCACCTCGTATGCATTTGATGATACCCAGCACGGGGCTGATTTATTTGATTTAAAAGTAGCTGGCAATATTTATTCTCGTATTATGAATCCCACCAATGATGTACTGGAGAAACGCGTCGCTGCACTCGAAGGCGGAATTGCTGGATTAGCGGTAGCTTCGGGCATGGCAGCAATTACCTATGCTATTCAAACTGTTGCTCAAGCGGGTGATAATATTGTTTCTGTGGCTAAATTATACGGTGGAACCTACAACTTATTGGCGCATACCCTGCCACGTTTTGGTATTGAAACACGCTTTGCTGAACATGATGATATCGCGGCGTTAGAAGCTTTAATCGATGATAAAACTAAAGCAGTTTTTTGTGAATCAATCACTAATCCAGCCGGTTTTATTGTGGATATTCAAGCCCTCGCCGAAGCTGCTCATCGCCATGGTGTTCCGTTGATTGTTGATAATACCGTGGCGACGCCATGCTTATGCCGTCCATTTGAATTTGGCGCAGATATCGTGGTGCATTCATTAACCAAATATATAGGCGGTCATGGAACCTCTATTGGTGGCATGGTCGTTGATTCGGGTAAATTCCCATGGGCGCAGCATAAACAGCGTTTTGCTATTTTAAACGAGCCTGATATTTCGTATCACGGTGTGAGTTATACCGAACATTTTGGCGCGGCGGCATTTATTGCTCGTTGCCGAGTAGCGCCCTTACGCGGAACAGGTGCGGCGTTATCGCCGTTTAATGCGTTTTTAATTCTCCAAGGATTAGAAACTTTAGCCTTGCGGATGGAACGTCATACTGAAAATGCGCGAAAAGTCGCCGAATTTTTGGGAACACATCCACAAGTTTCGTGGGTTAAATATGCGGGACTGCCAAATCATCCTGAGCATGCATTGGCGATGAAATACATGGGTGGCAAACCTGCATCAATCATGTCGTTTGGAATTAAAGGTGGTGTAGCCGCGGGAAGTCGATTTATTGATGCGCTAAAATTAATCGTACGATTAGTTAATATCGGTGATGCTAAATCTTTAGCCTGTCATCCTGCTTCCACCACACATCGTCAACTGAATGATCAAGAATTAGCTCAGGCTGGCGTTTCACGCGATATGATCCGTCTATCGATTGGTATCGAACATATCGATGATATTTTAGAAGATCTTAAGCAAGCCCTTGATGCAACAATCTAATATTTCTCTCGCCGCTTTTTATTCTGAAGGCGGCTAATCCTGTTTATTACTATTTTGAGGCTGGTTTAGGTGTACTCTATTTCTCAATATATCGTATTGTCATGCGATTAATACCCACAGATTAAGTTAATATTTGCTCAATATTTGCCGTTATTGGTTCTAATAAGCTAAGCCTAATTTAAAATTAATTATGGTTTAGCAAAAATTTATTTCTATTATTTATAATCAGGTTATGCTTAGCAAAAAATGCCTTTATGTTTAATCGACGTTTCCTTTTGATGTCACTCATCGTCAAGTCGTATGCGGTATTTCATATTTTTATTCTTCAAAATAAGAAGGGTTTAGAGAGAGTATGCAACAAAGAACATTTGAATGGAGTAAATGGTTATTATTACTGATCTTTGTCATTTTAACTTATTTCTTACCGCTTAATGGGCGCTTACTTTGGCAACCCGATGAGCTTCGTTATGCTGAAATTAGCCGGGAATTAATTTCAAGCCATAATTGGGTTATTCCACAATTACTCGATATTCGTTATTTTGAGAAGCCAGTAATGGGCTACTGGATTAATGCTATTTTCCAAGTGTTATTCGGTGAAAGTAATCTTTCTGTTCGCCTCGGGGTGGTATTTAGTACATTAATTAGTGGATTATTTATTTATTTGTCGGCAATGTTGGCTTGGAATAATCGTCGATTAGCCTATAACGCCGTATTTATTTATTTATCCACCTTTATTGTATTTACGATTGGTACTTATAATGTACTGGATCCTATTCTTACCGCATTTGTCACCATGATGATGTTCTGCTTTCAATGGGGGCTTGCAGCACGCAGTATTAAGCACAAGCTGGCTGCATATCTATTGTTAGGGGTCGCTTGTGGTGGCGGTTTCTTGACCAAAGGCTTTTTAGCCTTTTTACTTCCTGCATTAATTATGGGGATTGCGGCTATTTATTACCGGCAGTTTAAACAGGTAATTTTATTTTCTTTGGTCTCATTATTTTCGGCGTGTTTGGTCTGTTTACCCTGGGTTTGGTTAATAGCTAAACAAGAGCCTGATTACTGGAATTATTTTTTCTGGGTTGAGCATATTCAGCGTTTTATGTCGGATAATGCACAAAATAAATCTCCTTTTTGGTTTTATATTCCAATATTATTAGTGGGTTTATTGCCGTGGTTAGGGTATTTTTTCAATGCGTTATATAGAGCTTTTAAGAATAAAGGCATAAATTATTATTATCTTCTTTGGTTTATTTTACCCTTTATATTTTTTAGTATTACTAAAGGCAAACTATTAACTTATATTCTGCCGTGTATTGCGCCTGTTTCTATTTTAATTGCTTCATATTTAGAGAGCTATTTATCCCAACATAAAACCACGCTGATTAAATTAAATGGAATAATTAATTTACTGATTGGTTTAGCGGGAGCCACCGCGATTATCCTCTCTAATTACTTTACACAATGGCGAGTTTATGGTGCCGAAGAAAGTGATAAAATATTATTAGCCGTCGGTTCATTCTTATTCTGGGCCATTGTGGCGTTGTTTACATTCAAGAAACGTTTTTGGTATCTCGCGGGAGCGTGTACTTTAGTGCTAAGTTTAACCGTGGGCTATGCTATCCCTCAAAAAATTGCCAGTAATAATACACCTCAGCAAGTCATTGAAAAATATCAGTATCAGTTAGCAGATAAACAGTATTTGATGACTAATAATGTAGGGTTAGGTACTAGCTTAGCGTGGGTATTAAAACGTTCAGATATTACTATGCTGCACCAAAAAGGCGAGTTAGCTTATGGATTAGCATATCCTGATGTCAATGATCGCTTTTATTCATTATCACAACTGAATGAATTATTAGCTAAAAATGATTATCGCCATGTTGCTATTGTGATTGATGCCAGCCAGAAGACGATATTAGCCGCATTACCTCATCAGCCACGAGTGATCCGCGAAGGGGATTTAATGCTGATATTTTATGATTAATAACGTGATAGTCAGTGACTGAGATGTATTACATAGCCTGCTTTTGCAGGCTATCCTCTTACTGGTTACTATATGGCCATCTCTCACTAAAATTCAGGTATCTAATGTCTGTTAAACTCGCGGGATATTACCTCGCTATTATATTCAAATACTAATATTTTCATGTTCTTCATACTCAAAACACATTCAAAATACACTCCAAAAAAGAAATATTAACAAGCCATCAAACGCCACAGAAACCGTTTTAAACTTTCAGCATGGATTTGGGGGTTTGATAGGGTGATCGTGTCTTAAAATCGATTTGAGGGGCTTTAATGCGGATGAATGGGCTGTTTTGTCTATCTAACTCGCCCGTTTAACATAAAAGGGATATCCCGAACGAAAAAAGTTGCAAATATGAATAAAGACTCGGAGAATCACCTTAAAATAACTTAAGGTAAATTTATGGCTATCGGATATTTTTTGCGAGTCGGAGATAAAACAACGTGCGGTGGTCAAATTCTAACGGGCGATCAGAGCATGCAATGGCGTTGCGGGCGCTCGAGAAGGGGATTTGGTCAGTTGCGGTAAACACTCAGGAATGTATCGTATTCTCGGTGGTATTAGCAGCATGTGGCTTGAAGATAGGAAACATGCGGGTTCATTAGAAAGCTTTAGCTTTTGTCCATGCAAATCTCGTTTTATCCCTTCAATCTCTGATAGTTATTCCCCGTTGTCTTCCAGTGAGTCTGTACCTTATTCCGAATACGAGAATTCCTCTTCAGACAAAGATAATGACAAACTAAGCCATTGGATTGAATGCGTACTCCTTGACGAATGCGGCATGCCTTTATCTGAAATTCCCTACACCTTAAAGGTGGGCGACCGCATTATAAAACACGGAGCAACAAGCACTACTGGATATTTTCGTGAAGAAAACCTCCCACGAACACAAGCAACATTAACGCTTTCAGCCCAAAAACTCACGGATGAAATGGAAAATAGACCCTTGCGAGTATTACGTGGTGAAGCGCATTCGTCCGTCAAACCGCAAGCAGAATCCAACGGCTATCATTATCACTACGCCGTCATTGGCGAATTGTGTGACCGCGCTCCAGATATCGCCCAATGGGAACAATCAAAATTTGGGTTACCTTATTACCATTTCCCAAAAGACAATGACTTTAGCGGATTCGCCTTTAGTCATGACCATTTTAATCAGTGCAATGTCATTGAAGTTTGCCCCTTTAGAGCGTGGTCTTTAGTCCTTAATCATACCCCCGAGTACGATATGATTAATGCCTATAACTTAGGGTTAATGTCATTGCTCGTGTATAAAAATGAAGTCATGATTGACCCTGATGAAATCGAAGACATGCGTGAATTTATCCGCACACCGGATACCACGACGTCGTTTTTCTATCAGCAGTGTTTTGATTTATCCAAAGCCCCCGAAATTAACGACGCGTCCGTGTATCCGGCGATTGTCACTGATGTTCCATTTAGTGCACGCTATCAACCGGCTATTTACTTAGATATAGCTCAAGTCGACTCGCCCGAGAAATTCGAACATGACACGCAAATGTTTTTTGTGGAAAACGACACGCAAATTATTGCCGCATGGCGAGGAACTGCCAGTGCGAGAGATGCACTCACCGACGGAACTTATCGGCCGATCCCTTGCCCGAAAAATATTCTGTCCGCTGACAAAGCTAAAGTTCATAAAGGCTTCTTAGAAGCGTATCAGTGTATTGAAAAATATTTTCAAACTAAAATTACAGATGCTAAAAATAAATCAGCATATAAAAAATTATTTATCACTGGACACAGCTTAGGCGGCGCTCTTGCGTTATTGCACGCCACCGAATTAAGGAACAATAATCCACTCTTATACACCTATGGCAGCCCGCGCGTTTTCACAGGGAGCGGTGTCAAAGCCTTATTGTCACTCATCCACTTTCGGCACATCAACGATGCCGATACGGTCACCAGTGTTCCCTTTGATACCAACATGGATAACTGGTTATTTGAAGCCTATGGGTTACTGGGTACCATTTTTGGGTTTAGCTGGACATTAGCAACGCTACCGACCATGCCACTGCAAAAAGTCCTTCCCGATATCGGGGAAGTCTATTACCACCACGGCAAGACGGTCAGTTTCTTTGAAGCCCGGCAAATTGGTGAGGAAATACAATATACCCACACAGGGGTAACGGTGGGTAAAAAACGCTGGCGCATGAATGGGGCTTATAAGTTTTATTTAGTGCCGAGTCTCGCTAACGCATTAGAACGAGGACTGGAAAAAGAACAGCATGCCTATGTGCAATCCATCCGAGGGAACGCCACTATCCTCGATGAAATTTTCCCTCAAGGAAATAACCCGACATTAGATACCATCATGACGATGGCAACTGACCATTTCATGGGCAGTAAGTATCAAGCGATTATCAGTAACCAATTACTCAGTGTCTTAGCGCCGACAAAAACCCCACTACAAGTCACATCAAGACAACGATTTGATGGGTTAGTCCATCATGACGATGCCTATAAATTGAATGCGCAACGAAATATCACGTTCATGGCACTCGAAAGCAAGTTGCACGAAAATTTTGCGCAAAACGTCAATCAAAATGAATCATTAAAGCGCGCCCTTTTGCGCTATAGGGAGAGTGTCCGTGAAATTTCCGTGTCCTAAATCAGCGCTAACATCGCTATTCAGTCTGTTTTTTTTATCCGGATGCGCTCAAAGTGAGGTCTTTTCACCGCCAGTGAGTGGTGAAAATCTTCATTTCAGTGCCACTGTTCCAAGTGAACTGGAAGCGTTACCCATTTCTGCTATGTACCGTTCTGAAATTTGCCGAAAAGCCCGACGAACCGCCAATATGGAGTCGAATAGCGTCCCTGGTTTTCATCGAGCGACGTATACACTGTTAACGGGGCAGTTAAATCAAGTGAAAGCCAATATACCCAAATATGGGGGAGGTAAATGCGATTGGAAACTCAGTAATATAACGTTTGAAGTTAAACTCAAAGATCCGTCTAAGATAGATCCTTTAATTACTGAAAACTTTGGCGCGGAAGCCACCTTTGTGCTGGACAATAACGCTCCAGCGACTTTTGATGGAGGTTTCGAAAAAAAGACAGGGGATATCAATGAAACATTGATTCTATTTCCTCTACTAGTTAAGGATTTTATGAATGGAAATATTTTCAAATCATATCTTATAGGTAAAAGTGATCCTTTAACGTATAAAATTAATATGAGTCAACGCATTCATTTAAACGTAATTTATAAAAAACAAGAGCTTTCAGTTTGGACTGGTAGAAAAAATGAGAATAGACCATTTATGACCTACCCCAATGGCGATATCGTTTATGGAGAAGTTAGACCCGAATACAAAAAACTGATCGAGATATCAGAATCAAGCAATATTAAATAATATAGTATCCGAATGGTTTGTATCCCGCATTTTTGTGGGGCATGCCCATTAACTTAAAATATTCATTACATATAATTACGGCCTCACGATTTCGTGTGTGTTAAAAGAAATGATAAATGTTCTATAATCAAAAAAGAAAACATTTAAGATTGGGAAATATATTGCCAGTGCAATATGAGCATAAATTACAAAAAAACTGCCTAAAACAATCTCCAATTTTAGTTGCCCCTTACAAAAATGAGTATCGCACAGATTAAACAAGCACTTGCGAAATGTGGTCAATTAGAGCCTCATCAAAATGATGATGAACGTGCTCAACTTGCTGCTAAAGCCGTTGGGCTGTATTTGAACCAAGGTGTCTATAATCCCCCGATAACCTTTGGTGGCTATCGTCTATCGATTGTTAAAACACCCGAATTGGAATACAACATTGTCGCAGGTGGTGCGTTTGGTTAGTCTGCCGATGATGTTGTCTACGAGTGTCGCGAGCATGTTTTATCACTGATGGGGAATGAAACAGAGAAAACGGCAATGCGTGAAGTTATTCCTCCGTTGTTGTCCGTGCTAGTCGAAAGCAAGTTGCACGAAAATTTTGCGCAAAACGTCAATCAAAATGAATCATTAAAGCGCGCCCTTTTGCGCTATAGGGAGAGTGTCCGTGAAATTTCCGTGTCCTAAATCTGCGCTAACATCGCTATTCAGTCTGTTTTTTTTATCCGGATGTGCACAAAATGAGGTCTTTTCACCGCCAGTGAGTGGTGAAAATCTTCATTTCAGTGCCACTGTTCCCACTGAATTGGAAGCGTTACCCATTTCCGCCATGTACCGTTCTGAAATTTGCCGAAAAGCGCGACGAACCGCCAATATGGAGTCGAATAGCGTCCCTGGTTTTCATCGCGTCACTTATGTACTATCAATGGGACAGTCAAATCAAATGAAAACCAATATTCCCAAATCAGGGGGAGGTAAATGCGATTGGAAACTCAGTAATATAACGTTTGAAGTTAAACTCAAAGATCCGTCTAAGATAGATCCTTTAATTACTGAAAACTTTGGCGCGGAAGCCACTTTTGTGGTTGATCATAATGCCCCTCAAGTTTTTGATGGGGGGTTCGAAAAAAAGACAGGAAATATCAATGAAGTATTAACATTATTCCCATTGATTACAGAAGATTTTATTGGTGGTCACAATAAATCATTTTGGCTAATAGCAAAATATGAAACGATGACTTATAAAGTGAAAAATGCTCAAAATATCAATATTACTATTGATTATAAATCAAATATAAAAACTTACAGTATTGGACCAAAACAGAAAAATAAAGATTCAATGGCAACCTTTTTTTACTCTAATGGGGAACAAGAAGTAACTAGAGAACGATTTCCTCAATACAAAAAACTGATCGAAATATCAGAATCGATGTCGCCTAAATAAAATCAGGACACCTATTTTCAAGTTCCCATAAGCATTCTTATGTTAAATAAGAGCGATAACAACACAATCATTACCGCTCAGAAAAACATTAAAACGCATTCGGTTTATAACGTAGCGAACCGACAATTCGATCCCAAATTTCAACCATTTGCCATTGGCTGTATTGTGTATTTTTGTCTGCATTGTTTAACCCAATGTATAGCAAAGGTTTCTGTGAATCAGCAATCTTTTCATTTGAATACAAAATAAATTCAAACATGTCATTATCTTCTTGCTTATTTTGTTTTCCTACCATTAGCCATTCTAGGGATGGAATTCCATTTGGTGATAACTTTTCTTTTTTAATAGTATTTTTCTTAGCTAATGACATTGCTTCATTGATTTGTGGGCTACGATTAAACAACGTATCATCAGAACCAATAGCCGTATTATCGGATCTAAATCCCAAGATAAAATCATCATTTTCATAAGTAAATGAAATAATTTCTTTATGTTTATTTCCATCATCCGCAATAAACCCGTTAGGAATACAAACACCATTATTGACGGGAATCTCTTCGTTTTTTCGTCCTGATAATCGAGATATGAGGGATTGCATAGCTGCTAATTTAGTTGGTTTCTCATTCATTTCATATTCAGAGAACCCAGCATTTTCATACGTTTTCTTTCTATTAAAATATTTTGGGTTGGATAAGTCCAATATATCAACAGCTATAATAAAGGCTATATGATCAACATATACATGAGCCTCAAGAGTTCGACTAAGATCATCTTGCCCTGAATTATTTCTATCGAAAATAACACCTTTACCATCGGGTAGTTGGATAATCTCTTTTAATACAGGTGCATTTTTTTCACTGGTTTTTCCATTGCGAAGTTCTTGCTCTCGTAACTCAATTCGTTGTTTAAAAGCAGGTGGATAGATAAATTTACTTTCAATTTTAAAATCATCAATAAACACTTGATTATCATTCATATTGTTAAATGGAATAGGAATATCCACGACAAATCGACCAACACATTGAGGTTTTACGTTTTCAAATAATGCATCTATCAAAATATAATCCTTTTCAGTTAAACGGCTTTCTTTGTCATAAACGACCAAGCCTAAAAAAATTAATGAGAATAAAAATAAGCCCATCAGTAAACCAAGATGCTTATTAATCATTTAATGGTACATCCTTAACCATTTTAATAATTGCTCTTAACGTAAATTGAATTGCCGGTCTCTTTTTTATGTCAGCAACATCATCAACTTTGTAAGCGTCTTGATGGTCAACATTCGTTGCTAAAATACTTTTGATTGACGGGTGGGAGTAGATAGTTGAAAACGACTCGATAGGCACCGTACCATCACCAGCCGTCTTTGATGAATTTAATTTAAACTCTTTAGCCAACTGACCTGTTTCTCGTTTTTGCCGATTTGTTGGCGGTAAATGAGATTCTCCTTGAGAAAATACATATGGGCTTACGGTTAACTTTGTTGGTACCCACTCAAGAGAACCATCCGAATCAACTTGATCACCATAAAAAACATAAGTATTTGGATGATATAATTTACTTTCTTGGTGATACATAAATTGACGAACTTTAATTTCCATCATCTTTACATAGTTTTTCCAATTATTATCTACTACCTTGTTTTCCTTATCTAAAATATCCGGTTTATAAAGTTTCCACCAAACATCATTTCTAAGATAAATATCCTTAAACGGATCAGGTTTTCCTGTTTGAGGGTCTTTTGTTTGAGGATAACTACCTTCCTCTGGAATAGATAACCATGGTGACTTATAGGAAGGGTAAGGAAGCAATTGTAAAGGAGCTGGAGATTGAGCTAAAACTGGCATTAATTCTTTAGCGGACCACCCTAAAATTCGCCCTGCAGTATAGCCTTCTTCACTTGCCCCTGTTCCCATCCGCCTATACGCTGCAGGAGACCCTAAATCAGGAATAACACCATGAACAACACCTAATACTTTATTCTGGCATCCCTCAAACGTTGATTCTAGGGTTGGATTCATCGCATATCGAGCCACTAACCCCCCCATGGAATGAGTTACTAAAATGACTTTCTCTACCGCTAAACCATATCCATAACAACTGTATAAATTAATTACTTTATCGATATACTCCACAAGTTTAGATGCGGATTCAGCATTATCAGCAAGCCAATTATAGCCAAAAACATGCAATGGAAATAAAAAGCGATTGAAATGGTCGAGTTCTTTTTGGGTTAATGTTTGCTCATTCTCTTTTTCTTTCGTTCCTAATGGTTTATCGACAAATTCATTTAGAATACTGACATATGGTAGATTAATATTACCTTTACTTATAAGTTCGAAGTTAAGGATATTACTCTGCCAGTCATTAATTAATGCAGCCTGAAAAACACTCAGGAAACGCCCATAACTATAATTAAGAGCTTCTCCCCAACCTCTATCGTGACGTTTAGAAAATAGATATCCATCATCAGAAAAAGGCGTATATATTTCTTTATCTACTAAACCTCTATTATCAACTCTTGTTGATTCAGGGTTTAATATATTTTTTCTTTCATGCCCTGTTCTTTCAGCCCATTTTAGAAAAATTTCATACCCTGCATCCCCTCGCCACATTTCTTTTTTATCATCTCCTTTTGACATTAAATTCGTTCCCATTATCCCAGGGATAAAAATAACGGGGATAATTTTTCTGGGCGGCAAAATACACTTTGCTTCGGCATTGAAGGACTTAGGTTGAAGTTGAACATCATCCCAATGGCATTTTCCATCTTCTGTCCATTTAGGGATGTGATACGAAACATGTTGGCATTCACCGGCTTCTGGAGTGTCTTTTTCTGACATGACGCTAATCCTTTTAACTAATCCTTAAGGTAAATAGAATAGCGTAGTTTTATTTAAGTGTCAGTTTGGTTAAATCTGTTTTCGTTTCTTATAAGACCCATTATGTTAAACGGGCGAGTTAGTTTACTAAAACCGCCCGTTCATCCACATAAAAGCCCCTCAAAACGATTTTAAGACACGATCACCCTATCAAATACCTAAATCCATGCTGAAAGTTTAGAACGATTCTGGTAGCGTTTGAGTGCGTTTTTAACAAATTTTTATTTCAGGTGAAATTCTTCCTGTAAGTCTTAAAATAGTCCACATTTGCGGTGGATAAATCGGGTAATGTCGTTTGATATTGTGATTTACTCTTTGATAATCAAAAGCAAGAATAACCTGTTCGTTTATTAGTCGATGGCAATTGAATGAAAACGAAACCAGAAACAGAAATGCGAAAATGGAAAAGATTGAATCAAATCGTTTCAAGGAAAAGAAAGTTTAGGCAAGAAGACCTTGATAAGTGGCGTAAAGAGCGAGAGGAAGAAGAGCGGATTAAAGAATGGCAGGATGAAAATGAAGGTTCGATAAAACGCCACATGAACGACCTGTAGCGTTTAACATAAAAGGGATTAGTTGAATCAGAAATTGATAGAGTCAAATGGGGATATTTTTTTGTAAAGTTAACAAATAAGGGCATTAATGTAGCGATAAGTTATTGGTGTTATTGTTGTTGTTATTATTTTATTTGTAGTAGGACCTATAATTATCAGTTCATTAGCTAATCTGATTGGAGATCTTATTGGATTAGTTATGGTATTGGCAGTCGTTGCTCTAGGGGTTGCCTTTCCTCCGTTAGGTTTGGTGATGCTTGTTGGGGTAATCTTTTATGTTGTTTTTTCTAAAAAATAACATAAGTAACAAGGTGTTGAGATAATATAATGGAAATAACAACAGAGAAAGAGTTAGCGGAAGCATTAAAAAAAATGAAGATACGATCTTTATTGAAGGAAGTTTAGCTAGTAAAACTTTAAGAATAAAAGCTACAGGACGTGTAGCATGGGCTGTTGCTATAGGAGCTATTGGTGTGGCTGCTATTTTGGCTACTGCTGGAACTGGTGGGGCTGTAGCTCCAATTTCTGGTGTTGCTGGGCTAGGAGCATCAGGTGCAGCTGTTGGAATCTTAGGGGCATCTACTACTTATAGTGCCATAACAATAGCTGTTGCTGCAGGAGGTGTTGGTGTTTTAAATAAATTACGCGGGTACGATGTAATTAAAAGATCTGAAAACTCAATCATTTTAAAACGCAAATAACTCCTATATGTCCCAATGTGGTACTAATCAAAATGGAGCGAAGCGACGACATCATCTTGTCTTTGCCTTTCTCCATGATTAGTTATTGGGTCATGGTTTCTTAGCTTGTTCTATTAGCTAAGTCTTGTACATCTGGTTAGGTTGGGCTTCTTTCGACACTTCGCAATCCAAGAAATCTCTAGTCCGTTGATTGGTGCTCTTATCAGGTACGCACTGTAATCTTTCGATACCGCAGCGTGATTCGGAGGCAGAGCCGGAATTTCGTGTTCCGGTACACAATTTGCCTGTTTATCCTTTCAGAGACTAGGCTACAGGACGTTTTCTAACGCGGAGCAAGCCTTTTGTTCAATCCTGAAATGGAATCAAGATTTTTCTGAATCCATTTCAGGATTGAATTTTATTAATGAATGAGTTAATTATTGATAAACATTTAATTACCCTCTTACGGTATTAATCTAAAATGCCATTTACTCAGTTTATTTTATGGTCCCAATAACTTAATTTGTTTGCATTTATATATCTTTTTTTCTTTTGTTAGAAAAGTAATAACAACGTCACTTTCGCGTATGTAAGAAGTCTTTAATTCATTGATGTATTTTTCATCCTTCAACAGAGTACGCTGTTTGCTTTCGCAATACTTCATGAGGTCATTTTTATTACATAAATTATTGAGACATGGGCCTTCTACAATCTTATCATTTCCATTTCCATTTCCATCTCCATCTCCATCTCCATCTCCATCTCCATCTCCATCTGAAGTAAAGTCTCCTTTTATCCTAGAAGAAAATGGTTTGTCTCTGTCCTTAATTAGCTGAAGCACTGCTGACTGCGAGCCAGTATAATCGATTGGTACAGTAAGAAATCTCCCCCCAATTTCACTGGTGACCTCACTCTTAACGTGCATAGTTTCAAAAATAATATCATGTGTACCAAGCTTAGAGCATAAGGTTTCGGCAATATCATAATCTTCATTAATAAAACCCTTAGCGTACTCATCTGCTTGTTTTAATAGTTTATTTCTGGCTTGACGCGATAACTCTTTTCCTTTTGCATCTTGGTAAATAGGATTGTCATAGTTAGTGTAATTTTCATACCGACTTTCTATACCGAAAATACACAGTTCATTCCCCTTTGTAGAGCAACCAGTAGAAGTAATGGCTAAAACCATTAGGAAGGCAACACGCTTTAATTTACACACTTTTATTCCTTCTAAGGTTTAATGCTTCAGTCGAAAGTAAAAGACATTGTTATTAATTTTATATTTAATCTCAAGCATAACCTAAATTTAGGCTTTTTGTTATTGTGGCAACAATATCTTACTGAGTTAAATGGGAATACGCCTGTAAAATCAAAAGAGTTACCCCCGGAGCAACAGCGCATACAAGAATTAGAAGTTCAACTCAAGCGTGCTCAGAGGGATAATGACATATTAAAAATCCGCTGCTTACTTCATCCTCGACAATCAAAACTAAAAATAGTGAAACAAATGAAAATCCTATTGTTATCGCTCAGATTTAATATAAAGGGACTTATCGACATCGAAAAATGATAACTGATAAGCAGCACCTTAAGCCAAACTGCGCTATTGTATTTACCTTACGGGTAAATCAATAGGATGAGCGTCATGTCAGAGAAAGATCTTCCAGAAGCCGACGAATGCCAATACGTTTCCTATCACCACCCTCAATGGGATGAAAAAGGAAAATGCCATTGGAAAGGGCTTGGACTTCAACATCAATCCTTCAATGCTGAAGCTAAATGCGTTGTGCCACCAACCAAAATTATTCCAGTTATTTTTTTACCTGGGGTGATGGGGAGTAATTTGAAATCGTCAGGTGGTCAGATAAAAGAAGGGGAACCGATTTGGCGAGGTGATAGTAGTCTAGGAGTCTATGTAGCTTGGGCTGACTTAAAAGGTCCGACACGGCAAGAACTATTGAACCCTAAAACAACAACTATCGATAATCAAGGGAAAATTAATTCAAAAGTTTATTCGTTAATTACGGATGATGGCCAAGGGGATTATGGAACCTTACTTCAACCGAGAAAAGAACGGGGTTGGGGGGAAATTCTTAATTTTAGCTATGGGAATACATTGAGCGTACTTCAAGGCGCTTTGTTAGATGATTGGCAAAAAGCCGCCAAACGACGTGCTGATGGTAAAGCGGGCATCAGCGACAATCCGAAAGAGAACGGTATTGTTCGTCAGTTATGCAATAAATTATTAGGCACCGAAGATAAAAATGAAAATTGTCTAACCGAAAAAGAAGCCAGTCATTTTTTGAATTTTCTCTATCCCTTGCATGTGTTTGGCTATAACTGGTTGGAAGACAATGCGGTCTCTGCCGCTAAGCTGGCTAAATATATTGATAAAGTTCTTCGAGACTATGGAAGTGAAAAAAAACATGGTCATGGACTTGCCGTTGAAAAAGTGATTTTAGTGACCCACTCGATGGGGGGACTGGTGGCTCGATATGCGATGAATCCACCCGAAGATGCAGAATTTAACGGGTGTCAGGATAAAGTCTTAGGGGTAGTTCATGGTGTAATCCCCGATTTAGGATCGCCCGCAGCCTATCGGCGAATGAAAGTCGGTGCAAAACAAGAAGGTTTTGCGGGAGCGGTGATGGGTAACTCGGCGAAAGAGCTGATGTCTGTGTTAGCGCGTGCGCCCGCACCTTTACAGTTATTACCTGGCTCAAACTACATCAGTAATACCCATGGTATGGCATGGTTTAGTATTGAAAAAGGGAATGCCGATGGCAGTGATTTAGTTTTACCTAAAAAAGGCGATCCGTTTGGGGAGATTTATCTTAACAAAACCTTATGGTGGCGACTTTATGAGTCCGACATTATCGATAAAGAGGAGTCGGTGAGTCGGGACAATTGGGTGGCTTATTTTAACTTAATGGATAAACCTGTAAGACGTTTTATTTCGTCTTTGAATGAAGCCGGTTATCATCCCAATACCTATGTGTTTTATGGGCACAAGAAACCTTCCGATGGCTCCGTGAAATGGCATATTACGTCAATCACGTACCCTAAAGATACGCATGATAGCGATAAAAAAATCCCCAATAACTACCGTGAAGTGCCTTTACCGTTTAACCGCTCCCGTCTTTATCAGTTAAAATATTCAAATTCTGCGGGGGATGGTACGGTTCCTGTTGAGTCCTTTAAAACCATACAGCGTCAGAATGGGCAGTCGATTAAAAGTGTGTTAGCAACGGATGTTGACCATCAAGGCGCGTATGAAGTCAAAAACCTCGAGGATATTCATCAACGTCCTGCGTTAAAATTTACCCTTCGAGCAATCGCTAAAATGGTACAAGAGGTGCCAGCATGTTGATGAAAGCTTCGCTGCGCTCAAAATGGTTTTCTTTAGGCATGATGTTTTTTATTCCTACTTTGTATGCCACTCCCATGGTTAAAAAGGATACCGTTATGGTTGAATCTCTATTTTCTAAAACTAAGCCGCAATGTGTGGGAATTTATGTGGTGGAAGTCCCTGAGTCATTTAATAATGGAACGCATAAAGCAACCTACGATGATTTTGATATCGAAAGTCAATTTATTTACCCGCCTGCATTCAAGCAACGTGTTGAATTACGAGAGCAGGCACTCAGAAACCAAAAGTCGAGTCAAAAAAATGCGCCTGTATTAAAGGAAATAATTCAGCTTCCCGATAATCAAGGCGTGATCTTTGATAGAAATATTTCGGGGCAAGATGATTTAGGTCGAATATTGGAAGCGCATGTATATATAAATCATATCGCTTTTATTATTACAGCCGAAATACTTGATCTATCTTCTCCTAAATATTCGGAAAGAAAAAAAACATATGTTGATGCTGGATTTACAGAAGTGGAAATGAACAATAAACCCACTAAATTAGCGGCAATGCGCTCATTAATTTCGCGATTAAGTGGTCGATCAGATCATGAAGTTCCAACGACTAAAGGGGTGTGCATTCCAAACGGCTTTATTGCTGACAATGGTGAATATCACAAAGTTGTTGTGGGATTTAGTTATAAAAACGATGATTTTCAGTTCGATGTAAATACATATAATACTTTTATTGCTAATGGTGACTCATTATTTAAGCGTAGCACTGCTGTGAATGACGAAATAAAAAATTTTCACATGAAAATATTTAAAAAAGAAGCATTAGAGATCAATGGAATACCCATTGAAGCTTTGTTTTCTAACGGTATTCAGGCATATAACAAAAAAAACTTACACGTTTATGATTTTTTTCTCATCGGAAATGAAAAAATTGCAAGTAAAATCAAACCTATTATAAAGCTTGAAATTGATAGTCAATATAAACAAACCCGCTACAGTGAAGCTCAGATGGTCGAAATTTGGGATCGGATTGTCGGTTCGCTACGTTATAAACCGAATGCGTTTTAATTCACGCTAGAGCGATAATCCTGTTGTTATCGCTCTGATTTAATATAAATAGGTATGCCTGAATATTAGAACGTTTAGCTCCAGCCCCTGTCATTTTAAGTTTATCTCTTCGCTCCCAGATTGTTGTAGTGGTGGCTATAAATCATTAACTGATAATAAGAATGAATTAATAAAAATATAATCACTGCACCTCTTGCTACATATGAAATTCTAGATACCAAAAACAAACCTAAAGAAGCAATCAAACAAAGCAATCAAACAAAGCATGACAGTGGCGGCGGATAGTCTTAATGATGAAATAGAAGAGGTCACGAAATGGGGTCTACAGTAGAAGATAAGATTTTTTGTGAAGCCTTATCACATGCATTTCTTGAGACTAAAATTGATTATATATAGTTTCGGGCTAACACTAGGTTGGCGATTTTTCCGATGAGTTAGCGCAGCTCGATTGCGTAAGTATTTGGCACGTTTTTCGTTAGATTGGGAAACGATTAAACAGCCTAGTGAGTAGTAACATAGAATATTAAGGTAGGAAAATCAATGCAACTGACTTTTTTGGGAACGAGTGCCGGCGTGCCAACTAAACGGCGCAATGTGACTAGCATGGTATTAAATTTAGCCGGGATCCGTAAAGCCTACTGGATGTTTGATTGTGGGGAAGCCACCCAGCATCGCATTCTTGATACACCGATAAAAACCCCAAAAATTGAGAAGATTTTTATTACTCATCTGCATGGTGATCATATTTTTGGATTACCGGGGCTGTTGTGTAGCCGCTCGATGGGGGGGTCTACCGATCCTTTGATTGTGTATGGCCCGAAAGGATTAAAAAACTATCTTGAAACGGTATTAGCGCTAAGTGCATCCTATATGACTTACCCGTTAGAAATTATTGAAATTGAGGCGGGACAACTTTTCGATGATGGTGATTTGATAGTTAGCGCTTACCCTTTAACTCATCGTGTTGAATGTTTCGGTTATCGGATCCAACAACATGATAAGCCTGGTCCATTAGATGCACAAAAATTAGCTGCGGAAAATATTCCCAGAGGGCCGTGGATGCAGGCATTAAAGCAAGGTAAAAGTGTCACGTTAACCGATGGGCGTACCATTGATGGGCGAGATTATTTAGGCGCATCGCAAGCGGGGAAAATCTTGGCTATTTTTGGTGATACGCAGCCCACAGGCGAGGCGATACATTTAGCGGCAGACGCTGATGTCATGATCCATGAAACGACGTTAGAAACAGCGATGGAAGAAAAAGCCAATCATAATGGGCATTCATCGACGCGGCAGGCGGCTGAGTTAGCTCGAGATGCTGGGGTTAAACGTTTTATCGCGACCCATATTAGCGGGCGTTATGGACCTGAGGATATTGGCCGACTGCTGGTGGAGTGTCAGGCTATTTTCCCCGCCACGGAAATAGCCGAAGATTTTTTAACTATTGATATCTAAGCGAGAGATATCTAATAGTTTTATATTTAAGCAATGGCTATTTAAGCGATAGCTATTTAAGTAATGGCTATTTAAGCAATAAATAGATTTATTGTTTTAATCTATCGATATTAGCGTGATAAGTGATCAATACCGCTTATAAAAAAGAGTCGAATGATCAAGTTTTCAATAAATGATTTTTACGAAACCGTTCCGGCAATATTCTTCATATTCATCGCTCAATTTACGATTGGTTATCACGACATCAAATTGTGCGAGATCGCCCATATTCGCGGTGGCAACTTCATCGAATTGATTATATTGCGCTAGCAGGATCTTCCTGATCGATTTTTCCATGGCTTTGTTTTTCATCGGTAAATCATCCAAATTATAGCAGGTTACCCCATAGCTGGTATGAATGCCGGAGGCGGAAATAAAAGCTTTTTTAGGATTGATCGAGTCGAGTAAGCTGGGTTGGGTAGGACTGTAAAAAGAATCACTTTTAGGTCGATATTCACCGCCACACAGTAAGGTAGTGGCATTTTTCTTCTGTCTGAGGGCTAAAAATACGTTATGTGAGTAACAAATTCCTGTGAAATTTATTTCATCGGGGATCAGGGCGATCAGCGTTGCCATCTCCAGACCATTGTCAAAAAAGATCACATCACCTTCACGTACCATGCCGGCGGCTAAATTGGGAATATGTAATTGCGCGGTTTTATCGGGGGTAAAAACATGAGTTATTGGTTGTCCATCAGCGGGGGGGATAGGTGGTTGAGCAACAGAAACAATATATCCGCCAAGTAATGACATGGGGATAGGGCCTTCAGTTTCCGCATTTAAATCGCGACGAATGGTCATTTCAGAGACTTCTAAAATTCGTGCGGCTTCTTTTAAATGAATTCTGCCCGAACGTTTTAAACATTCACTTAAGCGGCGAAGGCGTTCTTTTTGTTTTGTTTCTATCACCGAGTCATCCTTTTTAAGGGGGCGCGGACGAGCCGCGCCCGGTTGTTTAGTAGTCACTCTGGGCGGTATTTTCTCCGGAAACGATAGATATGCTGGCACTTGCACCGATCCGGTTAGCACCTGCTTTAACCATTTTTATGGCTGTTTCGCGATCACGTACTCCACCAGAAGCTTTAACCCCGATTTTGTCACCGACAATGCTACGCATTAAAGCAACATGCTGTTCTGTTGCGCCCATTGTACTGAATCCTGTTGAAGTTTTCACAAAATCGACATTAATTGTGCGGCAAATTTCACAAACTTGAACAATTTCTTCGTCAGTCAGTAAGCAAGTTTCTAAAATAACTTTCAGCGTAGTATCACCACAAGCGGTAGATACGGCAGCGATATCTTGCTTAACGAAGTCTAATTCTCCAGCTTTTAGCATGCCGATATTGATAACCATATCAACTTCATTGGCACCACGACGAATAGCTTCAGCTGCTTCAAAGGCTTTAACTTCTGTCAGGCAAGCTCCCAGAGGGAAGCCAACAACACAACAAACATTGACGTCACTGTTGATTAAACATTCGCTTGCCAAGGGTACATAACAGGTATTGACACAAACAGAGGCAAAGTGATATTGCGCCGCTTCAGCGCACAGGGTTTTTATTTGCGCGGGCGTGGTATCGGCAGCTAAAAGAGTATGGTCAATATATTTCGCTAAATCTTGCATGTTAAACCGTCCTATAAACAAGTGAGATAACCCGTCATACTTCAAGTTGCAGTCTTTTTACTGAGATAGCTGGCTTCGTTCAGTCACTTAATCAATTACCTGTTTGGCTATTGCAGCGTAAGTCGATGTAAATGGCTTGATTTCCGTCTTCCTGCCCTTCGAATTATTGTCGGGGATAGATAAGTTAATTAGGAATGTAAAAATGTGTCGTATATAACACTTCAACATTCGGTATTCGAGATCCTAATCACAAATGATATTTTTGCAACATGATAATGTTATTATTATATCATTATGTGATTTATTTAACACGAGGGATAAAATGGATATAGCAGTTATAGGTTCAAACATGGTTGATCTGATCACTTATACCAATCAGATGCCAAAAGAGGGCGAAACCTTAGAAGCGCCGTCATTTAAAATTGGTTGCGGTGGTAAAGGGGCGAATCAGGCGGTTGCTGCGGCAAAATTGAATTCAAAAGTTATTATGCTGACCAAAGTTGGCGATGATATTTTTGCTGATAATACCATTCGTAATTTGGAATCTTATGGCATTAATACTCGATATGTTGAGAAAGTTCCTTGTACTTCAAGTGGTGTCGCCCCGATTTTTGTTAATCAAAACTCGGCCAACAGTATTTTGATCATCAAAGGGGCCAATAAATTCCTGTCTCCGGAAGATATTGATCGTGCGGCTGAAGATCTCAAAAAATGTAAACTGATCGTGTTGCAACTTGAAGTTCAATTAGAAACAGTTTATCACGCCATTGCTTTTGGTAATAAAAACAAGATCCCTGTTTTATTGAATCCGGCACCAGCTCAACGTTCGTTAGATTTAGAGTACGCTTGTCGTTGTGATTTCTTTGTGCCTAACGAAACTGAGTTAGAAATTCTGACCAATATGCCGGTTAATTCAATTGATGATGTTCGTCGAGCATCCCAATCTTTGTTGGATAAAGGATTGAAAAACGTCATCGTCACTCTGGGGGAAAAAGGGGTGTTGTGGATGACCAAAGACAGTGAAGTTCATGTTCCGGCTATCAAAGTAAATGCGATTGATACCAGTGGTGCAGGTGATGCCTTTATTGGCTGTTTCTCACATTATTATGTCCATACTGGTGATATCGAAGAGGCTTTGAAAAAAGCGTCACTATTTGCCGCATTAAGTGTGACAGGCAAAGGAACACAATCTTCATATCCAAGTATTGAGCAATTTACCGAGTTTGTTCAGCTCAATAGTTAAAATAGTTAAAATAGTTAAAATAGTTAATAACCCTATACCCTAATATTTAGGTAAGCAGAAGAATGGCAGCAATATCCCGAAATAATTCGGGATGGGTGCCTGTACCCATAATAAATAAATCTGCTCCCATATATATTCTCGAATATAAATAGATAGGGTAATAAATTATAAATATAAGGTTTGCTATGAACATTAAAAATATCACTCAATTACCTGACGGTTATTTGAGTAGAACACCTCTGTTTCAATTTATCCTACTCTCGTGTTTATTTCCGCTGTGGGGCTGCGCTGCGGCACTTAATGATATTTTAATCACACAGTTTAAAAGTGTTTTTGAACTCAGCAACTTCGCTTCTGCATTAGTCCAGAGTGCGTTTTATGGCGGTTATTTTTTAATTGCCATTCCTGCTTCGTTAGTAATTAAAAAGAGCAGTTATAAAACGGCAATTTTAATTGGATTAATATTGTATATTGCGGGTTGTTCTCTGTTTTTCCCTGCATCACACATGGCGACCTACACCATGTTTTTAGCGGCGATATTTTCAATTGCCATTGGGTTGAGTTTCTTAGAAACCGCCGCTAATACCTACAGTTCCATGATTGGCCCTAAACAATATGCAATATTGCGCCTTAATGTCAGTCAAACGTTTTATCCTCTTGGTGCCGCGGGCGGTATTTTATTAGGAAAATATTTGGTTTTCTCTGAAGGTGAAAGTTTACAAAATCAAATGGCGGGGATGTCTGCGGAACAAATTCATAATTTCCGTCTGATGATGCTGGAAAATACTCTAGAACCGTATCGTTATATGATTTTTGTTTTAATCGTGGTAATGGCGCTGTTCTTATTAACTAAATTCCCTAAATGTAAAGTGGCAGAAACTACCCATCATAAAGGTCCTTCTGCGTCTGAAACCTTAAAATATTTGGCTAAAAATAGCCGTTTCAAAAAAGGTATTATTGCTCAGTTCTTATATGTTGGTATGCAAGTTTCTGTATGGTCATTTACTATTCGCTTGGCATTAGAAATGGGCGATATTAACGAACGTGATGCATCAAACTTTATGGTGTATAGCTTTGGGTGTTTCTTTATTGGTAAATTTGTGGCCAATATTCTGATGACCCGTTTTAATCCTAATAAAGTGTTAATGATGTATTCGGTCATTGGTGCGGCTGTATTGGCTTATGTTGCCTTTACTCCTAGTTTCACGGCGGTATATGCCGCGGTTGCTGTCAGTATTTTGTTTGGTCCTTGCTGGGCAACGATTTATGCCGGCACATTAGATACTGTGGATAATGAACATACTGAAATGGCGGGAGCGGTTATTGTGATGGCGATTGTCGGGGCTGCGGTTATTCCTGCAATTCAAGGTTATGTTGCTGACGCATTGCACTCGTTACAATTATCGTTCTTAGTCACTATGGCGTGCTTTATTTATGTTGGATTCTATTTCTTTGGTGAACATAAATATAAAGTGGCTAATCCGATTGACGCGGTTGTTCCTGCAATAAAATAGTTCGCTAAAGTGATTAATCTAGCTATTAATGAATAAAAGTACGGGGAGAAAACATCACTCCCCGTCAAAAACTTAGTCAGCAGTATGAACTTACCTTACTCTTGATGGACATATAAAATGAAAACTATAATCGCTCTACATAAAACGGTTTTTACTGAAAATCCTACCTCTGTTCTATATAACGATGATTTTAAAGTCACTGCCTTTAAATATTCTTCAGGTGTTGAAGGCTTAAGAATTGAAAATAATAAAGGCTATCTGACAATTTTACCTTTTTTAGGCCAGATGATTTGGGATGCTGAATTTTGTGGCAAAAATCTTAAAATGGAAAATATGTTTGCTGAGCCAAAAGCAGTGAAAACTGTGGTGGAAACCTATGGCTGTTTTGCATTTCATTCTGGCTTAATTAGTAATGGTTGCCCATCTCCTGAAGATACCCATCCATTGCACGGTGAAATGCCTTGCGCGGAGATGAACTCGGCATGGTTAGTATTGGATAAAGACAGTATTGCTATTCATGGTGAATATGAATATGTGATGGGTTTTGGGCACCATTATTGTGCCTCTCCATCGGTTACGTTACAGGCTAATAGTGCTTTATTTGATATAAAAATGTCGGTGACTAATTTGGCGTCGGTGGCGATGCCGTTACAATATATGTGCCATATGAATTATGCCTATATTGATAATGCTCAATTACGCCAAAATATTCCGTCTGAAGCTATTAGTTTACGCGAATCAATCCCGGGTCATGTTCAACCGACTGAGCAGTGGTTAGCCTTTAATCAGGCGATTAAAACCGGTGCCGTTAAGCTGGATGTATTGGATCAAGCGGCGTTATGCGATCCTGAAATTGTGTTCTTTATGGATGCGTTGGCGCAATATACTGAGCAACCTGAATTTATCATGCAAGCACCTGATGGTACTGAGTTTATGACGCGTTTTAATTCAGCGGAACTGAATTATGCGACGCGTTGGCTGCTGTATAATGGAGATCAAAAAGTCGCTGCTTTTGTTTTACCTGCTACCTGCCGACCAGAAGGTTTTTTAGTGGCAAAGCGCAATAATAGCTTAATTATGCTGGCTGCGGGAGAAACCAAGAGTTTTACCGTAACTACTGGTATAAAGTGATATTTTCAATGCATTATTAATTGAGATGAAACAAAATGGGAGCTGATAGGCTCCTTTTTTGTTTTTTAATATTACTTTATGTTAATGCTTAAGTTATTTCATATGTAAATTTAATTGATGTGTATAATAATTCAAATTAAATATGCTTGGTATGATTCAATCTAATTTAAATCGTAATAAATATTATATCTTAATTGTTAATTAGCTAATTTTATTTTTATTAATTGTTTGGTAATTTAAATGAGACAATATTTAAATTATCACTCTAATTATAAGGATATAATATGCCCGTTAATAATAAATCTGTTAAGCAAATAGGTTTTGATCAATTAGATGCTATTATGTATATACAAGCAAATAATCAATCTGCTTATGTAAAAAAATTAATGACTGAACATGGTCAAAACAATGCAGCTCATGGCGGGTTTTGTTATGGTTTTTCTACATCCTATTTGTTATATGCTGCTAATGGACAGGGTGAGGAATATTTAAAGTTATTAGGTGATTTATATACAATAACCCATAAAAAAGAAGTGTATTTTGGTGATCTTTATAGGATTCGAGAAGAAGCCAAAGAAATGCATGCTAAATCATTATTTGTAAAGTTAATTAATGAAGTGGTTTCAATTCAAACAAATCATTCGAATACGGTTAAAATGGCCAATTATTATATAGATATAGATAACTCTGAAAATATAATAATTACTCATGATAATTTTGAAAAGCATTTAGTTACTGTATTAGATAAATATCAAAGTATTTATAGTGATGAAGGGAATTTACTTTATAAATCTTTTATCGAACAAATGAAAGTATCATTGAAAAAGTATTATCCTGTATTGTTAGCTAAAAAAGATTCTGATTTAACCAATGAAGGTAGAGAATTACGATTGGATCCTTTATTAATTGAACTTCAGACTCATTTTGGTGAACGGTTAAGTAGCTTAGAAAAAAACTTTACTATGGATGATACTAAAACACTTCTTAAAGTTTTGATTATAGACACGCAAAAAGAAATTGTTAATAGAATGATATCATCAAATAAAACCAATGGGATTATATTTGATAGTAAAGAATATCCTCATCAAATAAGCAATGATTATGAGATAAGAGTTAAACTTAGTGAATTTACAAGAAAAATAGCCAGTTATACTAATAAAGAAAAACCTATTTTATATCAATTCTTTAGTGATAATCATGTTATGGCGATTAAAGTTGATTATAATAAAGGATTATGGAAATACAGTTTTTTTGATCCAAATACTGGATTAAAGAATTTTAGTAGCAAGAAAAATTTCATCTCTTATATAAAAGATTTTGTAAAATTAAACAGTGAGAATTATAAGTTTCCTGATTTAGGCAATGGTGACTACTCAATCACTTATTCTAGTTATGAATTAGACACTAAAATCAGCACCAGAAAAAAGCTAACTCAATTAAATGAATTAGATATTAAGATTACTGAGAATACATTGTTAGCGGAAAGAAAAATCAAGGTTAACCTTAATGGTGATAAGACTAAAATATTAACCTATGAAAGTTTCAACCCTGAAACTAAAATTGCCCAGTTAATACTTACTCAAGATAATAAAAAAACCACTATTTATACGGATATTTTAGATAGTGTTGATTTTAAATCCAGTATTCAAGCAAATTTAGAGACATTAAAAAAAACAAAAAATAAGATATTTATTAGTAAAAATGATGCTTTAGTTTATAACGTTAATAAAAAGTCACTGATCAACAAAATTGATCCTACTAATACCTCTCAATTATTTGGAAAACCAGTTGCCCAGTTAGATAGAGGGTTTAGTGATATTTATCAAGCTGATTTATCATCTCATCACCCCGGTTCTTTTGCCGGCGAGCATACACCTTCCACTGAGAATATAAATAACTGGCATAATCCGCTGGATTATATAAAGGGTTTAAATGCACATTTACCCCAAGCGGAGCGGGTGATTAATCCCACTGAATATGCACATAATGTTTTTATCCAAATCGCGGGTGATCAGGATGTGGCATTAGGTACACTTAAAGCTATGTCGAAGCATCCAGATAACTCAACGGTTATTCAATATGATATCCCAACTAAGCAGTGGAAGGTTTTACAGGGGGCACTAGATACCCCAGTGGTAGGAAAGATACGATGGGTGGTTATTGGCCATGGTAATCGTACTGGAAAAAAAACACCCACGCTTTTTCAAGGCAATACAGCATTAGAATTTGTTGAGGGGATCAAACATTTAAACACCACGCTATTATCCAATTATAAGCCTAATAAAATGGTGTTATTAGGTTGTCATTTGGCACGTGGTGGTATTGTTGAAAATTTTGCACTTAAAGCAGCTCAGTTATTTTCACAACAAGGAATGGAGATACCGATAGTCGCGTATAACCGAGCGGTAGGAAACTATGCTTCAGGACATAAAATTTTTTGGAGTCATGATAGCTCAGATATAACCACACAAACTAAAGAACATAAATATATTTATCAATACGATAAAGTCAGCGGGCAAGTATCTATCAATAATAAGCCAGCGGCTTTACATTTTATCGATGAATTAAGACGTGGTGAAATTGAATTATGGCAATTAGTGGGGGCTGATGAGACCAACTCATTAAAGTTATTTAAAAAGTCCAATACTCAGTTAGATTTTGACTTAATTAAAAAAGTGGCATTTCATAATGAGGGATATAAAAAATTCTTGCAGGTGATTACGCAGCCGCAATTTCCAACCGCCCAAGAATTACAGCAGCAATTATTGACTCAACTAGAGCCGCTTAATATTGAGCACATACCGTTGTGGAGAATGATCGACCCGCAGCCTCTATCAGACGGTAATCAGGCCGTGACTACGAAAGATAATAAAAAATTATATCTGGTGATCCGTACTGGTGATGGTGATATCTCACGCTCGCAAGCAGAACGTGTGGCTGCGGCTTTCCCTGAAAATACGTTAGTTATTCAACTAAATACCAATAATCAGCAAATGATGGTGGAGTATGGTGATGTGCATAAACTGGCATTATTACCAGAACAACAATGGTTATTGTTGCAAAATTCTTCATCAGCGGAAAATTCAGCTCAACTGATGGCCGACAGCTTAAAAAAACTGCAACAACACTATTTGCTGAGTAATCCGGAGAAAATCGTTTTTGCACCAATAACTGAAAAAAGTTCACCCGCTAACATTGATCAAGGGCCATTTACCCAACAATTAGCCGAGTTACTGGAGCAAAAAGGCTTCAATACACTGATTGAAGTGCAGCACATCATTGATAGCCCTCCTGATTTAGCGGTGGATGAACATGGCAAGGTTCAGGATAATCAAACACCACATCAACAGGTGGATAGTTTACTAAAAAAATTAGCTTTAGATGATATATTGCCGTCTAAAATGACTCTGGAGAGTCACCCTTACCTTAAACACTATTTTACGGATGCTGAAGGTCAGCTAGATAATCACAAATTACAGGTGGCTTTTAATGATCCGCTGCTTAGTTCGCGTATACATCAGTTTCTTAATCAGAATATCGATGATGCTGGTTTAGCCCAGGGTCGCTGGGATGCATTATTTGCGGTCGATACAGCGGGAACATTACAACAACATGCCGCTGATATTACTAAAATTATTACGGCAATTAGTGATAATCCGGGCATATTGCCAGTACTCAGTGAAACCTCGATTCAACGCCTGAGTTTATTATTTCCTGCCAATAATGGTGTTAATCATGGAGATATTATCGATTTAATTAATCATCCCAAGAAATTATCCTTGTTTAAACATAATTTAGCTACTTTCGCTGAGTTGAGTGCAGATAATTTTACCGGTGAACAGGGCGCCTTGAAAAATCTGACTTTATTTCAAGCGCTAGAAAAGCATGCGGTGAGCCTTGGGGCTCGATTAAATGATTTTTCTCAGTTGGTTAATATCGCCAAGAAATATGCGCCTGGTAGCCAGATTCGCTTGATTAATCACGGGATTTATCAAAAAACTGGTGCAACGCCTCATAGTGATCATCAATTAGGGGTAATTTACAGTCTGTTGCGTCAGGGGGTGACGCCTGATCACACCTTAGCCTACTTGGAACGCATGACTCAACTAGAGCAGCAGCAACGTCGAGGAATATTATCGACGACAGAAAATGATTTACTGACCAAGATGCAACAATTAAATTTATCAGCCACAACGTACTTAGATAAATTATCCATTACAACAGAAAATCAATCAATTACCCGTCAATTATTAGCAATGACTCGTAACAGCACCTTACTATTAAAAGGTAAATCGACCACTTATACCGTAAGTTATCATTCTGAATCTGGTGAGTATGATTTAAGCTTTTTTGATCCCAGTGGTGTGGAGTTACGTCTCAATATTCTTCAGCAAGGCGCATCACAGCATAAATTTGCTGAAATGGTGATGAGCTATCTCAATGAAGAGATTGTACAAGCCGATAAAAGTCTGATTTCACGCGGTAAGCTCGCGGGCTTTGATATGGATGAAAATAAAGATTTCAGAACAGATATTCAGCAGATGGATCATGACCGTTTGGATGATGAATATTTTAAGCTAATTGATCCTTTCTTAGATAAAAGTGATCGTATTATTACTCATTCTCATTTTGATGAGCCACAGAACCGATTCATTGATTTTCATAATGAGAAAATTTCATTACATACTTTACAACATCTAGGTGCAACAATTGCCGGTAATCCGTTGACGGGTGACAATATTTATACGGTTGATGGTCTGAAAAATATACGTTTTAATGCCGGAAAGTTGGCGGCGGCATTAACGCTGATGGACGGCAGTGAACAGGATATCACTCTGTTAAAAATTATACGTAAGCAAATTGACGATCTGGGAATTAGCCGAATAGTTGATAATTATGCTGATTTTATAGACAGTGCGGTGATTGGTAAGCAATTGAGTTATATTCAGAAAAATATTGAAGTAGACAGTGTTACTGTCAGTGCGACAACTCTAGAACATTTACGCAGTTCGGGGATTAAACTTCCTCGGTATTCTCGAATCGCTAATCGTGCGGGGCAAGTGATGGGCGGCGTAGGGGCTATTATGTCCTTGATTTCATTATCTAGCCAACTAAAGCATTTGGATAATCCAGATATAACCCCCGAAGAACTGGCTGAAGTTGAAAAGAACATTTATCTGACCTGTGCTTCGGCTTTCTTTAATTATGGCGATATGATTTTACAGCCGATGTTATTAGAACTGGCATACGCTAAGACCAGCTCTTTTAATATTGCGAGTACGATCGCCGCCAAAGTGGTGATTTTATTTAATTTAGTGGGTATCGGGTTAGATATTTATCAGGCGTATGATGCTTTATCTAAGTTAGATGGTGTGACTGATGTTAAAGCCCGCCAGGATTTATTCGTTAGCGCTGGTTTATCCATAGGCAGTGCGGTTGTGGGTGGTCTCACCGTGGTGGGTATTTTAGCCGGCTCCGCCGTTATTCCCGTCGTGGGGTTAGTGATTGGTGGCGCACTGTTAGTCGGGGGGATGATTTATAATGGTGTGCGTGCAGTCGAACGTATTACTGATGAAATTAATATTTCACTGGAGCGCCAAATTGAAGAAGGATTCCGTGGTATGTTGGGTTTCGATCCAACCCTGCGCTCACAACAAGAAATGAGCTTAAAACGTTATAGCGAAGGATCCCAAAAGGCCTATTGGGAACATGAATTAGCCTATTTCAAGACAGCGATTTATCCCTCTGGATTTGTAAGCCACCTCAGTGTCATTGAAACACCACGATTAATTGATGCACCGCGGTATTATTTAATTGATAAATTAGGCAATTATTTTGGGGGGAAATTAGGTCGGCATGCAACACCTAGCCACGGTGTTCAAATTGGATATACCAAGCATGAAGCCCCCACATTTAGCCAACAAGAAGCCGATCTTTTATTGGCGGATTATCATTTATGGGGAGATGGTAATGCCCGTTTAACGCTTGCTGTCGATAAAGATTGCGATCATAAATTTACTAAGCTGAAAAAAGATTTAATTGATTATCAATGGGATGGCGGTCAGGCAAGTGATGATATTTTAGTCTTAAATTCGGCGTATAACAATCCATTATTAACTGAGTTTATGCAGCGCCAAGGGCTGAGCCAATCTCAGCTTGAACAACCTATTGAGCGCCAATTAGCCTCATCAAAGGCACTGGCATGGAATATATTTTCCTTAAGAGATAAATACGCTACTGTCCTTGGCCCTAATTTATCCATGGACGAAATTCTTCGCCATTATTTTAAACAAATTAAGAATGATATCCCTAATGTCGCGCGCTATTTAACGAGCCAGCGTTTGAAAGGGCTGAGTATTAATACCGCGACCGGTAATGATGTAGTCATAGGGAAAATGAATGAAATAAATGCGGTGCAAGTTTTTGCCGGGCAAAAATTTGTGGTTGGGGGTAACCGGAACGATTATTTCTATTTAAGAGATCATTCGCTGATTTCATTATCTGCCCGCGGTGAGAATAGACCGACTAAATATTTTGATGGTCAAGGTGGCAGTGATAGCCTGATTATCAATGAACGCCCAGAGGCTTATTCAGTCGAGGTTGATTTGGACAATAACCGAGTGATTTATCACAGTGAAAATCGAGAAAAATCGCTCGATGCTGCACATATCCAACATATTGAAAATATTATTATCCGCGGTAATAGCGATGATATTGTTCGAGGTAATGAGCAAAATAATGTTATTGATGGTTCGTTAGGAGACGATAAGCTTTATGGCTATAACGGTGATGATAAATTAATTCTGGCAACCGGTTATGCGAATGGCGGCGAAGGGAATGACAGTTATCATTTACGTCGCTATGAATGGCATCGCCAATTAAATAATTTTTCTCGTATCGAGAAACGTTATGACGCTAAAACTAAACGTTTTAGCGAACATAAGGTAATAAATTCCCAATATCGTGATTTGAATTCCACTGAATATATGAGACAGGTGGTGTTAGATGAAGATACACTCTCTGAAAGTACCGTTGATTTAGAATATTCATTGAATGAAATTACTGAGATGTCAGTTAATGGCACCAGTCTATTTATTACCTTTAATATGCCATCTTCCACTATTGAAGGTGTTGATTTTTCAAAAGTAACTAGTAAATTACGGCTTGAATTGAAAAATGTTTATATCAATACCGGTGATGGACGAAAAGTTCGTCATCGGTATATGCTTAGAACGCGCGATGGATTTTTATTAACCAGCCAGTTAGGTGATTTAGCTAAGGATAATACGGCTAATATTGACCGTGATTTATTCAGTATTACCTACTTGCAAAATAATGATCAGCTGTCAGTTGACCCAGATAAATCTATCCAGTTTGATGAATCTCTCGGCAAATTAACCATTGATAACAAGCGGACGTATACCACGCCAAGCTGGGGGAAATTTAATCCTATCGGGCAGGGAATGAATGTTGTTTACACCGGGAATGACGATAATAATCAAATGAGCCATCTTGGTGCAGGAAATAAAATTTACGTTAGCCATGGGCAAGATATTTATCAGCTTAATCAAGCCTTTGATCGCGGAGAAATTATTTTTGATTTTTATCGAGTCAAAGATTGCTATACCGCTAAAGATACTATCGTATTGATACTACCGAATGAGAATGGCTATATGCTCTCAATGTCTGGTCAGACACTGCGATTAATCGATGCCTTTGGTGAGCAAAGATTGGCGGTTCGCTTTGCTAATTTTGATGATAAAATAGCCAAAAAAGTAATTATTCAGGATAAATATAGCAACGTATTTAAGGTTAATTTACACCCTGAAGGGAGTAATGTAACGCCATTATATTCACCAAATCAAAGTACTGAGCATGGCGATGTGATTACCTTACCGCAAGGTTATCAAGATATTAGTGGTGTTATTGATGGCATGGAAGGGAATGATGTTATTAGCGATAATAGTCAGCAAGGGCGAATTATTCGCGGCGGTGCTGGCAATGACATTATTAAGGTCTTGGGAGGCTATAACGTTATCTATGGTGGGCAAGACAATGATTTTCTGTATGGCGGCGCTCAATCAGACTTTTTACTCTCAGATGACGGTGATGAGCTACTGGCGGGTGGAGGCGGTGATGATCATTATCTGGTTGACGGCCGCGGTAAGGGGACGGTTGAAATAGACGATGATATTGGCGATAACTACATACATTTGCTTAATTTCACCGAGGGTTATACCACCGAAGTGCTGAAAAATGGCGCCCTGATGCATTGTTATACCTCCACGACTGGACGTACAGTCAAAATTAAACAGCCTACAGTTTCTCAATTATCGGAAGCTAAAAATGCCCATAATCAAGTCCATCATTATGCACAGCTCCCTGAGAAATTCCAAACGTTAGTCGAGGTTAATTTATCGCCGCTGGTTAATTATCTAACTGAAAAGTCACAACAAAAGAAAATCAGTAGTGAATTCTTGTTATGGAAACCCGCGAATGGAATGGACGGAGTATTAATCGGCAGCGATAAGTTATTAACTACTTATGCTGTTGATAATAAACTGACTTTAACTCAAGATCATCGTCGCAGCGACTGGCTTGTTGAGTTTGATAATCATCCTATGCCCATTGTCGATAACAGTGCTCAAGGTCGAGTTTTTAAAGGCAGTGACGCAGACGATCAATTACAAATTACGGGCAACGCAAATAATTTGCTATACAGTGGGGCAGGGAATGATCACTTCACGGCGGGGGACGGTGATGATCTGTTCATTTCGCTTCAAGGGCAAGATACATTCAATGGTGGTGCAGGGAATGATAGCTATTTAGTCGATGGTAATGGTCAAGGCGATGTTATTATTGAAGATACCTTGGGCAGAAATCATCTGCATTTAATTAATTTTAAATCTGAGCCTGTCGGTAGAACGAAATCATTATCCGGTAATCGGATAGAACAGATGTATCAGTCAAACAGTGGACGGAAAGTTTTTATTCGTAAAAGTCGAGGTTTTGTGGCGGTAGTTAGTGATATCGAGATTCATCATTATCAGCAAATGCCCGACAGTATTCCCGACAGTAAAGGACAGACCACCGACGAGGTGATAGATAAATTGATCAGTAATATGGTCAGTTTACGTGAAGCAGTAGAAATTAGTCATGCCGCAGCATCTGAAGCAGAAAAGAAAGTTTGGTCTCCTGCAGCGGTCTTTGAGCATAGAATGAATGCAGGCTAACAAATTAATTTAAAGCTTGATCATTAAATTATCACTATATTTTTCATAAACGATTGAATTTCAATTAATTCAGTCGTTTTTTTTATTTTATATCGAGTAAATAGTATTTTTTATTGTATTATATTAAATTAACATAAGACAGCGCATTGGTATTAATAATATTTATCGATATGGTTTTTGTTGTTAACTTTTAATTAAGTAATAATTCATAAGGATATGATTATGCTATTTAATAAATATAATTCTAATATAGTTAATAAAAAAGAAAAAATATATTTTATCCCTCATGCACGAAAAAATCTATTATTAGACGATGCTAAGTCTATAAGTAACCCGCCAGTAGAAGTCACGCATTTACCGACAGCGATAAATGAAAATATCACCTTATCAACATTAGTCTTAAATAATAAAGAAATTAATATTTACAGTGATATTCTTCAGGATATGAGTTTTAAGCGTTTACTTAGAGATAATTTTACGACATTAAGTATACTCGGCGAGGCTTTATTTATTAGTAAAAATAATTATTTAATTTATCCGATGGTTAATAAAGATGATTTAATATCTATTGATACTAATAATATTGCTCCAACACTTGGAGAGCCTATTGCTAAATTAGATACGGATTTTAGTGATATTTATTTATCTGATTTTGGCCTTCAGACTGCGGAACCTTTGGCGGGAGAGCAATCCACATCAACGGATAAATTAGACCACTGGAATAACCCTTTAGATGATCTTGATGCTTTAAATCAATTACTGCGATTAGAAAGATATACTATAACATCCACCGAGTATGAGCATAATATTATCGTACAAATTGCCGGTGATTTAAGTTCATCGCGAGCCGCATTAAAAGCTATGTCTAAGCATCCAGATAAATCAATTATTATTCAGTATGATATTGATAGCCAACAGTGGCAAGTATTATACGGTGAGCTAAATACTCAAATTACAGGGAAAATTAGATGGGTGGTGATTGGGCATGGAAATAGATTTGATAATAGAAAAGAAATACGTTTTCAAGGAAATACCGCCGTTGAATTTGTTAAGGGTATGCATGATTTAAGAAATAATTTATTAATCAATTACACCCCGGATAAAATAGTGCTGATGGGATGTCATTTATCCCGCGGTGGTATTATTGAAAACTTCGCGCTAAAAGCGACCAAAAGATTTGCTAATTATGGCATGAATATGCCTATCGTGGCATATAATCGAACGGTAGGGCATAAAATTACTGGGCACCGCGTCTTTTGGGAAAGTGATTACGAGCCAGAAATGACAAGTAGTAAAGAATATAAATTTACTTATCAATATGATCTAGCAACAGAACAAGTTTATATAAATAATAAACTGGCTATATTACACTTTATTGATGAATTAAGGCGAGGTGAAATTAAAATATGGCAACTGATTGGTGATACAGAATTAGATCCTTTATTTTTATTAAAAAAACCTGATGCGACATTAGATTTTGATTTAATCAAAAAAATCTCATTTAATAATAAAGGCTATCAATGTTTCTTGGATTTAATTAATGAAAATAAACAACTTTCAAATGATATATTTCAACAGAAATTATTAGAGAAATTAAATATTGCTGGAGTCATAGAGACGCCAATATGGCCGATGATAGAACCTTTAGTTATTCAGCGCGATATTCATGCAATCCCCCCGAAGGAAGTTTATGTTGTTATTCGTGCAGGTAATGGAAATTTCTCTCGGCTCGCTGCCGAATACTTTACCTCAGATTATCCAGATAACACTTTAATTATTCAATTGAATGCTAATTCTCAGCAAATGGCTGTGGAATATGGCGATATAGAAAAGTTAGCTGGGTTACCTCAAAAATGGCTGTTATTACATAGTTTGCATGAGAACAGCCAATTTAAGCACAATTTAGCGAGTAGTTTCAACGCATTAAAACAGCAGTATGCTTTAAGCGAACCGAAGGATATTTCGGTATGGTTTACTGACCAGCATGGGTTATTGCCTTTAGCGCAAAAGGAACGCTTTACCCAGCAATTCTCGACTTTACTCGAACAACAGGGAATGAAACAGCCGGTGGGATTGATCGATATTCCTGCAATATCACCGCCGCTCGGCGGGGGGAGGATTTTGCGACGGTCGAAGGAGTGGTAGCTCAAACTAAAACTGTTCGTCAGCAGATTGATAGTTTGCTCAGAAAGCTGGTGTTAAATAAGATTAATCTTTCGGAAGTTACTTTGGCTAAATACCTGTTTCTTAAACTCTATTTTACCGATGCTGACGGCCTATTAGATCAGTATAAATTAAATATTGTGCTTAGTGATCCCTTGATTAGTCCGCAAGCTCATCAATTTTTTAATGATAAATCCCGTAATCCGGTGGATGTTCTTGCTCAGTGGGCAAGCCTATTTGAGGTTGATTATCGGGGTACCTTGCAACAGCATGCGCGTGAAATAAGTCGAGTGATGGTGGCTATTCGGGATAATCCGATGATATTACGCTCATTAAGTAAAACCTCACTTCAACGTCTCGGGCTATTATTTCCTGCATTGAATGGCGTTAATTATGGGGAGGTGCTAGCTCTCATGAATCAACCGCAGGTATTTTTATTATTTGAAGATATTTTACATCATTTTGCTAAATTAAATGATCATCACTTTATTGGCGAAAACGCGTCATTAAAAGATCTGACTTTATCTCAAGCAATAGAAAAATATACCAGCAGTCGCCAGTTACAATTAAATAATTTTGGTCAGTTAGTCCGCGCTACCGATAATCATGCCCCGGATTCACAAATTCGTAGACTTAATCATCAATTATATTATGGCGAGGCTTCTTTTTCCTCATTAGATAATAAATTTAAATTTTTATATGGCGCGTTACGTCGTTATCTAACCCCAGAATATACCGTCGATTATATTGAGCGAATGTCCGTGCTGCTTCAACAGCAACGGCAAGGCGCATTATTACCGGCGGAGGCTGAGTTATTGGCTCAGATGCAAGCGTTTTATCAACATTCGGTTGAGATGTCAGAAAAACGAATGATTACCCGTTTAGACCAATCGATTAAATACGCCATGATGACCATAGATCCCCAGCAAACATTATTATTAAAGGGAAAATCGATTACCTATAGCGTAAATTATTCCTGGCAAAACGGTCAACATGATATCAGTTTTTTCGATCCTACCGGGGTGGAGTTACGGGTTAGAAATAATAACTTAGCCTTTGCTTGGCATGGTTTTGTCGATAGCGTACTCAATTATTTTAATCAGCAGATTGAGCAGCCGGATGGGCGTTTTATTTCACGCGGTAAACTAGCCGGTTTTGAACCTGGCGAGGGCAACGATTTTAGAGCAGATATTCAGCAAGTTAATTATGACTATACCGATCAAACAGACTTTTCATTGTTTTTAGAGCCATCTCATCGCCCTGATATCATCCCCCAGTCATCCGAGTTTGACCCCTTATCTCATCGATTGATTGATTTTAATGGCGAGCCAATCACGCTGAACACATTACAGCGTTTAGGGGCATCAATAGCCCGAAAACCTGTGACTATTCATGATCTTCAATCGGCAGATAATTTAAAAAATGTACGTTTTGATGCTGAAAAACTCGCGGCAGCCTTGACGCTAATGGACGGTGGAAAACACGATATAACCCTATTGCGAATGATTAGACGTCAGATTAATCAGGTGGGTGTAGGTCAAATTATCGATTCTACGACTGATTTTCAGCAAGCCGCGATTGCTATCCAGCAGCTTAATTATATTGAGCGCCATGTTGATGCTGATGCGTGCATAATCGCTGCTGCAACGTTGGAAAATTTGCACCACATGGGGCTAAAATTACCACGTTATTTACGTGTCGCTAATCGTGCCGGACAAGTTATGGGCGGCGCCGGCGTTATTTTGTCGCTGATAACATTATCCACCTTACTTAAGCAACTCGATAATCCCGATTTAACGCGCCATGAGCAGGCAGAGATAGAGAAAAATATTTATATCACTTGCGCGTCTGCTTTTTTTAATTATGGCGACATGATGATACAGCCGATGTTATTAGAATTCGCATATGCAAAAACGGGTTCATTTAATATAGCGCATACTCTTGCGGCTAAAGTGGTGATTTTATTTAATTTGGTGGGCATAGGATTAGATATTTATCAGGCGTACGATGCACTGTCTAAGTTAGACGGGATTACCGACGTTAAAATGCGTCAGGATATATTTGTTAGCGCCGGATTATCTCTCGGTAGCGCGATGGTTGGCGGCGTGACTATCGTCGGAATTTTAGCCGGTTCGGCAGTGATCCCGGTCGCTGGATTGGCTCTCGGTGGTGCGATATTAGTCGGGGGAATGATTTATAACGGTGTTCGTGCCGTTGAACGATTGAATGATGAAATTAATTTGTCGCTTGGGCGTAAAATCGAAGAGGGATTCCGCGGGGCGGTAGGATTAGCTCCCACCGAGCGATCGCAGCATGAATTAAGTCTTCATCGTTATAGTGAGGCGTTTAAAAATGCCGCGTGGGAAACCGATTTAGCCCGTTTTCAAGCGCTGATTTTCCCCGCGGGATTTGATAGGCATCTCAGTGTGGTTGAAACGCCGACGCTGGCAGAAATGCGGCGTTATTATTTGGTTGATGCTAAAGGAAACTATTTTGCCGGCCAAATAGGCAAACATTTCATTCCGCATTTTGGTTATCAGCTCGGATATACCCAGCGCGGCGCTCCCTCATTTACTGAACAAGAAGCCGATATCTTATTAGAAAATTATCATTTATGGGTTGATGGTTCAGTGCGTATTGCGGATCAGCATGATAGTGATTGCGATTATAAATTGACTAAACGATTAAAAAGGCCGATCAATTACTATCGAGCGGGAAGTCTTGGAAGTCATGAAGCCCTCATTTTTGATGCTAATTATCAACATCCTTTATTGGCAGAATTTAAGCAACGACACAGTTGGAGTACAGCCCAATTCACCGAGTCAGTAGCTAATCAGCTTTCATTGTCAGCGACGATTGACTGGAACCTATTTAGTCTACAGTCAAAATTTGCGGCAAATCGTCATCCTAATTTATTGGCTAATATTCAGCGTTATAGCCAAGTGATTGAACACGATTTACCCACGATTGCCGACTATCTGCAAAATCGTGTGTTAACCGGTCAGAGTGTTAATTTGGCTAATGGCAATGATATATTTATTGGCAATAAAGATGAATTTTATGCTTTTCAAATTTTATCGGGACAGAAATTTTTTGTCGGTGGCGACAAAATGGATTATTTCTATTTAACCGACTGCGATATTGAGAATTTATTGGCGCAGGATCCTGATATACCGTCTAAATATTTAGACGGTCAGGGGGGCAACGATAGTTTGATTATTGTTGATCGCCCGCTAGGATATTCGGCACAGATAGATTTAAAAAATAAGTCGGTAATTTATCACCACGCTGATCAAAACCGGTCTATTAATTTTGCCCATATTGAAAATATTCAAAATATTGTTGTGCGCGGAAATTATGCCGATATTGTCCGCGGCGATGAACAGCATAATTTGCTTGATGGCGCCTACGGAAATTATCAATTGTATGGCGAGGCTGGCGACGATCGATTAATGTTAGCCACCGGTTATGCCAACGGCGGTGAAGGTAATGATAGCTATTATTTGCGCCGTTTTGAGTGGCATAAACAGCGTGATGATTTCTATCAGATAGAAAAACGCTATGATTTTCAAACGCATAAATTCAGCGATCATCAAATTATTAATGCCGATTATATACAGCGCTCCCCCACGATATATAGCTGCCAGATAGTGATTGATGAACGCAGTAAATCGGCTAGTCGCGTGGATTTAGGATATTCACTGAATGAAATTACCCAAATATCTATTGATGGTAGCGATTTATTAATCACACTTTCTATTTCTACTCCAGAGATTGACGGCATTGATTTTTCATCGATAAGCAGTCGCATCCAAATTAGATTAAAAAATGTTTATATCACTCGCAGTAATGGGCGGGTGCTGTGTCATGACTATACTCTGCGTACGCGGGATGGATTTTTACTAACCAGCCAATTAGTCGATTTAGCGCCAGACAGCAGTCAGCCGCTCTCGACGGGATTGTTCAACATTACCTATTTACAAAATAATGATCAGTTATCGCTTGGCGAGGTTAAATGTATTGATTTTGATCAGCAGCGTGGCACGTTGATCATTGATGAGACGCGAACTTACACTCCACCGAGTTGGGGACGGTTTAACCTCGTCGGTCAGGGCGAAAATGTGTTTTATTCCGGCGATGATTCTAATAATCAAATCAGTTATCTCAGTGCGGGCAATAAGATTTATGTTAGCCGTGGTCAAGATATTTATCAATTTAATCAACCGGTGGAAAACGGCGAAGTCGTGTTTGATTTTTCTACCGTTAGTGACCGTTATTCTGAAAACGATAAAGTCATTTTGCTACTGCCTAATATGAATGGCTATAAACTGTCGATGCAGGATCATACGTTGCAGTTAATGGATCGATTTGGGCAGCAAAAGTTAGCGGTTCGTTTTGCGCATTTTGAGGCTTCCATGGCCAAAAATGTACTTATTCAGGATCAATACAGCAATGTATTTCAGGTTAATTTAAGTTCGACGGGTAGCCATGTCGCCCCCTTATTTTCGCTTAATCTGGGCACCGAAGATGATGATGTGATCCTCTTGCCGCAAGGCTATTTGAGTTCTCATGACGCGATTAATAGTCAATCAGGTCATGATGTCGTCACCGATAATAGCCGAATAGGGCGAGTAATCAATGCCAGTGAGGGGGATGATATCGTTAAGGTGCTTGCCGGTTATAATTCGTTGTACGGTGGTCAGGGCAATGATTTTCTGTATGGTGGTGAACATCAAGATTTTCTATTATCTGATAATGGCAATGACCATCTTGTTGGCGGCGGTGGTAACGATCACTATTTGATTGATGGCCGAGGGCAAGGTGAGGTCAACATTGATGATGAAAAGGGACATAATCGGATCCATTTGCTCTATTTTTCTGACATATTTACCACGGAAACAACCCCTAAAGGTGAGCGATTACACTGCTATACTTCATCCACGGGGCGTACAGTCAAAATTAAACAGCCTACGCTGTCTGATTCTGTGCCTAGCGAACAGCCGCATAATCAACAGCCGCGTAATCAAGTGCATCACTATGCACAATTATCCGCAGCGCTATCTCGATTAACCGAGGTTAATTTTGCCCCATTGGTCGATGATTTACGGGATAAATCCTCTCAAGCCAAAATGAGCGGAGAGTTTGCATCTTGGAAGCCGGTAGACAGTTTACAAGGTGCGTTGATTGGTACCGAGCGCTCACCTCTATTTAATCAGTTAAATAACAGCATGATATTAAGCCATACTCATCGATGGGGAGACTGGCTGATTAACACTCAAGCGGGAAATAATACCGTGACCGATAATAGTGGCCATGGGCGCGTTTTTAAAGGCGGAGCGGGAAATGATCACCTGTTCACTTTTGGTGATGGAAATAATGTGCTGTATGGCGGGGCGGGGGACGATAAGCTGGTGGCGGTTACCGGGAAAGGCAATGATTTATTAATTTCGCTTGATGGACGCGATTTGCTCAATGGGGGAGAAGGCGATGACAGCTATTTGGTTGATGGTCAGGGGATGGGCGATGTCACTATTATCGATTTTTGGGGCAGAAACCAGCTGCATTTAATTAATTTTAAGCCGGGAATATCAGGTAATGTCATCCAATTATCAGCGACCCAGATTGAAGAAACCTATGAATCTTATCACGGGCGAAAAGTATTTTTACGTAAAAGTATTGCCCCCGTGATCAATGGCGTCAATCTGCATTATCATTCGGCTATGCCAGCTAATTTAACCGCGGCTATTAAAAATAGCGCTGAGAATACGATTGATAATGCAACAGAGAATACGATTGATAATGTCACCGAGAATACGATCGATCAATTGATCAGTGATATGGTCAGCTGGCGGATTGAAACTGCCTCGGGAACCGCTGAATTATCCAGAGCTGCGGCGGCAGATTGGCAGCCAACGGTTATGTTTGAGCGCCTATTTTGATCGCTATTTTTTTGATCGTTATTTCAACTGTTAATCATCGATTGGCTATCAAGTGAGCTGATAATCTCGTTAGTTAGCCGAAACAACGCTTATGGTTTACTGTCCTTAAGCGTTATTTATCTTGGTTTTTCAATTTATGGCCTACTTTTTACTTGATTCAAGAGTAATCAGTCTATGCAATCGAGCCATAGAGAAAATCAACATAAGATTATGATAACTTTATGTTTACTATATAATACCTTTCATATCATCGGATGAGCAGGTTTATAACTGTTGATATTGCTATCGACAAAATAGATTTTCAGATATTAACGATATAATAAAAACAGCCGTATTATTATTTCTGGAGTTACTTTATGAACGAAGCACTTATTGCCAAATATTCTATTGGCGCGGGAATTATCGGTGCCTGTTTTGTGGCTTTTTTAGTTTTAGAATATTTTACGCATTTACGAAAAGCGAGAAGTCGCAATATTATTGTCCACATTACCCAAGCGATTATCTTATGTACGCTGGTTATGGTAATGGGACAATATGCACAAATGGCGATTACCGATTTTAATCTGCATTTAATTACGCCTCAACTTATTAATTTAATTACTGTTTCACTGATCGCCTTAATTTTAGTTAAGAAACTGTTTTTGCTGATTAATCGACTGGAAAAGTCACAGATTAAAAAAGGTAGCGACCCCACTTCGGCACGTATTATTTCCCGAGTATTTAAAATCACGATATTGGTAGTGATTATTTTATTATTCGGTGAACATTTTGGCATGAGTTTATCCGGTTTGATGACCTTTGGCGGTATTGGCGGTATTGCTATCGGTATGGCGGGTAAAGATATTCTAAGTAATTTTTTCTCCGGTGTGATGCTGTATTTCGATCGCCCATTTAATATTGGCGACTGGGTACGCTCTCCAGACCGACAAATAGAAGGCACTGTGGTCGAGATTGGCTGGCGTTTAACAAAAATTATGACGTTTGATCATCGCCCTTTGTATATTCCTAATTCAATTTTTTCATCTATTAGTGTGGAAAATCCGGGACGAATGACTAATCGCCGGATCGAAACAGAATTAGGTTTACGTTATGAAGACGCTGATAAAATTGGCGCTATCGTCGAAGATATTCAAACTATGTTAAAACAGAACGACAAAATTGATGGGAGTCAGACATTGCTGGTTTATTTTAATCAATTTGCCGATTCGTCACTTAATATTATGGTTTATTGTTTTACTAAAACCACCGTATGGGCAGAGTGGTTAGCCGCACAGCAAGAAGTATATTTAAAAATTATTGAAATTGTTCATAGTCATGGGGCGGATTTTGCTTTCCCGTCCAGAACTCTATATATCGAAAAAGATAATTAATTTCCTCCGCGTAGGGTCATAAATTAATGCCAATCTAGGATTAATTTATGATCTTGCGATTGGTTCTAATCATTTGTATTCCTCATATATAAATATTCATTTTTATTGGATAAATTACTAATTTTAATCTTGTTGGCAATCAAGTACATTGAGATCAAAATTTTCCCCTAATAATCATGAGCCAAATTAAAATGAAGCCAACTAAATGTTATCGATCTCGCAGATGCCCCATTAACTTAGATTGCGGCAGTGGTTCTTTCTATTGAAGATGCGTTAGCAGGGGAATAGCAACAGATAAATAATCATAGTTTTCAAATCCCCATATTTATATTGGCGCAGGTTTTTAATGCTAACCGCGCTATAACGGAGTAGCGATATTGCTGTCTTATTTCCCGTCATCGTGCCATATCGCACAGTCGCATCTGCTCTGATTGTTTGGTCTATGCTATAATCAGCCATCTTAATATTACTCATGACATTAGACACCAAGCATTAGACACTACACTCACTTTAAGGTGTCCTCAGCGGTGTCCGGATCAAGCTCAAATATACCCAAATAGGTCAAAATGCACGGAAATACGACAAATACAAACAACAGCGAAAACACGCTCCTCCAAGGTATTACAGGTTATAAAAATTTAAATCGTTTTTCTGTAGCGCCTATGCTCGATTGGACGGATCGTCATTGCCGCTATTTTCACCGAATTTTGACTAAAAATAGCTTGCTGTATACCGAAATGGTGACAACTGGCGCGATTATTCATGGCAAAGGTGATTATCTGGCTTACAGCTCTGAAGAGCATCCGGTTGCTTTACAATTGGGCGGAAGCGATCCGATGGCATTAGCGACCTGTGCTAAATTGGCGCAAGAGCGTGGTTATGATGAAGTTAATTTAAATGTCGGTTGCCCATCAGATAGAGTACAAAATGGGCGTTTTGGTGCGTGTTTAATGGGAGATGCCAATTTAGTCGCTGACTGTGTGAAAGCCATGCAAGATAGCGCTTCGATTCCTATTACGGTAAAAACTCGGATTGGGATTGATGAACAAGATAGTTATCAATTTTTATGCGATTTCATTGATACGGTCTCGACCAAAAGCGAATGTGAAATGTTTATTATTCATGCACGTAAAGCTTGGTTGTCCGGATTGAGCCCAAAAGAAAATCGCGAAGTTCCGCCGTTAGATTATCCGCGAGTTTATCAATTAAAACGTGATTTTCCTCAGTTAACCATGGCGATTAATGGGGGGATCAAAACGTTGGAAGAAGCCAAGCACCATTTAGCCCATCTGGATGGCGTGATGATAGGGCGTGAGGCTTATCAGAATCCGACTATATTGACCCATGTTGACCACCAGTTATTTGATCCTCAGCTGCCAGTGACTGATCCGATAGATGCGGTACGTAAAATGTATCCGTACATTGAAGCTGAATTATCGAAAGGGGCTTATTTAGGCCATATAACTCGACATATGTTGGGAATTTTCCAAGGTATACCTGGTGCCCGCCAATGGCGTCGATATCTCAGTGAAAATGCCCACAAAGCGGGCGCTGATTTAGCGGTGGTAGAACAAGCGCTACAATTTGTTATTCGTGATTAATTCATCCGTGGGATTTTGTATTTATTCTCAATGATTTTTCATGTAAATCAGCTAATGGGGCCTTCAGTAATATAATCTGCAGGCCTCAATTTTATTCTTCTATTCTTCTATTCTTCTATTCTTTTATGGTTATTTGATTATTATCTACCAGAGTTTCAAATTGTTGTCTGAAACTGGAAAATTGATAGAACATTTGACTGAGCATCGCCATCTTCATTATTTGTTGTTCTGCCACGGGCATGTTAGCGCTTTTTAGGGTTAAAAATGCACTGTCCATACTTTTTAAGGTTAAATTCATCGATTGTTGAATGGCGATAAATTGCGGCAATACGTTCTCTTGCTTCAGTAATGTCAGATATTTTTGTTGGGAAAAATCGTGAATTATTTCTATATCTAGGGCAGCGAGTTTTTTATTGGCATATAAATGGTCAAGCAGATGGCTTAATTTCGCAGAAGAGTTCATCAGGTTAATTCCTTTTAACGTGGCTGAAAATATTATTGCCATTGAAATCATGGAAGGAAAAGAAACTACTAAAAATGCGGACGATAAACAATCTGAAAACTAAGATAATCAACCGCTGTGATGACTATATGATGGGCTATTTCATGACAGCGGTTCACTCTATTTAGGGGGTTTTATCTTTAGTTACGGGATCAGTAAACACGCCCCTTGGGTTTGACGCTGTTCTAATAATCGGTGGGCGCTAGCCGCATCTTTTAGGGCGAACTTTTGGCGCTCAGGCACATCGACATTGATATGACCGCTGCTTATCATGTCAAATAATGCGCGACTGGCTTGATTGAGTTGTTCTCTGTTAGTCACATAGCCTGAAAGTGAAGGGCGAGTCACATACAGCGAGCCTTTTTTATTTAAGATGCCTAAATCGACCCCAGTAACCGGCCCCGAAGCGTTACCAAAGCTAACCATCAGTCCGCGTTGGTTTAAGCATTCCAGTGAATCAAGCCAAGTAGCTTGACCGACAGAATCATAAACTACATTAACTTTAGCGCCTTGTGTGAGTTCGAAAACACGCTGAGGAATATTTTCTTTTTGGTAATCAATCACCTCCCAAGCCCCGGCGGCTTTTGCTCGTTGCACTTTTTCGGCGGATCCTGCGGTGCCGATCATTTTTGCTCCCAGTGCTTTCGCCCATTGGCAAGCAATTAACCCCACCCCACCTGCGGCAGCATGAAAAAGAAAAATTTCATCTTGTTTAATCGCATAAGTTTGATTGAGTAAATAATAAACAGTCATGCCTTTGAGGAAACTGGCTGCGGCTTGCTCAAAGGAAATATGGTCAGGTAAATGTGCAACCGCATGTTGATCAACTTGATGGATCTCGCTATAAGCCCCTAAAGGAGATTGGGCATATACCACGCGATCACCGGGGTTGAAACCGAGCACATGCGCTCCAGTTTTAACCACCACGCCTGCGGCTTCTGTCCCCAAACCGCTAGGAAATTGTGCGGTAGGATATAATCCATTACGGACATAAGTATCGATATAATTGACCCCAATCGCATAGTTTTCGATGCGGATTTCATCCGGGCCTAAAGGTGCGGGAGTATATTCACAGAAAGATAATACCTCGGGGCCACCATACTCAGTAAATTCAATACGTTTAACCATTTCGCCCTCCTGAAAAAAACTGTCTGCATTAACCATATCAATAGAATAATAATAACGCGATTTTATTTAAGATTATCTTTAGCTCTGGTTTTACCGACGGCGTTACCAAAGTGGGGTTAGGGGTGAAAGAACATCCCTTAACAGATTAGATTAGCGTATACTATTGCGCTGTTATCAGTATTGAAATATGGGTGAAAATGTATGGCTAAAAAATATCCTTCAGATAAATCGATGAATGGACCCAGAGACCAACAGATGGAAGGGCTGAAAATGCCGCCTCATTCTCTGGAAGCAGAGCAATCGGTGCTGGGAGGGTTGATGCTGGATAATGAACGCTGGGATACCGTTTCCGAGCGTGTGACTCCGGCAGATTTTTTTAGTCGTCCGCACCGGATTATCTTTGCTGAAATGCAGCGTCTGCTTGAGCAAGGAAATCCGATAGATTTAATCACCTTGTCAGAGTCTTTAGAGCAACGGGGTGAGTTAGAGGGCGTGGGGGGGTTCGCTTATTTAGCCGAGCTTTCGAAAAACACCCCAAGTGCGGCTAATATCAATGCGTATGCAGATATTGTGCGTGAGCGCGCGGTGGTCAGAGATATGATCTCGGTTGCCAATGAAATTGCCGATGCCGGTTATGATCCTCAAGGACGCAGCAGCGAAGACTTATTAGATTTGGCCGAAAGTAAGGTGTTCCAAATTGCGGAATCCCGCGCCAATAAAGAAGATGGACCGAAAGGCATCGAAGCTATCTTGTCTGAAACGGTAGAGAAAATCGAGCAGTTGTACCAACAGCCGCATGATGGCGTTACCGGGGTTTCTTCGGGCTATCATGATCTCGACAAGAAAACCGCGGGTTTACAAAAATCAGATTTAATTATTGTGGCCGCACGTCCATCGATGGGGAAAACCACCTTTGCGATGAACCTGTGTGAAAATGCTGCCATGACAGAAGATAAACCGGTATTAATTTTTAGTCTTGAGATGCCCGGCAATCAAATTATGATGCGTATGCTGGCGTCGTTATCGCGGGTCGACCAAACGCGGATCCGTACTGGACAGTTAGATGATGAAGATTGGGCGCGTATTTCCAGCACCATGGGGATATTGATGGAAAAACGCAATATGTATATCGATGATTCTTCAGGATTAACCCCGACAGAAGTGCGTTCTCGAGCGCGACGCATCTATCGCGAACACGGTGGATTAAGTCTGATCATGATAGATTACCTGCAATTAATGCGAGTTCCTTCATTATCTGATAACCGTACGTTGGAAATTGCGGAAATCTCACGTTCATTAAAAGCTTTAGCTAAAGAGTTACAAGTGCCGGTAGTCGCACTTTCTCAGTTAAATCGTAGCCTTGAGCAACGTGCGGATAAACGCCCAGTAAACTCTGATTTACGTGAATCCGGTTCTATTGAGCAAGATGCTGATTTAATTATGTTTATTTATCGCGATGAAGTTTATCATGAAGGCAGTGATATGAAAGGTGTCGCCGAAATTATTCTTGGTAAACAGCGTAATGGCCCAATTGGTACCGTACGTCTTACCTTTAATGGGCAGTGGTCGCGATTTGATAACTATGCCGGCCCTGCTTATAGTGATGAATAGACTCAAGTTGATATAAATTTGTTATCGATAAGTCAGAGGCTCAGTCGTTGTAGATTGGTGGTGATCAGAGATTTAGTAGACTAAGTTCGCTCTGTTGATGAACTGATGTTTGTGTGCCGCGTTTTGCTGATTGAATTATTTTGACGCTAGAATCGATCTTTAATCAAATACTAGATCTTTAACCAAATAATAGATATTTAACCAAATAATAGATATTTAACTAAATAATAGATATTTAACTAAATAATAGATAGGAACAACGGTAAAATCATGAAAGCGGCAACCGCATCAATTGACCGCCGCGCTCTGCGACACAATCTGCAACGCGTTAAAGAACTGGCACCGAATAGCCGTCTTATTGCAATTGTTAAAGCAAACGCTTATGGCCATGGGTTAACAAAAGTAGGTTTGGCGGTACAAGATAGTGTGGATGGTTTTGGTGTTGCCCGGCTAAAAGAGGCGATTGCGCTCAGAGACCATGGAATAGAGAAACCGATTGTTTTACTTGAAGGTTTTTTTGAAGCTGACGATTTACCACACATTATCGATTTACGCATTGATACTGTGGTTCACAGTATCGAACAGCTTGAGATGCTTGAGCAATTACCGCTGAAATCGCCAGTAAAAGTGTGGATGAAGTTGGATACGGGCATGCATCGTCTGGGGGTTCTGCCGCAAGATGCAGAGGCATTTTATCAACGCTTAACTCAGTGCCATAATGTGCATCCCGCCGTAAATATCGTGAGCCATTTTTGTCAGGCTGACGATCCTAAACTCATCACTACAGCCAGCCAACTGGCTTGTTTTGAGCAATTCATTCGTGATAAACCGGGCGAAAAATCAATCGCTGCTTCTGCCGGGATTTTGCTGTGGCCACAAGCACATTACGATTGGGTTAGGCCGGGGATCATGATGTATGGTGCGTCGCCGCAAGAAGGCAAACTTGCGACTGATTTTGGTTTACAGCCAGTGATGACCCTGAAATCTACCCTAATCGCAGTACGTAAACATGCGGCTGGTGAATGTGTGGGTTATGGCGAAACGTGGTGCAGCCGACAGGATACCCGTCTAGGCGTTGTTGCAATCGGTTATGGCGATGGTTATCCACGTTGTGCGCCCTCGGGGACGCCAGTAATGATTAACGGGCGTAAAGTGCCGATTGTTGGTCGTGTTTCGATGGATATGATCACCGTTGATTTAGGGGTAGAGGCCACCGATAAGGTTGGCGATGAAGTGATCTTATGGGGTAAATCTCTGCCGGTAGAAGAAATCTCAGCACATACTGGGGTTATCGATTACGAGTTATTGACTAAATTAACATCAAGAGTATCAATGGAATATCTGGACGAATAGCTAGCAAAGCGTTATTTTCAAATAACGAAGTTAAAAAAATAAATCAGGGGAAATTTCTGTGTTCGAAAATATTGAAGCCTATCCGGGTGATCCGATCCTCTCGTTAATGGATGAGTTTAATAAAGATCCTCGCCGCCATAAAATTAATCTAAGTATCGGATTATATTATGATGGTGAAGGTCAAACACCGCAATTAGCCACGGTAGGTGAAGCGAAAGCGGCATTAGCACGACAGCCTGCTTGTGCCTCCCTGTATTTACCCATGGAAGGCTTGAAAGATTACCGAACAGAAATTCAAAAATTATTATTCGGGGATGATTGCTCGCTCATCGCCGAGCAGCGTATTGCGACAGTGCAGACCATTGGTGGCTCTGGGGCATTAAAATTAGGCGCTGATTTTTTAAATCGTTATTTCCCTGATTCCGAGGTGTGGTGCAGCAACCCAACCTGGGAAAACCACGGCTCAATTTTTGCCGGTGCGGGCACCAAAGTCCATTTTTATCCGTACTTTGATGAAGCGACTAAAGGGGTGAAATTTGCTGAAATGCTGGCAACTTTCCAGAAATTACCGGCTAATAGTATTATTTTACTGCATCCTTGTTGCCATAATCCAACCGGTTCAGATTTAACTTCTCGCCAATGGGATGAAGTCGTCAAAGTCGCTAAAGAGCGTCAATTAATTCCGTTTATGGATATTGCTTATCAAGGCTTTGCTGAAGGTATACAGCAAGATGCTTATGCCATTCGAGCGATGGCTCAAGCCGGTTTACCGGTGTTTGTGAGCAATTCATTTTCCAAAATTTTTGGCATTTATGGTGAGCGAGCAGGGGGACTCTCGGTTATCTGTAAAGATAAAGATGAGTGTGAACGTGTCTTAGGGCAATTAAAAGCCGGAGTGCGTCGTCTTTATTCTAGCCCACCATCTAATGGCGCAAAAATTGTGGCGCAGGTGTTGACTAATGACAAATTAAAAGCGCAATGGTTACAAGAAGTTGAACAAATGCGTTTGCGTATTATTGAAATGCGTACGGTTTTGGTCGATGAATTGAAACGCGCCTTACCCCACATGAATTTTGATCATCTGCTGCAACAACGCGGAATGTTTAGCTACACCGGTTTTAGCCAAGCACAGGTTGATAGACTGAAAAATGAACATGCCGTTTACTTAGTCGGTACTGGCCGAGTTTGTATGGCGGGAGTTAATCGGCATAATGTTCAGCGTATTGTCGAAGCATTTGCTGCGGTGTGCTAAGATAACTTTAAGTAATTAATTTAACTATAAAATTCCCCGCGTGGCGGGGAGTTTTAATAGTCACATTCAAGCCAAATTAATGCGGGCTTATACTGATTAGTATCCGCGCTGTAAAATAGGTTTTAAGAAACGTGCGGTATGTGATTGTTCACATTCAGCAACCTCTTCGGGAGTGCCCGCAACCAAGATCTGTCCGCCTCCGCTTCCGCCTTCAGGCCCGAGATCGATAATCCAGTCAGCGGTTTTGATAACATCCAAGTTATGCTCAATGACGATGATGGTATTGCCTTGGTCTCGCAGCTGATGCAGTACTTTGAGTAATTGCTGAATATCCGCAAAATGCAATCCAGTGGTTGGCTCATCCAGAATATACAATGTTTGCCCAGTGCCACGTTTGGATAATTCGCGCGCTAGTTTTACGCGCTGAGCTTCCCCGCCAGATAAGGTAGTCGCTGATTGCCCTAAACGAATATAAGACAAGCCAACATCGATAAGCGTTTGCAGCTTACGTGCCAGCGCCGGAACCGCATCAAAGTATTCACGCGCTTCTTCGATAGTCATATCCAGTACTTCGTGAATATTTTTACCTTTGTATTTAATTTCTAAGGTTTCACGGTTATAGCGTTTGCCTTTACATTGGTCGCACGGCACGTAGACATCCGGTAAAAAGTGCATTTCAACTTTGATAACACCGTCACCTTGGCAAGCTTCACAACGGCCACCTTTCACGTTAAAACTGAAACGCCCAGGCGTGTAACCTCGGGTTCTTGATTCTGGAACACCGGCAAACAGCTCGCGGATCGGGGTGAAAACGCCGGTATAAGTTGCTGGATTTGAGCGTGGTGTTCTGCCTATCGGGCTTTGATCAATATCGATAACTTTATCAAAATTTTCTAGCCCTTCGACATCGCGATAAGGCGCGGGAGTAATCGTTGTCGCGCCATTTAGCTGACGTTGAGCTATCGGGAAAACAGTGTCATTAATTAATGTTGATTTACCCGAACCTGAAACCCCTGTAATACAGGTAAATAATCCAACGGGCAGCTTGATGGTGACATCTTTGAGATTATTTCCTGTCGCCCCAATGACGGTTAGCATTTTGGATGTATCAGCGATAGCGCGTTGCTGTGGGATATCAATTCGTCTTTCGCCGCTCAGAAATTTACCGGTCAATGACTCAGGGTTGCCAATAATATCTTGCAGATTACCTTGGGCGACCACTTCACCGCCGTGTACTCCCGCGCCCGGGCCAATATCAATAATATGATCGGCGGCGCGAATCGCATCTTCATCGTGCTCAACCACGATGACGGTATTGCCTAAATCACGCAGATGGACCAGGGTTTCTAGCAGTCTATCATTATCGCGCTGATGCAAACCAATCGAAGGCTCATCTAATACATACATCACGCCGACTAAGCCTGCACCAATTTGACTCGCGAGGCGAATACGCTGAGCTTCTCCACCGGATAATGTATCTGCAGAGCGTGAAAGACTGAGATAATTTAGCCCGACGTTGACTAAAAATTTTAATCGATCGCTAATTTCTTTTAATACTTTTTCAGCAATTTGAGCTCGCTGTCCGCTTAATTTGAGATTACGGAAGAAATCCAGTGCATGACCGATGCTATATTCTGAGATTTCAGGCAAGGTGGTATTTTCAATAAAGACAAAGCGGGCTTCTTTACGCAAGCGGGTTCCGCCGCAAGAGACACATGCACGATTACTAATATATTTAGCCAGTTCTTCACGTACGGCTGAGGATTCAGTCTCTTTATAACGGCGATCCATGTTATTTAGCACCCCTTCAAAAGGGTGGTGGCGAACGGTCATATCACCACGATCATTCTGATATTTAAATTCAATACTTTCTTTACCCGAGCCATACAAAATAACTTGATGGATAGCGGGATCAAGAGTGTTATAAGGTGCTTCAATATCAAATTTATAGTGTTTGCTTAGCGATTGTAGCATTTGAAAATAATAGAAATTTCGACGATCCCAGCCCTTAATTGCGCCACCCGCGAGCGATATTTCCGTATTTTGGATCACCCGCTCAGGATCAAAAAATTGTTGCACACCTAAGCCATCACAGCTAGGGCAAGCCCCGGCGGGATTATTAAATGAAAATAAGCGCGGCTCTAATTCTGTCATGCTATAGCCACAGACTGGGCAGGCAAAATTAGCTGAAAATATGAGCTCCTCAACTTGAGGATCGTCCATATCAGCAATTACCGCAGTACCGCCGGATAATTCTAACGTAGTTTCAAAAGATTCAGCTAAGCGCTGGGCGATATCGTCGCGCACTTTAAAGCGATCAACCACGACTTCAATGGTATGTTTTTTCTGCAGTTCTAACTTAGGGGGATCAGAAAGATCGCACACTTCACCGTCGATCCGAGCACGGATATAACCTTGTGCTGCCAGACTTTCTAATAATTTAACATGTTCACCTTTACGATCCTTCACCACCGGCGCCAATAGCATCAAGCGCTGACCTTCAGGCAGGGCGATGACATTATCCACCATTTGGCTAACAGTTTGTGCGGCTAACGGGATATCATGATCTGGGCAGCGAGGCTCACCCACACGGGCAAACAATAAACGCAGATAATCATGAATTTCAGTAATAGTCCCAACCGTAGATCGCGGATTATGCGACGTAGATTTTTGCTCGATAGAAATTGCCGGCGATAAACCTTCGATATGGTCGACATCCGGTTTCTCCATTAATGAAAGAAACTGGCGGGCATAGGCAGAAAGCGATTCTACATAGCGGCGTTGACCTTCGGCATACAGTGTATCAAAAGCTAATGATGATTTTCCTGAGCCAGACAAGCCAGTAATGACTATCAGTTTGTCCCGGGGGATGATGAGATTGATATTTTTCAGATTATGGGTGCGGGCACCACGAACTTCGATGTTATCCATTTACCACTTCCCAGATGATTTGATAGTAAGCAGTTATAAGCGAACTATTATTATACAGTTAAGACTGAATGAATATACAGTGCTATTAGTGAATTTGGTTGAATTCTCACTCTATTTTCAAACGACAACTGCATTGATTATATTTTATCTAAGTATAAGGCTACCCTGATCATCAGCGGTTGTATACTTATCGAGATAATAGCTTGTGTCATCAGTGACAGCTTAAATTACAGAGTTAGTTTTTTTAATTTATCACCGATGCGAGTTAGTGAATAATGAATACTCAATAAATTTTTGCCATCCGCTACGCAAACTGAATTGTTATCATGTTCAATATCAGGCTCGCGTGATAAACTTAATCATCAAGCTATACCCATCATAGGTCAAATTGCAGACTGCTATTATAAATGTTGTGGTGCTCATCAGGCAGGCAACTTAGTGATGCATTTACTAAGTTTTATCTTCTTGAGACGCCGCTATTTTGGGCTTTCTAATGCGTTGGATTATTTAGGGTATGAACGATCTATTTTATTGCATCAGGAGTGTTAAATGGCCAGCAGAGGCGTAAATAAAGTTATTCTTATCGGTAATCTAGGACAGGATCCAGAAATCCGTTACATGCCAAATGGTGGCGCTGTAGCCAACTTAACTCTGGCAACTTCTGAAAGCTGGCGTGACAAATCGTCTGGTGAAATGCGTGAAAAAACCGAATGGCACCGTGTGGTAATCTTCGGAAAATTAGCCGAAGTAGCTGGTGAATATCTGAAGAAAGGTTCTCAGGTCTATATTGAAGGTTCTCTGCAAACGCGTAAATGGACAGATCAGAGCGGTCAAGATCGCTATACAACAGAAGTTGTTGTTAATATCGGCGGCAGCATGCAAATGCTGGGAGGCCGTGGTTCAGAGTCATCATCACAAAGCCAAGGCAATCAAGGCGGATGGGGACAACCTCAGCAGCCACAAGCTCAACAGCCGTCTGCGCCACAATTTAGCGGGGGTAGTGCACCATCTCGTCCGCAAGCATCAGCGCCACAGAGCAATGAACCTCCAATGGACTTCGATGACGATATTCCATTCTGAGTTAAATGTAAAAATATTGGCTTAATAATATTGTATGAAACCCCGATTTATCGGGGTTTTTTATTGAGGGCGTAGATAAAATAATCATCTTATGGCTTGAGATAGTTATACCGTGTTGAATATTTTTAGTGATAGAATTTATCACTAAATTATTTAATTTATTTGGTTATTTAATTGTCTGCATTATTTATGTTTTTTATTTAATGGTTTTCATACAATCACTATTATTTAATTAAAAAAATTAATAATTATTAATTTTAATCTGTGAAAAATAATTTTTTCATTAAAGACAATATCGTTAATATTATTAAATATAGAGGAATGAATATGCCGATATCTATACCGATGCCTACAAAGTCGATACCTACCAAAATAACTTTTTTTGAATGGTTGCTGCCATTAGTTATTTCAGGGAAAAAGATTATCACTATTCGTGATGAAGCAGAAAGCCACTATGTTCCGGGAACTATAGTTGAAGTTTCTGCATTAGAAACAGGAAAGTTTGCTTGTTTTATCAAAATACTCTCTGTTGCACCTTTAGCATTTGATGAGATTTCTGAATTTCATGCGGAGCAAGAATGTTTGCCGTTAGATAAATTAAAAACATTAATTAGTGATATTTATCCTAATATTGAAAAACTGTATGTCATCAATTTTGAATTAGTGAATGACTGATTTATCCATTATCTTTTCGTGACTCGATATTTTATATCGAGGTAGGAAGTGAATAATAAATGTGATGTTCATCGTGTTTTTTAGTTTATTTTTTATGGATGCTAAAAAAGCATTGTCATTGCCAAGAAGATGTGTTTTTTTAGTACAAGATTAAGTAACTAATACCATTAAAATTAACGCCATTAAAACAGGATTGACCCGTGAATTTAACGCCCCATCATTCAGCTCTACTATTCACCGCACCACGTGCTGCGGTAGTCGTGCGCGTGGTGGTGGTGGTCGGCAATGCGCCGTAACGGGTTGGATCACTCAGATTTCGAAACCCCGCCGGCGCACACCGAGCGGGGTTTTTTATTTTTATCCCCCCGCAAAAATGTGCCGGCCAGCGTGAAAGGATAGTAACTATGAGCGAGTCGGACATAACATCAGAACAGCGAAAACAGTTTACCGGTGCAGAGTTAATTGTTTATTTACTGGAACAGCATGGCATTACCACGGTGTCAGGTATTCCTGGTGGGGCCGCATTACCGTTTTATGATGCTTTAGGAAAAAGTAAAAAAATCCGTCATATTCTTGCAAGACATGAGCAAGGCGCTGGATTTATCGCGCAGGGAATAGCCAGAACCACAGGCAAGGCGGCGGTGTGTATTTCGTCCAGTGGCCCCGGCGCGACCAATTTAGTTACTGCCATTGCGGATGCTAAATTAGACTCGATTCCTTTGGTTTGTATTACTGGGCAAGTTCCTTTATCGATGATAGGTACAGATGCTTTCCAAGAGGTTGATACCTATGGTATTTCAATACCAATTACTAAACATAACTATCTGGTTCGGGATATTAAAGATTTACCGCAAGTGATAACTGATGCTTTCCGTATTGCGGAGTCAGGGCGTCCGGGACCGGTATGGATAGATGTTCCGAAAGATGTACAAACTGCGACTATCACCAGTGATCAATGGGCTAAAGTTCAAGAAAAGGATAAAGCCCCAACCTTTGATATGGAAGCAGTGATCCGCGCGGCCAATATGATCAACACCGCCAAATCTCCGGTGCTTTATTATGGCGGAGGAATTATTAGTTCTAATTCAACCAAGATGGCGATTGCTTTAGCTGAAAAAGCTAATTTACCGGCGACGATGACATTAATGGCGCTGGGTATTTTACCCAATCAACATCCTTTATATTTGGGAATGTTAGGGATGCACGCAGCAAGAAGTACCAATATGATCATGGAAGAATCGGATTTATTAGTCGTTATTGGTGCACGCTTTGATGACCGAGCGATAGGCCGCGCCGAAAAATTTTGCCCGAATGCTAAGATAATTCACGTTGATATTGATAAAGCTGAAATCAGTAAAATTAGAAAGCCAGATATTGCGATTAATGCTGATGCGGGGCAGATTTTGGCGCTGTTATTACCCTTAGTCAAACGTAATTCACGTGCGGAATGGTTAGCTCGGGTGAATAGATTAAAACAAGATTATTCGCTTGATTTATCTGAGGCACATAATCCCTTGCATCATTATGGTTTAGTGTTAGCCGCGGCTCGCGCGGCGGGTGATGAGGCCATTATTACCACGGATGTTGGCCAGCATCAGATGTGGGTTGCGCAGGTATATCCTTTATCTCGCCCCCGGCAGTGGTTGACGTCAGGAGGATTAGGAACGATGGGATTTGGATTACCTGCCGCAATAGGTGCAGCATTGGCAAATCCAGACGCTACCGTGCTGTGTTTCTCTGGTGATGGTAGCTTGATGATGAATATTCAAGAGTTAGCTACTGCTGCGGAACATCGATTGAATATCAAAATTATTTTAATGAATAATCAGGCATTAGGTATGGTACATCAGCAGCAAGAATTATTTTTTGAAAATCGAATTTATGCTGCTGCTTATCCTTATCAAACGGATTTTATTAAAATTGCTGCGGGTTTTGGTCTGGAAACTTGCGATTTGAATCAGCAAGAAAATCCTGAAACCGCGTTAAAAGAGATGATGAATAAGCCGGGACCGTGTTTGATCCATGCGTTAATTGATGTTAAGCAAAATGTTTATCCTATGGTTCCGCCGGGTGCCGCAAATATTGATATGATTGGAGCATAATTATGACGATAAAATCGACCGATATACAAAAAGCTGACGCTATGATTGCCGATTCGGTAGATCTCCAATCTGTAGATTCGCGCGCTATCGCTCTCGAGCTGATTGTGAGTAATCACCCCGGTGTCATGTCGCATATCTGTGGGCTATTCGCTCGTCGTGCCTTTAACGTCGATGCCATTTTATGTTTACCGCTAAAGCACACTAATCAAAGTCGTATTTGGTTATTAGTACAGAATGATGAGCGATTATCTCAGATGGTTAATCAGGTAGAAAAACTTGAAGATGTAAAGCAAGTTAGTTTTAGTGATGACTTAACTGTTTTTGACATCATGGAAAATTATCTGCACTAATTCCTAGTTTGGATATTCTTACTTGGATGGATAAAAATATTTTGCTATTCACTATTATGGATATAGGCCACTAATAAAATAAGGCGTAAATCTCTACTAGATTATGGGATCGGTTAAATTAATATTTATATATTTGATCGAGCCTTTAAATAAATGCTTTATTTTCTATTCTATTTATTTTATCGCTCTGGTTACTGATGCTTTACAGTGATCAGAGTGATATTATGACCGACATATTCTCTTAATTAAAGATATTTCCCCTTTGATATTGCTGGTAATGGCATTATTAATGGAATAAAAAACTATAGGTACTTGCTGGATAAGCAGGTTTATTTCAAAATGAATAGTGATAGTCGTCGTTTTCAGAATTTCCGTCGTTCCCCCTTTTTTGCTATTTTTACCATCACCGCCAGTATTGCTGTTATCGGCATCGTTATTGGATTAAGTATTCCAATGGTTGCCTTACGGCTCAATAACAACGGTATTAGCGAATTTTATATTGGGCTTATTTCTGCGGCGCCGGCATTTGGGATGCTACTCATTGCGCCCGCGGTACAAAAAATAGCCCAATTATCGGGCAAGCGTTACGCCATGTTAATTGCGACGATTATATCGGCGATTAGCTTATTACCTTTATTAAGCTCATTACCACTTTGGCTGTTATTCCCTTTACGTTTGATTACAGGATTAGCCAGTGGCGTGATGATTTGTTTGGGAGAAACGTGGATTAATGAGTTATCGCCAGAAAATCGTCGTGGGCGGATTTTGGCTATTTATACGACAGTATTTACCATTAGCCAGTTATTAGGCCCTTCTTTTATTGCATATTATGGCGTTGAAGATAAATCCCCTTTATTTATCTGTACGCTAATTCATCTATTCTCCGTCGTATTATTTTTATTAATGGAGCAAAAGGTTGGTGATAAAATTCCTGCGACCGCAACCCATGCTCAATTTTCTATTATTCAATTTATCAAAGTTGCGCCTGCGTTGTGTGCGGGGATCCTATTTTTTGCCTTTTTTGATGGCACTATTTTATCCATGTTCCCGATTTATGGTATCAGTATGGGGCATACCGAGACGATAGCCGCAATGATGATCAGTGCAATTTTAGCCGGAGATGCAGTAATGCAAATGCCGTTTGGTTGGCTGGCTGATCATATGAACCGCGGGAAATTATACCGCTGGTGCGGGGTCATTACGTTGCTAGCCAGTTTATTATTACCGTTTGTTATCACCAATCATTATCTTATTTGGCCGTTGTTAATTATTTTAGGCGCGACTGCTGGGGCTATTTATACGATTGCTCTGGTACAAATAGGACAATATTTTAGCGGTAATGATTTAATTGTAGCTAATGCGGCGGCGGCGATGCTATGGGGGATTGGTAATCTTTCTGGTCCATTATTATCAGGTGTTGCAACTTCGGTTTCACCGAGTGGTTTACCTATTTTATTAATTATTATGGCTGGATTATTTCTGTGGATAGTGCGAGGAAAATGTAGTCCAACTATAGAAGTTTGCCGTTAATAAATCTAGAAGCTTGCCGTTAATAATCAATCATTTTCATCATTACAGTTCTTCAATTAGGCCCCTATTTTTATTTAAAGTAGGGGCCTGATATATTTTTATGGCGTTATAGTTTGATAAACCACCAAATTTTCATGTTCTTCATCTGGTCGATGACCGGCCCAAATTAATTTCATACCTTCAGGCGCTGGCTGGATATATTTTGAAAAAGTAATTAGCCAGCGGCAGTGTTGTGGGCGATTAAATTGCGGTTGTCGATGATGTAAAATACCCGCAAAATAATAGAGCATAGGCGCTTCAGATTCGCCAATATTGTATGAAGCCATACAGTCGGTATCTTGATAATGCGTGGCGATATGTTGCTTCATATCGATAAATACTTGCTTGTAGCCTTTGGCATAATCAATCCAACCAACCAACAAAATATAAATAATTCCCCAGACCACTGTCATTCCCAGTAACCAATGCTGTATTGATTTTAATGCTGGATCGGCTGAAATAAAATAACGCCGAAATAGCCAAATCAGGGAAAGTAATAATGCTCCCCCACAAGCTAAAACAGAGAAATGCATTTCGTAACTCATCGGTAGCCATTTTTTGAATATTGATAATAATGGTTTGGTTGAATCTGATAGCGATAAAAAATATAAAACCCATACCAAGATGATCAATATAGACCAGAAAATAGTACTAAACCGGGTTACAGCAGTTAACATTTTTCTCGGTAATTGGCTAACAGGGAGTACGGCTAAAATTGCCATGGGGGCGATAAAAGGTAATAAATACAGTGCGCGTCCTGAGGCCGATATTTGCAATAAGATCACCCCTAAAATCGCAAAAATAGCCAGTAGAGATAATGATGAGCTTAATAAAATTTTTCGCGGCGAACGTAATAAAGCCCAAATAGCTAAGATGCCTGAGGGAAAAGCAAAAAATAACACGGCCGCAGGGATACGGGTTAGGTTAGCTTTTGCGCCTAGTTTATCGACGGAAAAACCGAAAAAACGGCCGAAGTTATTGATCCAAAACCATTCATAAAACTGTTCTGGATGTGAAAGATACAACATGACAGGCCAAGGTAAAATCAAGATTAAGGCGATAATTCCGGCTATTAATGCTGATAACCAGTAGCTCTTGCGACGACAACCAGGCTGGAAAATAGGGATAATTAGCAGAGTTAACCCAATAACACCGGGAACAAAGACTCCTTTTGCCAGCATGGCGAGGGTTAGGCCTAAGCTGAGCCACAGGATGGAATAGCCTAATTTTTGGCTTTTTATTAGCCCAGATAAACCATAAAGCGCCATGGTAGCGCCTGCAATAAGCGCAGTATCGGTAAACATATCGTGGCTATGGCGCAATAAACCTGGGGCACAGGCATATAAAGAAAATGCGAGCCAAATCCGTGGATCATTAAAGCTGCTGGCATCAAAGACACGGCGTGCCAGCAGAATAAAGAAGCTAAAATTGAGCAGAGAAAATAATAAAGTCGCGGTGCGTGCGGCATCATGCATTGGCATAATATCTGACAATAGATGAAGCATGATGGTCGCCGTCCAATAATAGATTGGCGGTTTTTCCATAAATGGCTCGCCAGCATTAGTGGGTACTAGCCAATTTGAGGTTTCATACATGGTTTGGATAATGCCAAAACTATAATTCTCATCTTGCTTCCAGGGGGTATGACCATAAATCCCAGGCAGTAAATAGATCATTAAAAATATAAAAAATAAAACCAGAACGAATATTTCTTTAGTCGTTAATTTCTTTATATTGGCTAGCATAACGATATTGAGTCAGTTAATTAGGTGGTATGTTTTGCGCACATTATAGGGAGTGAATTTATATTATCTATCAAAAAAATCCGTTTATTTTTATTTTTAAGACATTCTTTTATTGATTTTAAAGGTTATTTTTTTATTTATGTAAGTTATTAGTTAAATAGAGCTAATTATCTCTAATAATACTTAGAGGCGTTAACTAGAGGCGCTAACTATTTATTTTACGCCTCTGGCTGTCTTGTTTTTTATATAAAATCAATCAAATAACAATCAAACATGCTATTAATTATCCATAAAACATTAAATAATTAGGGCAGATAACACGGTATAAGTTTTTTTAGCGCTAGACTGACAGTTTTTTTACTGACACGGCATCTTTTTGAGTTAAAACACTTGATCATTGGGTGCGGTTCAACCGATAATTATTCGCCTCACGATTTATTCTCGTTTTTTATCGCTAAAGCCAAACGATTGCGTAGAGTGGTGAAACTGAATTTACCTCGGTTTCACTGATTTGATATTTAACCACGTAATCGATTCCGTAGTAGATATCACGGTTGTTATTTCGACATTGAACATTTAAGCAGGGGAACACCATGTCTGGTCATCAGGCTCCAACAAATTGCAAGCTGGATAAGTATTTTAAATTGACTGAACGCGGTACCACTGTACGCCGTGAAATTGTTGCTGGGCTCACAACATTTCTAGCGATGGTCTATTCCGTTATTGTGGTGCCAGGAATGTTGGGGCAGGCCGGTTTTCCGCCGACTGGCGTATTTATTGCCACCTGCTTGGTGGCAGGCTTTGGTTCTTTATTGATGGGGCTGTGGGCCAATTTGCCGATGGCAATAGGCTGTGCGATTTCATTAACGGCTTTTACCGCTTTTAGCTTGGTGTTAGGCCAGCAAGTTAGTATTCCTGTCGCATTGGGGGCCGTGTTCTTGATGGGGTGTATTTTTACCTTGATCTCAGTAACGGGGATACGTTCATGGATTTTACGCAATATGCCGATGGGGATAGCGCATGGTACTGGAATCGGTATCGGGCTGTTTTTATTATTAATTGCGGCTAATGGCGTTGGCTTAGTGGTTAAAAATCCACAAGCTGGTTTACCGGTGGCATTAGGTGAGTTTGTCTCTTTCCCGGTATTAATGTCATTAGCGGGTCTGGCGGTTATTTTTGGTTTAGAAAAGCGTCGAGTACCGGGCGGTGTGCTGCTGGTGATCATCGCTATTTCGATACTTGGACTCATTTTTGATCCCAACGTGAAATATCAAGGATTTTTTAAATTGCCATCATTGGGTGATGACGGGCTTTCTTTGCTGTTCAGTATGGATATTATGGGCGCGTTACAGCCGGTTGTGTTACCTAGCTTATTGGCGTTAGTTATGACTGCCGTATTTGATGCCACAGGAACTATCCGTGCCGTTGCAGGGCAAGCAAATCTATTAGATAAAGAAGGGCAAATTATTGATGGTGGCAAAGCACTGACCGCCGATTCTGTTAGCAGTATTTTTGCCGGTGCAATTGGTGCTTCACCTGCCGCGGTATATATTGAATCAGCCGCAGGTACTGCCGCCGGAGGCAGAACAGGATTAACCGCGACCGTCGTCGGCATTTTGTTCCTAATGATTTTATTTTTATCTCCGTTATCTTATTTGGTGCCGGCTTATGCAACAGCTCCGGCGTTGATGTACGTTGGCTTATTGATGCTTAGCAATGTATCAAAACTTGATTTTGATGATTTTGTTGATTCAATGTCCGGTTTATTATGTGCGGTGTTTATTGTTCTAACGTGCAATATTGTGACTGGGATCATGCTAGGATTTGCGGCTTTAGTGATTGGGCGTATTTGTGCCGGTGAGTGGAAGAAACTTAATCTGGGTACTGTGATTATCGCTGTGCTTTTAGTGGCATTTTATGCTAGTAATCTAGCTATATAATAAATATTATCGGGGGGATGATGATTTCTAAACACATCCCCCCATCTATTATCGCGATTAATCTTAAAATTCAAATTATTTCCCCGCCAAAGTCGTCGTTAAGGATAGAATATTAGTCAGCAGTGAAAAGCGTGGGAAAATTCGTTTTCCATCCCTTCCTCGCTTTACTGAAGTTTCATGGCTGGATTTTGCTATCTTAGAGGCAATCGTCAGGTCACAATTCATGGTTTAAGTCGTTGTATCGTTATCAGTAAGGGCAACATGGAAATTTTCTTTACTATTCTTATTTTAATTTTGGCCGTCTCTATTTCTGGAGTGGTAACTAAGGTTCTTCCCTTCCGTATACCGTTACCCATTGTACAGATTGCTATTGGTGCTGCATTGGCTTGGCCTCAGTTTGGCCTACATGTGACTTTTGATCCCGAACTTTTCCTCGTATTGCTTATCCCGCCACTGTTATTTGTTGATGGCTGGAAAACTCCGACCCGTGAATTTTTCCAAAATGGTCGTGAAATATTCATTTTAGTGCTAGTGCTGGTTTTAGTGACAGTCGTCGGAATTGGTTATTTAATCTATTGGATGATGCCAAGTATTCCGCTGATCGCTGCATTTGCACTGGCTGCTGTATTATCCCCTACTGATGCGGTGGCATTGTCTTCGATTGTCGGTAAAGGTCGAATGCCTAAACGGATGATGAGCATTGTAGAAGGCGAAGCATTAATGAATGATGCTTCAGGCCTGGTGGCGTTGAAATTTGCCGTTGCTATAGCCATGGGAACCATGGTGTTTACGGTCACTGGCGCGACCATTGAATTCTTTAAAGTCGCGGTCGGTGGCTTGCTGGCCGGGATAGGTGTTACGTGGATTTACAGTAAATCGTTGCGTTTAATGAGCCGCTGGAGCGGGGATGAGCCAGCGACACAAATTGTTTTCATGCTGCTGTTACCTTTCGCCTCTTACATGATTGCGGAACATATCGGTGTGTCAGGAATTTTGGCTTCTGTAGCTGCGGGTATGACGATTACTAAATCTGGGGTTATTCGCAATGCACCTTTGGCGATGCGTTTACGTGCTGATAGCGTATGGTCGATGTTGGAATTTGTGTTTAACGGTTTAGTATTCATCATGTTAGGGCTGCAATTACCGGGCATTTGGGAAACCTCGGTTATCCAAGCGGAGCTTGACCCAAGTGTAGAAACATGGATGTTGTTTACTGCGGTAGTCGCTATCTATTTTGCCTTATTAGTATTGCGTTTCAGTTGGTTATGGTTGATGAAAAAATTCAGCCTACTGTTCTTGAAAAAGAAACCGCTGCAATTTGCTAATTATACCACGCGTGAATTACTACTCTCCTCGGTTGCGGGAGTCCGTGGGGCGATAACCTTGGCAGGTGCCCTCTCTGTACCGCTATTTTTACCGGATGGTTCACCGTTTCCAGCGCGTTATCAGCTAATATTTATTGCTGCCGGTGTTATTTTATTTTCTATTTTTATCGGGGTTATTGCATTGCCACTGTTGCTACGTAATTTCAAATTTGGTGATAAAGAAGCCGATATTAATGAAATTCGAATGGCGAAAGCGGCTATGGCCGAAGTGGCGATCGTCAGTATGAATAAAATGGAAGAGCGCTTATCGGCGGATGCGGATGAAAAGCTCGATCCAGAAGATATCAGTGAAGTTGCTTCTAGAGTGATAGGGAATCTCCGGCGGCGAACCGCTGGTCAGGACGAAATGGAGCGTAATTTACTGATTGAAGATTTAGAGCGCAGATTCCGACTAACCGCACTGAGAGCTGAGCGAGGGGAACTTTACCATTTACGCGCAACGCGAAAAATTAGTAATGAAACTCTGCATATGATGTTAACAGACTTGGATTTACTCGAAGCGCTGTTAGTTGAAAAAGAACATTAACACGAGCTGTATATAGAATGTGGTTATTAGTCATCACGACGCTGCTTTGGGCAGCGTCTTTTAGTCTGATTGGCGAGTATTTAGCCGGTCAAGTTGATAGTTGGTTTTCAGTCTTAATGCGGGTCGGTTTGGCGGCGTTGGTATTTTTACCTTTTTTACGTTGGCGTGGTATTGCGTTTAAAGTGATTGCGTTGTACATGCTGGTAGGCGCTTGCCAATTAGGAATTATGTATTTATTCGTATTTCAGGCTTATAACTATCTAAGTGTGGCAGAATTCCTACTTTTTACTGTGTTAACACCGTTATATGTGACCTTAATTTATGATCTGCTTGAGAAGCAACGATTACGTTGGGGTTATGTGTTTAGTTCCTCATTAGCGGTAATTGGTGCGGCGATTATTCGTTATGATCAATTGAGTGAATCATTCTGGCTCGGTCTTATGTTTGTGCAGCTAGCCAATATTTCATTTGCGATAGGTCAAGTGGGCTATAAGCGTATGATGGAAATTCATCCTATGCCACAACGACAAGCATTCTCATGGTTTTATTTAGGCGCGACCGTGGTGGCATTGCTTGGTTGGGTATTTTTCGGTAATAAATTACTGCTGCCAACGACGACAGCACAATGGGTAGTATTGTGCTGGTTGGGCATTGGTGCCTCGGGTATAGGTTATTTCATGTGGAATTATGGTGCCACACAAGTCGATGCCGGTACCTTAGCTATCATGAATAACATGATGGTACCGGCAGGATTATTGGTCAACTTCGCTATCTGGCAGCAGCATCCAGATTGGCTAAGTTTCAGCATGGGTGCAAGTTTGATTGTCGCGTCGCTGTGGGTACATCGATGCTGGATCCTCTCACCGGTTTCACATAAGAAAGATGTTCAACAGCGTGCTGGCCAGCCGCGCGAGTAAATGACTCTATTGCTGGCTGTCGCTGCTCGCCTTCACGGCAGGCAGCGTATAGCCGGCTCCATAGCCCTTCTCCTAAGGTTTTGGTCACAATTAATCCTTGTCTTTCGAACGAGTCCACCGCCCAGTGTGGCAATGCTGCAATCCCCATTTTCGCCGCCACCATCTGAATTAATAATAATGTATTATCGACCGTTTTTATGTTTGGAGAGACTCCTGCTGGCTGTAAAAAATGCCGCCAGATATCAAAACGATGGCGTTGAACGGGATAGATAAGCAATGTTTCATCAATCAGATCTTGCGCTGTAATATGCAATTTATTCGCTAATGGATGGTCGTTCGACACAATTAGCCGAACTTCGTAATCAAACAGCGGTGTGTAATGCAGTGCTTGTTCATCCAGAATGTCGGATGTCATGACAATATCTAATTCTCGCGTTAATAATTCGGGTTGTGGCTCGAAGGTCACGCCAGATTTAAAATCAACCGCTACTTGTGGCCATGTTTCTCTAAATCGTTTTAATGCTGGCGTTAACCATTGAATACAACTGTGGCATTCAATCGCAATACGCAGTGTCGAGACACCGGGCTCGCTGCAGGTTCTCATCGCATCTTTGACCAGCGGTAAAATCTGTTGTGCGAGCTGTAATAAAACTTCACCTTGTGGCGTAAAACGCAGTGGCTGACTTTTACGTACAAATAATTTAAATCCGAGACGATGCTCTAAATCACTGAATTGATGTGATAGAGCCGACTGCGTCTGATGCAGGTGGATTGCTGTTGCTGCTAATGAGCCGTGTTGGCTGAGCGCATGCAATGTTTTTAAGTGTTTTAATTCGATCATGAGAAACCTTCACGGTGACAATGAATAATTTGCGCTTGAGCTTTATACACTACCTGTTGATTATAGATGTGTAAACATCTAGACGGCTAAATATTCTAAGGGGTCACTATGTCAGTTATTAATCACACACTAGGTTTTCCACGTATCGGTTTGAAAAGAGAACTAAAAAAAGCACAAGAGAGCTATTGGGCCGGTAAAATAAATCAACAACAATTAATTGAAACTGGACGTGAATTACGTGCACGTCACTGGCAACAACAGCACGATGCTGGCGTGGATTTACTTCCGGTGGGTGATTTCGCTTGGTACGACCAAGTATTAACCACCAGTTTATTGGTCGGCAATGTACCACCACGCCATGCAAATCAAGATGGAAGTATTGATCTCGATACATTGTTCCGTATTGCTCGTGGTCGTGCGCCAACAGGCGAGCCAGCAGCAGCGGCAGAAATGACTAAGTGGTTTAATACTAACTATCATTATATCGTGCCAGAATTCCAGCAAGGTCAAGAATTTAGCGTGTCGTGGACTCAGCTATTTGATGAAGTCGATGAAGCACTGGCGTTGGGCCATAAAGTAAAACCTATATTAATTGGCCCGGTTACCTATTTATGGTTAGGAAAAGTAAAAGGTGTGGCTTTTGATCGCCTAAGTTTGTTAGAGAAACTGTTGCCTGTATATCAACAAGTGTTGGAAAAACTGGCCGCCAAAGGCATTGAATGGGTACAAATTGATGAGCCGGCATTAGTGTTAGATTTGCCACCAGAATGGCAAGCGGCTTATTCAACAGCTTATGCTGCATTAGAAGGCAAAACCAAATTATTGCTGACCACATATTTTGATAGCATTGGGCATCATCTTGATTTAATTAAATCATTACCGGTTCAAGGGCTACATATTGATTTAGTTGCCGGTAAAGATGATTTGCAGAAGGTGAATAAAGCATTACCCGCAGAATGGCTGCTATCACTGGGTTTGATAAATGGACGTAATGTTTGGCGCGCAGATTTAAGCGAAAAACGAGAAAAAGCTAAAACATTGCTGGGTAAGCGTCAAATTTGGATCGGAACGTCATGTTCGTTACTGCACAGCCCGATTGATTTAAATGATGAAACTGGTTTAGATAAAGAAGTAAAAAGTTGGTTTGCTTTCGCATTACAAAAATGTGAGGAATTAGCATTATTGACGGCCGCATTAAATAATGATAACGCTGAAAATATTGCTAAATTAGAGGCTTACAGCGCACCGATTCGTGCTAGAAAAACCTCAACACGGGTTAATAATGCGGCGGTTGCCGCGCGTTTAGCGGCGATAAAGGTCGGTGATGTAGAGCGTAATAGCGCATACGTTGAACGTGCGAAGCAACAACGCGCGCGTTTTACTCTCCCATTATGGCCAACCACGACGATTGGCTCATTCCCGCAAACGGCAGATATTCGTACACTGCGCTTAGATTTTAAAAAAGGCAATGTTGATATTCCAAGCTATCGTACCAGCATTAGTGAACATATTAAGCAGGCGATTAGAGAGCAGGAATTGCTGGATATTGATGTTTTGGTTCATGGTGAAGCTGAACGTAACGACATGGTCGAATATTTTGGTGAGCATTTCGATGGCTATGTATTTACTCAAAATGGTTGGGTTCAAAGTTATGGATCGCGTTGTGTTAAGCCGCCAGTCATTATTGGGGATATTAGTCGTCCTGAAGCGATTACGGTTGAATGGGCGAAGTATGCGCAATCACTGACTGAAAAACCGGTTAAAGGCATGCTTACTGGCCCGGTGACCATTCTTTGTTGGTCATTCCCACGTGAAGACGTTAGCCGTGAAACCATTGCTAAACAAATTGCTTTAGCGCTGCGTGATGAAGTGGATGATTTACAAAAAGCGGGCATTGGCATTATTCAAATCGATGAACCTGCATTACGCGAAGGGCTACCGTTGCGCCGAGATGAATGGCAAGATTATCTTAAATGGGCGGTTGATGCGTTTAAACTGAGTGCCGCTATTGCTGAAGATGACACTCAAATTCACACTCATATGTGTTATTGCGAGTTCAATGACATCATGGATTCGATTGCCGCGCTGGATGCAGATGTGATAACCATTGAAACCTCGCGTTCAGATATGGAATTACTGGAATCGTTTGAACACTTTGATTATCCAAATGAAATTGGTCCCGGCGTATATGATATCCACTCGCCGAATGTTCCGAGCGTAGAATGGATTGTGGCATTGTTGAGAAAAGCCTCTGATCGCATTGCGGTTGAACGGTTGTGGGTAAATCCAGACTGTGGTTTGAAAACCCGTGGTTGGACAGAGACGCGTCAAGCACTGGCCAACATGGTGGCAGCGGCAAAACAATTACGCAGTGAAACTAAAGTTTGAAGTTTGTATGAAAGTTAAATATAGAATTAATAGTTAATAATAGAGACATGTAACAATTAATATATTTATTCAAATGCCCATCAATATTATTGATGGGCATTGTTTTATTTATTAAATAATAAAAATTACTTTATATATAAATATATATTGTGTATGTTTATTTTAATGTAACACTTTAGTGGTATTATTGGTTACTCTAATATGCTTAATAATTAAAGTAAGCTATTAATTATAAATAATTTGGTTTTGTTGTTGTATTTTTAATTAATTTTTTGAATGTTAAATTTATCTCTGATTATTAAAAAATCTTTTAATTTCAATTTGTTGCGTTTATCTTTTTTGATTTTAATTGTTATTAATAATAAGGATTAAATATCTAATGTTACTTTTTTTGATTTTAAACAATATAGAAGCGATCTAGGCTGATATTCTTCTGCTCAGTTTTTACAAAAATAAAAAAAGAGGAAGCAATGAATCTCAGCCGTAGACAGTTTTTTAAAATCTGTGCCGGCGGAATGGCGAGTACCACAATTGCAGCTTTAGGTTTTATGCCGGGCTTGGCGATGGCCAATGTTCGAGAATATAAATTACTGAGATCGAAAGAAACCCGCAATACTTGTACTTATTGTTCTGTTGGCTGTGGATTATTAATTTATAGTATGGGCGATGGCGCGATGAATGCAAAATCGTCTATTTTTCATATTGAAGGTGATGCTGATCACCCTGTTAACCGTGGCGCATTATGCCCAAAAGGGGCAGGGCTTATCGATTATATTCATAGTGAAGGGCGCTTACGTTATCCTGAATATCGTGCTCCAGGGTCTAATAAATGGCAGCGTATTAGCTGGGATGATGCCTTTTCCCGTATTGCTCGTTTAATGAAAGACGATCGCGATACTAATTTTATTGAAAAAAATAGCCAAGGAACCTCGGTAAACCGTTGGTTATCTACCGGTATGCTGTGTGCTTCTGCCGCCAGTAATGAAACAGGCATATTAACTCAAAAATTTACTCGCTCGCTCGGTATGCTAGCGGTTGATAACCAAGCGCGTGTCTGACACGGACCAACGGTAGCAAGTCTTGCTCCAACATTTGGTCGCGGTGCGATGACCAACCACTGGGTTGATATTAAAAATGCCAACGTTATCATGGTGATGGGTGGGAATGCCGCAGAGGCACATCCTGTCGGATTCCGCTGGGCCATGGAAGCGAAAAATAACAATGATGCAACATTAATTGTTGTTGATCCGCGTTTTACGCGTACGGCATCAGTCGCCGATCATTACGTGCCTATTCGCTCCGGAACAGATATTACCTTTTTATCTGGCGTTTTGCGTTATCTCATTGAAAATAATAAAATAAATGTAGAGTATGTCAAGCACTATACCAACGCCTCTTTGTTGATTCGAGACGATTTTAGTTTCGATGACGGGCTATTTAGCGGCTATGATGCAGAAAAACGCCAGTACGATAAAACCAGTTGGAATTATCAATTTGACGAGAACGGTTTTGCCAAACGCGATGACAGTTGGCAGCATCCTCGCTGTGTATGGAATTTATTAAAGCAGCATATCTCTCGTTATACTCCTGAAATTGTTGAGAACATTTGTGGAACATCACAAGCTGATTTTCTGAAAGTCTGTGAAATCCTTGCGACAACGTCAAGTGCCGATCGCACAACAACCTTTTTATATGCACTGGGTTGGACGCAACATACCGTCGGCTCGCAAAATATCCGTACTATGGCAATGATCCAATTATTGCTTGGCAATATGGGTATGGCGGGAGGCGGTATTAATGCTTTGCGCGGTCACTCAAATATTCAGGGATTAACCGATTTAGGATTACTTTCCACGAGTCTACCGGGCTATTTGAGCCTGCCTTCTGAAAAACAAACTAACATTGAAAGCTATTTGCAGGCCAATACCCCTGTAGCTACTTTACCGAATCAGGTTAACTACTGGAGTAATTACCCCAAATTTTTCGTCAGTTTAATGAAGTCATTTTATGGGGATGCGGCGCAAAAAGACAATCAATGGGGTTTTGATTGGTTGCCAAAATGGGATCAATCTTACGATGTGATTAAATATTTTGACATGATGAGTAAAGGCCAAGTAACCGGTTATATTTGTCAGGGCTTTAATCCCGTCGCATCGTTCCCGGATAAAAATAAGGTGGTTAGTTGCCTCAGTAAGTTAAAATATTTGGTCATTATTGATCCTTTAGTCACTGAAACCTCGACTTTTTGGCAGCATCACGGCGAAATGAACGACGTCGATCCTGCTACCATTCAGACTGAAGTTTTCCGTCTTCCATCGACTTGCTTTGCCGAAGAAGACGGCTCTATCGCTAACTCTGGACGTTGGTTGCAATGGCATTGGAAAGCTGCGGATGCCCCGGGCGAAGCGCGTAACGACGGACAAATATTAGCGGGATTACTGGATAAAATTCGTCAATTATATGCTTCAGAAGGCGGTAAAGGGACTGAGCCGTTAATGCGTATGCGTTGGGATTATAAACAGCCATTTCATCCAGAATCAGAAGAAATGGCTAAAGAAAATAATGGAATAGCGTTAGTTGATTTGTATGATGCCGATGGCAATTTACAAGCTAAAAAAGGCCAGTTATTGAATTCTTTTGCTTTATTACGGGATGACGGTTCTACCGCTTCTTCGTGCTGGATTTATAGCGGTTGCTGGACCGAGCAGGGCAATCAAATGGCCAAACGCGATAATAGTGATCCATCGGGGCTGGGGAATACTCTCGGTTGGGCTTGGGCATGGCCATTGAATCGCCGAATTATTTATAACCGTGCCTCTGCGGATCCTCAAGGAAAACCCTGGGATAAAAATCGGGTTGTTATCGAGTGGAAGGGTAACAAATGGGTCGGCAATGACGTTCCTGATTTTAATACCTCTGCACCGGATGTAGGAACTTCACCTTTTATTATGCAACCTGAAGGGTTGGGACGATTATTTGCCATTGATAAAATGGCTGAAGGGCCGTTCCCTGAACATTATGAACCGGTTGAAACGCCTTTAGGGACTAATCCACTGCATCCTAATGTGGTCTCTAACCCGGCCGCGCGTATTTTCTTAGAAGATCAACAACGCTTGGGGAACCACCAAGATTATCCTTATGTGGGAACCACTTATCGCTTAACTGAACATTTCCATACTTGGACCAAGCATGCGCGCTTAAACGCGATTGCTCAGCCAGAACAATTTGTTGAAATTAGCCAAACGTTAGCACAACAAAAAGGTATCAATAACGGCGATAAAGTCACGGTCAGCAGTAAACGCGGCTTTATTCGTGCTATTGCCGTTGTTACCGCGCGCTTGCAAGCTTTGCACGTGGATGGAAAATCGATTGAAACTATCGGTATTCCTATTCACTGGGGCTTTGAAGGTCAGGCGCAAAAAGGATTTATTGCTAACACATTAACGCCATCAGTGGGTGACGCAAATTCTCAGACACCTGAGTATAAAGCGTTTTTAGTTAACATTGAGAAGGCGTAGAGGAGGAAATTATGTCCATGCAATCTCAAGACATTATTAAACGTTCTGCGACCAATAGCATTACGCCTCCTCCTCAGGTGCGAGACGATAAATTTGAAGTCGCTAAGCTGATCGACGTATCTACCTGTATTGGCTGCAAAGCGTGCCAGGTAGCTTGCTCTGAATGGAATGATATCCGTGACGACGTCGGTCATTGTACCGGGGTTTATGATAATCCGACGGATCTAAGTGCGAAATCATGGACGGTAATGCGTTTTAGTGAAACCAAAGAAAACGGTAAATTAGAGTGGCTGATCCGCAAAGATGGCTGTATGCACTGTGCAGAACCGGGCTGTTTAAAAGCATGCCCATCGGCGGGAGCGATAATCCAATATGCCAACGGGATAGTTGATTTCCAATCAGCGCATTGTATTGGCTGCGGTTATTGTATTGCTGGTTGTCCTTTCAATATTCCACGCCTTAATCCCAAAGATAATCGCGTATACAAATGCACCTTATGTGTCGACAGGGTGAGCGTAGGGCAAGAGCCTGCGTGTGTTAAAACCTGCCCGACCGGTGCAATTCATTTCGGAACTAAACGGGATATGCTTGATATCGCAGAGGAACGAGTCGATAAGCTGAAAAAACGCGGTTTTGCGCAAGCAGGTGTTTATAATCCCTCCAGTGTCGGCGGGACGCATGTTATGTATGTGCTGCAACATGCCGATAAGCCTCAGCTTTATCACGGGTTACCTAAAGATCCACACATTGATACTCCGATTGATTTATGGAAAGGCATCTTGAAGCCACTCTCAGTCGTCGGGTTTATTGCGACTTTTGCCGGGCTAATTTTCCACTATGTAGGTATTGGCCCGAACAAAGAAGTCAGCGATGAAGACGAGGAGGACGATAATCATGACTAAACAGAGCAAAATGATTGTTCGGACGAAGTTTATCGACCGAGCGTGTCACTGGCTGGTGGTGATCTGCTTTTTCTTGGTTGCCTTATCGGGATTGGCGCTGTTTTTTCCGACATTACAATGGCTAACTGAAACTTTTGGTACGCCACAAATGGGGAGGATCCTGCATCCTTTCTTTGGTGTGTTGATTTTTATTGTACTGATGTTCATGTTTGCACGCTTTGTGAAACACAATATTCCCGATAAACAAGATGTACCGTGGATAAAAAATATTGTGGAAGTCCTTAAAGGCAATGAGCATCACGTTGCCTATGTCGGGAAATACAATGCCGGGCAAAAAATGATGTTCTGGAGCATCATGAGCATGATTTTTGTCTTGCTGATCACCGGTGTGATTATCTGGCGTCCATATTTTGCTGATTTCTTCCCTATGTGGACAGTTCGCTGGAGCCTGTTTATCCATGCGGCCGCCGCGATCATTTTGATCCACGCCATATTAATCCATATGTATATGGCTTTCTGGGTCAAGGGATCGATAAAAGGTATGGTCGAAGGAAAAGTGAGCCGTCGATGGGCGAAAAAACATCATCCGCGCTGGTATAAAGAAGTTGAAGCTAAAGAAGCTCAGCAGAAAAAAGCAGAATAGATCGAATGTTTTAAACCACTCATAATTGATCCGCTGTTCACGCTCTATCGAGTAAAGTTATGGCGGATTTTTTATTTTGCGCTGAGCCTGAAGGCAGGTCAGCAAGAATCAAGCGGTGGTGAAGAATAGGCTGAAGATTATCGGTTATTAACGTAATTGCTATTCAATCGATGAGATTGATTTTCAGCCCTATTCTATTTCTATTTTTTATCGATTTACCCTATCGGTATACTATTAAGCCCAAAAATACTTAGGCCACAAGGTTAACCGAACAATTTCTCTTTCAGCATATTCATGCCAATTGTGGATAAATCGAGATCAGCGGGAACTTCACCATTAGGGGTGGCGTTATCAATCAAGCGGGGTAAATATTTTGCGACTAAAGATGTCGCTTCGGTGGTATCGATACCGACTTTATCCGCCAGTTGCTGAATATCAACATTACCGAAGATTTGTGTTAGCTGGCTGACACTGACTGGTAAGTTTTCTGAATTACCAATCCATGACTGAATTAACTCTCCCAATCCTTGTTGATTAAATTTCTCAATCAGACCTTGGATCCCACCTTGTTTTTCAATCCAACTAATTACTGATTGAAATTGGTTCATTTTATCGCCAGCAACCATGGTGACTAGCTGATCAAATAAGCCCATGTTGACTCCTTATTAAAGCAATGAGTGACTCAAATGTTAAATCATGAGTCAAAGAGTGGGCTATTTTCAGCAATTTCTGGCTGGCGTCAATCAGAAAACTGAATTTTTACTGTTTTTACTTATATACACTTATTTTGAGATTTAACTGGTTATACTCTCTGTAGCTGAAGTTGAATTAAATCTGAACGATAGCTGAACTATGGTGATTTAGATCTCATATTTATGAAAATGTTACTTATTACTTTTTATAATTAGTGACGGGCGTCACTAACTTTATGGCTGAGTGACGTTATATTATCCACATGAGATGTAATTTTATGAATTTACTGCGTTAAGGAGTCTGAAATGTCTGATGTTTTCCACTTGGGTTTGAAAAAAAGCGACTTACAAGGTGCAACACTGGCGATAGTTCCGGGAGATCCAAAACGTGTTGAGAAAATTGCTCGTTTGATGGATAACCCTGTTCATCTGGCTTCATTACGTGAATTTACTTCATGGCGTGGCGAAGTTGACGGTAAAGCGGTCATTGTTTGCTCAACCGGGATCGGAGGTCCATCAACCTCTATCGCTGTTGAAGAGTTAGCACAGTTGGGGATTAATACCTTCCTGCGTATTGGTACTACCGGTGCAATTCAAGAAAATATCAATGTTGGTGATGTGTTAGTTACGACGGCATCAGTCCGTTTAGACGGTGCTAGCCAACATTTTGCTCCATTAGAATATCCGGCGGTTGCTGATTTTGAATGTACTAACGCGTTGTATGCTGCCGCAAAAGATGCCGGTGCCGTGGTTCATGTCGGTGTAACTGCATCTTCAGATACTTTCTATCCAGGACAAGAACGTTACGACACTTATACTGGTCGTGTTGTTAGCCGTTTCAAAGGTTCAATGAAAGAATGGCAACAAATGGGTGTTATGAACTACGAAATGGAATCAGCCACATTATTAACTATGTGCTCGAGCCAAGGCTTACGCTCAGGTATGGTTGCGGGTGTTATTGTTAATCGCACACAACAAGAAATACCCAACGAAGAATTATTGAAAAAAACCGAAAGCAATGTGTTAGGCATTGTGGTTGACGCCGCTCGTCGTTTATTGAAATAAATAATTTTTAGCGGGTTAGGTTACTGGTGGTTAACTGTGCTCAGTTTGTCGCCAGTAACATTCCGGATTAAAAGAAACTATTCTTCCTCAATATCTATTGTCTATTTGTTTTCTGTTCTCTCTCGTTCACTTATTTTATTCTGCTAAAAATCTGTTAATGTCATTATTTCTGATAAAAATATTATAAGAGGAATTATGTCTACATTAACTGAGCTACATTCATCGGTCTTACCTCTGCAAGGCGGAATTAACTTTCGTGACTTAGGCGGCAAAACGCTGGCCAACGGGACGAAGATTAAGCCGGGTTTACTATTTCGCGCGGGAGCTTTAGACCAATTGACCTCCGATGATTTAGTTTTCTTACAGTCACAAAATTTGTACCAAATTCTGGATTATCGTGATGCGGTAGAGACTAAAGATAAACCTGATAAGATCTGGGACGGCGCGGCTTATTTTCATGCGCCAGCCAATCCTTTAGCTAAAAAAGTGAGCGCTAACTTAGAAAAACTCACGCCAGATATTTTAGAACAATTTGATCCCCAAGCTTTTATGTTTAAATTATATGAGCTACTGCCTTTAAATAACCCGGCCTATCATCAATTGGTCAGCTTGCTTAAACAGCCGGAAAAAGGAGGAATTGTTCAACATTGCGCGGTGGGTAAAGACCGAACAGGCGTGGGGGCAGCGTTGGTGTTATTGGCGCTAGGCGCTGATTTGGATACAGTGATGGAAGATTATTTGCTAACTAATCAAACCTTAGCATCTTATCGTCAACATTTACTTGAACAGCATGCCGAAACGATGAGCGCAAGTATCGTAAAAAAATTCGAATATGTTTATTCAGTTCGTGAAGATTTTTTGCTAACCGCACTAGAAAGTATTAATCGGCATTACGGCAGTATTGATACTTGGTTAGCGACAGATTTTGCCCTCGATACCGTTGCCAGACAGTCACTGCAAGATTATTTTCTTGAGTAATATTTTCTTGGATTATGTGATTGTTTATTCTTAGTTCATTGAGGTTAAGTTAGGATTATCGCCATGCAATATAAATTGCTGGCGTAGCCTATTGGGCTTAATTAATCCATTAATGAGAGTAAATCCATTATTAATCAATAATATAAATTATTCCTCGTACTTAACCTCCAGTAATTATGCTGATTCAAATGAATGATTTATCTATTATAGGGAGAGATCCGTTGACGCTACACGATATAGTTACCCTAATCACTGATTTTACTCGGCAACATGAAATATGGGCGTTACCGATTATATTTCTACTCGCTTTCGGTGAATCATTAGCTTTTATCTCACTATTATTACCCGCAACGGTCATTTTGTTGGGCATGGGGGCGCTGATTGGTGAAAGCGGCCTAGCGTTTTGGCCTATTTGGCTGGTGGCTGCGCTTGGTGCTTTCTTTGGTGATTGGCTGTCTTATTGGTTTGGATTTCACTATAAAGATAATGTTCGGGGGATGTGGCCGATTTCTCGTAAGCCGCAAATGATTGATCGAGGACACCGGTTTTTTGATAAATGGGGTGTCTGGGGCGTTTTCATTGGCCGTTTCTTTGGTCCGTTTAGAGCGGTGATCCCATTGATTGCTGGTATTTGCAGTATGCCACAGCGATATTTTCAAACAGCTAATTTATTGTCAGCTATGATTTGGGCGTTTGGTATTTTAGCGCCAGGGGCATTTGGATTACGCTGGATTGCAGGTTGGATGTAAAAATAGCGAGCTGGTTGGCAAATATTGGAAGATAGGGAATTCACCTCTGGACACTTATCTCGTATCCTTTTACTTTATTGTATAGCTGCTAATAAGATACACCCTAAGCTATTTATTAAGCTATCAAGCAAAATTATTTATAACTTAAACGATGAAATAAAATGACCAAGTTGAGAAGATATTATCAGCTTAGTTGAATAGCGATTTAGAGTAAATTGGCATTGTGGATAGTATTAGGCCACGGATAGCTTAATGGCATATTTATGTCATTGAAAATAGTTTTAAATCTAAGGAAATCATGGTGGATACCTCTTTATTGTATGCAGTTATAGGCACGTTATGCGGTATTTTGCTCGGTGCAATAGTTGTATGGTGGTCTATCTCGCAAAAAATAAATGATAAGGATAATGAATTACGCGAGGTGAGTCGTTTATTGGCCATGAGTGAGGAGAAAAATATCCACCTTACGCATTGGAAAGATGAATCCATTCGTTTAGATCAAGAGTTGCGAACTCAGCGAGATATCAATCGTGAGCAAGAAGTTGAATTACGCGAAATAGCCACGCGATTAGAGCAAACTCAATTAGCGTATGAAGAAAAACAACGGATACTAATCAATAGTGAACAACGATTAAACACTCAGTTTGAAAACTTAGCTAATCGCATTTTTGAACAGAATGAGCGGCGTACAACAGAACATAATCGTCAAAGTTTGATCTCTTTATTAACGCCATTTCGTGAACAGTTGGACGGTTTTCGCCGGCAAGTACAAGACAGTTTTGGGCAAGAAGCTCGCGAACGACACACGTTGGCTCACGAAATTCGTCAGTTACAACAATTAAATAGCCTGATGGCAAAAGAAGCGGTTAATCTCACCCGCGCATTAAAAGGCGACAATAAAATCCAAGGTAATTGGGGCGAGACTATTTTAGCGCGGATTTTAGAAGCTTCTGGTTTGCGCAAAGGCTATGAATTTGAAACCCAGGTCAGTATTAATACTGGGCATAATAGCCGTTATCAGCCTGATGTTATTATTCGTTTACCCGAAGGCAAAGATATTGTTGTTGATGCTAAAATGTCGCTTACTGCTTATGAGCAGTATTTTAATAGTGACGATAGTGAAATTCAGGCACAAGCACTACGCAGCCACATAGCATCAATTAGAAATCATATTAAGTTATTGAGTAATAAAGATTATCATCAATTACCGGGGCTTCGGTCATTAGACTATGTATTGATGTTTATTCCTGTGGAACCCGCGTATTTGGTGGCACTGCGAGAAGCGCCTGGATTACTTGATGAAGGACTAAAACATAATATTATGCTTGTTTGCCCATCAACATTATTAGTTGCTGTCCGTACGATTAATAACTTATGGCGTTATGAACGTCAAAGTCAAAATGCACAAGAAATTGCGACAAGAGCTGCTAAAATGTATGACAAAATGCGTTTATTTGTTGATGATATGCAGCTCTTAGGAACTAGCTTGACTAAAGCACAGGCGACTTATCAATCAGCAATGAAACGTTTAGCTGAAGGACGAGGGAATTTGATCAGTCAAGCTGAAGGATTTCGTGAATTAGGCGTCGAAATAAAGCAGCCTATAGATCCTCTGCTGGCAGATAAAGCGACCGGGTCATATTGTGCGGGATCATCGAGTTCCTAATAGGGTTTTAGCGCAAAGACTGTTACAATTCTCACCAAAGTTTGAAATATAAGCAGGCATACATAAATGGCAGATCAATCTAAAGAAACCACTGATTTTGGTTTCCGCAAAGTAGGCAAAAATGAAAAAGAAGGCCTAGTTGCGAATGTTTTTCACTCTGTAGCTTCAAAATATGACTTAATGAATGATGTTATGTCATTTGGCATTCACCGTATTTGGAAGCGTTTTACTATTGAAGCCAGTGGTGTCCGACGTGGGCAGCGTGTGCTTGATCTGGCGGGTGGAACTGGTGATTTAACCGCTAAATTTTCTCGATTGGTTGGTGAAAAAGGTGAAGTTGTTCTTGCCGATATCAACGACTCGATGCTTAAAATGGGACGCGAAAAACTGCGTGACTCGGGGATTGTTGGCAACGTAAATTATGTTCAAGCCAATGCAGAAGAATTACCGTTCCCTGATAATTATTTTGATTGTATTACTATTTCGTTTGGTTTACGTAATGTAACGGATAAAAATAAAGCCTTACGCTCTATGTTCCGTGTGCTAAAACCCGGCGGACGTTTATTAGTCTTGGAATTTTCTAAACCTATCTTCCAGCCGCTAAATAAAGCCTATGATACTTATTCTTTCCATATCCTCCCGCGTATTGGTCAAGTGATTGTTAACGATGCAGATAGTTATCGCTATTTAACGGAGTCTATCCGTATGCATCCAGACCAAGAAACCTTGAAGTCGATGATGGAAGATGCCGGTTTTGATCAAGTCTCTTATGACAATATGACTGGCGGTATTGTTGCTTTACACAAAGGATTTAAATTTTAAGATGGATATGCCATCAGCATCAGCAAAAAATACTATTTTAAATCATGTGGCTATCTATTCAGCTGCCACTGCGTTAATGGAAACCTGTTTAAATAGATTGCTATTTAAAGAGGGGGTCTTAAAGCCAGCGAGAACCCGTCTCACGGGTAAGACAATGTCTATTGATTTAAAAGAGTTGGATAAAGCATTAACACTGGTGTTTAGCGATAACCATGTTGATGTCTTAAGCCAATGGAGCGAGCCTGCTGATTGCACCCTCAGAACCTCTGTTTTTACATTGATTAAACTGAAAGATAAGCAGCAACTTTCACGACTGATCAATCAAGGTGATGTGGTTATTGAGGGTGATATGCAAGTTGTTCAACATTGGTCTACTTTGTTGGATTTAGCCGAGTGGGATCCCGCGCATTATTTAGCCCCTTATATTGGCGATGTTGTTGCTGAAGGCATTAGCCAATTTTTGCGCAAAGGGACGGGGCTTGCGGCGCATTTACTCTCTCGTCAGAAAACTTATGTGCAAGAAACGCTTATTGAAGAGTGGAAAATGGCCCCCGGGCCTCTGGAATTAATGCATTTTAGCTCTCAAGTAGAGCAGGTATCGACTGAACTGTCTCAGCTTGAACAACGCTTGAAACAGCTGGAGGAGAAGCATGACACCCGGTGAATTAAAACGACTTTATTTCATTATTCGGGTATTTCTCTCTTATGGGTTGGATGAATTAATACCAAAAATTAAATTAACTATCCCTTTGCGTATCGGACGTTACGGTTTTTTTTGGATTAAAAATCAGCATAAAGATAAAGAGTTAGGTCAACGATTAAGACTCGCATTACAAGAGCTTGGGCCGGTTTGGATTAAGTTTGGTCAGATGCTTTCTACTCGACGCGATTTATTTCCTCCGGCGATAGCTGACCAACTGAGTCTATTGCAAGATAAAGTCGCTAGCTTTGACGGCAAATTGGCGCGCCAATATATTGAAGACTCCCTCGGTGGATCGTTAGAAAACTGGTTTGATGATTTTGATGAGACTGCACTTGCTTCAGCTTCTATTGCTCAGGTGCATACCGCTAAATTAAAAGAGAATGGCAAGCAAATTGTCATAAAAGTTATTCGCCCAGATATTCTTCCGGTGATCAAGGCTGATATGCGTCTAATGTATCGCATTGCAAGCTGGGTTCCTCTCTTGCCTGATGGTCGACGTCTGCGGCCGAAAGAAGTTGTGAAGGAATATGAAAAAACGCTAATAGATGAGTTAAATTTATTACGTGAATCAGCCAATGCGATTCAATTACGCCGTAACTTTGAAAACAGCGCAATGCTGTATATTCCTGAAGTCTACTCTGATTATTGCCGTGAGAATGTCATGGTAATGGAGCGTATCTACGGCATCCCAGTTTCCGATATTCAGGCGCTGGAAGCTCAGGGAACCAATATGAAGCTGCTAGCGGAAAGAGGTGTAAAAGTCTTCTTTACTCAAGTATTTAGAGATAGCTTCTTTCATGCGGATATGCACCCAGGCAATATCTTTGTAAGTTATGATCACCCAGAAGATCCGCTGTATATTGGTATCGACTGCGGTATTGTTGGTTCATTAAATAAAGAAGATAAACGCTATTTGGCTGAAAACTTTATCGCTTTTTTTAATCGCGATTATCGTAAAGTCGCTGAGCTGCATGTGGATTCGGGTTGGGTTCCTGTCGATACTAATGTTGAAGATTTTGAATTTGCTATTCGTACGGTATGTGAGCCGATTTTTGAAAAACCATTATCAGAAATTTCATTTGGCCATGTGTTATTAAATTTATTTAATACTGCCCGTCGCTTTAATATGGAAGTTCAGCCGCAACTCGTTTTATTGCAAAAAACATTATTATACGTTGAAGGATTAGGTCGCCAGCTCTATCCGCAGCTCGATTTATGGAAAACAGCTAAACCTTTCCTTGAGGATTGGATTTTAAGCCAAGTTGGGCTTCCTGCTATCACTAAAGCGCTAAAAGAAAAAGCACCTTATTGGGCTGAAAAAATGCCTGAGATCCCTGATTTAATTTATGGCGCGTTGCGTCAGCATAAATACCTGCAAAATAGTCTTGATGGATTATCAAAAGAGCTTAAAAATCAGCGGGTGAACCAGCGAAAGTCACAATATCTATTAGGAATAGGTGCAACATTTATTTTATGTGGTAGTTTGTTCTATCTTTCCGATTCAATAAAAATATCTGCTGCGTTTATGTTTGCAGGGGCGCTGTCTTGGTTGTTAGGATGGTGTAAATCAGGGAAAAACTGAGGTAAGTTTGTTTTCAAACAAACTTACTAGCATGTTAACTGTTTCCGTATTTAATTTGGGTTGTATATAATGGGCTCATTAGTCTTGATCCCACTTCTATAGAGGTAAAAACGATGGAATCAACAATCGCAATGGCAGCTTTCGGAAGCCCATGGCAGCTTATTATTATCGCTCTTTTAGTTATTTTAATTTTCGGCACTAAAAAATTGCGTTCTCTGGGATCCGATCTTGGTGAATCCTTAAAAGGCTTCAAAAAAGCTATTAATGATGAAGATACCAATAAAGCCGACAAATCAGAACAAGCTAATGATGCTGACTTTGAAACTAAAAATATCGCTCAACAGAAAACAGCCGATAAAGCTGATAGCAGTGTTGAGAGCAAAAATAAACAGTAGGGTTAAACCGTGTTTGATATAAGTTTTCCTGAGTTACTCTTGGTTGCGGTGATTGGCCTGGTTGTTTTAGGGCCAGAACGCTTACCTGTAGCTGTAAGAACAGTTGCCGGTTGGATCCGAGCGATGCGTTCTCTTGCTGCCAATGTACAAAATGAACTCTCGCAAGAGTTTAAATTGCAAGAGCTACAGGAAAGCCTGAAAAAAGTTGAGGAAAAAGCGGGACTACAGGCGCTTTCTCCTGAACTGAAACAGTCTATGGATGAGCTTCGGCAAGCTGCTGAGTCACTGAAACAAAGCTACAGTTCATCGGCTGAAAGCATTAGCGATGAATTGAAAAAAGCGACAGAGTTAACTGAAAACTACGACGTTGCCGTAAAACAAGCTAGTGATCCTGAAGAAACATCAAACGAAAATGATCCTGATCCTGAGGTCGCCGCCAAAATGGCTTCTGTGGTAGAGACTGAATCTATCTTAGAGCCTGCCCATACTCCGGCAGCACCAGACAAATTAGCTACCTCAGAAGTAAAGAAAAGTTCTCATCAAAATCATAGTGAAAACTAAAACATGGCTGTTAATGATACACAACCGCTCATTAGTCATTTAATTGAGTTAAGAAAACGTTTACTCAACTGTTTAATTACCGTATTGGTGGTTTTCTTTGCTCTTGCCTATTTTTCTAATGATATTTATCGATTAGTTGCCGCGCCGTTAATTGATAAATTGCCTATGGGCTCCCAGATGAGTGCAACTGATGTTGCCTCGACCTTTTTTACCCCCATTAAGCTGACAATCATGGTTTCCGTTTTTCTTTCGGTACCTATGATTTTATATCAAATTTGGGCATTCATTGCGCCGGCATTATATAAACATGAACGCAGATTAATGCTGCCATTACTGGTTTCCAGTAGTTTTCTCTTTTATTTAGGCATGGCGTTTGCTTATTTTGTGGTGTTTCCATTGGCGTTTGGTTTTTTCGTTAAAACAACGCCAGAAAGTGTTAATTTTATTCCTGACATCAGTAAATATTTAAGCTTTGTCATGACCCTATTTATGGCATTCGGTGCTGCATTTGAAGTGCCTATTGCCATCATTTTACTGTGTTGGACCGGTGTGACTACGCCACAGTCGTTGAAACGTAAACGACCTTATATTTTGGTAGGCGCATTTATTGTTGGAATGTTTTTAACTCCGCCGGATGTGCTGTCTCAAACATTATTGGCCGTACCTATGTATTTACTGTTTGAGCTAGGGGTATTGCTATCTAATTTTTATGTGGGTAAGAGCCGCAAAGATTACCAGAATGAGCAAGCAGAAAATCAAGACGACTGACATAGCCCTTTCAAGCTGATAAAAAAAACCGCTGATGAGATTAATCGCGGTTTTTTTTATGGATGGCGTAAAAATCAGTAAGTGGCAAAATTTAGTTATCTAGTTTTTTAAACAGACGGTTATCTAACGATTTTGGTACATTTTGATTTAAGATATTCAGAAATAGTATCGAACGTTTCTCACCATCCGGTTCTTTATAAATAGCTTCAATACCAGCAAAAATACCCTCGAGTATAACCACTTTATCGCCATCAATCGGAGTTGATGGTTCGGTTAGTGATTGAGACATTGCTAAAGCAAAGGTTTCAATAAGCTTATCCGGGACTACGGTTGGGTATTGACCAAAGCGAACAAAATGACTGACTCCACGCGTTGATTGAATAGTTGTAGTATGAATTTTCTCATGATCAAATTTCACAAATAGATAATTAGGAAATAGTGCCTCGATTACTTTAGCTCGTTTTCCTCTGACCACTTTTTCTATTTCAACCATTGGGGTCATACAGTCAACAAATTGACGGGTCAGATGCTCGATTGCCCTATCTATCTGGCCACGTTTGCAGTAAAGAAGGTACCATTTTTCCATCATATTCGGCTCTTTAGTAAAATATCTTCACCATGATAACAAATCAGTCTATAAAAAGGTGACTAAAATATATTAAGCATTATTATGCGATAAGCTAAGTTTAAATAAGCTAATCTTTTGATTGGCATATACAGTTATTATTAAGGAAATACAATGGATATTTTTTTATTAAGTAATGGTAAATTACCCGATAATTCGACTTGGTTAAGCTATGCTCTACCCCGTATCCATTCGATGATTGAGCGGCGTAAAATAACTCGAGCCCTGTTGATCCCTTATGCAATATTACGAGGGTCTCATGATGAGCGAGCTAAAGAATTAACCGTGGCTTTAGGAATTAATGTTACTTCTATCGAACATTTTGCTGATCCTGTTCAAGCGATTGAACAAGCTGAATGCATTTTGATCAGTGGGGGAAATACATGGCAGTTAAATCAATGTTTGCATCAGTATAATTTGATTGTTCCTATTCAGCGAGCCGTACGTGAACGCCAAGTGCCTTATATTGGATGGAGTGCCGGTTGTAATGTTGCGACACCGAGCATTCGTACTACGAATGATATGCCGGTTAGCAATACGGTGGTTATGCCTTCTTTGGGATTATTTCCTTTACAAATTAATCCTCATTATATCGACAGCCATCTTAGTGGACACATGGGCGAAACTCGAGATGAGCGTTTAGCTGAATTTTGTATTATTAACCCGACTGAACGGGTTGTCGCACTGCGGGAGGGCAGCGGACTACAAATTGAAGGCAATAAATTGAGTTACTTTAGTGCTAAGCAGCAAGGATTTAAATTATTTCAGCATAACCAAGTCTTTGACGAGCAATTTGATACTCACGCGTTAGCCAAATATGTTCCCTTTGAATGTCAGTAAAAATAATCCGGTCTTTATAAATAAAACATCTTATTATTCAATGGATAGCTAGATAACTTGTAACACCTACAGGACGCTTTATAATGAAGTTCCTCCTGCAAACATAAAAAGAGCATGATGAAATACCGCGACCTCAGAGAATTCCTTTCACTATTAGAAAAGAAAGGCGAATTAAAACGCATCACCATGGAAGTTGACCCCTACCTGGAAATGACGGAAATCTCCGACAGAACGTTGCGAGCAGGTGGGCCGGCATTATTGTTTGAAAATCCTAAAGGCTACGACATGCCGGTATTGTGTAATTTATTTGGTACTGCCAAACGAGTAGCAATGGGCATGGGACAAGACGATGTTAAAGCGCTTCATGAAGTCGGCAAGTTATTGGCCTTTTTAAAAGAGCCAGAGCCGCCAAAAGGATTTCGTGATTTATTCGACAAAATGCCCAAATTTAAGCAAGTGTTGAATATGCCGGTGAAACGATTGAACTCAGCCCCTTGCCAAGAACAGATATGGTCAGGAGATGAAGTTGATTTATCTCGAATTCCGGTCATGCATTGTTGGCCAGAAGACGCGGCACCATTAATTACATGGGGGCTTACGGTAACTCGAGGTCCTTATAAAGAGCGTCAAAATTTAGGCATTTATCGGCAGCAAGTGCTGGGTAAAAATAAATTAATTATGCGTTGGCTATCTCATCGTGGCGGCGCGTTAGATTTTCAAGAGTGGTGTGAAGCCCATCCCGGTGAGCGTTTCCCTGTTGCGGTCGCTTTAGGTGCCGATCCTGCCACCATTCTTGGCGCAGTCACTCCAGTGCCTGATACATTATCAGAATATGCGTTTGCTGGATTATTACGCGGTAATAAATCGGAAGTGGTTAAATGTATTTCTAATGATTTAGAAGTACCTGCAGGCGCTGAAATAATTTTAGAAGGCTATATTGAACCGGGCGAAATGGCACCTGAAGGTCCTTATGGTGACCATACTGGTTATTATAATGAGATTGATCACTTTCCTGTTTTTACGGTTACGCATATCACTCAGCGCCCTGATCCTATTTACCATTCTACTTATACCGGGCGACCACCGGATGAGCCGGCCGTTCTTGGTGTGGCTCTAAATGAAGTTTTGGTTCCTATTTTACAGAAACAATTCCCTGAGATTGTTGATTTTTATTTACCCCCAGAAGGTTGTTCATATCGCTTAGCGGTGGTTACAATGAAAAAGCAATATGCGGGGCATGCTAAGCGCGTCATGATGGGTGTTTGGTCCTATCTGCGCCAGTTTATGTATACTAAATTTGTTATTGTTTGTGATGATGATATTAATGCGCGTGATTGGAATGATGTAATGTGGGCGATAACCACCCGTATGGATCCTGCGCGTGACACCATCATGATGGAAAACACCCCGATTGACTATCTTGATTTTGCTTCACCGGTGTCTGGTTTAGGTTCAAAAATGGGATTAGATGCCACCAATAAATGGCCTGGCGAAACCAACAGAGAATGGGGCAGACCGATTGTAATGACGGAAGAAATCAAATCTCGTGTGGATACCATTTGGGATCAATTAGATATTTTAGATAAATAAGAGGGATTGATGACAATGCTAAGCTGTAAGGTAACTTCCGTTGAATCAATAACAGAGACTGTTTATCGCGTAATTTTATTACCTGCAGGTCCCTTTGATTTTAAGGCTGGCCAGTATCTTATGGTCGTGATGGATGAACGCGATAAACGCCCATTTTCAATGGCATCGACCCCATCAAATAAAGAAACTATCGAGTTACATATCGGGGCCTCTGAAATTAACCTTTATGCAATGGCGGTGATGGATAGAATTTTAGATCAACGTTGCATTGATATTGATATCCCGCATGGTAAAGCATGGTTTCGTGAAAACAGCCGTAATCCTATGATCTTAATTGCCGGAGGCACTGGATTCTCCTATACCCATTCAATTTTACTGGCCGCTTTGATTGAGGATCCTGCCCGTGAAATTACCTTTTACTGGGGAGGGAGAGAACTGGCTCATTTATATGATCTCGGTGAACTGCAAGCTTTGTCAGAACAGCACCCTAATTTAAAAATTATTCCGGTTGTTGAACAGCCTGAAGAACATTGGCGGGGGCGTACTGGAACGGTACTTAGTGCTGTGTTAGATGATTTTGGTGATTTGGCGAACCATGAAATTTATATTGCAGGCCGTTTTGAAATGGCGAAGGTAGCTCGTGAGCGTTTTTGTAATGAACGTAATGCCGATAAAGAAAAATTATTTGGCGATGCTTACGAATTTATTTAGCTATTATATTTAGCTATTATAATTATTTAGAGTCGCTAATTCTTGCGTAAAAAGCCCGCCCCTGACTCGGCGGGAAATAAAACAACGTACTGACAAACAGCGAAATCAAATAATTTATTTTATATATTTCGAGTTACAGATGAAGTTATCTATCTGCAACTCGAATATTAGGATTACAGTCGTTCAATAATGGTTGAGATGCCCTGTCCTAGTCCGATACACATGGTTGCTAGGCCAAATTGCCCTTGTTGCCGCTCTAGTTGATTCAATAATGTAGTGGTTATGCGCGTCCCAGAACACCCTAAAGGATGGCCGAGTGCAATTGCACCACCCTGCAAATTTACTTTTTCTTCGATTGTACTTTCAGATAATTTAAAGCCTTTCATGCAAGCTAAAGACTGTGCTGCAAAGGCTTCATTTAATTCGATAACATCAATATCTGCTAGTGATAATCCAGCACGTTTTAATGCGATTTCAGAGGCAGGAACTGGACCATATCCCATGGTTGAAGGATCACATCCAATAACCGCCATTGAACGGATCCGGGCGCGAGGTTTTAAACCATTTGCACGGGCATAACTTTCGCTGGTGATTAACATGGCAGATGCACCATCCGATAGCGCTGACGAATTACCGGCTGTCACAGTACCATTGACGGGATTAAATGCGGGGCGCAGCGCTGTAAGATCATTCAGATTAGCATCGAATCTGATAACTTCATCATAATCGATAGAAATCAAATTTCCTTCGCTATCATGCCCTTCAATAGGCACAATTTCATTAGTAAACTGTCCTTGTTTTGTCGCTTCAGCAGCTTTGACATGTGAACGTAATGCGAAGGCATCTTGTTGTTGACGACTAATTTTATATATCGTTGCTAGCATCTCTGCGGTTAATCCCATCGCACCAGCTGCTTTGGCAATTTTGAGCGCAATTTTAGGGTTAAAATCTACCCCATGTGTCATGGGAATATGCCCCATGTGTTCAACGCCACCAATCAGTATAGAATGTGCGTCACCTGTCATTATGAGTCTGCTCGCATCATGAAGCGCTTGCATTGATGATCCACACAGCCGATTCACGGTTACTGCCGGGACAGAATGTGGAATATCGGTTAATAATGCTGCATTGCGAGCAATATTAAATCCTTGTTCTAATGTTTGTTGTACGCAACCCCAAATAATATCGTTTAACTCACTTTTATCGGCATTGGGATTACGCAGGAAAATCGCTTGCATTAAATGAGCAGAAAGATCTTCAGCGCGAACATGGCGAAATACGCCACCTTTAGAACGACCCATTGGTGTACGAATCGCATCGACTATGACAACATTTTCCATGTTCTTAACCCCTCATCGATTTTTTTACATTAATAGCAACTGTGGCAGGTTGCGGATAATAACGGTTATTGGTTATTGATCGCTGTTTTAATCCTTCAGGGACTTGATATAAAGGTCCTAAATATGAATATTGCTCGGTAGATTGTACATAGTTAGCTAGACCAAGCGTCTCGATATAACGGAAAATCCCTCCGTGAAATGGCGGAAAACCTAAGCCATAAACGAGAGCAATATCGGCCTCTGCGGGTGATTGAATAATGCCTTCTTCCAAACAACGAACGACTTCATTTATCATTGGGATCATCATTCTTTGAATTATTTGCTCTGAAGTGAATGATTTTTTCGGCTGCTGATTAGGATTAATTAACTGTTCGACGATAGGATCGGCCAATTTAATCGGTTTTCCTTTTTTATCTTTTTGATATTGATAAAAACCTTGGTTATTTTTTTGTCCAAATCGTTGTTGTTCATACAGAATATCAATAGCATCCCGCGTTGATTTAGTCATACGTTCAGGAAAACCTACAGCCATTACCTGCTGGGCATGATGTGCGGTATCAATTCCAACTACATCTAATAAATAAGCGGGACCCATTGGCCAGCCAAATTCTGTCTCCATTACCTTATCGATTTGGTTAAAATCTGCTCCATCTTGCAGTAATAAACTGAATCCAGCGAAATAAGGAAATAAAACACGATTAACAAAAAATCCAGGACAATCATTAACGACTATTGGTGTTTTTCCCATTTTGATGGCGTAGGCAACTACTTTTGCTAGAGTGTCATCAGAGGTTTTTTCGCCGCGAATAACTTCAACTAATGGCATGCGATGCACTGGATTGAAAAAGTGCATACCACAAAAATTTTCAGGCCTGAGAAGTGCATTAGCCAGTTTAGTGATTGGAATTGTTGATGTATTTGAAGTGATAATAGATTCGGGGGAGATTAATGCTTCAGCCTCGGCTAAAACGGCGGCTTTGATTTTAGGATTTTCTATCACCGCTTCAATAACGATATCAACATCTTTACTGCCATGATAGTCAAGAGATGGGTGAATAGATGAGAGTATTTTTGCCATTTTTAATGCAGATAATTTACCGCGTTCGAATTGATTATTAAGCAACTTTTCTGCTTCTTGTATTCCAAGTTGTAGAGAATGATCGTTTATATCTTTCATCAGCACAGAAACGCCTTTGCTGGCTGATTGATAGGCAATCCCCCCCCCCATAATTCCGGCTCCTAATACCATGACTTTATTGGGTGGGCTCTCCTGCTGTGTATATTTCTTGTTTAAGGTTTTAATATATTGATCATTTAGAAATATGCTAACCAGGGCTTGCGCTACGGTGCTATGAGCTAATGGTATAAAGGCCGCGGTTTCATGTTGTAAGGCTTCATTACGCGCACAATTTGCTGCTTTTTCAATAGTAGTAACAGCTGTTAATGGGGCAGGATAATGCTTTCCGGCTACTTTTATAACCATGCCTTTGGCAACATTAAAACTCATAGACTGTTCTAGCGGGCTTAATTGGAGTGGTGATAGCTTTGGCTGTCGTGCTTTCTTCCAATCAATAGATCCAGCAATCGCTTGTTCAATCAGCTTTAAGGCTGAACGTTGTAATTGTTCAGTGGCGACAATAGCATTTACTAATCCTAGTTTTAATGCCTCATTAGCGCCAATATCTTTACCTGCAGTAATAATTTCTAATGCATTATCGCAGCCAATTAATCGAGGTAAACGAACAGAACCGCCAAAACCAGGCATGATCCCAAGTTTGGTTTCTGGTAATCCGATACGGGCATCTGGTGTAACAATACGAAAATCAGTAGCTAGAACACATTCACACCCGCCACCGAGGGCGTAACCATTAATTGCACTTACCGTAGGTATAGGTAGGTCTTCGATTCGATTAAAGATACCGTTGGCATATTTTAGCCATTCAATAAGTTGTTCTTTGGGGGCATCGAACAGTGATAAAAACTCTTTGATATCCGCACCGACAATAAATGCCGATTTTGTTGAGCGTAAAATAAGACCTTGTAACTCGGGGTGTTGTTCAAGAATGGCGACAGCTTCATCTAGAGAAGCAACCGTCTGTGTATCCAGTTTATTGATAGGACCTAAAGCATTAAATATTAGCTCTGCAATTCCCGTTTTAACCCAGCGGACTTCAATAGTATCACTTTGATAAAGCATGCCGTTCTCCTTATGATGATTTTATCATCTGGTACGACCAGATACGGTGAGTGTGATTTTATTGTTAAAGAAATGCAAACGAATAATTAATAATCTGGAACAAGGATCACAGCATAAAAGGAGTTAAAATAGATGAGTTATATTAATTTTTTATTCAAATCATAAAATTAGCTCTAGTTTCATATGATCTCATACCAGAGAGCGAGACTAACGTGCTAAGCTTGAGATCTATGAAAAAATATAAAGGTTAAATGAAATGGAAAAATTGGCGGTCCTTTACTCTGAACATATCAATACCTTACAGCAAAGAACGCAGCAAGTTTTACAGCGCAGTGAGCTAGATGCAGTGCTTATCCATTCGGGTGAACCACGGCGTATTTTTCTAGATGATAGTGACTACCCATTTAAAGTTAATCCACATTTTAAAGCTTGGGTGCCTGTCACCGATGTGCCACATAGTTGGTTATGGGTTGATGGTATAAACAAGCCCAAATTATGGTTTTATTCACCAGTTGATTATTGGCACAGTGTAGAGCCGTTACCTAATGCCTTTTGGACTAATGAGATTGAGCTGATTCCATTAAAGAATTCAAATGAAATCAATGAATTATTAGGCCAGTTTTCTAAAGATAATGTGGCGTATATTGGCGAAGCCATAGATAAAGCCAGCGCTTTAGGCATTAAACAGCAAAATATCAATCCACAATCAGTCGTTGATTATTATCATTATTATCGCTCTTATAAAACAGACTATGAGCTGTACTGTATGCGAGAAGCGCAAAAAATGGCGGTGAATGGTCATCTTTCAGCATTTGAAGCATTTCAGGCTGAAATGAGTGAATTTGATATTAATATCAGCTATTTACAAGCCACAGGGCATCGTGACACTAATGTTCCTTATGGTAATATTGTTGCCTTGAATGAAAATGCCGCAGTACTGCACTATACCAAACAGCAACAGCGAGTTCCGAGTGAATTTAGAAGCTTTCTGATTGATGCTGGGGCTGAATATAATGGCTATGCCGCTGATATTACCCGGACTTATGCGGCTAAACATAAAAGTGATTTTGCAGCTTTAGTCAAAGATTTAAACGAACAACAGCAAGCATTGATTAATTCGATTAAAGCCGGCGTCAGATATACTGATTATCATATTGATATGCACCATAGAATCGCTAAACTTCTTAAAAAACACGACATAATTAAAGGATTAAGCGAAGAAGTTATGGTTGAACAGGGGATAACAACTCCATTCCTTCCTCACGGATTAGGTCATCCTTTAGGATTGCAAGTTCATGATGTTGCTGGTTTTATGCAAGATGAAAACGGTACTCACTTAGCTGCGCCAAAAATGTATCCTTTCCTACGGTGCACCCGAGTGATAGAGCCGAAAATGGTGTTAACTATCGAGCCCGGATTATATTTTATCGAATCATTGCTGGCATCATGGCGTGAAAGTGAGTTTAAAACACATTTTAATTGGCATAAAATTGAACAAATGAAACCTTATGGCGGCATAAGAATCGAAGATAATATTGTTATTCATCATAACCGTATTGAGAATATGACCCGAGATTTGCAGCTACCCTAATGCGACCTTATTTAATTCCGGCTGAGCCGGTCTCATTTACTGAGGAAATAAAAAAAAGCCGTTTTATTACCTATTTAGCGCATACAGAAGGTACTGAAGCGGCAAAAAAATTTATTGAATCAATAAAAACGCAGTATCCTGATGCCCGGCACCATTGCTGGGCATTCGTCGCTGGTCGGCCAGATGACTCCCAGCAGCTGGGTTTTTCCGATGATGGTGAACCAACAGGAACGGCGGGGAAACCGATGATTGCTCAGCTACTGGGCAGTCAAATTGGTGAAATAACTTGTGTTTGTGTACGCTATTTTGGCGGGATCAAATTGGGTACTGGTGGATTAGTTAAAGCTTATGGTAATGGCGTACAACAGGCGCTAAAACTGTTACAGACAAAAACAAAAATACCGCAAAAAATTTTCCATCTTAGCTGTGATTACTCACAGATTAGTTTGGTTGAACAATTTGTTTCACAAAGTGAAGGGCAAATAATAAACAGTGAATACGGTGAATCTGTCGCACTACAAATATCACTCCCTGCTACGTTAGAAGCAGAATGCGGTGATAAGTTACGCGATATGAGCCGTGGAACACTTGAATTAGTCCCAGAAACTTAATCACATTGGTTGGCAAGGAACCTGCTCCATGCATTTTCGTGCGATAACCCGTATTGTCGGGCTACTTGTTATTATTTTTTCTTTTACCATGGTTATTCCAGGGGTAGTGGCATTAATTTATCGTGATGGTGCCGGGCGAGCATTTAGCCAGACCTTCATTGCTGCACTATTAATTGGCCTTTTCTTATGGATACCAACACGTAATAGCAAACATGAATTAAAAGCCAAAGAAGGTTTTTTGATTGTCGTGCTTTTTTGGACGGTACTAGGCAGTGTTGGGGCGTTACCGTTTATTTTTTCAGAGAAGCCTAATCTCTCCGTGACTGATGCTTTTTTTGAATCTTTTTCGGGATTAACGACGACAGGTGCGACAACATTAACTGGCCTTGATACGTTGCCTAAAGCGATTTTATTTTACCGACAAATGCTCCAGTGGTTAGGTGGGATGGGGATCATCGTTTTAGCGGTCGCTATTTTGCCTTTACTTGGGGTTGGGGGGATGCAGCTTTATCGTGCTGAAATGCCCGGGCCATTGAAAGATAATAAGATGCGCCCCCGTATCGCAGAAACAGCAAAGACACTGTGGTTGATTTATGTCTTGTTAACGATTGTTTGTGCGTTAGCGTTATGGGCAGCGGGTATGGATGTCTTCGATGCTATTTCGCATAGTTTTTCAACGATAGCGATTGGTGGGTTTTCAACCCACGATGCCAGTATTGGCTATTTTAATAGCCCAGCAATCAATACTATTATTGCCGTATTTTTAATTATTTCTGGGTGTAACTTTGGTCTTCATTTTGCGTTATTAACTGGGCGTAGCTTAGGAATATATTCGCGTGACCCAGAGTTTCGTATGTTTATTGGTTTCCAGCTGGCGCTGGTTATTATCTGTACCGCGGTGTTGGTTTACCATTCGGTCTACGATAGTTTTGGACAAACGCTTGATCAAGCTTTCTTTCAGGTCGTATCAATGGCAACAACTGCCGGCTTTACCACCGATAGTTTTTCTGGTTGGCCTTTATTTTTGCCTATTTTGTTGCTATGCGCTGCTTTCGTCGGAGGGTGTGCGGGATCGACGGGAGGAGGACTCAAGGTTATTCGAATCTTAATGCTATTTTTACAGGGGTCGCGAGAGCTAAAAAGATTGGTTCATCCAAACGCCGTCTATACCATCAAATTAGGCCAACGAGCGCTACCTGAACGTATAATTGAAGCTGTGTGGGGATTTTTTTCTGCCTATGCGCTGGTTTTTATCATTAGCTTATTACTGCTTATTAGTACCGGAGTTGATGAATTTTCTGCATTTTCAGCCATTGCAACAACATTAAATAATTTGGGACCCGGTTTAGGTACGGTTGCTGATAACTTCACATCGATGAATCCTGTAGGCAAATGGATTTTAGTAGTGACTATGCTGTTTGGGCGTCTCGAAGTATTTACTTTATTAGTATTATTTACCCCAACATTCTGGCGTGACTAATAACGGTTATAGCTATATATAAGAAGAAGGTGAAAAACAATGAATTACTTATTACTCTATTCCAGTACTGATGGGCAGACAAAAAAGATTATATTAAAAATGGCTGAGCAACTGCGTACTTTAGGTGGGCAGTGTGACATTCGTGATTTGAATAATGACAAAAACTTTAACTTATCCAGTTATAGTAAAGTTATTGTCGGAGCATCAATTCGTTATGGCCACTTTAATAAGGCGTTGATGAATTTTACTAAGACGCATCAAAAACAGTTAAATACTCTTTCGAGTGCTTTTTTTGGTGTCAATTTAACTGCGCGTAAAGCAGGAAAAGACTCGGCTGAAACGAATGTCTACGTTAGAAAGTTTCTGGAAAAGACACCTTGGCAACCCTCTATAGTCGGTGTATTTGCCGGTGCACTGTTTTATCCACGTTATGGCTGGTTCGATAAAAAGATGATCCAGCTTATAATGAAAATGACAGATGGTGAAACAGATACGACTAAAGAAGTTGAGTATACTGACTGGAATAAAGTAGCCAGTTTTACTCAGCAATTTTTTGATTTTAAAGGGTGAAAAAGCAGCAATACGTATTATAAATGCCCTTTTTGGGTGAAAATGATGCAAACGGAAATAAAAATGTAATTTTTGCTTGCCAGGATTTAATAAGCTCCCTATAATCCGCTCC